>NZ_AP025627.1:646572-1280644 GCF_022846435.1 Parageobacillus sp. KH3-4
ACCGAATGCTTGAAGAATATGGAATGATTTATAAAGATTTGCGCATTATTTTCGTAATTCGAAAAAGCAGGTCCGAAATCATGGGCTAATTTGCGCTGCTGTCCGCTCAGGATATTTTGCGAAATGAACTTAGCGATATCGTTTGGAAACGCATGGATGACAAATTTCTTTTTGATCTATATATACTTTAGGAAATTTAGGAATTTTAGGAATATGATCTGATTTATTATATGAGCCATTTATCATAAAATTATAATGAGTTATATAATTTTAACAATATTAATTGGGTAGTTTGACGCAGAAAAAGGAGGTGTGGTGCGGCAAAGAATTTTTGGTTATGCATTCCTATGCCATAATGCGTTGAAATGAAAAGAAACATGGTTCAGTTTCGTGTTTACGCTAGCTGGAAGACCTAAAACGAAAACAGTGCAATATAGAAGGTGAATGGAATTGAAAGCGCTAAAGCTGGGAACAAAAATTAACCTCATTGTGTTGTGCGTAATTATTTGTTTATCAGGAATTATTACGATCGTTGCAAATGTTCAAATTACCCAAGGCATGAAAAAATCGACAGTGGAAAAAGTAAAAGCTGTCCTTCTGCTTGCTTATCAATATATCGATGAGAAGTACAAAGGAGACTGGATGATAAAAGACGGTGCGCTTTATAAAGGAAATGTAAAAATGAATCATAATAATGAAATCGTTGATCAAATTGGAAAACTGGTCAATGGCAATGTTGTTATTTTCCAAAATGACATTAGGGTAGCCACAAATATCAAAAAAAATGGCAAGCGGGTTGTTGGTACTGCTGTTCCCGAAAAAATCGCAAACATCGTGTTGAAACAAGGAAAAACTTATTTTGGAGAGGTAGAAACTTTAGGAGAAACATTTCAAGCGGCATATATGCCGATTCAGAATTCGGATGGAGAAAACATCGGCATTTTTTGCGTAAGTATGCATCAAAGAAATATTGATGCCACGATCTCTTCACTTTTCAAGACGCTGATTATTTCAACGCTTGTCGTACTTATTATTTCTGTTCTGATTATTTTATGGTTTACGCGAAAAATTCATCGCAGATTAACATCTGTCTCTAATGCCCTCCAACAGGCAGGAGAAGGGAATTTTGCCGTAGATATTCAAGATGATGCTCAAGATGAAATTGGGCAAATTATACATAGTTACAATAAGATGAGGGAAGATTTGAAAAATTTATTTAAACATGTAACGACCGCGGCAGAGCAGGTAGCCGCTTCTTCGGAGGAGTTAACGGCGAGCGCGGATCACACTGCGCAGGCAACAGAACGAGTTTCATCAGGTACTAGGAAAATCGCGAGTGAAGCAGAAGAGGAAGCAAGTAAAATGGAGTCAAGCGCTACCGCTCTTGAACAAATGGCACAAGGGATTACAAATATTGCGAATCATTCTGTGGCGATTACCGATTTATCAAAACAAATGATTATCCAAGCCGAAGATGGAGGAAACTTTGTTCAAAAAACGGTCGAACAAATGAATTCGATTCAGCAATCTGTGTCTAAATCAGAAGAAATGATTAATGTGCTGTATGAACGTTCCAAAGAGATTGGCACAATACTGGATGTGATTAGAGAAATTGCCGATCAAACGAACCTTCTTGCGTTAAATGCTGCGATTGAAGCGGCAAGAGCGGGAGAACACGGAAAAGGCTTTGCCGTCGTCGCTGACGAAGTGAGAAAACTGGCGGAACAGTCCCGGGAGTCAGCGAAGCAAATCGCTGAACTGATTTTTAGCATCCAAAAAGATACGGAAAATACCGTGCAAATGATGGAACAAGCAATACAAAACGTAAAGGGCGGAATGGAAATCTCACAAGAAACGACTCAGAAATTCAATGCAATTATGGAAAGTACAAGAGATGCTTCAACACAACTGGAAGATATCACCGCAACAGTGCAGCAAATTTCTGCAGGAATTCAACAATTGAGTGCGACTGTCAACGAATTGGCGTCTGTTGCGAAAAGAAGTACTACGATATCCGAAGAAATCGCTGCTTCTGCGGAAGAGCAATTCGCATCGATGGAAGAAATTACATCGGCAGCAAAATCATTGGCGAACATGGCTGAAGAGTTACAGGAACTGGTTCGCAAATTTAAGTTTGATAGAGAATAAGCTTGTTTTTTATGAATTCAGAAACAATAAATCTTCATATACTATTGATTGTAGCTAAAGAAACATTGCGGGAAGATGCGACGTTTTCTTTGACTTGAATGACAATGATGTTGTTCGTGGGCTCTCATAAATGTGGAGCCCGTTTTTTTATTTTTAGCAAACGCGATTCAGGAAGAGAAAATTTGTGTAGTGAAGACTTTTACATCCAAAAAATAGGCTGTTTTCTTTTCGCGATGTGCCGCCATGCGAATGAAACCTGCTTATTAAAAGCAGTTGCGGTTGCGCCTTTGTTTAACTTGTCTGTTTTTATGATTATTAACCATATTTTATAAATTATAAAAGATTAGGAAGATAAGATGATTTACTGATATTAGTTTTTCCATTACAATTATATCCATCATGTTAATCAATTTATCAGACAAATGAAGGGGGGATGAGGAAGAAGGATGATAGATTAGGATGTCATCGTATATTTTCGTTTTATGGAAATTCAGAAAATGGTAACAATGGTTCTTATTATTATATTTATACTATTTTGGTTTATAAAAACATTTATTGCACTAAATAGAATGTTTAATCCATCTTAAAAAATGATATGTTTCCCGTTGCAAATGCTATTGGACGTAGAAAAATCAGCGGTTAGGTTCGGAGCTGCGAAGATAGCAATGATAGAAGGTGAGTATAATGAACAAATTAAAACTTGGAACGAAAATTAATTTACTTGTGTTAAGCGTGATTATTCTTTTGTCAGCAATTATCACGGTTATCGCGGATGTTCAAATTACGAAAGGGATGAAAAAAGCGGCGATTGAAAAAGTGAAATCTGATCTCGCTTTAGCTTATCAATATATTGATAAGAAATATGAGGGAGATTGGGTGTTGAAGGATGGCAGCCTTTATAAGGGAGATGCAAAAATCAATAATAATTATGAATTAGTCGATGAAATAGGGAGACTAACTGGTGGAACGGTTACTATTTTCCAAGAAAACACTAGAGTAGCAACGAACGTAATAAGAAATGGCAAACGTGTCGTTGGTACAAAGGTTTCCGATAAGGTTGCAAATGTCGTGTTAAAAGAAGGAAAAGCTTATTTTGGCGAAGCGGAAGTGGTAGGAGAGAAATATCAAACTGGATACATGCCTATTAAGAATGCAAACGGGGAAAATATAGGCATTTTTTACATAGGTGCACCGCAAAAATTTATTGATTCCACTATTGCTTCTTTTTTGAAAACATTTATCCTTTCAACGCTTATTGTGCTCATTATTTCGGCTCTGATCATTTTATGGTTTACACGAAAAATCCGCATTAGACTGTCATCTATTTCTAACGCTCTTAAACAAGCTGGGGAAGGAAATTTTACTGTTGATATTGAGGATCATGCGCGTGATGAGATCGGCC
Organism: Parageobacillus sp. KH3-4; assembly: GCF_022846435.1. NCBI lineage: Bacteria > Bacillati > Bacillota > Bacilli > Caryophanales > Anoxybacillaceae > Parageobacillus > Parageobacillus sp. KH3-4. Next base: position 650,123 of record NZ_AP025627.1, read on the forward strand.
AAATTATAGACAGCTACAACAAAATGAAAGAAAATTTAGCGAATCTACTAAAACATGTGACAACAGCGGCGGAGCAGGTAGCCGCATCTTCCGAGGAACTGACGGCAAGCGCCGATCAAACTACCTTAGCGACGGAGCAAGTCGCATCAGGTATTCAGCAAGTGGCGAATGGAGCGGAGATTCAGACAAGCAAAGTGGAATCGAACGCCACTGCCTTGGAACAAATGGCGCAGGGGGTTACAAATATCGCCGATCGTTCCACAGTAATTACAGATTTGTCGAGACAAATGACTATACAAGCGGAAGATGGGGGAAACTCTGTTCAAAAAACGGTCGAACAAATGAATTCGATTCAGCAATCTGTGTCTAAATCAGAAGAAATGATTAATGTGCTGTATGAACGTTCCAAAGAGATTGGCACAATACTGGATGTGATTAGAGAAATTGCCGATCAAACGAACCTTCTTGCGTTAAATGCTGCGATTGAAGCGGCAAGGGCGGGAGAACACGGAAAAGGCTTTGCCGTCGTCGCTGACGAAGTGAGAAAACTGGCGGAACAGTCCCGGGAGTCAGCGAAGCAAATCGCTGAACTGATTTTTAGCATCCAAAAAGATACGGAAAATACCGTGCAAATGATGAAACAAGCGACACAAAATGTAAAAACGGGAATTGAAATCTCGCAAGAAACAACGCAAAAATTTAGCCTAATCTTGCAAGGCATGAAGGATATTTCTTCACAATTGGAGGATATTTCTGCAACGGCGCAACAAATTTCTGCCGGGATCCAAGAATTGTCTTCCACAACTAACGAATTGGCGGTCGTCGCGAAAGAAAATGCAGCAACATCTGAAGAAATTGCCGCTTCTACCGAAGAACAGCTCGCTTCAATGGAGGAAATCACCTCAGCGGCAAAATCGTTGGAAAATATGGCGGAGGAACTGCAAGAACTTGTTCGTACATTTAAGATCTAAGTTTACATCAGTATAATATAGAATCTGGAGTTAATCTACAAGGATGTTTAAAAAAGGAAATTGCGATATAGTGAATATGCAGTACAAAAAGAAGATGGGCTCCGATAGGGACAATTCCCTGGGAGCCCATCATCATTAGAATCTTGCCTAATCAATCAACCACGCACTGCCTTCATTTCGTTTGAAACGGAATTTCCGGCGAACAGAAGAACGATCAAAACGCTTTCCTTTTCCTCCTTTTCTCTAAGGGGTCTTCCATCCTTTATATTTGGAATATATGTTTGTTAACGTGAATCGAAAATTTTCTTTTGGTATGGAGCGGCAAAATGCGCCATTATAATTATGCTTTTTTCTTTTTTTGGAGCAAAAATTCTTTTCCATATTCGCCGTGATCATGGAATATGGCGTGTTCGACTTGAATCGTCGTATGTTTAATACCATATTTTTTGTTGAGCATCTCGTTAATGGCCAAGATCACGCAAAATGGCTGGATATGCTCGTTAATAAATACGTGCGCGGTTAACGAATAGTGGTCCGTAGAGACGGCCCATAAGTGCATGTCGTGTACATCTTCGACTCCTTCGACTTGGCGGATATCCTCTCTAATCTGATCGAGATGAAACCGATCAGGCACCGCTTCCATTAAAATGAAATACGATTCGCGAATAATTTTCGCCCCGCCTGTAAAGATGATGCCAGCAATGATGATGCTAATGAGCGGATCGAAAAAATAAAAACCGGTAAAGTAAATGAGTATCGCTGAAAGAATGACGCCGATGGAGCTAAGAAGATCCCCGATAAAATGCCATAATGCGCTCTTAATATTTAAATTTTCCTCTTCCTTTGTACTTCGGCTAAGGACGATCGTCAATACGAGATTCACGATGAAGCCGATGGAAGAAATGGTCAGCATTAAGCGAAAGTCAATCGGTTCGGGAGAAATAAACCGCTGAATTCCTTCCCAAAAAATCCCGATAGAAATAATGGCTAGCGTAAGGCCATTTAAAAAGGACGTAATAATTTCAAAGCGCAAATAACCAAATGTAAATCGATGATTTGGCGGGCGAGTGGCAAGGTAAAGAGCAACCATGCTAAGCCCAAGCGCCAAGACGTCAGATGCCATATGGGCGGAGTCGGAAAGCAGCGCCAAAGAATTGGATAATAGTCCGCCGGCAATTTCTACAATCGTAAAAAACAACGTTAATCCAAGAGTGATCCATAACGTTCTTTTTGATTGATTTTGCGTTTTTACGTGTGGGAGATGATGATAATCGTATTGAATTAGTGACATGGCACACCTCTATTTAGAATTATTATTATTTTATATATATTATAATATAATTTTTTGTTGCTGTGCAAAAAAATTTTTCATTTGTTTGTTGAAGATTGTCAAAAAAGTATAAATTTTTTTATCAAGGAATTTATGGATGATTGTGGAATATAAGTAACAATTGTAAGAAACTTTAAGAAAGGATGCGATGCAGATTGATCATCGTCAGTCCGACCGATCTGGAAATTTATTTATTTCATGAAGGCAGCTTATATAAAAGTTATGAATTGTTTGGCGCACATGTGATAAAGGAAAATGGCGTGGTCGGAACCCGGTTTTGTGTATGGGCTCCGCATGCGCGGCAAGTGCGATTAGTCGGCAGTTTTAACGAATGGAACGGAACTAATTTTAATCTTGTAAAAGTAAGTAATCAAGGTGTATGGACAATTTTTATTCCGGAAAACTTGGAAGGGCATTTATATAAATACGAGATTACCACGAACAATGGAAATGTCGTGTTGAAAGCTGATCCATACGCGTTTTACTCCGAGTTGCGTCCCCGTACTGCCTCCATCGTCTACAACATAAAAGGTTATCAATGGAATGACCAAACATGGCGACGAAAGAAACAGCGAAAGCGAATTTATGACCAGCCTTTGTTCATTTATGAGCTTCACTTCGGTTCGTGGAAAAAGAAAGAAAACGGCAGTTTTTATACATATCGAGAGATGGTGGATGAGTTAATTCCATATGTTATTGAACATGGTTTTACCCACATTGAATTGCTTCCGCTCGTTGAGCATCCGTTTGACCGCTCTTGGGGATATCAAGGAACAGGTTATTATTCCGCGACAAGCCGCTACGGGACACCTCATGATTTAATGCATTTTATTGACTGCTGCCACCAGGCGGGAATCGGTGTGGTTCTCGACTGGGTTCCTGGCCATTTTTGCAAAGATGCACATGGATTATACATGTTTGACGGAGCGCCGACATATGAATATGCCAACATGCAAGATAGGGAAAATGACGAGTGGGGCACCGCGAATTTTGATCTTGGCAGGCCGGAAGTTCGCAGCTTTTTGATTTCCAACGCCTTATTTTGGATGGAATATTTCCATGTCGATGGATTTCGGGTGGATGCGGTGGCCAATATGCTGTATTGGCCGAATAAAGATGTAGCGCACAAAAACCCGTATGCTGTACAGTTTTTACAAAAATTAAATGAGACCGTATTTGCGCATGACCCGAGCATATTGATGATTGCCGAAGATTCGACGGAATGGCCGCTCGTCACCGCTCCAACGTATGACGGAGGATTGGGATTTAACTATAAATGGAACATGGGGTGGATGAACGATATTTTAACGTATATGGAAACGGCGCCGGAGCGGCGAAAATATGCGCACAATAAAGTAACCTTTTCCCTCTTGTACGCGTATTCGGAAAATTTTATTTTACCTTTTTCTCATGATGAGGTCGTACATGGAAAAAAATCGCTATTAAATAAAATGCCGGGGACGTATGAGGAAAAGTTTGCGCAATTAAGGCTGCTGTATGGATATTTGCTTGCGCATCCCGGCAAGAAACTATTGTTTATGGGCGGCGAATTTGCTCAGTTTGATGAGTGGAAAGATTTAGAGCAGTTGGATTGGATGCTTTTTGATTTTGAGATGCACCGGAAAATGAATATGTACGTGAAAGAATTATTGAAATGTTATAAGCGATGCAAATCTTTACATGAGCTAGACCATTCTCCGGATGGATTTGAGTGGATTGATGTTCATAACGCCGAACAAAGTATTTTCTCATTTGTCCGCAGAGGAAAAAAAGAGAACGATTTGCTTGTTGTTGTGTGCAATTTCACCAATAAAGTGTATCACGGCTATAAAGTTGGCGTTCCGCTATTTGCCAAATATCGAGAAATAATCAATAGCGACGCGGCCGAGTTCGGAGGGTGGGGGAATGTTAATGCGAAGCTGGTTGCAGCGATCAAAGAGCCGTTTCATGGAAAGCCATATCATATTCGCATGACGGTTCCACCGTTTGGCATTTCCATTTTAAGACCAGTGAAAAAACGGGGGGAGAGAAGCATTGATGGCAAAGAAAAAATGCATCGCCATGTTATTGGCGGGAGGGCAAGGTAGCCGCTTATATTCATTGACGGCAAACATTGCAAAACCAGCTGTTCCATTTGGCGGAAAATATCGAATTATCGATTTTACATTGAGCAACTGCACTAATTCGGGAATCGATACGGTCGGGGTGTTAACGCAATATCAGCCGCTTCTGCTGCATTCTTATATCGGCATTGGGAGCGCATGGGATTTGGATCGCAGAAATGGCGGCATCACCGTTCTTCCCCCCTATTCCGTATCGTCTGGAGTGAAATGGTATGAAGGAACGGCGAACGCCATTTATCAAAATATGAATTATATTGAGCAATATGCCCCGGATTACGTGTTAGTTTTATCAGGGGATCATATTTATAAAATGGATTATCGAAAAATGCTTGACTATCATATGACGAAAAACGCCGATGTAACCATTTCGGTCATTGAAGTGCCGTGGTCGGAGGCGAGCCGCTTCGGCATTATGAATACAAATGAGCAAATGGAAATTATTGAATTTGAAGAGAAACCGAAGAATCCGAAAAACAACCTCGCTTCGATGGGCATTTATATTTTTAATTGGCCGCTTTTAAAAGAGTATTTGCAAATAGATAACGCCAATTTGCATTCAAGCCACGACTTTGGAAAAGATGTGATTCCATTGTTGCTTCGGAATAAGAAACGGCTTGTTGCTTATCTGTTTAAAGGCTATTGGAAAGATGTTGGGACGGTAAAAAGCTTATGGGAAGCCAATATGGATTTATTGGATGAAGAAAACGAGTTAGATTTGTTTGACCATTCGTGGCGCATTTATTCTGTAAACCCAAATCAGCCGCCACAATATATTTCCGATGATGCGGTTGTCGTCCATTCGCTTGTAAACGAAGGATGCGTGGTCGAAGGAAACGTAGAACATTCCATATTATTTCAAGGAGTCCATATTCAAAAAGGAGCGATGGTGAAAGATTGTGTGATTATGCCGGATGCGGTGATTGGCGAAGGGGTGTATATCGAAAGGGCGATCGTACCGCCAAATATAGAAATTCCGCCGCATCTGGTCGTTTGTCCGGATGATCTTCTTGTTACGAAAGAATGGTTACAAACGAAAAACGGGAAAGGATGAAGCAACCGTGAATCATCAATCGATGCTGGGAGTTATTGACGCAACGACGTATATCGAGCCGCTTCAGCCGCTAACGATGCACCGTTCTGTTGCGGCGGTGCCGTTTGCTGGGAGGTATCGATTAATCGACTTTGTATTGTCGAGCATGGTTAATTCCGGAATTGAGAGCGTGGCGATTTTTCCGAAATACCAATACCGTTCTTTAATGGACCATTTAGGATCGGGAAAGAATTGGGATTTAAACCGGAAACGGGACGGATTATTTTTCTTTCCATCGCCAGATTTATCGATTCCTAATCCTCACGTTGGAGCGTTTGCCCATTTTGAACAACATATTGACTATTTTTTGCGCAGCAGGCAAAAATATGCCGTTATTTGCAACAGTTATACCGTTTGCAATATTGATTATGAAGCGGTGTTAGAACGGCACATTGCGAATCAATGCGATATTACCGAAGTCCGCCATCAAGGGCGTTCGCTGGAAATGTTTGTGTTAGAAACGTCATTGTTGCTCGATTTAATCGCTAATCACCGATGTACCGGGTATTACAGCATTGTTGATGTTGTCCGTGATCATCGTCATTCTTTAAAAATTTGTGACTATGAATACGGCGGGTATGCAGCTGTTGTTGACTCGATTGGAAGTTATTTTCGCCATAGCATGGAATTGCTCAATCGAGATGTTTGGCGTCAGCTGTTTGCTAAGTCGCGTCCGATTTATACAAAAGTGAAAGATGAACCGCCAACAAAATATACAGAAAAAGCGGTCGTGAAAAATTCCATGATTGCCAATGGCTGCATTATCGAAGGGCATGTGGAAAACAGCATCATTTTCCGCTCCGTGAAAATCGGAAAAGGGGCAGTCATAAAAAATAGCATTATTATGCAAAAAAGCCAAATTGGCGAACATTGTCATCTCCATTGCGTCATTGTGGATAAAGATGCGAAAGTAGAAAATGACGTTTCTTTGCGAGGGACGGAACAGCAACCGTTTGTGGTTCGGAAAGGAACGGTGCAAGGAGAGTTGATCAACCGGTGAATGTATTGTTTGTCGTGTCTGAATGCGTACCATTTGTGAAATCAGGAGGATTGGCGGACGTTGCCGGAGCGCTGCCGCGGCAATTGCGAAAATTAGGGACAGATGTTCGGGTCATCATGCCAAAATATGCAACCATTCGCGAAAACGATAAAAAAGAAATGAAAAAAATTGCTGAACTTGTCGTAAGAGTAGGATGGAGACGGCAATATTGCGGAATCGAAATGCTCGAACGTGAAGGAGTAATTTATTATTTTGTAGACAATGAATACTATTTTAAACGCCACTCATTATACGGGCATTATGACGATGGAGAACGGTTTGCGTACTTTTGCCGCGCCATTTTAGACGCACTTCCCGCGCTTCCGTTTCGCCCGGATATTATTCATTGCCACGATTGGCATACCGGCATGATTCCGTTTTTATTGCGCGAACAATATCGAAAAAATCCATTTTATGAACAAATCCGCACCATGTTTACGATTCATAATCTGCAGTTTCAAGGAATTTTTCCCCGTGAAATTTTAGGAGATTTATTGAATTTAAGCGATCGTTATTTTACGACCGATCATCTAGAATTTTATGGGAATGTGAGTTTTATGAAGGGGGCGCTTGTCGCCGCCGATATCATTACAACAGTCAGTCCGACATATAAAGAAGAGATTCAGACGGAATATTACGGGGAGCGGCTCGATGGGCTGTTGCGGGCGCGCCGACATGATTTAATCGGAATTTTAAACGGCATCGACGATGAACGGTATAATCCGAAAACCGATCCTTTCATTGCCGCGCCATATGATACGCAGACGCTTGTCAGAAAACAAATGAATAAACGCGCGCTGCAACAATATTTCGGTTTATCGGTAAGGGAAAACGTCCCGATTATTGCGATGGTTACGAGGCTGACAAAGCAAAAGGGGATCGATCTCGTAAAGTGCGTCTTCCATGAAATCATTGCCGAAGATGTTCTATTTATTTTGCTTGGGACGGGAGATCCGGAGTTTGAACAATTTTTTCGTGCTATGGAGGCAACGTACCCGGATAAAGTCAAGGCGTACATCGGCTTTAATGAAGAGTTGGCACATCAAATTTATGCGGGAGCCGATTTGTTTTTAATGCCGTCGAAATTTGAGCCGTGCGGCCTTAGCCAAATGATTGCGCTTCGTTACGGAACGATTCCGATTGTGCGGGAAACGGGAGGACTCAACGACACGGTGCAATCGTATAATGAATTTACGGGAGAAGGAAACGGGTTTAGTTTCACGAACTTCAATGCCCACGATATGTTATATACCATTCGCCGCGCGCTTGCATTTTATAAGGAGAAGCAAGTATGGGAAAAGCTGATGCAAGAAGCGATGAGCGGCGATTATAACTGGCGACAGTCAGCGCTTGAGTATAACAAAGTATATGCGGATTTAATTGCCGGGAGTGAGCACCATGTTCTCGAATAAGGAAGAATTTAAAAAAACGTTTTTAAAACGGCTTGAAATGCTGTGCGGCAAACGGTTTGAAGAATCGACGCCACGGGATCAATATCATACGTTAGGGAACATGGTCCGTGAATATATTAGCCAACACTGGATTCAGACGAACGAGCGAAATCGCGCACGAAAACAGAAGCAAGTATATTATTTGTCGATCGAATTTTTGCTAGGGCGCCTCCTTGACAGCAATTTGCTTAATCTTGGCATTCGCGATGTCGTCGAAGAAGGGCTGAACGATTTAGGAATTCACCTTGATGACATAGAAGAATGTGAAGCGGATGCGGGGCTGGGCAACGGCGGCCTTGGCCGCCTTGCTGCTTGTTTTTTAGATTCGCTTGCTTCTCTCAATTTACCCGGTCACGGTTGCGGAATTCGTTATAAACACGGGCTTTTTGACCAAAAAATTGTCGATGGATATCAAGTCGAGCTGCCGGAACAATGGCTGCGCCACGGAAATGTATGGGAAATTAGAAAAGAAGAATTGGCGATGGAAGTGAATTTTTGGGGAAATGTCGAAATATCCAAGCAAAACGGCCGCCTGACATTCCGCCATATGGACAGCGAAAAGGTAATGGCGGTTCCATATGATATTCCGATCATCGGCTATGATACGAAAACAGTGAATACGTTGCGGATTTGGAGCGCAGAGCCGGCAAAAACGCTTCCGCCCCATAAGAGCGTAATGCAATATAAAAGGGAAACGGAGGCGATTTCCGAATTTTTATATCCTGATGATACGCATGACGAAGGGAAAATTTTGCGCTTAAAGCAGCAATATTTTCTCGTTGCTGCGAGCGTTGGCAGCATCGTCCGCGCGCATCGCCGCCAGCATGGGCACCTGTATGAGCTGCATAAGCATGTGGCGATTCATGTGAACGATACTCATCCAGTTTTAGCGATTCCCGAATTGATGAGAATTTTATTAGATGAAGAAGGAATGAGCTGGGAAGATGCTTGGCATGTTACAACAAATACGGTTTCGTATACGAACCATACGACATTATCGGAGGCGCTAGAGAAATGGCCGATTCGTATTTTCCAGCCGCTGCTGCCGCGCATTTACATGATTGTCGAGGAGATGAATGAGCGGTTTTGCCGCGAGCTTTGGCATCATTATCCTGGCGATTGGAAGCGGATTGAAGAAATGGCGGTTATCGCGCACGGCCTTGTTAAAATGGCGCATTTAGCAATTGTTGGAAGCCATAGTGTGAACGGAGTCGCAAAATTGCATTCGGAAATTTTAAAAAAGAGGGAAATGAAGCTGTTTTATGAGTTTCAACCGCAAAAATTTAACAATAAGACAAACGGAGTGACGCACCGGCGTTGGCTGCTAAAAGCGAACCCCGAGCTTTCCTCGTTAATTACGAACGCAATAGGACCATGTTGGATCAAAGAGCCGCAGAAATTAATTCATTTAAAGCGATACGCTTTTGATCCGGCGTTTCAGCAGGAGCTTGAAAATGTCAAGCAAAAGCGCAAAGCGAAATTGGCGAAACGCATTTATGAAAAGACAGGGATCGTTGTGAATGAATCATCGATTTTTGACGTGCAAGTAAAACGGCTTCATGCTTACAAGCGGCAGTTGCTAAATGTTCTCCATATTATGCATCTGTACAACCGTCTAAAAGAAGATGCAAGCTTTTCGATTTATCCGCGCACATTTATTTTTGGCGCCAAAGCTTCCCCGGGATATTATTACGCAAAACGGATTATTAAGCTCATTCATTCAGTCGCTGAAAAAGTGAACAATGATAAAAGGACAAACGAACAGTTAAAAGTCATTTTTTTAGAAAACTATCGTGTTTCCCTTGCAGAAGAAATTTTTCCAGCGGCGGATGTAAGCGAGCAAATTTCCACGGCAAGCAAAGAAGCGTCTGGCACCGGCAATATGAAGTTTATGATGAATGGGGCGATTACGCTTGGAACGCTGGATGGGGCGAATATTGAAATATTGGAAGCGGTCGGGGAAGAAAATATGTTTATTTTCGGGCTTACGGCGGAAGAAGTGTTAAACTACTACCAAAATGGCGGATACCGTGCCCACGAATATTACCATCATGATAAGCGGATTAAACAGGTCGTCGATCAGTTAGTCAATGGATTTTTTCCGGACGTTCATGACCATTTTGAGCCGATTTACGATTCGCTTTTAACGCAAAACGACGAATATTTCGTGCTGCGTGATTTCGCGCCATATGCGGAAACACAGGAAAAAGTGGAAGCGGCGTATACACAGCGGGAACGCTGGCTGAAAATGAGTGCGATCAACATTGCCCATTCCGGCTACTTTTCCAGTGACAGGACGGTGCAGGAGTACGCAAACGAAATATGGGATATTCATCCGGTTGAGCAATAAAAAGAGAGAGGGTTTTTTGACCTCTCTCAATCGTCCCCGTCCAGCCAATCGCCAATGCCGCCGAGGATGCTGCCTTCTCCAACGGAGCGGCCTCCCGAGCTTGGCGCAGCGGCGATAATCCGGTCGGCAAGCCGGCTGAACGGAAGAGACTGCACCCAAACGGTTCCCGGACCGGTTAATGTAGCAAAAAACAACCCTTCGCCGCTGAAAAAGGCGGTTTTAATTTTGCCGACATATTCGATGTCATAATCGACTTCTTTTGTCATTGCCACTAAGCAGCCGGTATCAATGCGCAACTTCTCACCGGGCTGCAGCTCACGCTGATAAATTGTTCCGCCCGCGTGCAAAAAGGCAAGGCCATCTCCTTCGAGTTTTTGCATAATAAATCCTTCGCCGCCGAAAAAGCCAGTGCCAAGTTTACGTTGAAAATCAATGCCGACAGAAACCCCCTTCGCTGCGCAAAGGAAGGAATCTTTTTGGCAAATCACTTTGCCGCCAAGTTCGCCCAAATCCATCGGAATAATTTTTCCCGGGTATGGAGCGGCGAACGAGACGCGGCGTTTTTCTGCGCTGTTGTTTGTAAACACGGTCATAAATAAGCTTTCGCCTGTCAATAGCCGTTTTCCCGCTCCCACTAATTTGTTGAAGAAACCTTTTCCGGAATCAGAGCCGTCTCCGAAGATCGTCTCCATCGTAATTCCATCTTCCATCATCATCATGCCGCCGGCCTCGGCGATGACGCTCTCCCGCGGATCTAATTCAATTTCGACGAATTGCATATCGTCCCCATATAGCTTGTAGTCAATTTCATGTGCATTCATCGTCTTCACCTCAATGTCATTGTTTCATCACTATAATTCTCTATACGAACGCGGATTCCTTTTTGTTTCAAAAAAAAGACCATCAACGCCGATGATCTTCTTTTTTCGTATAAGGTTCTTTTTCATATGCCGGCAGATCGCCGATATTGGACATGATTCCTTCGTCGTCCAACATATTTTCCAGCTGTTCGTGTTCCCGTGTCGGATATACTTTTGCGTTTTTTCCATATAAATCTACCGACGCAAAATTTTCTATCTCTTCGACGTAACCGACGTGTTCTTCTGATTCGGCATATGTTTCCCCGTAATAGTCGACATTTTTCCCTAAATCTGAAGGAGTATCGGACGAGCCGTAACGGGCCACTTCTTGCCAAGCATCTTCCGCATCATATGCTACTGATTCGTCGCGGCCATCGAGATCGAATTTTCCGAATGGAGGCATCAACACTCCTTCTTCGAGCGGCCGTTTTTGCGAAACCGTTTTGTCACGGCTATGTTCTTTGCAGCATGTTGTTGTCGGCAGTGCTTTTAGCCGTTCGTACGGAATTGGCTTCCCGCAAACTTCGCATATGCCATACGTGCCGTTTTCGATCGCTTGGAGAGCATATTCAATCTCCTTCAGTTCCCTTTCGGCATGTTCATTCAGCGCGATATCTTTTTCCCGCTCATACAGCTCGGTTGCATCGTCCGCCGGGTGATTGTCGTAGCTGGCAAGCTCACCGACCGCGTCATGCGCGTGGCCCCGCAGTGTGCCGAAATGGTCGTTATGTTGCAGCCGCTCTTGCGTTTCCTTTTTTGCGCGGAGAAGTTCAGCACGGAAGGCGGCCAATTGTTCATTCGTTAACATACTTCATAACTCCTTCCTAAAAATCAACCGTTTACTTTGTAGTATGAGCGAAAAATAAAAAAAAAACACGGTCTATGACGACCGTGTTACAACCAATGGCTAATAAGCAAACCAATTGCCAATAGAAAACCAAATTGCGTATTCGTCTGTGCCGTCGCTTTCATCGCCGGCATCATCTCGATCGGCTTTGTTTTGCCGATAAATCCTTTTGCCGCTGCAATCGCTTTTGGCACGCTGAAAAAGACAAGCAATGTCCAGAAGGAAACGAGGTGGAAAAGGGATAGCCCAACCATCCAGATAAACGATACGGCAAACATGCCGGCAAGAATGCGGATTGCATTGTCGCGCCCGACTAAAATCGCCAGCGTTTTGCGCCCGTTCTTTTTGTCCCCATCGAAGTCGCGAATGTTGTTTGCTAGCAAAATCGCTCCGACTAAAATGGCAATCGGCACGGAAATCAAAACAGCTGTTCTTGTTATTTCTCCTGTTTGGATAAAAAAGGAAATTAAAATAATAAGCAATCCCATAAAAAATCCGGCTGCAAGTTCGCCAAACGGGGTATACGCGATTGGGATAGGTCCGCCCGTATAGAAATATCCAGCCGCCATACAAATGGAGCCGATTAACGCGAGCCACCAGCTGCTATTCATGCAAATATAGACGCCGATTAGCGTTGCGATGGCAAAAAAGGAAATCGCCAAATTCAAAACCGTTTTCGGATGGATTCCTTCGCGAACAATCGCTCCGCCAATCCCCACGGATTCTGGCGAGTCCAGCCCGCGCTTAAAGTCATAATATTCATTGAACATGTTCGTTGCCGCTTGAATAAGCAAAGAAGCGACAAGCATCGCGATAAACAGCGAAGCGCGAATATTTGTTTCATGGAACGCCAGCGCTGTGCCAATACAAACGGGAACAAATGCGGCTGTCAATGTGTGCGGACGCGTTAATCTCCACCAAACGCGCCAATCGCGGTGGCGGTTGACGGGTGAACGCCGTTCTGTTTGCAATGATGGTTGCATAATCATACCCCTCATATCGGAATAAGATAAAATAATAACGTTCAAAAAACGTTCACAATAAGTGTAGGAAAACGTCTATAAGGTGTCAACCCCTTTCGAATAGATAAATCATTTCCTATTATATATAATGAAAAATAGAAAATAAGCAATAATGAAGAAAGCGGGATTACAGTGGCAGTTTTATGTCAGCATAAAATAGAAGAACAATTGCGTTTCATCTCGGAAAAAGCGAATCGCCCGTTCATTAGCTGGAGCGGGGAAATGGATTATGTAGATCCAGTTTATTTTTTTGCGTTAGGACAAGCGTGTTCTTTTCGCCAGCGGTTTTATTGGTCTGATCGCGCGAACGAAACCGTTTATGTAGGGCTTGGCTGCGCGTATAGCATCGAAACAGAAGAAAAAGAGCAGCGTTTCCGTATAGTAGAGACGGAATGGAAGAGATGGATGGAGCAGATAGCTTTCGATCATAACGGAACCGCTGCAACGCCTATTTTATTTGGGGGCTTTTCATTTGATCCGTTCAAAACAAGAACGGAAAAATGGCGCGCATTTCCTCACGCAAAAATGGTGGTGCCAACGGTTCTTCTATCGCTCAAAAACAAAAAGACGACATTAACGGTGACGGTTCCTTCCAAACGGCATGAAGAAATGATGAAAAAAATAAGAAGGTTGATGCTCCTCTTATCACAAGAACAGAGACAGCCGACATCTTCATTGCCGACATTAGTAAAATATGAGGAAGCTCAAAAAGAAGAATGGATTCATGCGGTTGAAAAAACGATCAGGAATATTCGCGAAGGAAAATTTGAAAAAGTAGTGCTGGCAAGAGAGGCGCGTTTATCGTTTGCGGATGCGATCGATCCGAGTGCCGTTTTGCAGCAATTGCGTGAACAACAGCCGTTTAGTTATTTATTTGCATTCGAGCAGGAAGGACAATGTTTTATTGGCGCTTCTCCAGAACAGCTTGTGAAAAAGGAAGGGGCTGCGTGTTATTCTACTTGTTTGGCTGGATCGATACGCCGCGGTAAAACATTTCAGGAAGATGAAAAGCTCGGACAATGGCTAATGCATGATGAGAAAAACCTTCGTGAACATCAATTTGTTGTCCGGATGATTAAAGAAGCGATAGAAGCGGTTTGCGAACGTGTGCAAATGCCGGCTTCTCCGCAATTGTTAAAATTACAGCACATTCAACATTTATATACTCCTGTGGTCGGAGAAAAGTGTCGCGCCGCTTCGGTTTTATCGATTGTAGAACAAATGCATCCGACGCCGGCGCTCGGCGGAACACCACGAGAAAGGGCGGTCAAGGAAATTCGCGAAACCGAGCCGTTAGACAGGGGATGGTATGCGGCGCCAATCGGCTGGATGGATGCAGAAGGAAATGGGGAATTTGCCGTGGCCATTCGTTCAGGGCTTTTATGTGGAAAAGAAACGTTCATTTTCGCAGGTTGCGGAGTAGTCGGTGATTCTGACCCGATGAGCGAATATGAAGAAACAAAAGTGAAATTTGCTCCGATGTTATCGGCGCTGGGAGTGGAGAGAGATGAATGACGCACTAACGTTATATATAGCAGCTTTTATTGATGAGTTAGCAAAAAATGGGATAAAGGATGTTGTCGTCAGCCCGGGATCGCGCTCGACCCCGCTTGCCATTGTGATGGCAGAACATCCGGCAATGCGCGTACATATGAACATTGATGAGCGTTCTGCCGCGTTTTTTGCACTTGGCATGGCGAAAGCAAAACGGCGTCCTATCGCCCTTCTTTGTACGTCAGGAACGGCGGTTGCGAACTATTTTCCAGCGGTCGTAGAAGCGTATTATTCACGTGTACCGCTTATCGTCATCACGGCAGACCGTCCGCATGAATTGCGAGATGTCGGGGCGCCGCAAGCGATTGACCAGCTGAACATATATGGAAAATACGCGAAATGGTTCGTCGAGATGGCGCTGCCGGAAAAGACGCCGGACATGCTCCGTTATGCGCGAACGATGGCGGCAAGAGCGGCAGGGTTGGCAATCAGCGCTCCGTCAGGCCCCGTTCATTTAAACTTTCCGTTGCGCGAGCCGCTTGTGCCGATAGTCTGCGAAGAAACATGGAAGCAAATCGAAGCAAAAGAGCCGTCTTATACGACGGTCATCCCGGGAAAAATGGCGGTTGGCATTGAGCAAATTCAGCAGTTATACGATGAACTTTCTTCTGTCGAAAGAGGGCTGATTGTTTGCGGGCCAATCGATCGTCCCGAGTTTGCCGAGGCGGTCACAAAGCTGGCGGACCTGCTCGATTATCCTATTTTAGCGGATCCGCTTTCCCAACTGCGCAGCGGAACGCACGAGAAAGAGTATATCATTGACAGTTATGACGCGATCCTAAAAGATGAAAAGATCGCCGCTTCGTTAGTTCCAGATGTTGTGATCCGTTTCGGCGCCATGCCGGTCTCTAAACCATTATTCCTCCTGCTGAAACGATATGTTAACATTAAGCAAATTGTCGTTGATGGGGAGGGCGGCTGGCGGGAACCGACATTAACAGCGTCGTACATGGTGTACTGCGATGAAATTGAATTTTGCCGCCAGCTTATTCATATTGGGAAACCGAAGCGGAGCAAAAGCGAATGGTCGACGACGTGGAAAATGATCAACGATATCGCGAAATCGGTGCTTCTGGAAGCAACGGCAGAAAAAGAATTATTTGAAGGAAAAGTGTTTATGGAACTTTCTCGATTGCTTCCGGACGGTGCAACGTTATTTGTCGGCAACAGTATGCCAATCCGAGACACGGATACATTTTTCTTTACAAACGACAAGCAAATCCGCATTTTAGCGAACCGTGGTGCAAATGGGATTGACGGTGTTGTGTCAAGCGCTTTAGGAGCCAGCGCGGTTGCCGAGCCGCTTGTGCTTGTCATTGGCGATCTTTCTTTTTATCATGATTTAAACGGGCTATTGGCGGCAAAAATGCACGGATTGAACGCGACGATCATCGTTCTTAATAACAACGGCGGAGGCATTTTCTCGTTTTTGCCGCAAGCGGAGCATAAAAAACATTTTGAAATGTTGTTTGGCACGCCGACTGATTTGCAATTTGCGCATGTTGTTCGCATGTATGGAGGGAATTTTGCAAAAATCGCGACATGGGATGAATTTCGCGATTGTGTAGCGCAATCGTTAACAACCGATGGTCTTCACGTGGTAGAAGTGTGCACATCAAGGGAAAATAATGTAAAAATGCATCGCCTTTTGTGGGAAAAGGTTTCCCAGGAAATAGCAGAATTTCTCGAAAAACGGGGTGCTGTATGAAGATTTCCGCCAACGGAGTTTCTTATCATGTCGAACGATTCGGCGACGGGGAGCCGATTTTGCTATTGCATGGATTTACTGGAAGCGTGGAAACGTGGAAACCTTTTCTCCCATATTGGCGTGACTATCAACTCATTCTCGTAGATATCATCGGGCACGGTCTGACCGATTCGCCAAATGATCCAGCGCGTTACGAAATCGAAAAAGCGGCCGCCGATCTGGAAGAAATATTGCGGCATTTGCATTTGCAAGACGCCCATGTGCTGGGATACTCAATGGGCGGGCGGCTTGCGTTAACGTTTGCGATTCTTTATCCTCACCGCGTCCGAACATTAGTATTAGAAAGCAGCTCTCCGGGATTAAAAACGATGCAAGAAAGACGCGAACGAATAGAAAGGGATGAAGCGTTAGCGGAAGAAATAGAACGATATGGCGTGAAGAAATTTGTCGAAAAATGGGAAAACATGCCGCTTTTTGCATCACAAAAGCGCTTGCCTCTTAGCGTGCGGCAGCAAATTCGCAATGAGCGGTTAAACAATAATGAAAAAGGCTTGGCGAACAGTTTGCGGGGAATGGGGACCGGAAGGCAGCCTTCATGGTGGAACCATTTATCGGAAGTAAACGTACCGACGTTGCTTTTATGTGGAGAATGGGATCAAAAGTTTTGCCGGATTGCTGAAGAAATGAAAAAATATCTGCCAAATTGCGAAATGGTAAAAGTCGCACAAGCGGGGCATGCAATTCATGTGGAACAACGAGAGATTTTTGCTAAAATAGTAAGTAAGTTTATTAAAGGAGGAGAATTATAATGGCCATTGAGTGGGTAAAGGAACGCGAGTATGAAGATATTATATACGAAACGTATAACGGCATTGCGAAAATTACGATCAATCGCCCGGAAGTACATAACGCGTTCCGTCCAAAAACCGTCGCTGAAATGATCGACGCCTTTTCACATGCGCGTGATGACTCGAAAATCGGCGTCATTATTTTGACGGGAGCAGGCGGAAAAGCGTTTTGTTCCGGCGGGGACCAAAAAGTGCGCGGCCATGGGGGATATGTCGGTGAAGACCAAATTCCGCGGCTAAATGTATTAGATTTGCAGCGATTAATTCGCGTCATTCCAAAACCTGTGATTGCCATGGTCGCTGGCTATGCGATCGGCGGCGGTCATGTGCTGCACGTTGTTTGCGATTTGACGATTGCGGCAGACAACGCGATTTTTGGACAAACAGGTCCAAAAGTGGGCAGTTTTGACGGCGGATATGGCGCGGGCTATTTGGCGCGTATTGTTGGGCATAAAAAAGCGCGTGAAATTTGGTATTTATGCCGCCAATATACCGCGCAGGAAGCGTTGGAAATGGGGCTTGTCAATAAAGTTGTGCCATTAGAGCAATTGGAAGAAGAAACGGTGAAATGGGCGCAAGAAATTTTAGAAAAAAGCCCAACGGCGATTCGCTTCTTGAAAGCGGCGTTTAACGCCGATTCCGACGGCTTGGCCGGCATTCAGCAGCTCGCCGGTGACGCAACATTGCTATTCTATACAACCGATGAGGCAAAAGAAGGAAGAGATGCATTTAAAGAAAAACGCCAACCAAACTTCAAACAATTCCCGCGTTTTCCATAAGAAGAGCGGAAGACGGCCGCTTATCAGCGATATGCGCTGGAGGGCCTGCAGGGAGATCCAGCCCAAACAAAGTTCGGGCTTGCGTGGGTGCTCAGGAAAATGAACTCATGCGTTGCCGTTGCATTGGAGTCGAAGCATCGCGGGCCGATGGCGCTTGGTAGGATAATAAAAAAGTAAAACTAAAGCAGCTTGATGAATTCCATCAAGCTGTTTCTTTATGGAGGAAGGAGAGCAAGGAACATGCAAACATCGCTTCCAAATTGGCTTATGCAGCGAGCGTTTTTGACACCTGAACGCATTGCTGTTTATGATGAACAAGTACAAAAAACGTTTATGGAGCTTCATGAGTCTGCTGTGAAAAAGGCGCGCCAGCTTGCAAACGCGGGGGTGCGCAAAGGAGATATCGTTGCTGTTTTCATGAAAAACAGCGTGGCGATGATCGAATTCATTCACGCTCTTCATTATCTTGGCGCGATTGTTTTGCTGCAAAACACGCGTTTGACTTCCTATGAGCTTGCCTGGCAATTAAAAGATAGTGGAGCGGTGTGCGTGATTACCGATGATGAGTTGGCGGACCGAATCGAAGAAAACGTTCGGGTGATTACCGTAAGTGAATTGTCCGCTTTGCCTGAGGCGAATGCCGAATTTCAGCAATATTATCATTTTGACGATGTCGCTACCATCATGTATACGTCAGGAACGACGGGAAAGCCAAAAGGCGTATTACAAACTTACGGAAATCATTGGTGGAGCGCTATCGGTTCAGCGTTAAATTTAGGATTGCATGAGAATGACTGCTGGCTTGCAGCTGTTCCGTTTTTTCATATTAGCGGCTTGTCGATTATGATGCGAAGCGTTATATATGGAATGAGCATGTATGTCATGCATGCTTTCGATGCAAAAAAAGCGAATGACCTCATTATTGCCGGGAAAGTCACGATCATGTCTGTGGTCAGTGCGATGTTGCAAAAAATGATAGCCGATCTTGGCGAGAGGCGGTATCCGGCGACGTTTCGCTGCATGCTGCTTGGCGGCGGGCCTGCTCCGAAACCGTTGCTGGAAGTATGTAAAGCAAAAGGAATTCCCGTGTATCAGACGTACGGCATGACGGAAACGTCATCGCAAATTGTCACGCTTGCGCCGGAATATAGTTTAACAAAGCTTGGTTCCGCAGGAAAGCCGTTGTTTCCAGCACAGCTTCGCATCGAAAAGGATGGACAAACGGCCCGTCCGTATGAACCGGGAGAAATTGTTGTAAAAGGCCCAAATGTTACAAAAGGATATTTGCACCGGCCGGAGGCAACGGGAAAAGCGATTCGCGATGGCTGGCTTTATACTGGAGATATCGGGTATATCGATGAAGACGGATTTCTATATGTATTAGACCGCCGTTCCGATCTTATCATTTCCGGTGGAGAAAACGTTTATCCGGCTGAAATTGAAGCGGTGCTTCTTTCCCATGAGGCGGTAGAGGAAGCGGGAGTAATAGGAATCGATGATGAAACATGGGGACAAGTGCCGTGCGCATTTGTGAAACTAAAAAGCGGTTATTCGGCGACGGCAGAACAGTTAAAACAATTTTGCCAAGAGCGTTTAGCAAAATATAAAATCCCAAAACAAATCTATTTTGTCGAACAATTGCCGCGCAACGCTTCGCAAAAACTATTGCGCCGCCAATTAAAACAGCTAATTCCAAACAATTAATTAGGAAGGGGCTTCATCAACGCGCAAGCCCCCGTTTTTTAATATTCGTCCATTAAATCTAATTCTGTGGCGCGATAAGCAATTAGTTTCTCGACTTCTGGAGGCAGATCGTCCAATGCGCCAAATTCATATTGCCATAAATTTGTAAATGAGTCGACGCAGATCGGAAATGTCATTGGATTCGCCCGTTTTACTTCCTCTTTAAACGCTTTAATTAAACTGTCCTTTTTCCCCATAGAACATCGCCTCTCTTTGCTAAACTATGTAATCATCACGCCTTTGGCGCAAACGCCAAAGGCTTCGTGTTTCTTTTGCTTCACCTTTTCATTACGCTTCATCCGAAGGCATGAACGTTTTACAATCCGTTTCAGTGGAATCCGATGCCATTTTCCCGTGATGGCTTACGACATAAATCGATTCTGCACTGCAGCGGTTTCCTTCCGCCCAATAATAGCAGTTTTTCACTTCACAAAGCACATCTTTTGCCATATGAATCCCCCCATCGTATGAAAATAACCTACACGTTTAGTTTGGTTGTTTGATAAAAAGTTATGAAGGAAACTACAAGCAATTTTATTGAAAATATTTATCATTGCAATTGACATAGAAAATCATTCTCAATTAGAATAAAAATAAGAAAAGGCAGTAAAGGAGGGGGACGATGACATCTTTATTAGTGGTGGGCGCAGATCATTTAGGAAATATTACGGATAAACTAATCGATTCAGGGTTTCAAGAAATCATCCATCTCGATGGCCGCAAAGTCAATATGGTGAAACGCGACATCCCAGAACATGTCGATATTGTTTTCGTCATGACGGATTACGTTAATCATAATTTGGCAAAGGCAATCAAACAAAAAGCGAAAAGCAAAGACAAGCCAATTTATTTTGTCAAACGTTCCTGGAGCTCTATTCATTCTGTTATTGAAAAAATCGAAAAAAGAAAATGACGGGGGTACATAATGATGAAAGCGATGATTAGCCATGAAGGAGGTACGACATGGCAACAAGCTGTGAGAAAGGTGATACGCAACGTGATGGTCGAATACTACCGTGCCGTTCCGTCATTGCGATCTCCTTTTTACATGTTAAAGCTGATTGAAACATATCGACAGTTGCTTCATCCACATTTGTTTGAGTCGCTAATTCATTATTATACCGTTTTAGCGAAAATCACCGACCATTTGCTTCAATTTTTTACCTCTTGCGCAGAAGCGCGGCGGTCTCCATTTCTTTTGTTTGCGCAAGCGGCCTATCGGCATGGGAAAGGGCGGGGAAAAACGCATGTAGACATCGACTTTGTTTATGAAGATGATGGAACGTACACGATTCGAAAGCTACTGTTAGAAGACGACCAAAGTTTTGTTCGCCATTATACGCAAATTGCCCCTGCTGCTTGCCAACAAACATTTGGTTTTTATCCGAACAAGATCGAGTTTTGCTCTCTTCTTACGGGGAACCGGATGGTGGAAACGCCTGGTACTTTGCAGCTTATATTGGTTACATAAAATAGTTTACGTTTTCCACCATTTTATATTAAAATAAATTGAGAATGAAAATCGTTATTTATAATTCATAGGGGGGTCCGACATGAAACGAAAACCGTGGAAAGCGATGACAGCAGCAGCGCTTACGTCCTCGCTGTTGCTCGCTTCCGCTTGCACTTCCAACGGAAAAGAAACGGAAACAAAGCAAAAACAAGCAAAGGCAGATTTACAAGTGCCTGTAACCGATTATACATTTGACACGGCGGGCAACATGTTTGCTTATTCCGAATTTGAACTATCCGGCGAACCATTGGCAGAAGCGCTCGGCTTAGATTTGGATGTATTAGACGCGCGGAAAATTGACAAACCGACGAAGTTCGACTATACAGCCGGCATCGAGTCATATGAATATTCAGAAGAAGCGATGTATGAAGTGACGGAAAAGTCAGGGCTTGGACTTCATTTAATTCACGGCCCGATTGCGGAGCAATTGGCGAAAAACGTACATAAGACAAGCGATGCAGCGCTGGCGGACCGGTTTTATGAGTTAGCTGACAGCGTCGGCTATCCGCGTGAAGAGATTTTCCGCAATATGTTTCCAACGTTCATTGAGTACGCAAGCGGAGATCCTCATTATGCGCAAAAAGTGGATACGAGCGTATATGCGGAAAATGACGATGGCACGTATGTGCCTGTATACCAAGTCGATTTCCAATCGCTGCGTTGGGATCGCAATAAGATGGAAAAAGTATTAACCCCGTCCGCTTATGGCGGCGTCTTTTTAAAACAAGCGCTTTGGGCGGGCGACTTTTTAGGCGGCTTTCATACAGTAGATAAAGATGAAGAAATAGAAGCAAAAACGCCAAACGATGACAAAGATAAAAACATCGCCCTTGGCGTTAGTTCGGCGGACGGAATGCAAGGAATGATTCTAACAGAGCAAATTTGGAACAAACTAAACTACATTCGCGACCATCTATTTTATGATGCTAATAGCCAATCGCTAACCAAAGCTGCAGGAAGCCGTTATAATCCGGCACATGGGTTTGTCTATTTACCGCATAAAATTCAAGTGGTCGAAGACGGCAATCAACTTGCGCCAAACGCAAAACAATTGCAAGTGGAAGACCAGCGGAGCTTGCTTCAAGACCAATGGTTGATGCTTTGGCCGGCTTCGGAATTTTACGGCATGACCGATCAGCGTCCGGAAAACAAAAACCAAAATCCTGCCTTTTTGGCGGTGTTTGATGGAGCACCGTACCCGAGCGCACCAAAAGAAAACTTAGATGCAGATGCGGCGAACGATATTTCTTCCACCGACCCATACTCGGTGAATCGGGATGTGCTATTGCAAATATTCAAAAACATCGATGCGATGCACTTTAACCCGAAAATCGGCGCTTTTGTCGAAGAACATGACGGCAAGCAGCAAGAAAAACGCGTCGATACGTTCCAAGCCGGATATACGATGGAAGCGCTGCGCATTTTCGAGCGCGCAATCGACGGGCTTCCGGTTGGCTATGCAAGCGGCGAAGACGCGAAAGGGTTACAAACTCCAGAAGGGAAACGGGCGTTGGAATTAATAAAGAGCCAGGCAGACTTTATCATAAAACATTTAATGAGAAAAGACGGACTTGTCGCAAACGGATACGTGATTGGCGAAGGAGCTGAAACGTCGGAGCCGACATTGCTTGCCCAGCTTGGCGCCATCCGCGGGCTAACGGCTGCGTTTTTAGCGACGAAAGATGAACAATACCGCAATGCGGCGCGCAACATTTATGCGGCGATGGATAAGCATTTCTGGGATAAGAAACTGCGCGTATATCGCACCGGAAAAGGGAAAATCGAATATACGCCATTTGTCGCCGGGGCGCTTTCAGGCGTATTCCGCGTCGCGCTAAATAACTTAAATAACACGGAAGCAGATGAAACGGTGAAAGCGTTGGAGCGGGAAACGATTATTTCACGCTATGTTGATTTTTATGACCGCATCATCGACGGCCCGAGCGTCAGAGAGGGCATGCAGGCGAGCGAGTTTTGGGATACGGGTGACGTATATAAAAAGGGAGACAAATCCGGAAATGCTGATCATGACCATGTGCCGCAAGTGCAAGCAGGGCATGGAAAGTATGGCATTGCCCCGATTCTGTTGAATGTGGAAGTGAAAGGAAAATAAGAAAAGCGGCAATCATTGCGATTTGCCGCTTTTCTTTATACAATGATAATGGTTATCATTCCAAGGTGATGAGCGGGGGAACGTTATGAAAAAGTGGCTATGGCTATGTATGTTGTTTATTTTGTTGATGATGGTGGGCTGCCAAACGAACAAGGTCTTTGATGCGGAAACGAAAGTGATTCGCCATGAACCGGTTCATAGCGATAATATTGCGATCAACAAAAAGGGAGATACATTATACATCGCCAACATCGACATCAATTCGGTCACTATTTTTAACACGAAAACGAAAAAAAAGGAAGCGGAAATTCGAGTTGGCAAAGAGCCAAGACAGCTCGCTTTAAGCCCTGATGAGCAGTGGCTATACGTTTCCTGCATGTATGATGATCGCGTCGATATCATTTCGTTGAAAGAGAAAAAAGTCGTCGACCATTTGAAAACGGGAATCGAGCCGTTTGGCGTAGTGACAAGCCAAGACGGCCAAACGCTCTATGTGGCGAATTATCGTTCTGGCACTTTATCGGTATTCGATTTAGCGAAAAGAAAGAAGAAAACAGAAATCAAAATTGGCGATCGGCCGCGCGCGCTCGCCTTAACCGCCGATGGGAAAAAATTATATGTGACGCAATATTTAGATGCCAAGATTAGTGTAGTTGATACGAAACAAAACCGTGTTCTGAAAGAAATTGCGCTCGCTCCGTCGCCAGATAAAGAAGACCGCAAAAAAAGCCAAGGCATTCCAAATACGTTGGAGCAAATCGTGATTGCGCCTGACGGAAAAAAAGCGTATATTCCTCATTTACTGACGAATATTGACACGCCAATTAACTTTGAGGAGACGGTGTTTCCAGCGATTTCTGTGATTGATTTGCAAAACGATGTAGAGCTAACGGACGAACGGAAAGAGCTGTTTGAAGAAATCAACGTAACGGATGTCCACAATCAAACGATGATCGTTTCCAACCCTTATGATCTTGCCTTTCAACCTGATGGAAGCAAAGCGTATGCAGTCATGTCGGGAAGCGAAGATTTGGTTGTATTTGATTTGCAGCGAGGAGGGAATGCTACGCAAATTTTGCGGCGCATTGAAGGGAATAATCCGCGCGGGATTGTCATTTCCCCAGACGGCAAAACATTGTACGTGCATAATGCGATGAGCCATGATCTTGCCATTATTAAAACGGGAGGAAACAGCCCGTACGCAAAAGCAAAAGCGATAAAGGGAACGATCCGTTTAATTGCTAAAGATTCGTTATCGCCGCTTGTGCGTGAAGGAAAAACGATCTTTTATAGCGCCAATAGCGATGAATTTGCGATAAATATTACGGGGAATAACTGGATGAGCTGCGCATCTTGCCATAGCGACGGCGACATCAATAAACTTACTTTGCTGACACCGAAAGGCCCGCGCAATGTTCCAAGCAACATTTTAGCGACGAAAACGGGACTATTTATGTGGGACGGTTCGCGCGATGATTTTACCGATTATATTCATACTGTGCAGAGCGAAATGGGCGGAATGACAAGCATTGACGCCGGAAAGCCACTGCCTCCGGACGTGCAGCATATGTATGACGCGCTGTTCGCTTATTTGGATGATCCAAGGTCTTTTCCGGTTCCAAAAAGTCCGTACCGCAATCCGGACGGAAGCTTGACAGCGAAAGCGAAGGAAGGGGAAAAGCTTTTTAACGGCAAAGGAAATTGCCTCAGCTGCCACAGCGGCGAATATTTCACCGATAGCCCTAAAGCGGTCGATGCTAGCGGACGTTTGACAACGGCGAATACGAATTATTTGCATGACATCGGTACGGCAAATCCGAACGATAAGCCATCTGAAGGTGACGCAAGGGCGCATTTTACAAATCCGCGCACGCCGAAGCAATGGGATACTCCAACGTTGCGCGGCGTATGGGCGACCGCCCCGTACTTGCATGATGGCAGCGCAAAAACGATTGAAGAAGCGATCGAGCGTCATCAGACAAAGGAAGTGAAAACGTTGACACCAGGGGAAATTGCGGCAATTGCGGAATATGTGCGTTCACTGCAATAATTCAAGAATAGCGCACGCGAAGAATGATGCTATGTTAAATAAGCGCCAAATGAATATATATGGCGTCAAAACGGCCTAAAGCAAGGACGTCATCTACAAAAAAACAGTCTGCCTCAAGCGTACGAGGCAGACTGTAGATTTTATTGGAGCGCTTTTTGCAGCACGCGAATATTTTCTTCCATGAGAGCGAAATAGTCTTTATTTGCTTTTTTATCTTCGGAAGTTAGCGATTCTAAGTTGTGCAGCCGCAAAGAATCAGCACCAATCTCGTTTTTTACAATTTCAGTAATTTTGGATGTTGTATTTTGCTCAAAAATGACATATTTGATGTGATGTTGTTTGGCTGTTTTAACAATTTCAGCTAATTCTTTCTGCGAAGGCTCATTCGTTGGCGAAAGCCCGGAAACGCTCAGCTGTTTAATGCCATAGCGGTCTTCCCAGTATCCGTAGGCAGCGTGCGCAACAAGAATTTCTTTTTTCGGAGCTTTCTTTACGACGGTTTGAAATTGTTGGTCAAGATGTTCTAATTTTGATTTCAATGCTTCAAAGTTTTTTGTAAATGTTTCTTTTTTCTCTGGCTTTAGTTCAATGAGCAAATCTCGAATATGTTCAGCCATTGTAATAGAGCGGACTGGGTCAAGCCATACGTGCGGATCTTTATCGACGTGATGCTCGTGTTCATGTCCATGCTCGTGCGCATGCTCTTCATGTGCAGAGTCTAACAGTTCGATCCCTTCAGTAGCTGCGAGGAAATGAACCTGTTCATTCTTTAATGTTTCTTTGAGTTTATCGGCAAAGCTTTCCATCCCTTGCCCAATATAAATAAACGCATCCGCATCGGCCAACTGTTTCATCGTCTTTGTTGTCGGCTCAAATGTATGCGCTTCGACGCCAGGAGGATAAATGCTTTTCACGTCCACATAGTCGCCCCCGATTTTTTTCGTAAAATCTTCAAGCGGATAAACGGTCGTATAAATGGTTAAAACGTCTTTTGCTTTTTCAGTCTGTTCGTGATTTTTTTCAGCATTGCAACCGTACAAAAAAGCAGAGACCACAAGTAAAAGGGATAAAATAAATGGTTTTGCTTTCATGTTAAGCACCTTCCTGTAAATGTGTTTGACAAGCAAACTCCTTTGTTATTATATCGTAACAATTACGATTTGAGAACTAGAATAATGGATTCATTGGGAAACAGTAAATTTAGGAAGAGGATCTAAAAATGTCGCCCAATCTTGTTTCATTTCCTCATCTGTCAGCAAACACTCATCTAAAGACGTTTCAATTTCCTGGCGATTCATGTCAATGCCGATAAAGACGAGTTCCGTCATGCGATCTCCATATGTCTCATCCCACTTAGCGAGCAACTCAGGATCTTCTTTAAGAATTTGTTGGCGTTCCGCTTCTGGATAAACAGCAACCCATTCACCAGCTCCTTGAATCATAATGGATGTTCCTGCCTGTGATAAAAGACTGCACATGTCATTTCTTGAAGCAAGCCAGAAAAAGCCTTTTGCGCGAACAACTTCAACCGGCCAATTCTCAAGCCAATTCATGAAACGTTCTGGATGAAACGGACGTCTTCTGCGATAAACAAACGAAGAGATGCCATACTCTTCTGTTTCTGGAGTATGTTCCTCATTCAATTCTTTCATCCATCCTGCAGCTTGACTAGCTTTTTCAAAGTCGAATAAATGGGTATTTAAAATTTCGTCCAGTGGCACTTGGCCGAATGTTGTTTGGATAATTTTCGCTTCCGGGTTTAACTTTTTTAACACGCCTTCAAGTTTTTTCGCATCTTCCGGACGAATAAGGTCAACTTTATTTAGTAGAATAACATCGGCAAATTCGATTTGATCAATCAGCAAGTCCACCACTTCACGTGTATCCGTTTCGTCCACAGCTTGCTTTCGGTCAAGCAAGCTTTCACCTGATGCAAAATCCGCCCAAAAGCGATTCGCGTCGACAACTGTAACCATCGTATCCAAACGACATTTTTTTGTTAGGTCAATTCCTAGCTCTTTATCAATATATGTAAATGTTTGCGCTACTGGAATTGGTTCACTAATTCCTGAGGACTCGATGACAATATAATCAATGTTTCCGGTTTCTACTAGCTTTTCCACCTCTTTGATTAAATCTTCACGCAACGTACAACAAATGCAGCCGTTTTGAATTTGCACCAGCTTTTCTTCGGTGCGAGAAAAACCACCTTGTCGAATCAGTTCAGCATCAATATTTATTTCGCTCATATCATTCACAATAACTGCGATTTTCTTTTCTTCTCGGTTATGCAAGATATGATTGAGCAGCGTCGTTTTCCCTGCACCAAGATAACCGCTTAATACAGTAACAGGTATTTTTTTCATTATCATGTTCTCCTTCTTGTTAGATAATCGTAATCATTACGATTTAACAATGCTAATCATACAAGAAAATGTCCAAAAAAGCAACGGTTATTTTGACATCGTTCAAGATTTTTAACATTTTTCCCGAGAAAGTCCCCCGCCTCTAAATGAAGGGAAGGGAGAGATGAATCGGAAAGTTTTTTATTCATAAAAGCGAACATATGTGCTAACTGACTTCTTCTACGCAGAAACTTTCTTGATAAAGGTGGTAAGAAACTCCCACCTCGCCATGACATGAAATGTAGGTGGGAGAGATTCATGAGACGCAAGTCTTGCAATGAAACGAGGCGGAAGCTGAAAGGAGATATCAAGGCGTTTGTTTGTGAACTGATCTAACATCGGTGATAAGTGATCAACATCGTTTTTTATCGGAGACGAACAGAGAAAGGTTCGAGCATACTAATGTTTCCCGATGACTTTCTCGTTCAAGTATGCTTGCCGAAAAGCTGCACTATATCCGCTTGTCATGTTTAATAGTTAGTTATAGAAAAGTCACCGTTTATGATTGGCGTTTTTCCTGCTTTTCGGGAACAGGATCGAATCCGCCGGGATGAAACGGGTGGCATTTTAAAATTCGCTTCATCGTCAGCCAGCCGCCTTTGATGGCGCCAAACCGTTTCACCGCTTCTAAACCATAGTGCGAGCAAGTCGGATAAAAACGGCATGTCGGCGGCTTTAACGGAGAAATGAAAATTTGGTAAAAACGGATGAAGGAAATTAACAATTTTTTCGCCATTTTCTCCCACACCTAACTAAAGAAACAAATTTGATCGCAATGTATATCATATCATAAAGGAGAAACAAAGACGCATATAATGTCTCGAAACAATTGATACAAAAAGGATGAAAAAAATCGGATTTCGGTGTATGATGAAAAAAGAAAAACAAAGTAGGAGTGATGATCGCATGCCTTCAGTAGAAAGCTTTGAGTTGGACCATTGCGCTGTGAAAGCTCCATATGTCAGACATTGTGGCGTCCATAAAGTCGGAAGCGATGGCGTTGTGAATAAATTTGATATTCGTTTTTGCCAGCCTAATAAGCAAGCGATGAAACCGGACGCGCTTCACACGCTTGAGCATTTGTTAGCTTATACCATCCGCAAACATGCGGAAAAGCACGATCATTTCGATATTATTGATATTTCGCCAATGGGCTGCCAAACTGGATTTTATCTTGTTGTGGGCGGTTCCCCGACCGTTGATGAAATTATTGACTTGCTGGAAGAAACGATGAAAGATGCGCTGAATGCTACGGAAGTTCCAGCGGCAACGGAGCGGCAATGCGGGCAAGCAAAATTGCATGATCTTGAAGGGGCAAAGCGGTTAATGCGCTTCTGGCTGGAGCATGATAAAGAGGAATTAAAGAAAGTGTTTGGATAATGACAAAGGGGCTATCATCGGATTGGTGATAGCTTTCTTTTTTGTTTAAATTGCTTTCTTTTAGTCAACGATGGCAACTAATAAAAAATGACACAAAGTTGTCTAATATCGATAGGAATTAGATTTTGCTACATTGTTTATTTCATTGTAAAATATGGCTGAAAGAAACAATTGGAAAAGTATATCATTTTTGCAATGGGAAACAATATAGATCGATATAAGCATGTTTTACTATTGCCAAAACGAGGTATAACATGTTAAGGAGGAATGAAGGTATGCCAAAACAATTAACAGACATTGTGAACAAGCAGATTGCTAATTGGAGTGTCCTTTACATTAAACTCCATAATTATCATTGGTATGTAAAAGGTTCTCAATTTTTTACGCTTCACGAGAAATTTGAGCAATTGTATAACGAGGCTGCGCTACATATCGATGAATTGGCGGAACGTCTTCTTGCGCTTGGCGGGGCGCCAGTTGCGACGATGAAAGAATGCTTAGAACAATCGTCTGTAAAAGAAGCGACTGGGCAAGAAACAGCGGAACAAATGGTGGCAACGATTGTAAGCGATTTTGAAACGATGATTGCAGAATTAAAAGAAGGAATGCAAGTAGCTGATGAAGTTGGAGACGAAACGACAGGCGACATGTTGCTTGGCATTCATCAAAGTTTGGAAAAACATGTATGGATGCTAAAATCGTTCCTTGGCCGATAAGCGGATATAAAAATTATCATTTATCAATCACTCCTTCGATGGCGAAGGAGTGATTTTTTTATAGGAGGCTATCTATACATCTTCCCTCTTGGCAGCATACGATAATAATGCTCGTTACAGGAGGGAGAGTATGCAAAAATATATGTCGATGTTGGGCGTTTCGTTTGTTGGTTCATTTGTTTCATTTCTCATTGGAGGCGTGGACTTATTAGTTATTATTTTACTTTGCTTTGTGATAGCAGACTACGTAACAGGATTGATCGCTAGCGCCATCGAAGGAAAATTGTCGAGCCAAGTCGGATTTCGCGGTATTGTCCGCAAGATACTCGTTTTTGTTTTAGTGGCTGCTTCTCATTTATTAGATATCGCGATTGGCTGGGGCAATCATTTTATTCGTGATGCTATTATTTTCTTCTATATAATAAATGAGTTTATCTCTATTGTTGAAAATGTGGGGAGAGCGGGTGTACCGCTTCCATCTTTTTTAAGGAAGGCGATCGAGCTTCTTAAAGATGAGACAGACTAATTTTAAAGCATAATTTTTTTTGCATTCACCACACTAAACGATGAAGAAGCTAGATCATAAGGAGATGACAAGCGTGGCGGAACAGCAAAAGAAAACATATTATGTGTCGATCGCAACAGGGGAAATTTCGCAAGTCAAGACGGCTTCCCCGTGGGATTTTCAAATTGAAGCGACAGATGATGAAATTATCCAATTGCGCGAGTACTTCGATCAAAACTATTCAACGGACTGGCAGGCGTTTTGGCGCACTCATGTTCCGTATGTTCAATATCATTACGATCGTGAAAACGATGCCTATGACGAAACATTAAAGAAAATATACCAACTTATTTATAAGCTGGGGAACGAAGAAGCAAAAGAACATATTCGTTCGCTTGGCTTCATCTGGAAGGAAACAGAAGAATAAAACGAAAGCCGCCGATGTTGGTGGCTTTTTTTATGGCGTCGTTTGCAAGTATAATGAAGGAGAAGAGAAAGTAGGAATGAGGTTTATGAGGATGGATGCTTTTTTTGACTACTACGGAAATCGCGTGTTATTGTCGTTTATGGATCATCCGTTTTCACTGAAGCCCGGACACGTTTGGGTCATCTGCCGCTATGAGGGGCAATGGCTGCTAACGAATCATCCGGAACGCGGGTTGGAATTTCCCGGTGGAAAAGTAGAAAAGGGAGAAACACCGGAACAAGCCGCAGTTCGCGAAGTGAAAGAAGAAACAGGGGGAATTGTTGGGTCGTTAACGTATATTGGCCAATATAAAGTAGTAGAGCCGGCCATTACAAAAAATATATACTTTGCGGAAATCGCGGCGATCGTCGAGCAGTCCTCTTATTTGGAAACAGACGGTCCAGTGTTGTTGCGTTCATTGCCGGAAAATATTCGCTTCGATGAACGGTTTAGTTTTATCATGAAGGACAATGTATTGCAATATACGTTAAAAGAAATGAAGAGACGTTCTTTGTGGCGCGGCGAACGTCTCTAACGATGTTTCATTAATTTTTTTTCGATCATGCTGACAGCTTGATACATGACGGTTGATAAAAGAGCGATGACGAGCAGGCTCATTAGCACAAGCGTAAAGTTAAAAACTTGGAATCCGTAAATGATCATATAGCCAAGCCCTAATTTGGAGACGAGAAATTCGCCGGTAATAACTCCGACCCACGATAAACCGACATTGACTTTTAACGTAGAAATAATCGTCGGGAACGACGATGGCAGCACCGCTTCCTTAAAACATTGATAGCGGGTGGCGCCAAATGTTTTCAATACTTTGAGATAGTTGGCATCGACTTCCTGAAAGGCAGAGTAGACGACGATCGTCGTAATGATGACAGAAATAATGACTCCCATCGCGATAATCGAAGTGAATCCCGGACCGAGAGCGACGATGAGAATGGGACCGAGCGCCACTTTCGGCATGGCGTTAAACACGACTAAATACGGATCAAGCGTTTTTGCCAAGCGCGGAAACCACCAAAGAAGGGCGCCGAAACATGCCCCTGCGACCGTGCCGATCATAAACCCTAACATCGTTTCCAATAAAGTGACGAACGCATGGGTAACGAGAGAGTTGTCGGCCAGATTTTGAACAAATAAGCCCCAAATCGCGGAAGGCGAGCTGAACAAAAGCGGGTCGATCCAGTGATGCCGGCTTGCCGCCTCCCATAGCAGAAAAAAGGAAACAAATATGATAAGCTGAAAAAAGCGAATAAGCCGCTTTTCTTTTTTTCGTGACGCAATGTACTGCTGGTGAAAAAAACGAATTTGTTCATTTGTTTGTTTCAAGTTGATCAAGCTCCTTCCAAATCGATTGGAATAGCGTGGAAAATTGCGGATGCTGACGCGCCGCAAACGGCGATAAACGGCGCAATTCATCGGGAACAATAAAAGTGTGCGCGATTTTTCCCGGTTTTGTGGAAAATAGAAAAATGCGGTCGCTCATCGCAATCGCTTCACCGATATCATGCGTGACAAGAAGCGCGGTTTTTCCATAATCTTTTAGTGTTTGCCATACCAACTCTTCCAGCTTTAATTTCGTTTGGTGGTCGAGCGCGGAAAACGGTTCATCGAGCAATAACATTTTTGGGTTTGTCGCTAAAGTCCTTACGAGTGCGGCGCGCTGGCGCATGCCGCCCGAGAGCTGACTTGGATAATGCGTTTCGACTCCTTTTAAACCGATATCGGCAAGTAAATCAAGCGCCCGCTTTTTTGTTGTTTCTGTCAATGTTCCCATGATTTTTAAACCAAGCAAAATGTTTTCTTCAATCGTTTTCCAAGGAAATAAATAGTCTTGCTGCAGCATATATCCGGCGCTTGAATGCGCGCTGTCCAATTCTTTGCCTTCGACGAAAACGGTTCCTGCCGTCGGTTTGATTAATGCGGCGATAATCGAAAGAAGCGTTGTTTTGCCGCAGCCGCTCGGGCCGAGAAAGGAGACGAATTCCCCTTTCTCCACCGTAAACGATATATTTTCCAAGGCGGTAACGGCTGTTTTTTCTGTAAAATATGTGTGGGAAACGCGGTCAACGACTAAAAAGCCCATTATTTTCACCCGCTTTCGTTATTTGGACATGGCTTTTTCCGCGAATGAATTATCGACGAGCGTTTTATGATCGATTCGTTTTGGCAATTCACCCGCTTCGTTCATAATGTTTTGCAAATTGTTCCACTCTTCTTTGTCAAGGATTGGATTCGTCGCATACGTTCCTTGGCTTTTATAGCGATCGACGACTTTTTCAATGATTGGAATATCGGTATCCTTAAAGTAAGGCTGAATGGCTTTTGCGATTTCTGATGCGCTGTGCGACTCCACCCATTGTTGCGCTTTGTAGATCGCTCGTGTAAATTTTTCGATCATATCTTTGTTGTTTCGGATAAAACTTTGTTTTGCCATAAATGTCGTATACGGGACGTGACCGGATTCCGCGCCGAATGATGCGATAATATATCCTTTTCCTTCCTGTTCAAAAATGCTTGCTGTCGGTTCAAATAGCTGGACAAAATCTCCAGTGCCGCTGGCGAAAGCGTTAGCGATGTTAGCGAAATCGACGTTTTGAATCAGCTTTACATCTTTATGCGGATCGATGCCATGTTTTTTTAGGACAAATTCTCCGACCATTTGCGGCATGCCGCCTTTACGCTGGCCAAGAAACGTGCTACCTTTGAGCTGGCCCCAAGTAAAGTTTTCCATTTTCTTGCGGGAGACAAGAAAAGTTCCGTCCGTTTGCGTCAACTGTGCGAAATTAATGATCGGATCGTTTGTTCCTTGGCTGTAGACATAAATCGATGTTTCTGATCCGACAAGAGCGATATCAGCTCCGCCGGAAAGAAGGGTTGTCATTGTTTTATCGCCGCCCCATGTTGTGGCAAGCTCGACATTTAATCCTTCATCTTTAAAAAAGCCTTTCGCTAGGGCAACATATTGTGGGGCATAGAAAATCGAACGAGTTACTTCTGCGACCCGCACCTTCTTTATTTCTTCATTTGTCTGTTGATTGCAGGCAGCAAGCGGAATGATAAGAAGGAAGAGACAAAGCGACACTATCGCGATTTTTTTCATGCAAGCACCTCCTTAGCAATGGATAAAATGAAGCTTACTTCACCTTATCGTATGCAGGCAGAAAAAATGTGTGAACGCCTAATGGAAAGGAAGAAACATATGGACGGATATGTCGTCGATCAATATAAATTCCCTTCCCCAAATCCGCATGTTGATGTATTTCTCGTTACGTATTTATGCCAAGGGCTGAAAATTAAAGGTTTTTTGGCCCAACCGAAAACGCCGGGAATATACGATGGTTTTTTATACTTGCGCGGCGGCATGAAAAACGTCGGGCAAGTGCGACTATCCCGAATTACGCAGTTTGCTTCGTATGGATTTGTCGTGATGGCGCCGTTTTATCGCGGGAATCAAGGAGGGGAAGGAAATGAAGATTTTGCTGGGGAAGACCGTTATGACGCGATCGCAGGTTTTCGGCTTTTACAGCGGCACCCTCAAGTGAACACAAAACGCATTCACGTATTTGGCTTTTCCCGCGGCGGAGCGATGGCGCTTCATACGGCGATTTTGGAGCCAACAGTTTGTTCTGTCGTCGTCTGGGGCGGGGTTTCTGACATTGCCCTGACATATTGGGAGCGGGAGGATTTGCGGCGAATGTTGAAACGGGTGATTGGGGGAACGCCGGCGAAATATCCGGAACGCTACCGATGGAGAACACCATTGTATGAAATTGAAAAAATTCAGGCGCCTGTGCTGATTATCCATGGGGAAAAAGATCAAAACGTTTCGATTGAACATGCGTATCGCCTTGAAAAAAGGCTAAAAGAGACAAATAAACGAGTGACAGCATGGTATTTCCCAAATTTTACTCATTATTTTCCCCCTAAAGATAATCGTGAAACGGTTCGCCGGTTAACGGCATGGATGAAACGGCAACCGGATGTATGATACGATAAAAAGAAAAGGGGTGTGTTTCATGGGCATGCCGCTGGAATTGCAAACACTCATTGTAACAAAAGGCAAAGAAAAGCGAGTAAAAGACAATCTATTTATTTTAGAAAAGGAAGGATATCGCATTTATCCGATTGATGTTCCACTTGAAGTAAGAAGAACGTTACAAAGCGAAGCGAGCGGCCAAGCGGTGGTGAAAAAGTTGGAGCTTGCCGACAACCGAACGATTGTCACGTATGAGCTTATTTCATTGCATTCGACGAATTAGAAAAGGAGGGAACGATTCCCTCCTTCAATGTTATGCGATTGGGCCTCCAAGCGCTTCGATTTCCGAGGCGATATGTTTAAATTTCTGGAAGTTTTCCCGGAATTTTGCGGCGAGCTCTTTTGCCTTTTGTGCATACGCTTGTTTATCGGTCCACGTATTTTGCGGTTGCAGCACTTCGTCTGGCACGCCAGGAATATGAATTGGAATTTCTAAACCGAAAACAGGATCTTTCACCATTTCGACATTGTCCAGTTCGCCTTCGACAGCAGCTTGCACCATTGCGCGGGTGTAAGCAAGCTTCATGCGGCTACCGACACCGTACTCTCCGCCTGTCCATCCTGTGTTAACGAGAAACACCCGCACGTTATGTTCAGCGATTTTTTTGCCGAGCATTTCCGCATATTTTACAGCCGGAAGCGGCAAAAACGGTGCGCCAAAGCAAGTCGAGAATGTCGCTTGCGGGGAAGTGATGCCTCGCTCTGTGCCCGCCAATTTGCTTGTATAACCGCTTAGGAAATGGTACATTGCTTGTTCACGAGTCAGCTTGCTAATCGGCGGCAATATTCCAAACGCATCTGCTGTTAAGAAAATAATCGTCGATGGATGACCAGCGATGCTTGGATCAACGATATTATGAATCGCCTGAATTGGGTAAGCGGCGCGCGTGTTTTCCGTTAGCGTAGCATCATCATAATTTGGCAGTCTCGTATGTTCATCGATAATGACGTTTTCGAGAACTGCACCGAATCCGATTGCGTCAAAAATTTGCGGCTCCTTTTCCCGCGACAAGTTGATGCATTTTGCGTAGCATCCGCCTTCGATATTAAAAATGCCTCGGTTCGACCAGCCGTGTTCGTCATCGCCAATGAGACGGCGGTTTGGGTCGGCGGAAAGCGTCGTTTTTCCTGTGCCAGATAAGCCAAAGAATAGTGCGACATCCCCTTCTTTACCGACGTTTGCTGAACAATGCATCGATAAAATTCCTTGTTCTGGAAGTAGATAGTTCATCACAGTGAAAATCGACTTTTTCATTTCTCCGGCATATTCTGTTCCGCCAATTAGCACAGTCCGCCGCTCAAAAGAAATAATGATAAACGTTTCCGATCTCGTTCCATCAACAGCAGGGTCTGCTTTAAAGTTTGGCGCGCAAATAACGGTAAATTCCGCTTTGTGAGTTTTTAGCTCCTCTTCTGTCGGACGAATAAATAATTGGTGTGCAAATAAATTGTGCCATGCAAATTCGTTAACGACTTGGATAGGTAGGCGGTATTTTGGGTCAGCGCCGGCGAATCCTTTAAAAACAAATATTTCATCTTTTTTCATTAAATAATCCAGTACCTTATTGTATAAGTTTTCGAAAACTTCTTCAGAAATCGGCTGATTTGTTGTTCCCCAATCGATTTTTGCTTTCGTCGCCGCTTCTTCTACAATGTATTTATCTTTCGGGGAGCGGCCCGTATATTTTCCTGTTGTTACTGCCACCGCGCCAGTTGCGGTTAATTTCCCTTCGTTTCGTTGCAATATTTTTTCCACGAGTTGAGCTACCGATAAATTGTGACATACGTTTGGTTTTTGTAATAATAAAGAAAGTTTATTTGTCATTTTTGCAATCCCCATATTCAAAACCTGCCTTTTTATTTTTAATGATACCTGCAAATAGTATAACACATTTTTGTTATTAGTCCATACTATTTAGCACAATTTCTTTTATTTATTTTTCTTATTTTGTCCATAAAAAATTTGTCTTTTTGTTCATAAAAAATTTATCTAATTTTGTTGACTTTCTTTATTTAATTACGTTAAGATAACTCATTGAACGGATACTCTTATCCCGAGTCGGTGGAGGGACAGGCCCGATGAAACCCAGCAACCGTCACAACTAGAAATGTGTGAAATGGTGCTAACCTGTGGCAAGGCAGCGTCCTTGAACGATAAGAGTGAAAGGAGCAATACGATTGCAATGACCTTTCCTCACCGTTACAGGAAAGGTTTTTTATTTATATGTATAAATAGGGAATGAGTACCGTATCATCTGCAGTTTGCGGGAATGCCGCTAATTTAGACGTTCGATTATAAAAAGAGGAGGAAACTGCCGAATGTCAAAAAAAAGACGTTTATTTACTTCGGAATCTGTAACGGAAGGTCATCCTGACAAAATTTGTGACCAAATTTCCGATGCGATTTTAGATGCCATTTTGGCGAAAGACCCGAATGCCCGCGTTGCATGCGAAACGAGCGTTACAACAGGGCTTGTGCTCGTAAGCGGGGAAATTACGACATCGACATATGTGGATATTCCGAAAATCGTTCGCGACACGGTTCGCGAAATTGGCTATACTCGCGCGAAATTCGGTTTTGACGCAGATACTTGCGCCGTATTGACGTCGATTGACGAACAGTCTCCGGACATCGCGATGGGAGTCGATAAGGCGTTAGAAGCCCGCGAAGGCCAGATGACTGATGAGGAAATTGAAGCGATCGGTGCCGGAGACCAAGGATTAATGTTTGGATTTGCCTGCAATGAAACAGAAGAATTAATGCCGCTTCCGATTTCCTTGGCACATCGTTTAGCTCGCCGTTTGGCAGAAGTGCGCAAAAAAGATATTTTGCCATATTTGCGCCCGGACGGCAAAACGCAAGTAACGATAGAATATGATGAAAATGAAAAACCGGTACGTGTCGATACAATCGTTGTATCAGCGCAACATCATCCGGAAATTACACAAGAACAAATTGAGCGCGATATTAAAGAACACGTTATTAAGCCAGTCGTGCCAGCAGAGCTGATCGATGAAAACACAAAATATTTCATTAATCCGACAGGTCGTTTTGTCATCGGCGGACCTCAAGGTGACGCTGGTTTAACAGGACGAAAAATTATCGTTGACACGTATGGCGGCTATGCCCGTCACGGCGGCGGTGCGTTTTCTGGAAAAGACCCGACAAAAGTGGACCGCTCCGCAGCCTATGCCGCGCGCTATGTGGCGAAAAATATCGTTGCTGCGGGACTCGCAGATAAATGCGAAGTGCAGCTGGCATATGCGATCGGTGTTGCAAGACCGGTTTCCATTTCCATTGATACATTCGGTACCGGAAAAGTATCGGAAGACATTTTAATTAAAGTAGTGCGCAGCAATTTTGATCTTCGTCCAGCCGGCATTATTAAAATGTTGGATTTGCGCCGCCCAATTTATAAACAAACAGCCGCCTATGGCCATTTCGGACGCACGGATATCGATCTTCCGTGGGAACGTACAGACAAAGCGGAAACGTTGAAAGAACAAGCTCTTGCGTTGGCAAAGAAAGAATAGAACGATAAAGAGAGGTAGAATAGCCAGTAAAGAGAGAGTTACGTGTTTATGTAACTCTCTTTTTTTGCGTAATGCAAGGTATTTCTGCTTCAGTCAGGCATTGACCTAAACATAAGTGGGGCTATTACGGCGGCAATAAGAAATAGCGAGAGCGATAAAAAAGGGTTAAAATAGGAAAAGGAACAATGGGACGATATGATGCAATAAATAACGAAAGTAAATCATATCGTCCGATAATATGAACGTCATTTGTTTTTATTTTGGTTGCAGTGATTTATAGTACTGCCCTTTTTCTACATATTCGCGGCGAATTCGCTCCATCTCGCGGACATCTTCGTCGGTTAATTCACGAATGACTTTAGCGGGACGGCCAAATGCGAGCGTGTGCGGCGGAATTTTTTTTCCTTGTGGGACAAGGCTTCCGGCACCGATAAACGCTCCTTCGCCAATCTCTGCGCCATCGAGAATAATCGAGCCCATGCCGATTAAAGCGTTTTTTCGGATGATGGCGCTATGTAAAATGACTTGATGGCCGACGGTTACACCATCTTCAATGATAAGTGGATTGTTTGGACTTTGATGCAAAATTGAGTTATCTTGGATATTGACACGATTGCCGATGATCGTTGGAGCGACATCTCCGCGAATAACAGTATTAAACCAGATGCTTGTTTCTTCCCCGATGACCACATCACCGGTAATGGTGACATAATCGGCAATGAAGGCAGATTCTGCAATTTTCGGAAACTTTCCTTTGTACGGGTAAATCATACGCTTCTTCCCTTTCCTTTTATAAAATGGTTCGGTATTATTATTGTACAGATAGTGGCACGATTCGTAAACGGAGGAGATTGCATGATGTGGACATGGGAGGCAAATGAAGGGAAAGGAACAGTTGTGATTGTCCACGGAGCGGCAGAGCATCACGGGCGTTATAAATGGTTGATCGAACAATGGGTACAAAGCGGTTATCATGTTGTCGCAGGCGATTTGCCTGGACAAGGGCGGACAACGAGAAGAAAGCGCGGACACATTCAGTCGTTCGATGAGTATATTAATGAGGTGGCCGATTGGATCATAGAAGCGAGACAATTTCATGTACCGGTGTTTCTTCTTGGACATAGCATGGGAGGGCTTGTTGTCATCCGCACGTTGCAGGAAAAAAGGCTTCCTGTGCAAGGGGTTATTCTATCTTCTCCATGTTTAGGGCTTGTGTCGTATCCGTCAAAAGGGTTGGATATGTTATCAAGAGTATTGAATCATATTGCCCCATCCCTTTTAATCGATTCGGGACTGTCTGTCGAGTTGGCGACAAGAAATAAAGAAGTGCATGAGTCGGATAAACAGGATGAACTTTATGTGACAAAAGTATCTGTCCGTTGGTATCGCGAACTAATGAAGGCGATGGAATTGGCTTCTCGCCGCATTCAGCAGTTTCCTGATATTCCATTGCTGCTTATGCAAGGCGGGGACGATAAAATTGTCGATAAGACAGCCGTAAAAGAATGGTTCAATCGTTTGGCGATATCGGAAAAATTGTATAAAGAATGGAGTCAATTATACCATGAAATTTTTAACGAACCGGAGCGAGAAGATGTTTTCTTATACGCAAAATCGTTTTTAGATACACAATGCCGAATGTATCGTTAGATAACGCAAACGCATCTGAGGTGAGCCAGTTGAAAATCCCGACGCATCCGATCACTCTTATGAAAAAAGTATATCGCGACGTTTTTCCAGTTGTGCATCGCGAATTGGCATATTGGAAACAAAGGGCACAAAATATTCCAGACGCGG
Organism: Parageobacillus sp. KH3-4; assembly: GCF_022846435.1. Taxonomy (NCBI): domain Bacteria; kingdom Bacillati; phylum Bacillota; class Bacilli; order Caryophanales; family Anoxybacillaceae; genus Parageobacillus; species Parageobacillus sp. KH3-4. The sequence continues at coordinate 690,368 of NZ_AP025627.1, forward strand.
AGCTTCGCAAACAAGCGTTGGCGAGCATTGAAACCAAAACGTTTCACTGTGAGGGCGGCTCCATTTTATCATTGTTAGCAGGAGAAAAAATGGAAGAGTGCATTCGTTTTATTGTCGCCTATCAAACGATCAGCGATTACCTAGATAATTTATGTGATCGAAGCACTTCATTAGACCCGCTCGATTTTCGTGCTCTGCATGAATCGATGCCTGACGCGTTATCGATTGATGCAAGCGTGTCGAATTATTACCGGCATCGCCAAGAACAAGATGACGGTGGCTATTTACATGACCTTGTACGAACATGTCAAAGCGTTTTAAAGAAAGTAACGCATTACGATAAAATTGTACCGTTTTTGCATGAATTGGCTGGATATTATTGTGATTTGCAAGTACATAAACACGTGAATGTGGAGGAGCGGGTCCCTCGCCTCGAAAAGTGGTTCAAGCAATATAAAGATCAGCTTCCGCCGATGGAATGGTACGAGTTTTCTGCTTGTTCCGGTTCTACGTTAGGCATTTTTTGTTTAGTTGCCTACGCGTTTGCCGAAACGTTTCATGAGAAAATGGCAAAGCAAATACGTGACGGTTATTTTCCGTATATTCAAGGTCTGCATATTTTGCTTGATTATTTTATTGACCAAGAGGAAGATCGTCTAGGAGGAGATTTGAATTTTTGTTTTTATTATCCAAATCAGTCCGTTTTGCTAGAACGGCTTTGCTATTTTATTGAAGAGGCGGACCGCCATGTGAATGAATTGCCGCATGGGGCATTTCACCGCCTTATTCACCGCGGGTTGCTCGGCTTATATTTATCTGATGAAAAAGTAAAGAAACAAAAAGAGTTGCGCCGTCTTGCGAAAAGGCTTGTTCGGGCTGGCGGAATCGTCTCTTGGTTTTTTTATTGGAATGGAAAAGCATATCGGTTATGGCAAAAAAAGCGCTCCTTCACCGCAAAATAAAGAGGCTGCCCCAATTGGGAGGGCAGCCTCACGCTCGCTTTTCCAGCGCGATAATAAAGGGCGGGTTGTTCATTTGGTTGATAAATTCATATTTTAATACGTGAGCTCGCTTTTGGTCTATCGCTTTTGTATAGTGAAGAAGCGCGTCACGTTCGATGACGCCTTCTGGATGGCCATGATAAACGACAACGACGATGATTCCTTCTTTTGCCATAATTTGTAGCAGTTGCTCAATAGCGCGGATCGTGGAATCCGGTTTTGTTACAATACGTTTATCGCCACCTGGCAAGTAGCCGAGGTTAAATATCGCTCCGGTGATGCGGCCATGATAAATAGCGGGAATTTTTTCGATCAGTTGATCGTGGCTTGCTTGAAATAGCGTCACCCGCTTTAACATGTTATGTTCTTGAAGGCGGGCGGAAGTTGCCGCAATCGCCTCTTTTTGAATGTCAAAGCCGAACACGTGGCCGGATTCTCCCACGCGCTGTGCCAAATAAAGCGTATCATGCCCGTTTCCAACCGTGGCGTCGACGGCGATATCCCCTTCGTTCACGGCAAGGTTCATCAATGTTCGCGTAAAAGGGAGAATTTTCGCTAATTTCATTGCTTCACCACTTCTTTTTTGTAATACTTCCCTTGATAGCTGTCGCGTCGTTCGAGTTCGGCATCAATCGCGTTTAACACTTCCCATTTGTTGACGCTCCACATTGGCCCGATCATTAGATCGATCGGTCCATCCCCTGTAATTCGGTGCACAATCATTTCCGGAGGCAAAATTTCCAGCTGATCGCAAACAAGGTTTACGTATTCTTTAAATGACAAAAATTGGACTAATCCTTTTTCGTATTGCTTTACCATTGGCGTCCCTTTCAATAAATGAAGCAAATGGATCTTGATCCCTTGAATGTCCATGCTTGCCACTGTTTTCGCTGTTTCCATCATCATATCGTAATCTTCGAGCGGCAGCCCGTTAATAATATGCGCACAAACGCGGATTCCATGTTTGCGAAGTTTTTCGACTCCGTCGACAAAGCATTGGAAATCGTGGGCGCGGTTGATTAGCAATGCCGTCCGCTCGTGCACCGTCTGCAAACCGAGCTCGACCCATAAATACGTGCGCTCGTTCAGCTCTGCCAAATATTCGACAACGTCGTCTGGAAGGCAGTCCGGGCGCGTGGCGATGGACAGCCCGACAACTCCGTCCAAGTTTAAGACGGTTTCGTATTTTTCCCGCAATACACCGACGGGAGCGTGTGTATTCGTGAACGCCTGAAAATAAGCTAAATATTTTCCGCTTTTCCATTTTTTATGCATTTTTTCTTTCATTTGATTAAATTGGGTAACAAGGTCATCTGCGCGATTGCCGGCAAAATCGCCCGATCCCGCCGCGCTGCAAAATGTGCAACCGCCATAGGCCACCGTCCCGTCACGGTTTGGACAGTCAAAGCCGCCGTCAAGAGCGACTTTAAATACTTTATGGCCAAACGTTTGCTGCAAATGGTAGTTCCATGTATGGTAACGTTTATGATCATTTGTATATGGAAATGGGTTGGGCTGCTTCAACACAGCTCCCTCCTTATCGAAAATCATATCATTTTAGCATTGTAACATGGTTGGCGGGAAAAATCGACTATTGCCAATCATTAACGTGATATCCGCAAAATAAAATGCGCACATTAAAAGATGAGAAACGATTATACGGTTGGAGGGAATGTTATGGCAACGCGGCAATCGGTCGATGAATTTTTGCAACATTGCGAAGATGTTATTCGTTATGCGAAAGAGCAATATACAGAGGCGCAAAAGCAAGAACATTACAATGACATGGAATATACACAAGCGCAGCAAATGCTGGAGAATGCAGTGAATGATTTGGCGCATTTGGCGCTTAGCTGCAATGCGCAACAGCGCGAACAATTGCACCGGATGCGCCTGCAGCTGCAGCAATTGCAAAACGAAATGATTTTGCTCAATCATTAAGGAGGGGGTGCGTCGTGCAAAAACGTTCGAAGCAGAACAATCCAGAACAAAAAACGAGAAACGGCATCAACAATCATGATATTGAATTAGGAAAAGAGGTGGACCCAGTAAAACAAGCGAAGAAAGCGTATGAACAAACAGGAGGGCAGCCGCAAAAAGCGAAGCAGCGCGCGGAGTAGGAGAATAGCTTGTCGAAGTCGGCAAGCTTTTTTTTATTGCAAACGACATACAGTTACTTTGGCGTTCGAATATTGAAGAAGGACGTATGATGCCCTGTATGCTTTGGATATTAATGATTGGCATGGCGATGAACATGACATTGGCTTCTTTTTTATGGACGATGAATGCGATTGGCGTTCATGGGCAGCTTGAAAAATCGCTTTCTGTCGCTGGAATGGTGCTTATGTTGAATTCTGGGGCAAGCGTGGTTGGAAATTTGGTTGGGGAAATATTATTTGATAAAATCAGTGGATTTCGGTCGATGATGTTTGCCGCGCTTGTTTTCTTTTCTGCGCTGTCGCTTATCACGACGTTTTTCTATGCTCGGAACTTGCCAAAGAAGCAAAAAAGGAAGAAACAAACGGTTACCGTGGAGTAGACATGTCCTCTACTCCGCTTTTTGTTTATTAGAGGTTGACAACGGTCATCTAATTAGATATATATCTAATTAGATAATTATCAAATATAAAAAGGAGGGTAGCCATGCAGCTTCATCGTTTAGTGACATTTTTCAAGGCGATTGGTGATCCAACGCGTCTTCGCATTATAAAACTGCTTTCGCAAGGGCCGCTGCACGGTCAAGCAATTGCTGGGAAACTTGGATTGACCCCAGCGACGATCACCCATCATCTCAAAAAGCTCCGCGACGTAAACATCGTTTATGAACGACGCGATGGAAACATCATTTATTTTTACTTGCAGCCGTCCGTAGTAAAGCATTACACGCGTGCGCTGCTTGATTTGACTGAACAAAACGAGGTGAAAAAAGAAATGAAAGAAAAAGCCGCAGAGCGCCAAAAAATTATCGACAACTTTTTTACGAGCGATGGCCGTTTAAAAAATATTCCAGCGCAAAGAAAGAAGAAGTTGATTGTGCTTGAGCATATGCTGAAAGGGTTGAAGCCGGGAAAACGGTATACAGAAAAAGAAATCAATGAGTACATTAAAAAATTCCATGAAGATTATGCAACGATTCGCCGCGAATTTATCATGAATAACTATATGTATCGCGAAAACGGCATCTATGAGCTAAATCCGCCGGAAATGTGGCATAAAATAGACGGATAACTAGCTACATGCGGATAAAAGCGGCATATATAGAATATAAGCTCCATTTTCCGCTACTTGCAATCAACCGACAAATTTTTTAAAATATTATCACGAACAATATTGGAAATAACGGTGAAGAGGAGTAGTAGTGAACAAAACGGGCGGCAGAGAGTTGACGGTCGGTGCGAGTCAACCGAAGTTTGTTCACGAACTCGCCTCGGAGTTGCGGGCATGAGCGGCTTTCGCCTCGTAATGCCCGCCGTGAATCTGCGTTAATGATGAGAGTGAGCATGCGCGTCGGCGCGTGCTAATAAGGGTGGTACCGCGGGAATTTTCACCTCTCGTCCCTTTTGGGATGGGGGGTTTTTTCGTACGTGTATCTCATATGACAAAAAGACAGGAGGAAAGACAATGAGCTTCAATCATCGCGAAATCGAGAAAAAATGGCAGGATTATTGGGAAAAAAACAAAACGTTTAAAACGGTTGATGACGATGACAAGCCAAAATTTTACGTGTTGGATATGTTTCCGTATCCGTCCGGCGCGGGGCTGCACGTCGGTCATCCGGAAGGCTACACGGCGACAGATATTTTAGCACGGATGAAACGAATGCAAGGCTATAACGTGCTTCATCCAATGGGATGGGACGCGTTCGGTTTGCCGGCGGAGCAGTATGCCCTTGATACCGGAAACGACCCCGCGGAATTTACTGAGAAAAACATTAATACGTTCCGCCGCCAAATTAAATCGTTAGGATTTTCATACGATTGGGACCGGGAAATCAATACGACTGATCCAAATTACTATAAATGGACGCAATGGATTTTCTTGAAGTTATATGAAAAAGGCTTAGCTTATATGGATGAAGTGCCGGTCAACTGGTGCCCTGCGTTAGGAACGGTGCTTGCCAACGAAGAAGTCATTAACGGCAGAAGCGAGCGCGGCGGCCATCCAGTCATCCGCAAACCGATGAGACAGTGGATGCTTCGCATTACGGCGTATGCAGACCGCCTTTTGGAAGACTTAGAAGAATTGGATTGGCCGGAAAGCATCAAGGAAATGCAGCGAAACTGGATCGGCCGTTCAGAAGGCGCGGAAATTCGCTTTGAAGTGGATGGCCACGAGGAAACGTTCACGGTCTTTACGACCCGCCCAGATACCCTATTTGGCGCAACATATACCGTGTTGGCACCGGAACATCCGCTTGTCGAAAAAATTACAACTCCAGAGCAAAGAGCGGCAGTAGAAGCGTATTTGGATTCCATTAAAAGCAAAAGCGACCTTGAGCGTACCGATTTAGCGAAAGAAAAAACAGGGGTATTTACCGGCGCATATGCGATTCATCCAGTCACTGGCGAGAAGCTGCCAATTTGGATTGCTGATTATGTGTTAATGAGCTATGGTACGGGCGCGATTATGGCCGTGCCGGCGCATGATGAGCGCGACTACGAATTCGCGAAAAAATTTAACTTGCCAATCAAGGAAGTCGTCGCCGGCGGCGATATTGCGAAAGAAGCGTACACGGGAGACGGCGAGCATATTAATTCCGATTTCTTAAACGGCCTGAACAAAGAAGAAGCGATCAAGAAAATGATTGAGTGGCTAGAAGCCAATGGAAAAGGACAAAAGAAAGTCACATACCGTCTCCGCGACTGGCTGTTCAGCCGTCAGCGCTACTGGGGCGAACCGATTCCGATCATCCATTGGGAAGATGGCACGATGACACCGGTGCCGGAAGAAGAACTTCCGTTAAAGCTACCAAAAACGGATCAAATTAAGCCGTCAGGCACGGGAGAATCGCCGCTTGCGAACATTGAGGAATGGGTCAATGTCGTCGATCCGAAAACAGGCAAAAAAGGACGCCGTGAAACGAATACGATGCCGCAATGGGCAGGAAGCTGCTGGTATTATTTGCGTTATATTGACCCGCATAACGACAAACAGCTTGCCGATCCGGAAAAACTGAAAAAATGGCTGCCGGTGGACGTATATATCGGCGGTGCAGAGCATGCGGTGCTTCACTTATTGTATGCGCGTTTCTGGCATAAGTTTTTATACGATATCGGCGTTGTGCCGACAAAAGAGCCGTTCCAAAAACTATTTAACCAAGGAATGATTCTTGGGGAAAACAATGAAAAAATGAGTAAATCAAGAGGAAATGTCGTCAACCCAGACGATATTATCGAAAGCCATGGCGCTGATACGCTGCGGTTATACGAAATGTTCATGGGGCCGCTTGAAGCGTCGATTGCCTGGTCGACAAAGGGATTGGATGGAGCGCGCCGCTTCTTGGACCGCGTTTGGCGCTTGTTTGTCAATGAAAATGGCGAGTTGAATCCGAAAATCGTTGACAATCCAGAAACGGATACGCTTGAGCGCGTCTATCATCAAACGGTGAAAAAAGTGACGGAAGATTATGAAGCGCTTCGTTTTAATACAGCGATTTCGCAATTGATGGTGTTCATTAACGAAGCATATAAGGCGCCGGTATTGCCGAAAGAGTACATGGAAGGGTTTGTGAAACTATTGTCGCCGGTTTGCCCGCACATCGGGGAAGAATTATGGGAAAAACTTGGCCATAACAATACGATCGCATACGAACCATGGCCGACGTACGATGAGTCGAAGCTAGTCGAAGAGGAAGTCGAAATTGTTGTTCAAGTGAATGGAAAAGTAAGAGCAAAACTGCATGTCCGCGCAGATCTATCGAAAGAAGAGCTGGAACAAGCGGCGATGCAAGACGAGAGAGTTCAAGAACATATCGCGGGAAAAACAGTGCGTAAAGTGATTACGGTACCGGGAAAATTAGTCAACATTGTGGCAAACTGATCAAAAACGCCCCTCCTTTTTGCGAGGGGCGTATGATTGAAAGGAGATAATAACGATGGGAGAAATTAAGGAAATTACTGCGGCGGAATTAAAAGAAAAACTGGAACGCGGCGAAAAGCTAAACATCATAGACGTGCGTGAAGATGAGGAAGTGGCGCTCGGCATGATTCCAGGCGCCAAACATATTAAAATGGGAGACATTCCAAGCCGGCTCGATGAGTTCAATAAAGAGGAAGAGTACATTTTCGTCTGTCGCTCCGGGCGACGCAGCGAAAATGTTTGCCGCTATTTGCAGGAATTAGGCTATCGCGTCTGCAATATGGCCGGCGGCATGCTTGAATGGGAAGGAGATACCGTTCCGAAAAAGTAACGCCATATGCCGCGATAGGATGAAAGACGATCAATGTGCAAGTGAAAAGCGTTTGTCTGTTTCCATGTTGAAACAGACAAACGCTTTTTTCAAACAGCCACTCATACAAACATTATAATTTGCCGCTATTTTCCCAAATCTAGATCGATGTCACAGCATAATCGCATTTTCAAACTATTTATTTTCCCAATAAGAGAAAGTTCATTATCTTGTATAATAAGTAATAAATAAAAGCGAGGCCATCTTCTTTGTTTTCTATCCCTTTAGTCCAAATGGGTGATTTCGGATGAGAGAAAAAGGTTATATAATTTTCAGTAAATTTATATCATTATGAATATAAAAAGGGGTAGGTATTCGTTGAAGATTGGCGATCGCTTAAAATTTGCCCGCATTAAGCGGGAGTGGACACAGGAGGAAGTGGCAGAGGGGATTATTTCAGTATCATATTTATCAAAAATCGAAAACAATCAGGTGACGCCGAGCGAAGAGGTGCTGCGCTTGCTTTGCCAACGACTAGGGATTGAAAATATTTTTAGCGATAGTATGCATGAACAGGCGGAGCAAATTATGTCATGGTATAAAACAATAACTGATAAAAATGCACGCGAAGCAATCGAAATGTATGAAAAAATGAAAACGATGGTCGAGCGTTTTGAAGATGCCGAAGTGAACGCCTATTTTCTATTGGTGGAGATGCGGTATTATTTATTTACGAAAAATATCGATGCGGCGGAATCGTCGTTAATCAAAATCAGAGAATTATACAACACGTTTGATCATAAGATGAAATATTATTATTACAAATTTATAGGGCTTTTATATTATTGCAAGGAAAAATACGAGGAAGCATTAGAACATTATAAAAAAGCGGAACAGCTTTATCAATTTCAATCATTCCCAAAATGGGAAGAAGCAGATTTATATTATTTGTTAGCACTTGCATATAGTCAGTTATGGAAAATATTAAGCTGCATGAACTATGTGCAGCATGCATTAACCATTTACCAATCGGATTATAATTTGCGACGAAGCGCGGAATGTCATATTTTACTGGGCATTTGTCATCGAAGATATGGTGAGCTGGATAAAGCGATTGAATGTTACTCTCTTGCGCAAAAAGCTGCCCGAATGGTTAATGATATTGAAATATTAGGAATCATTGAGCATAACTTAGGATATTTAAAGTCAATGAAACGGGAGCATCGGGATGCCATTCAGCATTATGAGAATAGTTTGATATACAAAAGGAATGCTCCGTTGGCAGACCGTTTTATTACGCTATTTTCTCTCATTAAAGAATATTATGCTTCACAAAATTATCGAAAGGCGTTAGCAAATGTGGAAGAAAGTTTACAGCTTCTTAAAGAGCATTCGCATACGATTCCAACGTATTATGAGTATTACCTTCATTTCACTGTCTATCAATACTTGTTGTCAGACGATGTTTCCTGCCAAACATTTGAAACGTTTATGAAAAACGAAGTACTCCCTTATTTTCAAAAACATAAAAAATATGAAGAAGTGGCGCGATATGCTGAATATTTGGCGAGCTACTACGAACGGTGCCACAAGTATAAGCTGGCAAGCAAATATTATAAAATGAGCTATGAATTTCTAAAAAATATTATAAATATGTAGGAGGGATTTTCTTGAAAAAATTTTTATTTGGTGTATTGTCATTCGTTGTATTAAGCTCGTTGGTGCTTATCGGCAACGATCAACAACAAAAAGAAGCAGCCACCAAGGACCAACTTCCACCGCCTACAATCATTTTTGAAGCATAGTAAAACAGACAGCTGGCGTTTGGCTAGCTGTCTGTTTTTTTATTAATAAAAAGTAAAATTGGAAATATTATTCTGTTTCTAGGAATCGAGTGAAACGATTATTTTCCCAATACAATAATCGAAGTTGTTGTGTTAATATTCTGAATATAAAATCAAAAAAGGGAGTGGGAAAATGAAGAAAAGTGCAAAATTGGCAGCGTTCGTTTTAGCTGCCGGACTAGTTGTTCAAGCGCTTTTGCCTTACAGTGCGTTTGCTTCTACAGAAACAGTGACGTGGAATAAGCAGTTCCAAACTCCTGAGTTTATTTCCGGTCAGTTGCTCAAAGCAGATGTTGCCTCTCCCAATGAACTTGTCTATCAATATATAAACCTAAATAAGGAGAAGTTCAAGATTTATGGAAATGCTAAACAAACATTGAATTTAAGGGAAAAAAGGAAGGATGAGCTAGGTTATACGTTTATGCGCTTTCAACAGGAATATGAAGGTATCCCAGTGTATGGTGCCGTAGTTACAGCACATGTAAAAGATGGAACGTTAACCGCATTGTCAGGGACATTAATGCCAGAGTTAGATAAAAAAGGGTCTTTAAAGAAAGAAAAGAAACTAAACGCCAAACAGGCGCGTGACATTGCTGAGAAAGATTTAGTAGAACATGTGACAAAGCAAGTGCCAAAGTATGAACAAGGAAAAGACACGGAATTGGTTGTATACGTCTATGGCGACGACGCTCATTTAGCTTATGTGGTCAATTTAAATTTTTTAACCCCGGAGCCTGGAAACTGGATATATATTGTTGATGCGGAAAACGGTTCTATTTTAAATAAATTTAATCAGATCGATGCGGCAAAACTGGAAAATACAAAAACTGTTGCCGGCACTTCCAGCGTTGGTGTAGGAAGAGGAGTGCTTGGCGATCAAAAATATATTAATACGACGTATTCTTCCGATTACGGTTACTATTATTTGCAAGATAATACGCGCGGCAACGGCATTTTTACCTATGACGGCAAGTATCGTACGACATTGCCGGGGAGTTTGTGGGCGGATGCCGATAATCAATTTTTTGCAAGCTATGATGCAGCTGCAGTAGACGCTCACTACTATGCTGGCATCACGTATGACTATTATAAAAATGTTCATAATCGCTTAAGCTATGATGGCAATAACGCGGCGGTCCGGTCAACCGTTCATTATAGCCGCGGCTATAATAACGCGTTTTGGAACGGTTCGCAAATGGTATACGGTGACGGCGACGGACAAACATTTCTTCCTTTTTCAGGGGGAATTGACGTAGTTGGGCATGAATTAACCCACGCAGTAACTGAGTATACAGCTGGTCTTATTTATCAAAATGAACCTGGAGCGATCAATGAATCATTGTCTGACATTTTTGGCACGTTAATCGAATTTTATGCAAATAAAAATCCAGATTGGGAAATTGGCGAAGATATTTATACACCTGGAATTTCCGGAGATTCGCTTCGTTCGATGTCTGATCCAGCGAAATACGGCGATCCGGACCACTATTCAAAACGATATACCGGCACGCAAGACAATGGGGGAGTTCATATTAACAGCGGAATCATTAACAAAGCGGCATATTTGCTTAGCCAAGGCGGCACGCATTACGGTGTCAGCGTCACAGGAATCGGGCGCGATAAAATGGGAAAAATTTTCTATCGCGCGCTCACACAATATTTAACGCCAACATCGAACTTTAGCCAGCTTCGCGCCGCTTGCGTTCAATCTGCTGCCGACTTGTACGGATCAACAAGCCAAGAGGCTGCTTCTGTAAAGCAGGCGTTTAATGCCGTAGGAGTGTATTAAAGATCATTTTTATCAGCGGAGAGATCTCTCTTCGCTGATATTTTTATTTTTAAGTGAAGAGTGAAGGAATTTTTTCTTTGTAAAAGAAGTGAATAAATGAGGGGCGGCAATAATAAGGAGGGGACGTAACAATGTATAAAGTGAAGCTATTTGACGAAGAGCATGAAAAAGATTTGGAGCGGGCGGTGAATGCGTTTTTGTCCGGACTGAAAGAAGGACAGCTGATCGACGTGAAATATGATGTCGCGATGATGGAATCCGAAGGAGAGCAAATTTATTGCTTTTCGGCAATGGTCATTTATCGGACCTAACACAGCTCGTTAGGTCCTTAAAGACGTCGCGAACAATGCCGCGTTCACTCCAGCAAGCCTTCCGGTGACAAGGGCTGCTGTGATGTTATATCCTCCCGTATAGCCGTGAATGTCCAAGATTTCTCCGCAAAAATAAAGCCCCTCCATCCATTTCGAAGCCATTTTTTTCGGGTGAATTTCTTTGACAGAAACGCCTCCGCCGGTGACGAACGCTTTTTCTAACGGCAGCGTGCCGTGAACGTGAAACGTAAATTGTTTACATTGGCGGACAAATGTTCGAATTTTTTCATGCGCGAGCATTCCAGCCGGTGTTTGCGGGTCGATGTTGCTTCGCTCTAGCAAAAATAATATGTATCGTTCTGGGAGCAAGCCCTTGATGACATTTTTTATTGCCTTTTTTGGCTCCGTTTTGCACGCGTTGGTGAGCTGCTGAAACAACTCTTCTTGATTTTGTTCAGGAAGCGCGTCAATGCTCATCGTGACGGAGTTTGCCCCGTATTTTTTTAGCGCTTTGACGACAAATTGGCTGCAGCGCAGGGCGGCGGGGCCAGAAATGCCAAAATGAGTAAACAGCATATCCATCCGATGAGTGATGATCGGTTTTCCGTTTGGTTTTAGAACGCTTAAAGCGACATCGCGTAACGATAATCCTTGCAGCGTCCGCTCTTGAATGAACGGTTCGTTCGATGTAATCGGCACTTCGGTCGGAAACAGCTCGGTGATCGTATGCCCCGCTTTTTCTGCCCAAGCATAGCCGTCTCCAGTCGAGCCTGTTTGCGGAACCGATTTGCCGCCAACGGCGACGACAACGGCTTTCGCGCTGATGAATTCGCCGCTTTTTAGCGTCACGCCTACCGCTTTTCCATGCTCGTACTCCACGTCGGCCACCGGCGTGTTAAGCCGGACATCTACATGCAACCGTCTTAGCTCGTTTACTAGCGCTTGCACGACAGATTGTGCGTTATCGCTCACCGGAAACATGCGGCCATGATCTTCCTCTTTTAGCTGTACGCCTAACCGTTCAAAAAAGCGGATAATATCTTCATTATTGAATTCAGAAAAAGCGCTGTATAAAAACCGTCCGTTTCCAGGAATATGTTTAATGATTTCTTCGACAGGGAGCCGGTTTGTTACGTTGCATCGCCCGCCGCCAGAAATGGCAAGCTTCCGCCCAAGCTTATTCCCTTTTTCGATAAGAAGCACTTTCGCTCCTTGTTCTGCAGCGCCAATTGCCGCCATTAATCCCGACGGGCCTCCCCCGATAACGACAACTTCATATGCCATTTTCTTCACTATCCTTTCCGTATTATTATAATGGAGCGGGGGAAAATTTCTCGACCTTATCAAAAATATGATAAAATATCATAGTTATTATTTTCAATGCGATCAAGTTAGGGAAGGGATCATATGTCTACGTCGAAATTATTGCGCGGGACGTTTATTTTAACGGCCGGCGTCATGCTGTCACGCATTCTCGGTTTAATTTACGTTATTCCATTTTATCAGCTCGTGGGGGAACGGGGCGGCGCGCTTTACGGGTATGGATATGTGCCGTACCAAATTTTCATTAGCCTCGCTACGGGAGGGCTGCCGCTGGCGGTTTCCAAGTTTGTGTCGAAATATAATGCTTTGGAAGAGTATCGTATCGGTTATGTGCTATTTCGTTCAGGATTGCGGTTAATGATTGTCACTGGCGTCGTTTCTTGCGTTGTTTTATATACGATTGCCCCGTGGCTTGCTCCGTTTGTCATTGATGAACGCACAAATGTCAATTCCATTGATGATGTTGTGACTGTTATTCGCGCGGTAAGTTTTGCGCTTATTATCGTTCCCGTCATGAGCTTAATCCGCGGGTTTTTCCAAGGTCATGAATCGATGGGGCCGACAGCGCTATCGCAAGTGGTTGAACAAATTGTCCGCATTGCCTTTTTGCTGATCGGTTGTTACGTCGTTTTGCGCGTGCTGGAAGGTTCCCTCGTCACCGCTGTCAGTGTGGCGACATTTGCTGCTTTTGTCGGCGCCCTCGGCGGACTTGTTGTTCTCATTTGGTATTGGTGGAAGCGCAAGCCGTATCTTGACAATTTATTAAAGAGGGACCGCGGACAAGTGACGCTTTCCTTGAAAGAGATGTATAAAGAATTATTTCTTTATGCGGCGCCGTTCGTTTTTGTCGGTTTGGCGATGCCGCTTTACCAGTTAATTGACCAGTTTACCTTTAACCATGCGATGGCGAACATAGGGCTTGGAAAAATTTCCGAGCATGCTTATTCCGTTTTTAATATGTGGGCGCAGAAAATTGTCATTATTCCAGTGACGCTGGCGACATCATTTAGTTTGACGCTGATTCCAACGATTACAAAGGCGTATGTCGAAAGAGACCGAAAATCATTGCGGAAATATCTAAATCAAACGTTTCAAGTATTAATGTTTTTAACATTGCCTGCTGTTGCCGGCATGGCGGTTCTTGCAGGACCGGTTTATGCTGCGTTTTATAGCTACGATCCGCTTGGGGAGCAAGTGCTGCGCTGGTATGCGCCGACTGCTATTTTGTTCGCATTGTTTTCCGTGACGGCGGCAGTGCTGCAAGGCATTAATCAGCAACGTTTTTCGGTCGTCAGCTTAACATTAGGGCTTCTCGTGAAGCTTTCTCTCAATACGTTTCTGATTACAAAATTGGCGACGATCGGCGCGATACTTGCAACGATGTTAGGTTATTTTGTTTCGGTTGCCTTTAATTTATGGATTATTAAAAAATACACCAGCTACCGGTATCAGTTTGTCATACGCCGCACTATTTTTATAGCCATATTAACGGCGCTGATGTCTGTTTTTGTTGTGATTGTACAGCTGTTTTTGAAATCAGTGCTTCATTATCATGGTGGAACAGCGGAATCAATCGCAATTGTCGCAATTGCCGCGCTTATCGGCGCAGCGGTGTATTTCTTTTTCAGCGACCGGTCAGGGTTGCTTGTTTCGCTGTTTGGAAATCGGTTTGCATTTTTGCGGCGCAGAAAAGAAAAGAAGGCGGTCTAGTCGCCTTCTTTTCTAAAAGGTTAAAATTCTTCCGTTGTAGGAAGACCAAGCCGGCGCTCGACGCGCTGCAAGCGGCGATTAAGGCGGTTGAGGCGATCGGTATGGCGCTCTAACGTCCGTTCGATCCGATTCAGGCGTTGCTGAATGTTTCCGAAACCTCCTGGGAAGCCAGGACCAAAAGGCTGAGTAGGCTGTTGACGATAATCATCTGTCATTGAAGGATAATAGTAATTCATTATGGGCCAATCTCCTTTCTTCATTTTCTTTCATAGTATATGGAAATAGGGAGAATGCGGACTAGACAAACGCCTAGTAGGCGCAAATTTTTTAAAGGTGGTGAACATATGGGGCTGCGCATCGATAAAATGCTTGCCAACATGGGCTATGGAACAAGGAAAGAAGTAAAAAAAATGTTAAAGTCCGGTGTCGTAAAAATTGACGGCATGATCGTAAAAGACCCGAAAACGCAAGTAAACCCGAGTGAGCAAGTTGTGACGGTGCGAGGAGAGGAAGTCGAATATAAAGAGTTTATTTATTTAATGATGAACAAGCCGCCGGGGGTGATTTCGGCGACGGAAGATATGGTGGAAGAAACGGTGGTTGATCTACTAGAAGAGGAAGACCGCATGTTTGCTCCTTTTCCTGTTGGCCGATTGGATAAAGATACAGAAGGGCTTTTATTGTTGACGAATGATGGCCAATTAGCTCATCAACTGCTTTCCCCGAAAAAGCATGTGCCGAAAACGTATTTTGCTGTCATCGATGGAGAGGTGACGGAAGAGGATATCGAATCATTTCGCCGTGGCGTTGTTTTGGACGATGGATATGAAACAAAACCGGCGGAACTTGTTATTTTAAAATCGGGACTTCGTTCGGATGTGGAAGTGACGATTATGGAAGGAAAATTTCACCAAGTAAAGCGAATGTTTCGGGCGCTAGGGAAAAGAGTTGTTTATTTAAAACGGATTCGAATGGGGCCGCTCGTTCTTGATCCATCGTTAGAGGTCGGTGAATATCGGGAATTGACGGATGAAGAAGTGGAGATGTTAAAACGATTTCGCCCTTAAAGCGGCAAAAAAATGGAACCTTTTTCAGGTTCCTTTTTCTATCCAAACGGAATGTGCATTCGTTTTCGGGTATGTTGAGGCTCATTCATTTTGCATATAACCTCTCACCTTTGTCTCTCTTCTTAGAACCAATCAAGAAGATATTCGCACCTTCTTATTGGTTGTCGTCCATTTGCCCTTGCTAGGGCTGCGAACTAGGTCGTTATACGCTAACACGTTTAAATCGCGCTGAATTGTTCTTGGGGTAGTGCCGAACTCATCTACAAGCTCTTGTGTCGTCACCGTTCCTTTTTCGCTAATGTACAAGTAGACGGATTTAATTCGTGTTAGCATACGATGTGTCGAAGGTTTCAAAAGACCACTCCCTATCGTTACATAATTCGCATGGCACAACATCGCTACTTCTAAGATGAGAGATTATATCTTGTTGTCTTTTATTATATTTTACACGAAAAAGGGGGGGAATGCTACCGATTTGCCGAGATTAACAAAATATTTCAATATTTTTTAATACAATAGTAATATGATCGTAAAAAAAGAAAACTTTGACTTTATTTATTCGTTTATGTTACGGTGACAACAAGAGAAAAAAGAAAGGGAGAATTGCGGTGAACATCAATTGGATGGAAGAAGTATTGAAACGGAAAGAGGAACTTATTCGAGATACGCAGGCGTTATTGCGCATTCCGAGCGTCCTCAATGAAGAAGACGCTACGGAAGAAGCACCGTTTGGCAGCGGGGTGTACAAGGCGCTGCAGTTTTTGCTGCGGCGTGGGCAAGAAGAAGGGTTTGCGATAAAAAACGTCGATGGTTTTGCAGGACATCTTGAAATCGGGCAAGGGAATGAGTTAATCGGCGTATTATGCCATGTTGATGTTGTTCCGCCGGGAGATGGCTGGTCAAGCGACCCGTTTGCTGCGGAAATCCGCGACGGAAAAATATACGCCCGCGGCGCAATTGACGATAAAGGACCAACGATGGCGGCGTTTTACGCGATGAAAATTGTGAAGGAGCTTGGATTGCCGTTGTCCAAGCGGGTGCGCATGATTATTGGAACCGATGAAGAGAGTGAATGGCGCTGTGTCGAACATTATTTCCAACATGAAGAAATGCCGACGATGGGATTTGCCCCAGATGCTGATTTTCCAATTATTTATGCAGAAAAAGGAATTGCCGATATCGATTTGCGCATGGAACGGACAGGAACGAGCGAAGAAAGCGAAATTCGCTTGCAATCGTTTCAGGCGGGACGCCGTTATAATATGGTTCCTGATTTTGCTGAAGCGGCATTGCTCGTTCATTCAGATCGGCAACAAGAAATCGAGCAGCGGTATCGTCAGTTTCTTTATGAAGCGAACATGAATGGAAATGCTGTTGTAGAAGGAAATACCGTTATTCTTCAATTGGAAGGAATTTCTGCTCACGCAATGGAGCCGGAAACTGGGAAAAATGCAGGTTTATGGCTGGCGAGATGGCTGGCGGATCTTTCGTTAGATACGCAAGCACAATCGTTTATCAGGTTTGTGACGAACTATTTCTTTTCCGATTCTCGTGGAAAAGCATTGGGAATCGCTTACAGTGATGAGATTACCGGCGATTTAACGGTGAACGTTGGAATATTGTCATATCATGAACAATCTGGCGGCAAGATCGGCATTAACATACGCTATCCGGTAACAACAGATATGGAACAAATGAAAGACAAGCTGGAGCGCATCGCTGCGCAGCACGGTTTTGTAATGGAGCGCTTCGGCGGTTTGAAGCCGCATCATGTCGATAAAAATCATGTGCTTGTGCGGACGCTTCAGCGCGTGTATGAAGAACAGACGGGAGAGCCCGCTTCCTTGCTTTCCATCGGCGGCGGCACGTATGCTCGGTCGCTGAAAGCGGGAGTAGCGTTTGGGCCGATGTTTCCGGGACGGCCGGACGTAGCGCACCAAAAGGATGAATATATTATTATTGATGATCTGTTGAAAGCAACAGCGATTTATGCTCAAGCTATTTATGAATTAGCCAAATGAAAAAATTTCAAACATATGTTACGATAAAAAAGACGATTTATGCCGCTCTGTTTAGAGCGGTGCTTTTTATGAAAGGGTGCGGTACAAACATGGAGGCGACGTTAAAACGAGGGGAATCGCCAGGAAAAGCAGCGTTTCCGCTATTTTATTTCTTTGTGTTTTTTGCATTCGGCACATTGCTTCCGCTTTTATCCGTATATTTACAAGAAGTTGCCGGCCTTTCGGGGGCGGAGATCGGAATGATTATGTCCATCAGCCCGGTTACGACGATTTTTGTGCAGCCGATTTGGGGAATGGTTACAGATTATACGCGTAAACCGGTTCTCGTGTTGACAATCGCACTGTTTGCCACTTCGTTGATAGGATTGCTGTATTCATTTGTTGACGAGTACCGTTGGCTTGTTGCCATGGCTATTTTACTTGCGTCCGCACAAAGCGCCATCATTCCGATTTCCGATAGCATCGCGCTTCATTACGTGCAAAAGAGTGGCAAAAAGTATGGATCGATTCGTTTATGGGGATCGATCGGTTTCGCTGTTGCCGTGCTGATCGGCGGTTGGTTATCAGACCGTTTTGCGCTTGTTGCCATTTTTTACTTATTTTCGTTTATGCTAATGTTATCTGGATTGCTCGCCTGGCGGCTTCCAAAGGAAAGCAAGCCGATGAAGTCGGAAACGCTTCAGGGCATGGCGCAGCTGTTTCAAATTCCGCAATTTGTATTATTGTTGCTTGCTACTTTTCTTATTTTTGGCCCTATTTTAGCGAATAACTTTTATTTTGGCATATTTATTAAGCAGCTTGGCGGCACGCTGACGGGAATAGGGGTAGCGTTTTTATTGGCGGCGGGAAGCGAAGCTCCGTTCATGAAAATGGCCGATCAGCTTATTTATCGGTTTGGGATGGTCCCGATTTTAATGTTTGCTTCCGCTGCATCATGCGCGCGCTGGTTGTTTTACTTTTTTGAACCGCCGCTTTTTTTCGTGTACATGACGGCGGTGGTTCAAGGTCTTTCCGTTGGCTTGGTTATTCCTGCGGCGCTTCAATACGTGCGTGATATTGCGCCAAAGCAGGTAAGAGCGACGGCAGTGTCGCTTTATTCCGCGGTCGGAAACGGATTAGGGGTTTGGTTTTGTACGTTTATTGGCGGATATATGCTTGACCGAGGCCATATTGGGGATGTATATTTATTTTTCAGCATTTGCACCTTTGTTGGAATGCTTTCACTCATCGGAATTAGTTTGATCAATGCAAAAAAGGTTCCCTTGATAAGAAAAGGTGGGAAAACATGAAAAAAACGCATTATTTTATCGCCGTTCCTATCGCTGATGAAGTAAAAAAACAAATAGCAGAATGGAAAGAAGGAATCGCTTCTGCGTTTCCATTTCGCACATGGGTGCATCAACAAGACTATCATATTACATTGGCGTTTTTAGGGTATGTTCCGCCGGCAAAAATAGATAAAATATGCCAAATTATAGGGGAAGTGGCAAAATGTCACGCTCCATTTGCCTTATCGTTATCAGAAATACAGACGTTTGGCAATCGAACAGCGCCGCGCATTTTATGGCAAGGGGTGGAAAAGGAAGAAAAACTATTTGCATTGCAACGTGATGTGCATGCCGCTTGTATCGATATCGGATTTTCGCTAGGAAAGCGGCCGTTTACTCCGCACATTACGATTGCGCGCAAATGGCAAGGAAATGAAGTATTTTGTTTGAATGATCTTCAAATGAAACCAAGAGTAAACGCGACGTTTCCCGTCGGCCAGATCGTGTTGTATCAAACACATTTAGATCGAACGCCGAAGTATGAAGCGCTTGCTCTATTTCCGCTTTCAAAAAATAACTTTTGATTGGAGGAAGTGTTGCAGGTGTGGGCCAATTAATAAAGCTTCAAGATTATATTTCAAGATACGAAACGGACGTGTATCGCTACGCAAGCGAATTTATTCGCTTAAAGAAAAGGCAATGGGAGCAAACGAAGGAGCAATGGGAAAACAATAAAAGTAACGATGACATTCCTCAACTGGATGAAACATGGGAGTGGCTGGTGGAAAAGCCGTCATTGTTTGATAGAATGAAAAAATGGTTCAAACGTTCTTCGCCACAAGAAGAAACAACCGAAGTACAAACAAACCGTTTGATCGATGGGGAAGAAGGCTTGCCGATGATCATAACGGAGGCCAAAAACATCGATGAATTAAAAATTTTATTTTTGGAAAATATGTTTCAACTGCAGTTACAATGGGCGAGCTCGACGATATGGTACGAATCTGCTGTGGATAAGAAGTTTTACTATGAAGAAAAGTTGAAATATTTTTTACAGCGTTTTCCTGATACGTATTTATGTTTATATAAGCCGGTATTTTTAGTAAAAAGCGCCCCAGTCGAATTAGATGTCATTTTGTTAAGCCCAACGACAACATGGTGCATTACGTTTGCGGAAGGTGCGAAAGATAACATTATCATTGCGTCCTCGGACCGTTTTTGGACGGAAATAATCAATGATGAAGAGAAGAAAATGATCAATCCGATCATTGCGTTACAACGGATGGGAAAAATCGTGGCAAATATATATAAGCAGTACAATGTTGATTTTCCTATCAAAAAAGCAGTTATCAATCGTTATGGCTATATTGACTATCGCCGTGCCACTTTTGGTGATGTGCATTTTATCGACAAGCGGAATTATGAACAATGGTTTTCTTCTTTGCGAAAATTGAAGATCCCGTTAAAGCATGCGCAATTAAAAGCAGCTTCTTGTCTGTTGCGCCATTGCTATAGCCACTATGATATACGGGCAGATTGGAATGCGGATGAGGAAAAGGTGTAAAGCTAATTACACCTTTTTTTGTTGGCGTGTTGCATCATGGACTGCAATATGACGAAAGCCGGCGTCTTCATCCGCTTTATTTGCACCGGATTCTCTATGTTTTGCATATGATATACAAAAAAGGATCGCGTCCTAGTTATTGTGTAAAAATTCTCTCCGTTCAGTCAACTTGGATTGGATCATCGGAATTGCTTTTTTCTTTTATACAAATTCCGAAAATCAATCTACAAAAAGGGGGTGGCCTGAATTGCCTGGCATGCATCAGGAGTTTGCGGCATATTTAGACGCGATGAATGTTGTGACAGTGTTAGTGCCAAAGCCGTATCGCGCTGGAAAAACGCCAGCATTTACGTTGGAAACGCCGCATGGAGAGCACCATTCTTTGCAAATGGAACGTGAATGGGATTTAGGATCAACCATGAAATACGAGTGTATCATTAATATACCGATAGAACTAGGAAAACGTTATGTGATTTATGATCATCAAGGCGCAGCCGCGGTTTTGCAAATCGGAGCGGTTGTGCGGACGACGCAATTTGATGACCTATTTTTTTACGACGGTGATTTAGGAGTCGCGTATACGCAGGAGAAAACGACTTTCAAAGTGTGGGCGCCGACGGCGACAGAAGTGAAAGTAAGGCTGATCAACCCGAAAACGGAGAAAGAAATGTATATACCGTTAGAGAGATTAGCAAAGGGCGTATGGACGACAACAGTATTCGGCGATATCGAAGGAATGTATTACATGTATGCCGTATGTGTGAACGACGTGTGGCGCGAAGCGGTCGATCCGTACGCGGCTGCCGTTTCTGTCAACGGGGAGCATGGGGTTGTCATCGATTTGGCGAAGACGCGGACGGAGAAGCCGTTCCTTCCCTCGCTTTCATCACCGGCTGACGCGATTATTTATGAGATGCATATCCGTGATTTTACGATTCACCCGGAAAGCGGGATTACTCATAAAGGAAAATATTTAGGGTTAACGGAGCTGGAAACAAAGGGACCGAATCATACGGCAACAGGGCTTTCTTATTTAAAGGAGCTTGGCGTGACACATGTCGAGCTGCTCCCATTTCATGATTTCGCCGGGGTGGATGAGCGTGATCCATCGCAACAGTATAATTGGGGATACAATCCGCTCCATTACAATGCTCCGGAAGGGAGTTATGCGACAAACCCACATGATCCGTATACCCGCATCCGCGAATTAAAGCGTGCGATTCATACGCTGCAAGCGCAGGGCATTCGCGTCATTATGGATGTCGTCTACAATCATGTTTATATCCGCGAACAATCTTCATTTGAGAAAATCGTTCCCGGATATTATTTCCGCTATGATGCATACGGCAACCCGGCTAATGGCACTGGGGTTGGAAACGACATTGCTTCCGAACGGAAAATGGTGCGGAAATGGATTTTGGATTCGGTTCGCTTTTGGGCGGAAGAGTATCATGTCGATGGCTTTCGCTTTGACTTAATGGGGATTTTGGATATTGACACGATGAAAGCGGTTCGCGAAATGCTTGATGCGATCGACCCGTCCATTCTTGTGTTCGGAGAGGGATGGGATTTGCCGACACCGCTTCCTCCTGAACGAAAAGCGACGATGCAAAACGCGGAAAAACTGCCGCGCATCGCCTATTTTAACGATTATTTTCGCGACAGTATCAAGGGGAGCACGTTTCAGCCGCTTGACCGAGGGTTCGCTCTTGGCGATTCCGATGATCGCGAAAAGGCGAAAGTAGCGATTAGCGGAAGCGTTCGCGACAAACAGGGACTATTTCTTTCTCCGACCCAAACGATTAATTATGTCGAATCGCACGATAACCATACGTTTTGGGATAAGCTGAACATCGCCAACGGCCATGAAAGCGAACAAACGAGAAAAAAGCGGCAAAAATTAGCGACAGCGATCGTGCTGCTTTCACAAGGAATTCCGTTTTTGCATAGCGGGCAGGAATTTTACCGGACAAAGCAAGGAATAGACAATAGCTATAATGCTTCCGATGAGATCAATCAAATCGACTGGAAGAGAAAGAGCGAGCACGAAAGCGATGTCCGCTATGTTCAAGGGCTTATTCGGCTCCGGAAGTCCCACCGTGCTTTCCGGTTTACTACCGAAGCGGAGATCAACCACCATCTTTTTTTCCTTGAGCCGACGCCATCATCGGTCATCGCGTACCATATTCGCGGCGTACAGCAGTATGGGCCTTGGCGTGACATTATTGTCATTCACCATAACCAAGAGGAAGCACAATCTGTTTTTCTGCCTGACGGCGAAGAATGGCATGTCATTTGCGACGGGGATCGCAGCGGAACGGTTCCGTTGTTTTCCGTTCATAAAAACATAAACATGGATGGAATTGGGACATGGGTGCTTGTGAAATAAATGTAAGCGACCATTTTCCTATTTTTTGCAAAGCGCATAAAACATTTGCAAGAGGGCACGGTATTCCATTATAATACAAGTAACAATGAACGGATGAAGGTGCAAAGTTGGCACAAACAAAAGTGCGAATTGACGAAAAAAAGATATTCCATATAAAATCTAGTAAGACAGCTATTGTCTGAAAATACGGAATCAGGTGATCGCTGTCTCTTATTTTTTATAAGTCGAAGGTGAACATGCTTTGGAACAGTTACTAGGAAAGGAATGGGACATTACTCCTGCTGGCGGCGCGACTGGAGATGCCTATTTTGCGGAATATGAGGGACGGAAGTTATTTTTAAAACGGAATTCTTCGCCATTTCTGGCGGTTTTGTCCGCGGAAGGCATCGTCCCGAAGCTGATTTGGACGAAACGGTTGGAAAACGGCGATGTGTTTACCGCACAACAATGGCTGAACGGAAGAGAATTGAAGCCACAAGACATGGGAAGTGAACAAGTGGCAAGTTTATTGCGAAAAATTCATCGTTCCAAAGATTTAGTAATAATGCTAAAACGGTTAGGGAAAACGCCATTATTGCCAGAGATGATGGTGGAAAAGCTAAAAGCGCAGTTCTCTCTCCATCCGTTGGAAGAACCGTTGGTAAAGCAGGCGCT
The DNA here is from genome assembly GCF_022846435.1 of Parageobacillus sp. KH3-4. Classification (NCBI taxonomy): domain Bacteria; kingdom Bacillati; phylum Bacillota; class Bacilli; order Caryophanales; family Anoxybacillaceae; genus Parageobacillus; species Parageobacillus sp. KH3-4. Next base: position 713,697 of record NZ_AP025627.1, read on the forward strand.
CCATTGGCTCGAGCGGCATATGTCTTTGCTGCAATGCGATGAGTACGTCGTCTGCCACTGTGACATTAACCATAACAATTGGCTGCTTGCCGAAGACGGAAAATTGTACTTGATTGATTGGGACGGTGCGATGATCGCTGACCCGGCGATCGATATTGGCATGTTGCTTTACACATATATTCCTGAAGAAAAATGGGAAGATTGGCTAGAGCTTTACGGTCTTGAGTTGACCGACGATTTGCGTTTCCGCATGAAATGGTATGCGATTGCGCAAACACTTTATTTGCTTATATGGCAAAACGAAAAAAAAGCGAAAAAGGAAATACAACGGTCGTTGCATTTCCTACGTAAGCTGATTGATCCACTCCGATAATTGCTGCTGATGGGACAAAATATGGGAGTTTAAATCAGCGCTGTACTTTCCGTTTTGCCCGTATGCGTAAATGTCCGGAAGCACGCTTTTTATTTGCGGATGCACTTGTTCGTTTCCCATCAATGATTTAACGAGCCGCTCAATTTGTTCGCATTCAGAAACGGTGCCGCAGCAGTCCGCTTCGTGTTCCGATAAAATATCTTTTAATATGATGATTTGATGTTCGTGGTTTAGTGGCAATATGACCACCATCCTTTGCAAAAGTATGCTGTGCATTTTTAATATGCGCTTGTATGTGTGTTTTTATCATCGTTTTTCGCAGTCGTGCGTACGGCTGTGTTTTTTTATTGGAATAAAAATTTATGATCAGTTGGCTGCTATCATCTTGCGCCATTATGCTTATTCATGATATCGTTGACAACGATGAACAAAAAAACAGAGGTGTCTGTATGCGTCTGCGTAATAAACCATGGGCAAAGGAAAAAATTGCTGCATATCCGCAATACGTTATTCCCAATCCAGAGGAGTATAAAGGAAGATGGAATGAGTTGTTCGGCAATGATCACCCGATTCATATCGAAATCGGCACTGGAAAAGGAAAATTTATTACAGAAATGGCAAAAGCAAATCCGGACATTAACTATATTGGCATTGAACTGTACCCGAGTGTGCTTGTCTCCGCGCTAGATAAACTCATTGCAAACGAATTGCCGAATTTGCGCTTATTAAATGTGAACGCGAAAGATTTAACGAATTTTTTTGCAGAGGGGGAAATCGAGCGCATTTATTTAAACTTCTCTGACCCGTGGCCGAAAAAGCGCCATGAAAAACGGCGATTGACATATCGTTCGTTTCTTGAGTTATATGAGAAAGTGTTGGTGGATGAAGGAGAAATCCATTTTAAAACCGATAATCAAGGTTTTTTTGAATATTCGCTTGTCAGTTTTTCGCAATACGGGTTAGTGCTGACATACGTAAGTTTGGATTTGCACAATAGCGATTTTGAAGGAAATATTATGACGGAATACGAAGAAAAGTTTTCGGCAAAAGGAAATCGCATTTACCGCTGTGAAGTAAAATATCCGCCCAAACAACGCCATCCATAAAACAAAAGGCCGCTTCTTTGCCAAAAGAGGCGGTCTTTTGTTTTATGTTTTCTAAATATTCCTAAAAATGATACACTAGTGATGAGGTGATGAAAAAATGGAACAATTGCAAATTGGAAAAATAAAAATGACATGGTTAAACGGAGGGGTAACACATTTAGACGGTGGGGCGATGTTTGGGGTAGTTCCAAAGCCGCTATGGTCGAAAAAATATCCTTCTAACGACAACAACCAAATCGAATTGCGCACCGATCCAATTCTCGTACAAGTGGACGGAAAAAATATTTTGATTGAATCAGGGATTGGCAACGGCAAATTATCGGATAAACAAAAGCGGAATTTCGGTGTAACGGAGGAAGCGAAACTAGAACAGTCGCTCGGGCAGCTAGGACTGACGCCGAACGATATTGACATCATTTTAATGACACATATGCATTTTGACCATGCTTGCGGTTTGACAAAACGGGAAGGGGATCGGCTCGTTTCTGCTTTTCCACGCGCGGAAATTATTACATCAGAGATCGAATGGGATGAGATGAGGCAGCCGAACATCCGCTCGCGCAATACGTATTGGAAAGAAAATTGGGAGCCGGTTGCCGAGCAGGTCGTTCTGTTTAAAAAAGAAAAAGAAGTCGTAAGCGGCATCAAAATGGTACATACAGGGGGACATAGCGACGGGCATTCGATCATCATTATGGAATCAGATGAGGAAATGGCGATTCATATGGCCGATTTGTTAGCGACGCACGCCCATCAAAATGTGTTGTGGGTGATGGCATACGATGATTACCCGCTGACATCGATTTTCGAAAAACAAAAATGGATTCCATATGCGATTGAAAAACAGGCATGGTTTACGTTTTATCACGACGCGTATTATCGGGCGCTAAAGTGGGACGAGAACGGAAATATCATTGCCCATGTTAAACGAAACCTTTCGTGACGTTCATTGATTAAATATATAAAAAGGATTATCAAGGACAATTTGGTAAAGTCCACTCGCAGTCCGGTGACTTTGAATCACCGGAAAATTTTGCAGGATACCTCTTATTCAGTCGGGAGCCTGTGTGATTGTTAAAGCGGGTTCGTTTCAATGATGGCTCCCGTGTAAGCGTCGATAATAAACTCGTATTGTTGATTATCGCGGCAAACTCCACCTTTGTATACCGTGTAGATGACATTGTTTTTTTTGTATGTTTCCGGATTTGTTTGAATCCATGAGCCGCTGACTGATCCTTGGTGCTGTAAGGATGATTTTGCTAGCGAAAGCGCTTTTTCTGCAGAAATCATTCGCTGCTTGAGCCGCGTTGGGACGACATAAGCTGCAGTAAAGCCAATGATTGCGCCAATTATAAATTTTTTCCAATTCATTGAAGAGACCTCCACCGTTTCTTGTCTATCGTTTAGTATATCTCATTTCGTCAATATATGTAAGGAAAGTGGAAAAACGTTCTCTTGTCCGTTACAATAAAAGTGATTAGAAAAAAGGAGTTAAGGACGATGAATGCAGAAACGCTTCAACTGTTTCAAACATTGACCGAATTGCCGGGGGCGCCGGGCAATGAACACGCAGTGCGGAAATTTATGCGCAAAGAGCTGGAAAAATACGCAGATGAAGTGGTGCAAGACCGGCTTGGCAGCATTTTTGGCATCAAGCGCGGCGATGAAAGCGGCCCAACCGTGATGGTTGCGGGGCATATGGACGAAGTCGGCTTTATGGTCACTGCTATTACCGATAATGGCATGATTCGTTTTCAGCCGCTCGGCGGCTGGTGGAATCAAGTATTGTTGGCACAGCGCGTGCAAATTATTACCGATAGCGGTCCAGTCGTTGGCGTTGTCAGCTCCATTCCGCCGCATTTATTGAGCGAGGAGCAGCGGAACAAACCGATGGAGATCAAAAACATGATTATTGACGTCGGTGCGGATGACCGTGAAGACGCGAAAAAGATGGGGATTAAACCGGGGCAACAAATTGTGCCGATTTGCCCGTTCACCCCGATGGCCAATCCGAAAAAAATTTTGGCAAAAGCGTGGGATAACCGCTATGGCTGTGGATTGGCAATTGAATTGCTGAAAGAACTGAAAGAGGAAAAACTGCCAAATGTGTTGTATTCCGGTGCCACCGTCCAAGAAGAAGTTGGATTGCGCGGGGCGCAAACCGCAGCAGCAATGATTCAGCCAGATATCTTTTTCGCGCTCGATGCCAGTCCGGCGAATGATATGACCGGAGACGAGAGAGAATTTGGGCATCTTGGAAAAGGGGCACTTGTCCGCATTTATGACCGTTCGATGGTGACCCATCGCGGTATGCGTGAATTTGTATTGGATACAGCGGAAACGCATGGAATCCCGTATCAATTTTTCGTGTCGCCGGGCGGTGGAACGGATGCAGGACGCGTACATATTGCCAACAGCGGGGTGCCGTCTGCGGTGATCGGTATTTGTTCCCGGTATATTCATACACATGCGTCGATCATTCATGTCGATGATTATGTGGCAGCGAAGCAGCTGCTTATTGAACTTGTAAAGCGGTGCGACAAAGCAACAGTCGATGCCATTAAGAAAAATAGTTAAGCAATGTGGGAAGTCTTGTTTGACAAGGCTTCTCTTTTTCCGTAAAAAGGAGTGAGGAGCGATGAAAATAGTTGCAATCGGTACAACCAATCAAGCGAAAATTGCAGCAGTAAAAGCGATTTTTTCTTCTGAGCAGTACGCGCTTGTGCCCACGAACGTGCCATCTGATGTTTCCGCCCAGCCGCTTTCCGACCGTGAGACGCGTCAAGGAGCGATGAATCGAGCGAAACATGCGTTAGAAAAAGAAAACGCGGACATCGGCATCGGTTTGGAAGGCGGTGTGATGGAGATAGACGGGGAACTATGGCTTTGTAATTGGGGGGCGCTTGTCGACCGTGATGGCACCGTTATTACCGCCGGCGGAGCGCGCATTCCGCTTCCTTTGGAAGTGGCAAACGAAATCCGCGCTGGCAGAGAACTTGGAGATGTGATGGCACAATATACGGGGGAAAGAAACATCCGCCATAAAGAAGGGGCGATCGGCGTTTTTACAAACGGCCATGTCGACCGTGCCGGCATGTTCCACCATATTGTTCAGTTATTAGCAGGGCAATATGAATTTTTTTGTCAAAATCGCTGATTCGCGATATCATAAAAAAGACACGGAAAGGAGTTTTATCGATGAAAACAATTGAAACAGCGGCACAATACGAAGAAATAAAAAACACAAAAAAAGCAATATTCGTTTTTTCCGCTGATTGGTGTCCAGACTGCCGATTTATTCAGCCATTTTTGCCGGAAATCGAGCAAACTTTTTCCAAATATGAGTTCTATTACGTCGATCGCGACCAGTTGCTCGAAGTATGTCAGCAAGAAAATGTTTTTGGCATTCCAAGCTTTATTGCTTATGACAACGGCAAAGAGTTAGGCCGGTTTGTCAGCAGAGACCGCAAAACGAAAGAGGAAGTCGAACGGTTCATCGGCGGCTTGTCATGACATAGGGGGCGCATCGATGGATAGCAAACAAATGTATGAGCGAATAAAGAAAAAGCTTGCCCGCAATGATTGGACGTTTCAGTTTGACCGAAAAAAAGACACGCTCCGTATTGAAGATAAAGAAACGAAAAAGGGAGTAACGATTTCGCTTCCAGGTGTCATTGCAAAATGGCACGAACAAAAAGACGAAGCGATTGACGAAATTGTATATTACGTTGAACAAGCGTTAAATACGATGCATGAAAAACATACGCTTTCCGGAAAAGAAAAAGATATTTACCCGGTCATCCGTTCGACGTCGTTTCCGAAGGAGACGAAAGAAGGAATCCCGCTTCTTTATGACGACCATACAGCGGAAACCCGCATTTATTATGCGCTTGACTTGGGTAACACGTATCGGCTGATCGACAAAAAGATGTTAGAACAAGAACAATGGAACGAAGAACGAATAAAAGAAATTGCCCGTTTCAACGTTCGTTCGCTGGATGTGACTGTCAAAGAGGACAAAGTGGCGGGAAATACGTTTTATTTCGTGAATACCAATGACGGCTATGACGCAAGCCGCATTTTAAACGAACCGTTTTTAGCGAAAATGAAAAAGAAAATAACGGGAACGATGGCGCTTGCTGTGCCCCATCAAGACGTGCTGATTATTGCCGATTTGCAAAATGAGGTTGGATACGATGTGCTTGCGCAAATGACGATGAGCTTTTTTGCGAGTGGACGAGTGCCGATTACCGCTTTATCATTTTTATATGAAGACGGGGAACTTGAACCGATTTTTATTTTAGGGAAAAATTATCGCAAAAAATAAGGAAGAAAGGATGAGCGAGGATGAACGTATTTTATAACCGTGAAGGAGTCGGCGATGTGTTGCTTGTTTCATTAAAGCCGATTCCGCAAGATCAGCGGGCGTTTGAAAAAAAAGGAGACGTCGTCCGCATCTTTGATGAAAAAACAGGAGAAACGGTAGGATATAATATTTTTCAAGCTTCTACTTATCATCATTTTGACGGTAACGGCTTGCTGGAGCTGAACGAAAGCCTCGTTTCCGCGATTAACGATATATTGCAAAAAAATGGATGGAACGAAACGATTGAGGCCGATCTTTCGCCGAAATTTGTAGTTGGTTATGTAAAAGAGAAGAAGAAACATCCAAATGCGGATAAATTGAGCGTATGCCAAGTGGACGTTGGAACGGAAGTATTGCAAATCGTATGCGGCGCGCCGAATGTGGAAGCGGGGCAGAAGGTCGTTGTTGCCAAAATCGGCGCGGTGATGCCGAGCGGACTTGTCATTCAAGAGGCGGAATTGCGCGGTGTTCCGTCGTATGGAATGATTTGTTCCGCGCGCGAATTGGAATTGCCAAACGCTCCTCAAGAAAAAGGAATTTTAGTATTATCCGATGAATATGAAGTGGGGCAGCCGTTCACTTGGTAATGCGATGATAGTCACTAGATCGATTCTAGTGACTTTTTTTCCGAAACGAATTTAAAAGAAAGAGTGGTTGAGCGATGAAATGGTTAAAACGTTTCGTTCGTTATTTGTTGGAAACCGAGGAGGAAGAACAATACGTTTCGTCGCGGAAAAAACAGCGGAAGAAACTTTCTTCTTCCCAACTGGACGTCAAGGTAATGTATCAATATCCAAAAGGGAACTTTCGTTTTCCGCTTATTCCGGATGAACCGGTATCGGAACGCCGCCGCCATCCATCATTTCGCCAAGAGCATTCTGATTATTTGTTAAGATATGTGGACGAAAATCATCAACAAAATAGTTTGGATGATTTGGAAAAAAAGCCGTTTCGTCCTTCTGATGTGCCGTCGCCGATTTATGGATATAAAAGAGTAACGAAAAAGAACGAGCCTGCAGTAGAATGGGAGCTGCCGTCTCGTTCGCGAGAAGGGGAAACGGAGATATTGCCATCTGTTCCGAAAGAAACAACAGACGAAATCAGCGTTCGTGAGCCAGCATCGCCGGAACGGTTGGAGGAGAACGAAAAAGAGTTCGTAAACGATGATGCGCAAGAAAAAGAAGGCGGACTCCCTTCGGCAAAAGGCGAAGAAAGTGAGCAAGACGAAGCGAAGACAGAGGAAAAAGAGACAAATTTGCAAAATTTACAAGAAACAAAGAACGATATGACTGAAGACAATGATCATCGTACGAACAAACAAGCGTCACATACGGCACGTTCTCGCATTCCATATAACGTGATAATGTTAAAACAAGATCGAAAAAAATGGGAAGAAAAAAAGCAGCCTCCTGCCAATGGATACACCTTCCCGCCGCTATCGCTGTTAGAACGGCCGCGGCAAAGACAAGAAAGCGATGAACAATGGATTCGCGAACAATGCGCACGGCTGAATCGGACATTTGCCAGTTTCCACATTGGCGCCAAAGTGGTCCACACGACACAAGGGCCGACGGTAACGCGGTTTGAAGTGCAGCCAGACCTTGGAGTCAAAGTAAGCAAAATCACGAATTTAGCGGATGATATTAAACTGAATTTGGCGGCAAAAGATATCCGGATTGAAGCGCCGATCCCGGGAAAAAGTACGATTGGCATCGAAGTCCCGAACTTAAAAAGCCGTCCTGTATTCATCCGGGAAATTTTAGAAAGCGATGCGTTTCGCAATAACCCATCTCCATTGACGGTTGCGCTTGGGCTTGATATATCGGGGACGCCAGTGGTTACCGATTTAAAAAAGATGCCGCACGGATTGATTGCTGGAGCGACAGGTTCAGGAAAAAGCGTATGCATCAATGCGATGATTGTCAGTTTGTTGTATAAAGCTGCTCCGCATGAAGTGAAAATGCTTCTGATTGACCCGAAAATGGTAGAGCTCGCTCCGTATAATGATATTCCGCATCTTGTCAGCCCGGTCATTACCGATGTGAAGGCGGCGACGGGGGCGCTGAAATGGGCGGTGGAAGAAATGGAGCGGCGGTATGAACTTTTCGCCCATACAGGTGTTCGTGACATTCAAAAATACAATGAGCTTGTGAAACAGAAAGGGAGCCTTGAACATCACCTTCCGTATATCGTTATTATCATTGATGAGCTGGCCGATTTAATGATGGTAGCGCCGGCGGATGTTGAAGAAGCGATTTGCCGTATCGCGCAAAAGGCAAGGGCGTGCGGAATTCATTTAGTTGTTGCGACACAGCGCCCATCCGTTGACGTAATTACTGGGCTAATCAAAGCGAATATCCCGACAAGGATCGCCTTTTCTGTTTCTTCACAAGTCGATTCGCGGACGATTATCGATGTAAACGGCGCGGAAAAATTGCTTGGGCGCGGCGACATGCTGTTTTTAGAAAACGGCGCATCGAAAACGGTGCGTGTGCAAGGTAATTTCGTATCGGACGAAGAAATTGAGCGGGTCGTCGCCCATGTGAAAGCGCAGATGGCGCCTTCTTATTTGTTTCAGCAAGATGATTTTGCCAAAAAGACGATTGCCAATCATGAAGAAGACGAACTTTTTTATGAAGCTTGCGAGTTTGTCGTGCAGCAAGGAGGAGCTTCTACGTCAAGTTTGCAGCGTCATTTTCGCATCGGCTATAATCGCGCAGCGCGCTTAATCGAGATGATGGAAGAACAAGGCATTGTTTCGGAAGCGCGCGGCAGCAAACCGCGGGACGTGTTAATTACGGAAGAGGAATTGGCGAATTTGCAAGAAAATAGTATGATATGATAGAACATGTGTGTAATGACATCATACGGCTTTTTCAAAATTCATATCGGCTTTACCGGCGATTATTGGTAAACGGAAAGCATCAGGCGGAAGCAGGCGGGAGGAAAAGCGCCCCAATCCAAGCTTAAAAAGAGGGGTTGAGCGGAAATTAAGGGTCGCTGGTAGGGGAAGCTGATAGGGGGATTGCCCCGTCAGTTTTCTTTTTTGATGCATTCATAGTTTTTCGGAGAAAACAGTGTTATAATGATAAAATGTGAGAATACATATCGTAAAATGAAGTAGATGGCAAAACTAGATAAACGTCATATACTGTCTTACAGATAGACGATCGTTGGAGGGCTTCGTTATGACTGTTTACCATTTTGTTGGCATTAAAGGAACAGGAATGAGCGCATTGGCGCAAGTTCTTCATGATATGAACTATACGGTCCAAGGTTCAGATGTTGAGAAGCGTTTTTTTACACAAAAAGCATTAGAGGAGCGAGGGATTCCCATTTTGCCCTTTAACAAAGAAAATATTAAACCGGGTTATACGGTGATCGCTGGCAACGCTTTTCCTGATACACACGAGGAAATACAAGCTGCTTATGAATTAGGGGTTCCTGTGATCCGGTACCATCGCTTTTTAGGGGAATTTTTACAAAAATTTACAAGCATTGCGGTGGCAGGATCGCACGGAAAAACGTCGACGACTGGCTTGCTTGCCCATGTGATGCAAGGGGCGCATTCCACATCGTATTTAATTGGTGACGGAACAGGAAAAGGAATAGAAGGAAGCAAATATTTCGTATTTGAGGCATGTGAATATCGCCGCCATTTCTTATCCTATTTCCCAGATTATGCAATCATGACAAACATTGATTTTGACCATCCTGATTATTTTGCTAATATCGACGATGTGTTTTCTGCGTTTCAAGAAATGGCGTTGCAAGTGAAAAAAGGGATTATCGCTTGCGGAGACGATGAATATTTACAAAAAATCAAAGCGAAAGTGCCAGTGCTGTTTTACGGATTTGGCGATGATAATGATTTCCAAGCGCGTAACGTGGTGAAAACAACAGAAGGAACATCGTTTGACGTGTTTGTTCGCAATACGTTTTTCGCTTCATTTGAAATTCCGCGCTTTGGCGACCATAACGTATTAAATGCGCTTGCCGTTATCGCGCTTTGTCATTATGAAGAAGTCGATGTCCACATTATTCAAGAACGGTTAAAAACGTTCCAAGGTGTGAAACGCCGTTTTAGTGAAAAAATGCTTGGCAATCAAATTTTGATTGATGACTATGCCCATCATCCGCGGGAAATTATTGCAACGATTGATGCGGCGAGACAGAAATATCCGGGACGCGAAATTGTTGCGATTTTTCAGCCGCATACGTATACGCGAACGCAAGCGTTTTTGCGAGAATTTGCCGAAAGCTTGCAGCAAGCTGACCAAGTGTATTTATGTGATATATTTGGCTCTGCTCGCGAGCATCACGGCAAATTATCGATTCAAGATTTACAAGCGCAAATTCCGAATTCCCGGCTTATTCAAGAAGATGATACATCCGTGTTAAAGCGGCATGAAAACGCGGTATTAATTTTTATGGGCGCAGGAGATATCCAAAAGTTTCAAGAAGCGTATGAGCGGACGGTTCGTTCGGTATAGCAAAGAAAAGAAAAAACGAGCTAGGCATCGATTCGCCTGCTCGTTTTTTCTCAACATTGCCGGATTTAGCGGTTTGCACTAATAGTTAGCGAAATGGCATACGCGCGTATGATTAAAATGGTGAGAACGGCTCCATCGCGTTCCTAACAATTGTATGGATTTCTCTGCGGGTATCCTTGCAGGAATTTGTCGAATAGACGTCGAACGTTTGAAAAAGAGGAATACTAGCAAGGAGGAAACCAAGTGAAAATTATCTTATACGCCAGCATCGCATTAATTGCCGTTTCTTTTTTCATATTGGTCGTCTATATTGCAAGAACGCTAGCGGCATTGCAGGAAACGATTCGCCGTGTGACGGCGGCCATCGACCATATGGATAAAGAAGTGCAAAGCATTGCCGCTGAAACGACGCAGCTGTTGAAAAAAACGAACGCGCTTGCCGACGGTGTGCAAAAAAAAGTGGAAGGATTGAATTCGCTCGTCCACGCTGTAAGCGATGTCAGTTCTACCGTCCAATCGTTTAACCGTTCGCTGCAGCAAATTTCTGCGTCTGTGACAAAGCAAGTAGAGACACATCAAGAAAAAGTTGTAAAAGTAATGCAATGGGGAAATGCTTTGATGGAAATATGGGAAAAATGGAAGGAAAGAAGACAAAAAAGATGAAGGAGGTTATGTTGGATGGCAAAAAATAATGGTGGCTTTTTGCTAGGGGCGATTGTCGGTGGGGTTGCTGGCGCAGTGGCAGCACTGCTGTTGACGAGCGAGAAAGGCAAACGATGGATTGCGGAAATGAATGAGACAGGAAAATTGGAGCCGGTGAAAACAACGGCGACGGAATGGTTAGAAATAGCTAAAGAAAAAACGAAAGAAGTAACGAAATTTATTCCAATTGGAAAAGCGGATCAACAGCGCTTTTCTTCTGAGTCGGAAACGCCGTCCATTTCAACTTCAATGTCGCCGGGTGAGGCGAATAAAGAAAATATCGAAAAACTGCTGAAAGAAGCAGAAGAAGCGTTCGATGATGCGGAGCAAAAACTGCAAAGACAAAATGAAACGGAGTGATCAAAGTGGGAAAGCAGAAACTGGAGACAGTTGAACAGTTTCAAAAAGCGTTAAAAGAGGGGGAGCGGTTTTTATTCATCAAACACAGTCTTACATGCCCAATTAGCCAAGCGGCGTTTCAAGAATATGAAAAGTTTGTAGCCGACTATCCGGAAGTGGATACATATTATTTGTTTGTGCAAGAAGCGCGTCCACTTTCGAATTATATTGCCGAAACGTTTGGCGTGAAACATGAATCGCCGCAGGCCCTTTTGTTTGAAAATGGGGCTGTCACATGGCACGCGTCGCATTGGAATATTACGTATGATGCCTTGAAAAAGCATATCGTTCAAGCACCGTAAGAACGAGCTTTTCGTGTGGCGGATGCTCCGACCAATGAAACGGAGAGAGCGATGATGCTAGGAATATGGTGAATAGCGGCTGGCGTCAGCGCGTTGCTGCTTTTATTTCCCGAACTATTTGAGCATTGGAAAGAATGGAAGCAGCATAAACTGTTGCTTGAAGCGGCAAATATTCTTACTGGTCCGGCAACAGGGATTATACGGCGTTTGCATGCCTTGCGCTTTTAGCCATTATTGCTTTGCATGCGCGTGCATGGATAAGCCGATGGCCAAAAAAAGCATGAACCGTCAGAAGGTTCATGCTTTTTTATTGCTCCTTTTTGTTATTCGTTTATTTCGGCGCTTTTTCCCGCAAAATACTTTATCACTTAAAAGCGTTTAATAAATAAAGCAATTTTTGGTGACAATCTTCTTTATTTCTATTATAATAATGACTAATTAAAAAATAAGTAGCCACAAGTCCGTGACTCGAGTCATTTGGATGAGCTGGGAAATGCCTTTGAATCAAACTGTATGAAAGAAAGGATGAGGAGCATGAGCAACGAGAGATTAGATGAGCTACGAGCAAAGGTGGATGAAATTAACTTACAAATTTTGAAATTAATCAATGAACGAGGACGACTTGTTCAAGAAATTGGAAAGATCAAGGAAGCGCAAGGAACGCACCGTTACGATCCTGTACGTGAGCGAAAAATGCTCGATTTAATTTCCGAGTATAACGACGGGCCGTTTGAAACGTCGACATTGCAACATATCTTTAAAGAAATTTTTAAAGCTGGCCTTGAACTGCAAGAAGATGATCACCGTAAAGCATTGCTTGTATCACGCAAAAAACATCCGGAAAATACGATTGTCGATGTAAAAGGAGAAAAAATTGGTGACGGCAACCAATATTTTGTAATGGGTCCGTGCGCGGTTGAAAGCTATGAACAAGTCGCGGCGGTTGCGGCAGCTGTCAAAAAACAGGGGTTAAAGCTTCTTCGCGGCGGTGCGTACAAGCCGAGAACATCGCCATACGATTTCCAAGGATTAGGAGTTGAAGGGTTAAAAATTTTAAAACGAATTGCCGATGAGTTTGATTTGGCGGTGATTAGCGAAATTGTCACCCCTGCGGATATTGAAATAGCGCTAGACTATATTGATGTGATTCAAATTGGCGCGCGCAACATGCAAAACTTTGAGCTTTTGAAAGCGGCGGGCCAAGTGAACAAGCCGATTTTGTTAAAGCGCGGGCTAGCAGCAACGATCGAAGAATTTATTAACGCGGCAGAATACATTATGTCGCAAGGAAACGGTCAAATTATTCTTTGTGAACGCGGCATTCGCACGTATGAGCGCGCGACAAGAAATACGCTCGATATTTCTGCGGTGCCAATTTTAAAGAAAGAAACGCACTTGCCTGTGCTTGTTGACGTCACTCACTCAACAGGACGACGCGATTTATTGATTCCTTGCGCGAAAGCAGCGTTGGCGATCGGAGCGGATGGAGTAATGGCGGAAGTGCATCCGGATCCAGCGGTTGCGTTGTCAGATTCGGCGCAGCAAATGGATATTGCTCAATTCAATGAATTTATGGAAGAGATAAGATCGTTCCAGCGGCAAATGGTAAAAGCGTAACGGAATAAACGCTCCCCCTTTTGGCGATTCGCTGAAGGGGGGATTTTCTGTTTGCTGTCGTTCGCGTGATGTTTTTTTCGATCGCTTCGCACAAGCAACGGCTGAAATCTTTATTTTTCTGCATCGCTATGTGACATATGATGGGAATGGTTATCATTGTGTCAAGGATGGGTATAATATACATAGAAAGCCGCCGGTATTAGTGAATTGTTTGTGAAAACATTTGCAAAATAGTTGCTAACTCGTTGCGATTCAGCCATAATGTATCGTATGATATTTCTACATAAACGATTATTTGCTGTTATGAAAATAACAATCGATGTTTATTTATAAAAAAAGAGGAGTGAAATCAATGAACGTAACCATTTACGACGTGGCGCGAGAGGCGAACGTGTCGATGGCCACTGTCTCTCGTGTTGTGAACGGAAATCCAAATGTGAAGCCATCAACAAGAAAAAAAGTGCTGGAAGCGATTGAGCGTCTAGGTTACCGGCCAAATGCGGTTGCACGGGGACTTGCCAGCAAAAAAACAACGACCGTCGGGGTCATTATTCCTGATATTTCTAACATCTTTTTTGCGGAACTGGCGCGTGGAATTGAAGATATTGCTACGATGTACAAATACAATATCATTTTAAGCAACTCTGACCAAAATAAAGAAAAAGAATTGCATTTGCTCAATACGATGCTTGCTAAACAAGTGGACGGCATTTTGTTTATGGGTGGGAACATTACCGAAGAGCATGTAAGCGAGTTTCAAAAATCACCTGTGCCAATCGTATTGGCTGCAACGATTGAACCGAATAACGCCATTCCATCGGTGAACATCGATTACGAACAAGCAGCGTTTGAGGCGGTTGCTTATCTTTTGGAAAAAGGAAATAAACGGGTCGCGTACGTGACCGGACCGACGAATGACCCAATCAACCAAAAGAAACTGGCAGGATATCGCCGCGCTTTGGAAACGCACGGATTAACGTATGAGGAAGAGCTTGTTATCGAAGGAGACAATTCATACGATTCCGGTATTGAGGCATATGAAAAAATAGCAGAGTTAGCTGAAAAGCCAACCGCTGTTTTTGCCGGAACGGACGAGATGGCGCTTGGCGTTATCCACAGCGCGCAAGACCATGGCGTTCGCATTCCTGATCAATTAGAAGTAATCGGCTTTGACAACACACGGCTTGCAACGATGGTCCGCCCTCGTTTGACAACCGTGATGCAGCCGATGTATGATATCGGTGCGGTTGCGATGCGCTTATTGACCAAGTATATGAATAAAGAAAACGTCGAAAACCATATTGTTGTTTTACCGCATCGCATTGAATATCGCGAATCAACGAAATAACGAACGGAAAAGGGCTAACCGTTTCGGTAAGCCCCTTTTCGTTTTTCATCCAATTCGTAGGATAGCGCCTCCTATTTTTTTGAGCATTGATTATTTTTTAGAGGATGGTTGGATTGGTATCCATTTGTTTGTTGCCGTTGGCTGCGAATCAAATATAATGCTTTTTCGGTGGTTTGCGCATTTTTTTCGGTAATTTCCGCTTTGCGAGGAATCGGCGGATATAGCGATTCCGGATCGTCCCATTCCCGCGGCAGCGGAACTGGGGAAAGCGTTTGCCATTTTTTTAGCCATGATTCTGGCAAATCGCCGGAAATGTTCGATTGTTCTGTCATTTCTAACCAAATAAACGCCCATGCTCGCGGAACGACACGCCAAATATCGTAACCCCCACCACCAACCGCAATCCAGCGCCCGTCGCAATATTCGTGAGCGATTTGATGGGCAAGCTTTGGAATTTCCCGATATGCTTTCATTGTTAGGGACAAATGAGTAAGCGGATCGTAATAATGAGCGTCCGCTCCGTTTTGCGTCAAAATCACATCAGGGCGGAAAAAGTCGGCAATTTCCCGAAATGCTTGTGTGTAAGCATCAAGCCAAGATTCATCTTCCGTAAACGCATCGACAGGAATGTTAAAGGAATAGCCGTATCCCGCTCCGTGTCCGCGTTCGTTAATGTTTCCTGTTCCTGGGAATAGGTAGCGGCCTGTTTCGTGAATGGAAAAGGTGCATACGTTTGGATCATCATAAAATGCCCATTGGACGCCGTCTCCGTGATGGGCATCCGTGTCAACATAAAGAACGCGAAGCCCGTATTTTTCTTGAATGTATTTAATGGCGACAGCGCTGTCATTGTAAACGCAAAAACCGGATGCTTTGCCGCGAAAACCGTGGTGAAGCCCGCCGCCCAAACTTAATGCATGTTTTGCTTTTCCGGATAATACGTAATCAACGGCGGTTAATGTGCTTCCTACCAACAATGCGCTTGCTTCATGCATATTTGGAAAAATTGGCGTATCTTCCGTCCCTAGTCCGTAGTTTAAGGCTGTATGCTCAGGCAGCTGTCCTTTTCCGGCCGCTTTGACTGCTTCAATATATGTTAGATCATGAATCAAGGAGAGTTCTTCATCTGTTGCGATTCTAGGTTTGATGATTTGCTCATCTTCCAATGCGTTCATCGCGCGCAATAAATCGTACGTCAGCTTGACACGAAGCTGGTTAAACGGGTGCGCGTCATGAAATTTATATTGAAGGAAATCTTCGCTGTAAATAAATACGCAATCTTTTTTCATGACGAAACCCCCGGCAAATTTGGCCATAACACGATATAGCCAGCATTTTTTAAATCGTTGATGATTCCGATCGGATTCATTGTTTGCACGCGAAACACAAGAATTTGGTAGTTTTCGTCTTTATCCGGATATAAAAGAACGCTGGAAATATTCGTATTTCTTTTGGCGATAATAGCGGCTGCTTTGCTAAGCATCCCGCTTTCATTTGGAACTTTTATTTCGATTTGCGTTCCTGGCTGATGCGCACCAGTCAGCTGGATGAGCGTATATAATAAATCCGTCTCCGTCACGATGCCGACAAGTTTGCGATCTTTTACAATAGGCAAACAGCTAATTTTATGTTCATAAAACAGTGTCGCCACTTCCTCAACGAAATCAAGCGGATGCCCAACGATTACATCTGTCTTCATAATCGTGCTGATCGGTTTTTGAAAATCTGCGAGGTGTTCATAAATTTGAAAGATAGAAGGGCTTACATCACGGATGTCGCGATCTGTCACAATGCCGACGACGCAATTTTCGCCATCAACAATCGGAATATGGCGAATGCGGCGTTGTCGCACTAACTGGATCGCTTCTGCAATCGTGTTTGTCGGTTGCAGCGTAATGACGGGTGTTTTCATGATTTGCTCGACGAGCATTTCTTTTCACCTCTTTATTGTCCAGAAGGATGTTTTAATACATGTGCCGATTCATGAAGCGAAGGCGGTCAAATTTTTGGATGGATTCTTGATCGACCCGTTTACCGATGCGGACCATTAAGCAGTTAGCTGGATGAGAACAAATTTCGGGGTCATCTGTTGCATACCAAACGAGCCCGCCAGCGTTCATCATTTTTTCCATTACTTTTCTGTATTCCCATACGTTTAATCCTGTTCCTTTTAAATCCCAATGCCAGTAATATTCTGTTGTAATAATAATGTAATCTTCCATAGCATCATCCATCATTGATACGATCAGCAAATTTTTTCCCACACCATAGCCGCGAAACTCCGGAATGACTTCAATCGCGCCTAATTCAATTAAATTTTCCATGTTTCCTTCCGACCATCGTTCAAGCGGATCAGGATAAAGAAACGTGACATAACCGACGATCGTCTGATGATGGCGGGCGATGATGATTCTTCCTTCCGGCAGTTTGGCAATTTCAATTAACGCTTGATGCTGTTGCGGTGGCTGGCGGAATGATGTCAAATCGTGGTGGAATTCGTAGCTTGCTAGTTTTTCCGCGGATACCGGGCCTTCAATAATCAGCGTTCCCTTCGGGGTCTTTAATTCTTTCGCGTTATATGTTTTTTTATGTTCCATTAGGTCACCACCTGGGGAATTTCTTCTTCTGTTCTCATTATACATGAAAAAATATAATAAAGAGATTTGAAAAAAATTTAATAGTTAAATTTTTAAAAAATTGAGAATTTATAAGATATATACTATAATAGAATTGTAAACACTTACATAAGGGGGATTCGGAGAATGAAGACAGAAGTGCTACCGGTCGTACAAGGGAACTATAACTTAAAAAATTATGAAGAAGCATATAAAAATTTTGATTGGAAGGAAGTAGAAAGGGAATTTTCCTGGTTTGAAACAGGCCGGGTCAATATGGCATATGAAGCGATCGACCGCCATGCGGAAACGTTCCGAAAAAATAAAGTGGCGCTTTATTACCGCGATGCGTCGAGAAATGAGAAGTATACGTTTAAAGAAATGAAAGAAATGTCCAACAAAGTTGCAAACGTATTAAAACAGGTGGCAGAGATCGAAAAAGGGGACCGCGTATTTGTTTTTATGCCACGCTCGCCGGAATTGTATTTTGCGGTATTAGGAATCATTAAAACGGGAGCGATTGCCGGACCGCTGTTTGAAGCGTTTATGGAAGGAGCGGTGCGCGACCGTCTTGAGGATAGCGGAGCGAAGGCGATCGTAACGACGCCGGAACTTTTGCCGCGGGTGCCAGTAAACGATCTGCCTGCGCTGAAGTATGTTTTTCTTGTCGGGGACAACGTCGTCGAAGAAGGTCCGTATATTGACTTAAAGAAACGAATGAACGAAGCAAGCAAGCATTTCGACATTGAATGGGTTGATCGCCAAGACGGGCTTATTTTGCACTATACATCCGGTTCCACAGGAAAGCCAAAAGGGGTTTTACATGTTCATAACGCGATGATTCAACACTATCAAACGGCAAAATGGGTGCTTGATTTAAAAGAAGATGATATTTATTGGTGCACAGCTGATCCGGGTTGGGTGACGGGAACGTCATATGGCATTTTCGGCCCGTGGCTGTGCGGGGCTTCCAACGTCATCGTCGGAGGGCGTTTTAGCCCAGATGCGTGGTACCAAACGATTCAAGATTTTGGCGTGACTGTCTGGTATAGCGCCCCAACGGCGTTTCGCATGCTGATGGGCGCCGGCGACGAAATTGTGAAAAAATACGATTTAAGCTCGCTCCGTCATATTCTTAGCGTGGGAGAACCATTGAATCCAGAAGTTATTCGCTGGGGGATGAAAGTGTTCCAGCGCCGCATTCACGACACATGGTGGATGACGGAAACAGGAGCTCATCTCATTTGTAACTATCCTTGTATGGAAATCAAACCTGGTTCGATGGGAAAACCGATTCCTGGCGTAAAAGCGGCCATCATTGATGATCAAGGAAACGAGCTGCCGCCATACCGGATGGGGAACTTGGCGATCAAAAAAGGCTGGCCGTCGATGATGAAAATGATTTGGAACAATCCGCAAAAATATGAATCGTATTTCATCGGCGATTGGTACGTTTCCGGCGATTCCGCTTATATGGACGAAGACGGATATTTCTGGTTCCAAGGCCGCGTCGATGACGTTATTAATACGTCTGGAGAACGCGTCGGCCCGTTTGAAGTCGAAAGCAAGCTAGTCGAACACCCGGCGGTTGCTGAAGCAGGTGTCATCGGCAAACCGGATCCGGTGCGCGGGGAAATTATTAAAGCGTTTATTTCGCTTCGGGAAGGATATGAACCGTCAGAGGAATTGAAAGAAGACATCCGCCAGTTTGTCAAAAAAGGATTAGCGGCACACGCAGCGCCGCGGGAAATTGAATTCCGTGACAAACTTCCGAAAACGCGAAGCGGAAAAATCATGCGCCGCGTTCTAAAAGCGTGGGAACTCAATTTGCCGGCAGGGGATTTGTCGACAATGGAAGACTAGTCAAGAAAAAAGCTGATCGGTTCTCGATCAGCTTTTTTCTTAACGGTTTTTTGGAAAGCCGTCCCGTTTTTTCTTTTGCTGCTTTCGTTTTTATTGCTGCTTTGGAGCAAATTTTGCATTATACAGATCATAAATGGATCCAGCTTTTTGGCATACATTAGATGGAGCGCTCTCTGAGGCAGTACAATATGCGCGTCGGACGATGCCTCCTGGCATGTTGAACCGCGTTTTTGGAGCGATTAACTGCGGCTTTACGTCATAAGCTGCGTTCATTAGTTGCGCCCATAATAGCTGGGTTCGTTTGCTATAGGATAACCCTTTATATTTTTGCTGCAACGGTGCTGGGATATCATATCCCATCCAAACGCCAAATGTAACGTTCGGATTGGTCGCAACAAACCAAGAGTCTTTATTATCTTGCCCCGTTCCCGTTTTTCCGGCCCAATCTGCCTGAAATTTTAAATAAGCTGGAATAGAGGACGCTGTGCCATGCCGGATAACATCTCTCATCATATCAATCATTAAATACGATGTTTGTGGGGAAAAGACGGAAACAGGCTTATTTTTATGTTCATAAATGACTTGACCATCTTTCGATACGATTTTTTCAATTAAATACGCATCGATAAATGTTCCATAATTGGCGAACGTTGCATAGGCGTTTACATTTTCTTCGACGGTGACCCCTTTCGTTGTTCCGCCAATTGCCAAGGCAGCGTGTTTTTCTTCCTCTTTTGCGACGCTGGTGATCCCCATCTTTTCCAAATATGTGACTGGATGTTTATTCATGATTTGGACGTATGTGCGCACGGCCGGAATGTTGTATGAATATTGCAAGGCGTGGCGGGCAGAAACGAAACCGTGTGTTTTTCCGTCCGCATTTTTTGGAGTGTAATAGCCTTTATCTCCCTTAATTCGTAATTCTACATCTGGGATGATGGAACCGGGCTGAATAACGCCCATTTCCATGGCTGGCGCATATACTAATAGCGGTTTCATTGTAGAGCCGTTAGACCGATATGCTTGTGTCGCGTGATTGAGCTGCTGCCGCTCGTAGTTTCTTCCTCCAACAAAGCTGATGATTCTCCCTGTTTTGTTTTCAATGAGAATTGCGCCGACCTCGACAGGTTCCCGCTTCGCGACTGTTTTGCCCGTCTGTTTATCTTTTACGTATCGAATGACGTCATTGCCGTAGTATTGATAATTGGTGGCAACTTTTTGCATGCGGTCGTAAATATTTTTATCGATCGTTGTATAAATGTTATAGCCGTTCTGCCGTAGCTGTTTTTCCGCTATTGCTAAATAACGTTTGTAAAGAGACGGGGTTTGCAGCAACTGCTGTTGTTGATATCCGTCTTTTTCGGCTAAAACTTCGGCTAACGCTTTCGTCGCGCGTTTTTCGATTTCCATCGTTAGCCACGGATATTTTTTGAACGGCGATGGCTTTGGCGGCGCAAAATGTTTGGCGACATCATATTGCAGCGCCTCATGATATTGTTTTTCGGAAATATAGCCTGCCTGTTTCATGCGCTTTAATACCGTGTTCATGCGTTGCAGCGCTGGGGACAAGTCTTTTTTCACGTTTCCATCGCTTGTAAATGGCGTGTAAACGAAAGGGCTTTGCGGAAGGCCGGCTAAAAATGCCGCTTGGGCTAGGTTTAAATCTTTCGCGTTCACTCCGAAGACGCCTTGGGCTGCAGCTTGGATGCCGGCAATGTTGCGTCCAGATGAGTTTCTGCCGAACGGAACGACGTTTAAATATGCTTCTAAAATTTCCTTTTTACTAAAAAATTTTTCGAGGCGAAGCGCGAGTAAAATTTCTTTCGCTTTCCGCTCAAATGATACTTCGTTAGTTAATATTTGGTTTTTCACAAGCTGCTGTGTCAGCGTGCTGCCACCTGTCTGCGTTGCGGAGTTGGTAATTTCTTGAAACAAGGCCCGGATAATTGCTTTTGGAACGACACCGTGATGTTCGTAAAAGTATTCGTCTTCAGTTGCAATAATCGCTTGTATGACATAAGGGGATATATCTTCTAATTTTACTTCTTCCCGCTCTAGATCCGTACGAAAATTTCCAAGATAAACGTTGTTGGCAAAGTAAATATGGGTCGTTTCCTCATAGCGATAAACATCTTTTTTCATTTCCTGATACGAAGGAAGTGGCATATCTTTCACTAAAGAAGCAAAATATCCGGCGCCAAGGCCAATAGCAAAACAAACGGCGCACAGGGAGAAAATGAGAAACAGGAGGAAAAGATTCCAGCATACTTCATATGTAATGAGAAAATAACGCCATGCTTTCTTTAGGGAAAATGTTTGTTTTATATGCTCCATGAGCATTCCCCCTATACAGTAACAACAAATGAATATAAACACAGTATATCATATTTGTTGAGGAAGATTGCGTCTTAAATGTGAGAAAAAATTCTGTCTTATTCGGTTTGACAAATTGATGTGAGTATGATAAAACCATGTATATCAAAAACGACATATATAAATGCGATGACAGGAACGAGTAGTGTTTATCTCCCTGTTTTCAGAGAGCTAGTGGTCGGTGTGAACTAGCACATAGATAAACACGAATTACCTCCTCGAGCAGCTTTTGCGAACGGATGTCCAAGTAGCAAAAGACGGCATTTGCCGTTATCGAAATGAAGCGAGAAAGCGCTATGCTTTCTAAGTAGGGTGGTACCGCGATGTCAATCGTCCCTTCGGTTTAAGGGGCGTTTTTTTATGGAAAAAATAAAATGAGGAGTGGATCAAATGGACTTGCTGCAAGAGTTAGAATGGCGCGGATTAATTAACCAAGTCACAGATAGGGAGGGGCTTCAGAAATTACTAAATGAGGAAAAAGTAACGCTATATTCCGGGTTTGACCCAACGGCGGACAGCTTGCACATCGGGCATTTATTGCCGATTTTAACGCTGCGTCGCTTTCAACTGGCTGGCCATCGCCCGATTGCGCTTGTCGGTGGTGCGACCGGGTTAATCGGAGACCCAAGCGGAAAAAAAAGCGAGCGCACATTAAATCCAAAAGAAACGGTGCAGCAGTGGAGCGAACGCATTAAAGAACAATTGTCGAGATTTTTAGATTTTGATGCGAAAGACAACCCAGCGAAAATCGCCAACAACTATGACTGGATTGGATCTTTAGATGTTATTTCATTTTTGCGCGACGTTGGCAAACATTTCGGAATAAACTACATGCTTGCGAAAGAATCGGTGCAATCGCGCATCGAGACAGGCATTTCGTTTACGGAATTTAGCTATATGATTTTACAATCATTGGACTTCTTAAAGTTGTACCAAACCGAACAATGTCGTTTGCAAGTTGGCGGTAGCGACCAATGGGGAAATATCACAGCCGGATTAGAGTTAATTCGAAAAACGGAAGGAGATGCAAAAGCGTTCGGATTAACCGTTCCGCTTGTGACAAAAGCGGATGGAACAAAATTCGGGAAAACAGAGAGCGGAGCCGTTTGGCTTGATAAAGAAAAAACGTCTCCATATGAGTTTTATCAATTTTGGATTAACACAGACGACCGCGATGTCATTAAATATTTAAAATACTTTACGTTCTTATCAAAAGAAGAAATTGAGGAGTTGGAAAAACAATTGCAGAAAGCTCCGGAACAGCGGGCGGCGCAAAAAGCATTAGCGGAAGAAATGACAAAACTCGTTCATGGAGAAGATGCATTGAAGCAGGCTGTTCGCATTTCGGAGGCGCTTTTTAGCGGAAGCGTGTCACAATTGACCGGCGAAGAAATTGAACAAGGTTTTAAAGACGTTCCTTCTTTTGAATATGAAGGGGAGGAAGTTCCGCTAGTGGAACTCCTTGTCATGGCAAAGATCGTGCCATCGAAGCGGCAGGCGCGGGAGGATATTGCAAACGGAGCGATTTACATCAACGGAGAGCGCGTGCAAGACATCAATGCGACCATCACCAAAGCAAATCGCATCGAAGGGCGCTTTACCATCATTCGCCGCGGAAAGAAAAAGTATTATTTAATTCGCTATAAATAAAAAACCCGGGAAGACCGGGTTTTTTGTTTGGAGAAGAAGAGGAAATTTGATCGCGAAACAGAATAAAAATAGTGACGAAAATTCAGCGCCTAGGCCGTGCTATAAAAAAATCCCTCCAGAACCATATCTGAAGGGATGTGCGCGTTAACGAGAGTAGAACTCAACGATTAACGACTCATTGATTTCGGCAGGCAACTCGGAACGTTCAGGTAAACGAGTATACGTTCCTTCTAGTTTATCCGCATCCAATGTTAAATAATCTGGCACGAAGTTGTTTAATTCCAATGCTTCTTTAATAACTTGAAGGTTGCGTGATTTTTCGCGAACCGAAATCGTTTGGCCAGGTTTGACACGGTAAGACGGAATATTGACGCGGTTTCCGTCCACTAAAATATGGCCATGTGTTACAAGCTGGCGAGCTTGACGGCGAGTGCGCGCAAAGCCTAAACGATATACAAGGTTATCTAAACGGGATTCTAAAAGAATCATGAAGTTTTCCCCGTGTTTACCAGGCATTTTGCCGGCTTCCTCAAACGTTTTGCGGAATTGGCGCTCGTTTACGCCGTACATATGACGAAGTTTTTGTTTTTCTTGCAATTGCAGACCATATTCCGAAAGTTTTCTGCGCTGACCTGGACCGTGCTGACCCGGCGGATAAGGGCGCTTTTGCAGCTCTTTGCCTGTACCGCTTAAGGAAATCCCTAGGCGGCGAGAAATTTTCCACATTGGACCTGTATAACGAGCCATTTACTGCTCCTCCTTTTGCTTTTATTCGGGTAAAATAAAAGCAGACGTGCGTCAACAATTATGGCCATTTTGTTTTCATGTATCCTCGCTCTAGCAGCTAAGAGTTACACGATACACCTCATCAATATTCATATGAGGAACAAAATGAACCATAAAGGTGAGCACTAAGGCTGCTATATTTTACACAAAGGGTATTATATGACTTTTATAGGGCAAAGTCAATATTTTATTTTCCTTGTTTCCAAATAATATGATATAATACAAGATGTAATTTTTTGAAAAGTTTCGCATATACTCCATTCAACTTGAATGAGAACATCAGTTTAGGTGAAAAGGGCTATGAAATTGGAAGAGGAAAAATTATACAGGGCCTTTAAACAAAAGTTTTTTCATTGGTTTTTAAAATATGATGATTATGAAAATTTTTCGAATGTGATAGCGGAGTTGCTTCGATTACTTAAAGAAGAACTGATGTTGAAACAAGTCACTTTTTTTGTTTTTGATCCTTTGAATGAGGTGTTTTATCCAGAAGCAACGACGAATGAAGGAGAAAATGAATCACCCCTCCGTCACCCTGTTCCGCCTGGCGATATAGCTACAATGATGGACGACGAGCAACAAACGATACGAATTGATCAAGATGACAGGCACGCAACCGCCCGAATTTTCCTTCACTTTTCCGAAGAATCGTTCGGAATATTACAGCTTGTGTATGACGATCGTCATTTGTTCAGTGAGCAGCTGTTAAAGAATATCAAACATGATTTTTCAGAGCTTTTTCGGAAAATCAAAATGATTTCACAAGGGCTTAGTGACGAAAAACGCTATGAGCAGCTTCATCGGTTTGCCGCGAAAATTCACTCATCGATGAAAATTGATGACGTGTTGGAAGAAATTATTAACACTCTAAAGCAAGTATACCCGTCATTCACGTACTATTTGTTTTTATCGCACGATAATCAATATCACGAATATTTACCAATTAAAACGCTCGTTTTTGATGAAAGCGAAGAAAATATGGCAGCGATGCAAGCTTTTTTGACGGGAAGAATTCAATTGGAAGACTCGATTTCGCAGCGCCGTTCCATTTTATATGCGCCGATTAAAGGAGCGCAGGGAGTTTACGGCGTGATTGAGATTATAGCTCCCCACATTATGGAGTTTCCTAAGAAAGAAGTAAACTTTATCTCTTTGCTGGCTAATACGGCAGGAAGCGCGTTAGAAAACGCGAAGTTGTATGAGCAGTCTCGTCGGTTCGTTGCGGATTTGCAGCTGATTACTGAAACGATGCATCAATTGAATGCCAATTTGCGTCTTCAAGACGCGATCGAATTTATGGTAAAGCAAATTAAGCAATCGTTTTGCGCCGATGAAGTCGGTTTTTTCTGGTTTGAAGGGGGAAAGCGGAAACTGCTGCCCGGAAGCACGTCGTTTTTTCAATCTCGTCAATCGAAAAAGTATATTGAATTTGTGGAAAAGAAAATTAAAACGGAAAAAGACATCGCGTTTGTCGGAGATACAAGAATTCACGGTTCTCTTGCCGTTTTCGACTATCGCTCTTTAATGGCTGCTCCTATGGTGCAAAATGGAGAACTGAGAGGAGTTTCGATTGTTTTGCATCGGGAGCCATATCATTTTACGTTTGAAATGTTCAAACTACTTCAGTCGCTCATTCAACATTCCACCCTTGTGTTTACGAACGCAATGCTGAGGGAAGAGCTTGAAAAACTCGTTATTACGGATTATTTGACAAAGCTGTATTCCCGTCACTATTTAGATGAGCAAATAAAAAAATCAATGATTCATGACGCATTTGGAACGTTTATTTTAGTTGATATTGACAACTTTAAACAAGTAAATGATACATATGGCCATCAAATAGGAGATGATGTACTTGTCCAAGTTGCTAATATCATTCGCGATAATATTCGTGCTGATGACATTGGCGCCCGCTGGGGCGGAGAGGAGCTCGCGATTTACTTGCCGAAAGTCTCGTTAGCCGCGGGAATTTCGATTGCGCGCCGCCTTTCGGAAAAAGTGATGGAAGAAACGCACCCCCCTGTAACGATTTCATGCGGCATTTCGTATTGGAAAAAGAATCATTCTGAAGAAGCGAAAGATTTATTTAAACGAGCTGACGAGGCGCTTTATATGGCGAAAAGGGCAGGAAAGAATTGCATCTTTGTGAAAGACTATTCCCGTCAATATAAAGCATAAAAAGGAATCCGTTCATTCGGATTCCTTTCTTCTCGCACACGTCTGCTATAACGTCGCTACGATGGTGTCGACGAATTTCTCTAAATATTTTTGATCCGTTTCATCAAAGCGATTTTTGACAGGACTATCAATGTCTAGCACACCGATGACATTTCCGTCTTTCATCATTGGCACGACGATTTCTGACTGGGATGCGGCGTCACACGCGATATGGCCTGGGAAAAGGTGGACGTCGGGAACGATGATTGTTTTTTTGTTTTTGGCTGCGGTGCCACATACGCCTTTGCCAAATGGGATGCGTACACAGGCGGGAAGCCCTTGAAACGGTCCCAACACAAGCTCATCGTTTTCCGTTAAATAGAATCCAACCCAATTGATTTGTTCGAGAAACTGATTCAATAAAGCCGAAGCATTGGCTAAATTGGCGATGAAGCTTGATTCCCCTTCGATTAGCGCGCGCAGCTGTCGGATAACAAGTTCATAATTTTCTTCGCGCGTTCCATTATAAGCGACAGCATGGAACAATGTTGTTCTCGCCTCCTTTTGTTCATATGAAGATAATTTTATGGGGGCTATAGGAACTTGTCAAACGAAAAACGCTTCTTTTAGCATAACATCTGTGCCTTGGTGCAAATCGTTTGCGCAGTGTGCGTCTGAACCATATACAATACGGATGTTTCGTTTCATTGCCTCGCGGATCACCCACTTTGGGGGATACGGCTGCAAACAGAGCGGTTTAGAAACGCCAGCTCCATTATAGTCTAGCTCATAATTATATAGCTTCATCTCATCCAGAATGCGCAATAACGATTCTGTCATGGGAACAGGGCACGGAAAACGCTTTTGAAATTTATGAATGAGCGTAATATGGCCGATGCGTTTCGGTTTATACTGGCCAAGGTTTGCGCGAATCGATTGTAAAACTGCGTCGTAATAAGCTTTATACACGTTGTCGATCGAGCCAAACAATGTTACGATATCGGCGAACATTTCCGGGCTGTAATCGATGCAAACGTACTGCCCCTTACATGGAAGAAAATGCACGGATAAAATGCTGTCATCTAACAACGGTCCGACGTCTTCCAAAAGCCGTGCTGTTTTTTCTTCAAAACCGAGAATAAAATCGACTTCAAGGCCGATGTGAATAACAATGTCATGTTGATAGCGCGCTTTCAAATCGGTTAGCGCTTCTAGATATGAGTCGAGTTGTTCGTAGCGCATTGCGCTGTCTTTGTATGGCGTCGGATCGACAAACCCTTCCGGAAGAGGAGCGTGTTCTGTAAAAGAAATTTCCTTGTATCCAAGCATAATTGCCCGTTCTACATATTGTTCGAGCGAGTCGTTGCTTCCGTGTGGACAAAATGGTGTATGCACGTGGCCATCCCGCAAACCGCATCACTCCTTTTGCATGTGATAATAAGAAAATTGAAGATTTCTGTGAAAAAAATAAAAAATTTGGTCAAAAAACGTCGTTAACATGGTATCATAAAAACATTGAAAAAACATTATGTAAAATAAGATTGCCTTCTCGATGAACCTCATTTTTTATTGTGACTAACTCGGGTGCAAGGGGGCTATTTTTTGATGGAAATCGCAGTTATCGTGCTACTCCTTCTCGGCGGAGTAATAATATATAATCACGTATATCGAAAAAAAATGTATGGCGAAATTGATCGATTGGAAGCATGGAAAATTTCGATTATGAATCGGCCGGTGCCCGATGAGCTTTCGAAAGTAAAGCAATTGAATATGACGGGAGAAACGGAGCAATTGTTTGAAAAGTGGCGGCAAAAGTGGGACGACCTTGTGGCTGTTAAGTTGCCTAACGTTGAAGAAAAATTGTTCGATGTAGAAGAATTGATTGATAAATACCGTTATGCGAAAGCAAGAGCGATGTTGCGCGAAATTGACCAGCTATTGCGCCAAGCGGAAGGAGAAGTTCAGCTTATCATTGATGAAGTGCATGAATTGATCGGCAGCGAAGAGCAAAACCGTATGGAAATAGAAGAGTTAAGAACGACGTATCGCGATGCGAAAAAAACGCTCTTGGCTTATCGATACACGTTTGGAGTTGCAGCGGCAAAACTGGACGAAAAGTTGGAAGAGATGGAATCGAAATTTCAAGACTTTGAAAAATTAACCGCGTCAGGAAATTATTTAGCGGCGCGGGAAGTCGTTCTTTCGTTAAAAAAAGAGCTAAACGAAGTTACGATGATGATGAACGATATTCCAGAATTGTTGACAGAGTGTCAGACAACGATTCCGGCCCAGCTAGAAGAGCTTTTGGATGGGTATAGGGAAATGAAGCAGGAAGGCTACATTCTCGATCATTTGCAAATCGAGCGAGAAATAGCGGAAAAGCAGGAAAAAATGGAACAGTGTATGCAAATGATTCGTGATTTGCGAATAGAAGAAGCAAAACAAGGGGTTATCGAGATAAAAGAGGAAATTGATACGCTATACGATTTATTGGAAAAAGAAGTAACTTCCCATCACTATATAAAAACGGAAATGTCTCGTATCGCCGAAATGTTGAACGAGCTAAATGAAGAAGCGAAAGAAACAAGTGAAGAAACGTTGTTTGTGCAGCAAAGCTACCAGCTATCGACAAAAGATCTGGAAAAATATCGCAGCATTGAAAAACAAATTCATCAGTTAGTGAAGCGGTTTGAAATTATTCAAGCGCGCGTTTTAGAAGCGAAAACCGCTCATTCGCTGTTAAAAGAAGAATTGGAACAGTTGTTGACACAAATCGAAATGATGAAAGAGGAACATGAACAGTTTCGCGAGACACTGCAAACACTGCGAAAGGATGAGCTGGTTGCTCGCGAAAAGCTGGATGTGATGAAGAAGAAGTTGTCTGAGGCGCTGCGGCTTGTGCAAAAAAGCCGCCTGCCGGGGCTTCCGAAATCGTACGAGCTGCAATTGTCAGAAGCGAAAGATAGTTTAATGAAAGTCGCACTGCGTTTAGAGGAAAAGCCGCTCAATATGCCCGCTGTGAGTCAGGCGTTGGAGGAAGCGGAAACAGCTGTTCAGCGCGTATATGAGCGGACGGTAGCAATGATTGAACAAGCGTCGCTTGTCGAAAAAGTGATTCAATATGGAAACCGGTACCGTCGCCGTTATCCAAGCGTAAAAGAAGGATTGGAAGAAGCGGAGTTTCTGTTTCGCCATTACGATTACGAACAGGCGCTGGAGCAAGCGGTAGCAGCTTTGGAAAAAGTGGAACCTGGCGCGCTTCAACGCGTTCAACAAATTTTTCATGAAGAACGTTCCAAGGAAGAATAAACGATTCGCCAAACCGATAAATATCATTGGAATGATAGTAGATATTTATCGGTTTTTTTGCGAATAATGTAAATATAGTATGTTTCGGTTGATGTTCAGTTCATTTCTTTATTATTATATTTACTAGCGTATGACTTGTTAATATAATCGGAGGATGGACGCAATGATTTATTTAGATAACAGCGCAACAACAAAACCGTTTCCTGAAGTGGTCGATTCGTTTGTCACGGTGGCGACAAAATATTTTGGAAATCCGTCCTCTCTTCATGAATTAGGAATGAAAGCGGAGCGGCTGTTAACGCAAGCTCGTGAGCAAATTGCCGCAGCATTAGAGGTAAAACCGAATGAAATTATTTTTACATCCGGAGGAACGGAAGCAAATAATTTTGCGATAAAAGGAGTCGCGTTGCAGTATCGCCATCGCGGCAACCATATTATCACAACGGCGATTGAGCATCCGTCCGTATCAGAGCCTTGCCAACAATTGGAACAGTTAGGGTTTGAAGTGACATATTTACCGGTGAACGAAAACGGGATCGTTACCGTCGAGGAAGTAAAAAAGGCGCTGCGCGATGATACGATCCTTGTCTCGATCATGCACGTCAACAACGAAGTTGGCGCCATTCAGCCTGTAGAAGAGATCGGGGCGTTGCTAGCGCGCTATCCGAAAACAATTTTTCATGTCGATCGTGTGCAAGGGATTAGCAAAGTGCCGCTCGATATGAAAAAAGCGCATATTGATTTATGCACGATGTCGGCACATAAGTTTCATGGATTGCGCGGTGCGGGGATTTTATACGTTCGCCAAGGAGTCCAGCTTTCGCCGCTGCTCGCCGGTGGGGGACAGGAAATGCAGCTCCGTTCCGGGACCGAAAATGTTCCGGCGATTGTGGCGATGGCAAAAGCGTTGCGGATGTCACTGGAAAAATATGATCGACAAATCGATTATTTGCTTGAGGTCAAGCAAGCGTGGTTAAATGAATTAAAAGCGATTCCTTCTATTCAAATCAATACGCCGTTGGCGCATTCGGCGCCGCATATTATTAACTTTTCGCTAAATGGCATTAAACCGGAAGTATTTGTTCACGAGTTGGAAAAACGCGATATTTTTGTTTCTACTACATCGGCGTGTTCATCGAAAAAGAAGGCGCCAAGCAAAACATTGTTGGCGATGGGTGCGGACGATCAACGAGCGGAAAGCGGCATTCGCATCAGCCTTTCTTTTGAAAATACGCTCGAAGAAATCCCAACTGCCATCGCCGCAATGAAGGAGGCAATCGAAAAATTAAGAGAGGTAACGAGGTAAACACTATGAAGTATGACCGTATTTTAATTCGCTATGGAGAAATGACGACAAAAGGGAGAAATCGAAACTTGTTTGTTCGCCGTTTAAAAGATAATGTCGCCGAAAAACTTCAGGCGTTTCCAAATATTAAAATTGAATATATGCGTGACCGCATGTACATTTTACTAAACGGGGAACCGCATGAACCGATCATTGACAAATTAAAAACGGTATTTGGCATCCATTCATTTAGTTTGGCGATGAAGTGCAATAATGAATTAAATGAAATAAAAGAAACCGCATTGGCGGCTGTCAAACAGCTTCCTTATAAAGGGAAAACGTTTAAAGTAAGCGCACGGAGAGTGGATAAGCAATTCCCGTATGGAAGCAACGCGTTGAATCATGAAATTGGCGCTCATATTTTGCGAAATACAGATGGATTGACAGTAAATGTACACGAACCTGATATCAACGTCCGCGTGGAAGTTCGCAGAGATGGTACGTACGTAACATGTCGCGATATTCCGGGCCCCGGCGGGTTGCCGGTGGGAACGAGCGGCAAAGCGATGCTCATGCTTTCTGGTGGAATCGACAGTCCTGTTGCTGGGTATTTGGCGATGAAACGCGGATTGGAGATAGAAGCGGTTCACTTTTTCAGCCCTCCGTTTACAAGCGAACGGGCGAAACAGAAAGTAATTGATTTAGTGAAAAAATTAACCACATACGGAGGAACAATAAAGCTCCACATTGTGCCTTTTACGGAAGTGCAGCAAGCGATCTATAAACAAGTGCCAAATGAATACTCGCTTATTTCGACGAGAAGAGCGATGTTGAAAATCACCGACGCGTTGCGCCAGCGTCACCGCGCGCTTGCGATTGTGACAGGGGAAAGCCTTGGTCAAGTTGCCAGTCAAACGCTAGAAAGCATGTTTGTCATTAATGATGTTACAACAACACCGATTTTGCGGCCGCTTGTGTCGATGGATAAAACAGAAATTATCGAGATCGCTAAGAAAATCGATACGCACGATATTTCGATTTTGCCGTATGAAGATTGCTGCACCATTTTTACGCCAAGATCACCAAAAACGAAACCAAAGAAAGAAAAAGTGGTTCATTATGAAAGTTTTGTCGATTTGCAGCCATTAATAGAAAAGGCGGTGGCGAATACGGAAACGATGGTGATCGATGAAAACTTTGCGGCGGAAGATGAGTTTGAACAGTTATTCTAAATCTCAAAATTTACCAAAATCATAAATGCATGAAGCCATATGTTTTCACGCATTCTATAGATACAAGGAGGTGAAAACATATGGCACGTAACAACAATTCGAATCAATTGATTGTTCCGGGAGCACAACAAGCCCTTGAACAAATGAAATACGAAATTGCTCAAGAATTTGGTGTAAAATTAGGCGCTGACACTACTTCTCGCGCTAACGGTTCTGTTGGTGGAGAGATTACAAAACGCCTTGTTGCTATGGCGCAACAACAATTAGGCGGTACACAACAAACATTTTAATTGAATATATATGGCTGCGGAGGCGGGATTTTCCCGCCTTTTATTATTTTTAAAAAATATTCAAAATATAAAAATTGTTTTGTATAATATGAATGGCACGTTCTTACTTATTATTGATAAAAGGGGAGTTGGAGAAAATGAAACGGGAAGATTTAATCGCTCCTGAACGCTATAATTTGACGTCAGAAATCGAAAAACACGCGCTGGCTAATCCGAATAAAATCGCGTTGAAATGGGAAAGCGAACAAGGGGAAACGCGGGAGATTACATACGGTGATTTAATCAAACGCGCGAATCGGATTGGAAACGCTTTATTAAAGCAAGGGCTTGAAAAAGGCGATAAAGTGCTTGTTATGGTTCCTCGCTTAATTGAAGCGTATGAAGTATATTTAGGAGCGTTAAAAGCGGGCTTGGTAGTGATTCCAAGTTCGGAAATGCTGCGGACGAAGGATTTGCAGTACCGCATTTCCCACGGCGAAGCAAAGGCAGTTGTCGTGTATGAGCCATACGTGGATCAATTTGCGCCGATGGAAGGCATTGATCATATCGTGAAATTCATCGTCGGAAAGACGAAACTGGACGGTTGGATCTATTTAGAGGAAAAGATGAGGGCGGAAAGCGATGAACTGGTTGCTGCGGACACATCCCGTGATGATATGGCGTTTTTATCCTATACATCGGGAACGACCGGAAATCCGAAAGGGGTCGTTCATTCGCACGGATGGGCGTATGCGCATTTGCGCATCGCCGCGAAAAATTGGTTATGTATTGAGGAAAACGATCTCGTCTGGGCGACCGCCGGCCCAGGATGGCAAAAATGGATTTGGAGCCCGTTTTTATCGGCACTCGGTTCTGGTGCAACAGGGTTTGTCTATTATGGCCGGTTTGATCCGGAAAAATATTTGCAGCTTTTAAGCAAGTACGAAGTAAACGTTCTTTGTTGCACGCCGACGGAGTATCGGCTGATGGCGAAAGTACCGAACATCGGTGATTATAAGCTCCCGCATCTTCATAGCGCCGTATCTGCCGGGGAGCCGCTTAACCGTGAAGTGATTGACACGTTTGAAAAATATTTCAATATTCAAGTACGCGATGGATATGGACAAACAGAGAATACGTTGCTTGTCGGCGTCATGAAAGGAATGAAGATCAAACCAGGTTCCATGGGCAAACCAACGCCGGGAAACCGCGTTGAGATTATTAACGAAAACGGTGAACCGTGCGCCGTCGGTGAAGTTGGCGATATCGCCGTCCACGTTGAAACTCCAACGTTATTTAAGTATTACTACAAAGATCCAGAAAGAACGGCGATGCAATTCCGGGGAGATTATTATATTACGGGGGATAAAGCGAAAAAGGATGAAGACGGATATTTCTGGTTTGAAGGGAGAGGAGATGACATTATCATTAGCTCCGGGTATACAATCGGACCGTTTGAAGTAGAAGACGCTCTTGTCAAGCACCCTGCTGTAAAAGAATGCGCTGTCGTCGCCAGTCCGGATGAAGTACGCGGCCATGTCGTAAAAGCGTTCGTCGTTCTTCGCGAAGGGGTAGATAAAAATGACCCGACGTTGATTCCAAAGCTGCAGGAGCATGTGAAGCAGCTTACCGCACCGTATAAGTATCCGCGCAAAATTGAATTTGTCGACGATTTGCCGAAGACGGCATCGGGAAAAATCCGCCGCGTGGAGCTGCGCGAACGCGAAATGCGCCTTGCCAAGCATCAATAAGAAAAGGGGCTGTTTCGAATCGGAAACAGCCCCTTTTTCCGTTTGGAGAAAACATTTGCGGCCAGACAATAAAAACATCGCTTTTGGAGTAAATTCCACTGCATCCGCTTTCTTTATAAAAACGTTCGCTTTACTTTATCCCAGAAAGAATTGTCTTTTAAACGGACAGTTTTGATCACTCTGTCGCTTAAGACAATATCGATTTTTTCAATGTGTTGAATGCTTAATGCCTCATTATCTAGGCCGATAATTGGAAAATGGCTTGTTTCTTCGGACATTTTTAATGTTAGTTTCCGCTGCCCGCTTAAAATAAATGATGACCCGAGCGTTCGGTAACGGTTATTGTTGAGGGAGGCCAGCTCGCTCACTTGAAAGCAAGGAAGAAGCGGATCAACGACTGCGCCGTTGACCGATTTATTATACGCTGTGCTTCCCGTCGGTGTCGAAACGATGATTCCGTCGCCGCGGAATGTTTCAAAATGCAAATCATCGATAAACACGTCCATCGCCAACGTCTTAATAATTTGTGAGCGGATGGAACATTCATTTAAGCAGAAAAAGGAAGCGTTGTCATCGATGGTAACTTGAATAATTGGGTATTTTCTCACTTCTAGCTGCAAATTTTGTGTCGCTTCTACCATATGATCGATGTCATCGATTTGAAAGTCACAGTAAAATCCGCGCGACGGAAGTGTTGAAATGCCGACATATAAGCAGTCATTGCGAAAACCTGTTTGTCGCACCGCTTGCAAAAATGCGCCATCGTTCCCGATACTGACGATGATATTGGCTTCGCGATGGTCATCGACGACGACAAACGGTCCCTGTTTCGCGAGCGCGATCAGCGGTTCAACTCGTTTGACGAGTTGATCGTCATGCTTGTAAAAAAAATATAGATGATTGCGAAAGCCTGCCATCGGGAATCCTCCTAATTGTTATATTTTAGTGAACCTGTAATTATGGTACAATAAATAAAGTATACATATTTAGTGTAACATTTTTACACAAATCTAAAAATAACCGTTTCTATAGGGGGAAGAAACAATGAATCGAAAGCGCTGGATAGCATTGTCTATTGCAGCTGTATTATTTATTATTTCAGTGTTAGTCAATGTCATCACGACAATGTTAACAAATGATGCTGAAAAGTGGACGGAAAACTGGTTTGCCTTAGCGGAACAAGAGTTTAGTGAAGAGGTGCTCGAAGATGGCGATCAATCTCAAAAAATCGTCGTTCTTGAAGTAAACGGGGTCATTCAAGATGTTGGAGATGCGGGGGAGCTGTTTACTGCGTCAGGATATGATCATCAATCATTTTTACGAATGATTGAACAGGCAAAAAACGATGATGCGGTGAAGGCGATCGTTTTACGCGTCAACTCACCGGGTGGCGGTGTCGTGGAAAGCGCGGAAATTCACGATCAACTGCTTAAGCTAAAGAAAGAAACGAAAAAACCGATTTATGTTTCAATGGGGGCGATGGCGGCTTCTGGAGGATATTACATTTCAACGGCGGCCGACAAAATTTTCGCAAGCCCGGAGACGCTGACGGGATCGTTAGGAGTAATTATGCAAAGTTTGAATTATGAGGGACTTGCCAAAAAATACGGTGTGGAGCTTGTTACGATTAAAAGCGGGCCGTATAAAGATATTATGAACCCGACAAGAAAGATGACGGAAGAAGAAAAAGAAATATTGCAGCGATTAATCCATAATTCTTATGAAGGGTTTGTCAAAGTAATTTCGGAAGGTAGACACCTTCCAGAAAGCGAAGTGCGAAAAATGGCAGATGGCCGAATTTATGACGGCCGCCAAGCGAAGCAGTTAAAGCTGATCGATGAGTTCGGCTATTTAGACGACACGATTGCCGCGATAAAAAAAGACTACGATTTGGCGGACGCGCAAGTGGTGAAATATACCAATGACTTTTCGTTCGGTTCTTTATTTAAAATGGGGCTAAATCGGACTATAGCTCCAAAGCATGAAGCGACCGAATTAATCAAATTGCTCTCTAACCCTTTGTCACCGCGCTTAATGTATTTATATGCTGAATAAAGGAAGTGAAAAAATGACCGGAGAGTATCTGTCCATTCCAGCAGAGACAAGAAATGCAACTTGCGCCAATGCATCTTCGCATGTGCGCTACGCCGGGTTTTGGATGCGTTTTTGGGCATATTTGCTCGATTTGCTTGTTGTCGGCAGCATCAACCGTCTGCTTGTTTTTCCGTTTTTGCATCTGCTCGATATTTCGGTCGAGCGGACGAGCATGTTTGCGCCGGCGACGATCGCCACAACCGTGACATTTTACGCGTATTTTGTGTTGATGACGAAATTTTTTCAACAAACGTTAGGAAAGATGGTATTTGGGATGAAAGTGATCGATGAGTCAGGAAGGCCGTTGACATGGACGACGGTGTTATTTCGTGAAGTGATCGGAAAATTTATCGCAAAAACCATTTTATTCATCGGATTTCTTTTTGTCGCTTTTTCAGAAAAGAAAAAAGGGATGCATGACCAGTTCGCTGATACGCTCGTCATTTACGAATAAACCTGCCAATATGGCAGGTTTATTTTTTTGGGCATATGGCGACAATAGCATGATGAAAGGGAGTGCTGAGGTTGAAACTGATCGTTTGTATCGTTGTCCTGCTTTTTTTCTTACTTTTTTTGTTATCGATGATGAAGTTGTCGATTACGATTTTTTTTCAACATGCACAAGGTAATAATGAATGGAAATTTACGTTTCAAACGTTATTTGGAATGATTCGTTATACGATACATATACCGCTTGTGAAAATAGAAACAGAGCCGCCGGGCGTTGCCATTGCCCATCAAGAGACAATAAAAAATATTTCGAAAGGAACGGTGAAACGAAGCAAGTATACGCCGAAGGAAATAATCAATAATTTTCAGAAAATGAAGGAGTTTGCCAAGCATGTCGTACGGCTGAATGAAATTATAAAAAAATTTCTTGGACATATATCCATCACGAAATTCGAATGGCAGACGAAAATCGGAACAGGGGATGCGGCGACGACAGGGATGATCGTCGGGTTAGGGTGGTCGTTAAAATACAATTTGCTCGCGTTTTTCAGCAAATATATGAAACTAAAAACGTCTCCTTTTTTTATGATTACTCCATCTTTTCATGAAGCCGTTTCCGAAACAAAATTCGTATGTATGATTCATTTTCGAATCGGGCATGCTATGTTAGCAGGAATACGAATAGTGAAATATTGGCGTGGCAATCGTTTGTCGAAAATAAGAACGTTTGTTACCAATCATGCAAATGAAAGCTACTAGGAGGAATCTCGCATGAACAATCATCCAATTCAAGGGCTGATGACAACCGCGATGGAAAATTTAAAACAAATGATTGATGTCAATACGATCATCGGCGATCCGGTGGAAACGCCGGATGGGAGCGTGATTTTAACGGTTTCCAAAGTAGGATTTGGATTTGCCGCGGGCGGTAGTGAATTTATGATGGATGGCAACAAAAATGGCGTCAGCCAGCAACAGGGGCTTAGCCAGACGCAGGCGAACGAGCATCCGTTTGGCGGCGGAAGCGGCGGCGGTGTTTCCATTACGCCAATCGCCTTTTTGGTGGTCAGCTCTTCAGGAATAAAGCTGCTTCATCTTGATGAAAGCACTCATTTATATGAAAAAATTCTCGACGTAGCCCCAGAGGCGATTGAAAAAATACAAGCGATGTTGAAGAAAAATAAAAATGACTCGCCGCCGTCCACGCAAAAACAAGATTTTAACATTTAAATAGTTGAAATCATTGAAATTTTTTGGTGTTCCCTTTATGATGACAATAGTACATTAATTTTGAGGGGGAAAACCAATGGCACAAGTAACCTTTAAAGGAAAACCGGTAACATTAGTCGGCAACGAAGTAAAGGTGGGGGACAAAGCCCCTGATTTTAAAGTGCTGGCTAATGATTTATCGGAAGTCACGCTTGCGGATACGAAAGGTCATGTCCGTTTGATCAGCGTCGTTCCGTCTTTGGATACAGGCGTTTGCGACGCGCAAACACGCCGGTTTAATGAAGAAGCGGCGAAACTGGATAACGTAAAAGTATTGACGATCAGTGTGGATTTGCCGTTTGCGCAAAAACGCTGGTGCGGCGCCGCGGGCGTGGAAAACGTGCAAGTCCTTTCTGACCATCGCGATGTTTCGTTTGGGCAAGCGTACGGCGTGCTTATTAAAGAATTGCGCTTATTGGCGCGTGCGGTGTTTGTCATTGACAGCAATGATATCGTAACATATGCGGAATATGTGCCGGAAGTGACAAATCATCCGAACTATGAAGCGGCAATCGAAGCGGCAAAAGCGGCGAAATAAAATATAAATGAAAAGACCTCGATCGTTTCGAGGTCTTTTCATATGTTTAATATTCTTGCCATCATATCATGTCCATCGTACAATAAACTATTGGACACTTACCGGAAAGGTGGAGAAACAATGGCAACTCCAGTAGAACGCTTGTTTACGCTGTTCGACGAAACGGCCAAAATCTTGCAAGATGAATTGCAATGCACCTATTTAGAAGCGGTGGCGGAAACGGGAGAAAACGTGTTTCACGGCGACGTTCTTCAAGAAGAAGTGAGCGAAGCAAACGCGCAGCGCCTTAAAAAAGAATATAACGACATTCAACTTGAGAGGTTTACGAACGAAGAAATACGAAAAGCATTTCAGCTTGCGGTGTTAAAAGGGATGAAGGAATATACGCAGCCGCATCATCAAATGACTCCAGATGCGGTTAGTTTATTTATAAGCTATTTAGTCAATCAATTCACTCGCAAACATCTTGCCCTGACGATTCTTGATCCTGCCGTCGGCACGGCGAATTTGCTGACGACGGTGCTTAACCATCTTAAAGGAAAGCAAACGAAAAGTTACGGTGTGGACATAGACGACGTATTAATCAAGCTGGCGTATGTGAACGCGAATTTGCAAAAACACGCGATTCAGTTTTTTAATCAAGACGGTTTGCAGCCGCTATTTGTGGAGCTTGCCGATGTAATTGTATGTGACTTGCCCGTCGGCTATTACCCGCATAAAGAAAACGCTTCTCGCTTTGTCTTAAAGGCGGAAGAAGGGCATTCATACGCCCACCATTTGTTCATTGAACAAAGCTTGTATTATACGAAAGAAGGCGGTTACTTGTTTTTCTTAATTCCAAATACGTTATTTTCAAGCGATCAGGCGGCAAAACTCCATGAATTTATTAAAGAGCACGCGGTCATTCAAGGGCTGTTGCAGTTGCCGCTGTCAATGTTTAAAACAGAACGGGCGGCAAAAAGCATTTTTATTTTGCAAAAGAAAGGGGAAAACGTGAGGGCTCCGAAAAAAGCGCTCTTGGCGGAACTTCCACGTTTCTCCAATAAACAGGCGATGCGGGCAATGATGCGAAAAATTGATGAATGGATCACGGAAGAAAAAGGAAAGTAAAACAGTTCCCGACGATGAGCGGGAACTATTTTTTATTTTCAAAAGATAGTAACTATTTCTATTTTCGAAAGATAAAAACATAAAATTGTAATCGGTTGCATAACAGAATTTGCTTGAAAGAGATTACGAACAATCATAAAATTAAAAAGGTATAGTGAAATAGTGAAAAATTGAACAAAATATGATAACGACAAAAGATGAATGATTAAGGGAGTTGTTTGGAAATATGGCGAAAATTTTAGCGATTAACGCCGGCAGTTCATCATTAAAGTTTCAATTATTTGAAATGCCAAGCGAAAAGGTTTTAACAAAAGGAATGGTGGAACGAATCGGTTTCGATGACGCCATTTTTACCATCACTGTCAATGGCGAGAAATTTCAAGAAGTCACTGCGATTCCGAATCATGCAGTAGCTGTGAAAATGCTGCTCGACAGGCTCATGGGGCACAGAATTATTCGCTCGTTTGATGAAATCGACGGAATTGGCCACCGCGTTGTGCATGGCGGCGAAAAATTCAGTGATTCCGTACTCATTACGGATGAAGTATTAAAGCAGATCGAAGAAGTGTCCGAACTTGCTCCCCTTCATAATCCAGCAAACATTACCGGGATTAAAGCGTTTCAAGAAGTGCTGCCGAATGTGCCTGCCGTGGCGGTATTTGATACGGCGTTTCATCAAACGATGCCGGAGCAGTCGTTTTTGTACAGCCTCCCATATGAATATTATACAAAATTCGGCATTCGCAAATACGGCTTCCATGGCACATCACATAAATATGTCACACAACGCGCCGCTGAATTGCTCGGCCGTCCAATTGAACATCTCCGCCTTATTTCTTGCCACCTCGGAAATGGCGCCAGCATCGCTGCAGTAGAAGGAGGAAAATCGATCGATACGTCCATGGGCTTTACGCCGCTTGCCGGTGTGGCGATGGGGACGCGTTCTGGAAACATTGATCCGGCGCTCATCCCTTATATTATGGAAAAGACGGGAATGACTGCTGAAGAGGTAGTCGAAGTATTAAATAAGAAAAGCGGAATGCTTGGTATTTCCGGCATTTCTAGCGACTTACGTGATTTGGAAAAAGCGGCGGCAGAAGGACATGAACGTGCGGAACTGGCGCTTGAGGTGTTTGCGAGCCGCATTCATAAATATATCGGTTCTTATGCGGCGCGCATGTGCGGTGTTGATGCGATTATTTTCACCGCTGGAATTGGTGAAAACAGTGAACTGATCCGTGCCAAAGTATTGCGCGGCCTCGAATTTATGGGGGTATACTGGGACCCTGCATTAAATAAAGTACGCGGCAAAGAAGCGTTCATCAGCTATCCGCATTCGCCGGTAAAAGTGCTTGTTATCCCAACGAATGAAGAAGTCATGATCGCCCGGGACGTTGTCCGATTGGCAAATTTATAAGGTTTTTATAGGATTTGCAACCCAAAATTTGAAGTTGTAACTAACAAAAACTTGCTAAAGCAACCTTTCATATTCCAAAATGGATATGAAAGGTTGCTTTTTTATAAAAAATTGTGCCGTTATGAACGAAAAATTCATCGATATTTACGGTATGTGTGATGCTGCACCCTTATGCATAACTTTGAATTTTTATTCAAGCTTTGCAACACCATCTAGGAAATAAAAAAGACATAATGTATAATGAAATAGGTGATCTATATGAGCGTAACGGAACATAAAAAAGAAGCGCCGCGTGTCGTCCGCTGCAAAGTCATTACTATTAGCGACACAAGAACAATCGATACGGACAAAAGCGGAAAATTAATGATCGATTTATTGAAAGAAGCTGGACATGAAGTTGTCAGTTATGAGATTGTGAAAGATGAAAAAGAAGCGATCCGTTCGGCGATTTTGCGCGGATGTGAACAGCCAGACATCGACGCGGTGCTAACCAACGGCGGCACCGGCATCGCCAAAAGAGATGTGACGATCGAAACAGTAAAAGAAATCATTGAAAAAGAAATCGTTGGCTTTGGCGAGTTGTTTCGCATGTTAAGCTATACGGAAGATATCGGCTCAGCAGCGATATTGTCGAGAGCCATCGCTGGGGTGGCGAACGATACAGCAATTTTTTCTACGCCCGGATCGTCGGGGGCGGTGCGCCTTGCGATGATGAAGTTGATTTTGCCGGAGATTAGTCACGTGGTGCGGGAAATAAGAAAAGACTTGCGATGAAAAGGAAAAAGTGTCCGTTTAAGGAAGCGGACACTTTTTTCGCTTTATTGTGAAGAACAAGCGCCGAAGTTGCTCTTAGGCATGATGCGCGTGCGTCGATATTGTTTGATTCAGGCGATACCAAATCCATAAATCGTTAATCACTGAGGCGAGCTCCGCTATTTCCGAATTTAATTGACAAGAGCGGGCGAAATCACTTTCCTCGCTCAACTCGTCTTGTTTTTTGCTAATGATCTTTTCGAGTTCGGCAATGCGGTCGGGAATGGTTCCGCGAATGTTTTCCCATCGCAGCAAAATCGCTTGTTGTTCCGCCTCGCTATAGTCTTCCCAGTCTTTTTCAAGTTTCGGCAGCAGAATGCCAAGCCGCCGGTCATAGATAAAATATTGTTCCATGCTTTTTCCCTCACTTCCCCATATCCCTATTGTATAAAAAAGATCAGAAATAACCAATATCAGTATTTTTATACTTTTTCATGAATAACTATTGAAAAACATTATAAAAGCTGGTAAATTGATAATATAGCTTTTTGAATATTTATTTATATATAAGTATATTTA
Organism: Parageobacillus sp. KH3-4; assembly: GCF_022846435.1. Lineage (NCBI taxonomy): Bacteria > Bacillati > Bacillota > Bacilli > Caryophanales > Anoxybacillaceae > Parageobacillus > Parageobacillus sp. KH3-4. Next base: position 755,903 of record NZ_AP025627.1, read on the forward strand.
TGTGAAAGGGAAGGGGAAAACGGCATGACTAATCCGAAAATTGTGTTGGCGTATTCCGGCGGTTTAGATACATCTGTTGCGATTAAATGGCTGCAAGAGCGAGGCTATGATGTCATCGCGTGCTGCCTGGATCTTGGTGAAGGAAAAGATCTTGATTTTGTGAAAGAAAAAGCGTTGAAAGTTGGAGCGATTAAGTCTTACGTCATTGACGTCAAGGAAGAGTTTGCGAATGAATATGCGCTTATTGCATTGCAGGCACACGCGCTTTATGAAGGAAAATATCCGCTTGTTTCTGCGCTATCTCGCCCGCTCATTTCGAAAAAACTAGTCGAAATTGCCGAATTGGAAGGGGCGGTTGCCGTTGCGCACGGATGCACGGGCAAAGGAAACGACCAAGTCCGCTTTGAAGTATCGATTAAAGCGTTGAATCCGAACTTGGAAGTCGTAGCGCCAGTACGCGAATGGAGCTGGTCGCGCGAAGAAGAAATCGAATATGCGAAAAAGCATGGCATTCCGATTCCAGTTGACATTGATAGCCCGTTTTCCATTGACAAAAATTTATGGGGAAGAAGCAACGAGTGCGGTATTTTAGAGGACCCTTGGGCGGCTCCTCCAGAAGAAGCGTACGAGTTAACGGCATCGTTGGAAAATGCACCAGATGTTCCAGAAATCATCGAAATCGGTTTTGAACAAGGCGTTCCGAAAACATTAAACGGCAAACCGTATTCGCTCGCCAATTTGATTTTGGAGCTAAATGCGATTGCGGGAAAACATGGGGTAGGACGCATCGATCATGTCGAAAACCGTTTGGTAGGCATTAAATCACGCGAAGTGTATGAATGCCCTGGAGCGATAACGCTAATTAAAGCGCATAAAGAATTAGAGGATTTGACGCTTGTAAGGGAAGTCGCACATTTTAAACCGATCATCGAGCAAAAATTGACGGAAGTCATTTACAACGGTTTATGGTTCTCGCCGATCAAAGATGCCCTTGTTGCTTTCTTAAAAGAAACGCAAAAAAACGTAACCGGCGTGGTGCGCGTAAAGCTGTTCAAAGGCCATGCCATCGTGGAAGGACGCAAATCGGAATTCTCCTTATATGATGAAAAGCTTGCGACATATACGGCAGATGACCAATTTGACCATCAAGCGGCCGTCGGCTTTATTTCCCTGTACGGATTGCCGACGAAAGTATACAGCGTCGTCAATAAGCAAAAGAAGGTGACCGTGTGAAAAAACTTTGGGGAGGACGTTTCACGAAAACAGCGGAAGAGTGGGTCGACGAGTTTGGTGCGTCGATCCCATTCGACCAAGAGTTAGCCGAAGAAGATATTGAAGGCAGCATCGCCCACGTCACGATGCTTGGTAAATGTGGAATTTTGCCGAGCGAGGATGTGGAAAAAATCAAGGGTGGGCTGCTTGCGCTGTTGAAAAAAGCGAAACAAGGAAAACTTGAATTTTCCGTCGCTTATGAGGATATTCATTTAAATATTGAAAAAATGCTCATCGATGAAATTGGTCCGGTCGGCGGAAAACTGCATACAGGAAGAAGCCGCAACGACCAAGTGGCAACCGATATGCATTTATATTTGCGCAAACGCGTAAACGAGATTATCGAATTGATTAAAGAGCTGCAAAAGGTGCTTGTCGAAAAAGCGGAGGAGCACGTGGAAACGATCGTGCCGGGATATACGCATTTGCAGCGGGCGCAGCCGATTTCGTTTGCCCATCATTTGCTCGCTTATTTTTGGATGCTCGAGCGCGACCGCGAGCGATTCCGCGAATCATTAAAGCGCATTAATAAGTCGCCGCTCGGAGCGGGAGCGCTTGCCGGTACGACGTTTCCCATCGACCGGCATTTAACCGCAGAGCTGCTTGGTTTTGACAGCATTTACGAAAATAGCATCGACGCGGTGAGCGACCGTGATTTTATCATTGAATTTTTAAGCAACAGCGCTCTGCTCATGATGCACTTATCCCGTTTTTGCGAAGAGTTGATTCTTTGGTCAAGCCAAGAGTTTCAGTTTATCGAAATCGATGATGCGTTTGCGACCGGAAGCAGCATTATGCCGCAAAAGAAAAACCCGGATATGGCGGAGTTAATCCGCGGCAAAACGGGACGGGTGTACGGCAATTTATTGGCACTTTTGACTGTGATGAAAGGAACGCCGCTTGCATACAATAAAGATATGCAAGAGGATAAAGAAGGCATGTTTGATACGGTGAAAACGGTCACTGGATCGCTGAAAATCTTTACTGGCATGATTAAAACGATGAAAGTTAACGTCGATGTTATGGAGAAAGCGACAAAACAAGATTTTTCAAACGCAACCGAGCTTGCCGATTACTTGGCGAACAAAGGGGTGCCATTCCGCGAAGCGCATGAGATTGTTGGCAAACTTGTGCTGACTTGCATTGAAAGAGGCGTATTTTTAGCTGATTTGCCGCTGGAAGCATATAAGGAGGCATCACCGCTGTTTGAAGACGATATATATGAAGCGCTAAAGCCTTACACGGCCGTGAACCGCCGCAATAGCGCTGGCGGCACGGGATTTGCTGAAGTAAGAAAAGCGTTGGAAAAAGCGAAAGAAATAATAAACACTCCGTAGTTTGCGCTGCGGAGTGTTTTTTCATTTATTCACTTATTCTTTTTCCGTCCGGACAACAAGCACATCGCACTTTGCATAACGAGTAATATGTTCGGAAACGCTTCCAATTAAGAGGCGTTCGACGGCGTTTAGGCCGGTAGCTCCACAAATGATTAAATCAGCTTTATATTTTGGCGCTATGTCCTTGGCGATTTTCACTTTTGGAGAACCAAATTCAATGTCAATGACAACATCGCTTAATCCAGCGGCGGCCGCTTGTTGTTGGTAACCGTTTAGCAGTTCTTTTGCGTATTCTTCAGCCCGTTCAACAGCGGCGCGGTCATACACCTCGACGGCTGCAAACCCCCGCAAATCAATGACGTGGGAAAGAACAAGCTTCGCATTGTTGCGTTTGGCGATTTCGATCGCTTTTTTGAATGCCCATTCCGCTTCTTTCGAACCATCTACCGCAACAACAATCGTTTTGTACGTCATTGCCATCGTTCTCCACTCCCCCTTTGGATAAAAATGCTATCTCTATTATCAGTATACCTCACAAACAACATGGAAAACTACTGTATGTATGATATTTTTATGAACAAGGAGTGGCGGCAATGGAAAAAAGTGATAATAAAGGGTTATATGATGAGGAGGAAGCGAAAATAATTAGCGAGCAAATGATAGATGCGCATTATAGCGGGATTGTTGCTCGCGATGAACCTCGTTATCATCCGGAACGCGAAGTTGGTGAGTAAGTTGTTTGGTGCCTCATGGTGTTTATTCGCCATGGTGATTTTTTAAGGCGAGATGGATGCGTTTAGACATATATTTATAGTAAAGTAAAGATAAGACAAAAAGTTGTTAAGGTGAGGAGGAGTGGTTGTGCGACATGCCCTCATCACAGCCGGAGCGAAAGGGCTGGGGAGAAAAGTAACAGAACTGTTGCTAGAGAGAGGATATTCCGTAACCGTCAATTACCGAAGCGATGAAGCGGCGGTGCGGTCACTGCAACAAAAATACGCCCATCTCGATGAACGGCTGCAATTTGTTCGCGGTGATGTTACGAAAAAAGAAGATTTATTTGCTCTTGTGGATGCGGCGCTCGATCGGTTTGGACGCATCGATTGTTTAATCAATAATGCGGGGCCGTACATTTTTGAACGAAAAAAATTGGCTGATTACACAGAAGACGAATGGTACGAAATGATTGAGGGAAATTTAAGCGCCGTATTTCATTTGTTGAAAAAAACGATTCCAGTGATGAGAAAACAACGGTTTGGACGCATTATTACATATGGTTTTCAAGGTGCGGCGGAAGCGCCGGGATGGCTGCATCGGTCCGCGTTCAGCGCCGCCAAAGTCGGTTTAGTCTCGTTAACGAAAACAATTGCGCTCGAGGAAGCGGAGTATGGCATTACCGCAAATATGGTTTGCCCAGGCAATATCGTCGGAGAGATGAAAGAGGCGACGATTGCCTATTCGCGTTCGATAAAAGACGCTGACACCCCGATTGGACGCTCAGGGACAGGGGAAGATATTGCTCGCGTTATCGCTTTTTTATGTGAAGAAGATTCCGATATGATTACAGGCGCGATCATTGATGTGACAGGGGGGGTAAATGTTATTCATCGTTACCGATAATGAGCGCATTTTCCAAAAAAACACCTCACTTTGTGTAGTGAGGTGTTTTTGCGCGTATTTGCTAATGAAACATGCAAAACGCATGAATGGCGGGAGAACGCGGAGTGGGATGCTGCGTTGAATACGCTGCTCATAAAGCGAGGCACAACGATTGCTTTTAGGCGAAAACCATCGTGATCTTTTTCGCCAAAAAAGAGCAGCGATTTTGGCAAAGTTGGGAATACCGCTCTTTTTTGTTTCATGAAACGATGATAAGTTCTTTCGGATATTTTGTTAAAATCCCTGCACCGTTATCGGTGATAAACACGTCGTCTTCAATGCGTACTCCGCCGACGGAAGGAACATAAATACCCGGCTCAATCGTGAACGTCATGCCGCGTTCTAGCGGCATCGCGTTTGCTGCGTTCATAGACGGATATTCGTGCAATTCAATGCCTAGACCGTGACCGACGCGATGCGTGAAATACGGACCGTATCCGGCTTGTTCAATGATCGATCTCGCGGCGCGATCGACACTGCCGATTTCCACGCCTGGTTTGCATGCATCAATCGCCGCCAACTGTGCGCGCAAAACGGTATCATAAATCAATTTTTGCTCTTCTGTCGCGCTTTTGAATATAACGGTTCTTGTAATATCTGAACAATAACCGTCTACAATTACGCCCAAATCAAATAAGACAAAGTCGCCTTTACGAATGGTTGTGAGCCCTGGAACGCCGTGAGGGTTTGCTGTGTTTTCCCCGGCTAATACCATTGTGGCAAATGACATTTCGCGCACGCCTTTTTTCTTCATTTCGTATTCAATCGCTGCGATAATATCTAATTCTGTTTTTCCCTCAGCGATTGCGTTTACTCCTACTTCGACGGCGTAGTCCGCAAGTTCCGCCGCCTGGCGCAATATGGCGATTTCTTTTTCTTCCTTGATCATCCGCAATTGCCGCAGCTTCTCTTCCGCGTTCAGCCACGAGCGCGCTTGGAAATATGCTTGAAGCTGTTCATATCGCTCGAGAGAAAGATGGCTTTTTTCGACAGCAATTCGATCGATTTTTATGTTTTTGGCACGAACGTGCCGTTCAAGCAGCTGCCACGGGTTGTCTGCATCTCCATAATCGATGATTTCATACGTCCATCCAGCTTGTCTTGCGCGCGCCGTTTCCATTTGCGGGCAAATTAATGCCGGCTCTTCGTGCGGAAAAACAAGCAACGCCAAAAGCCGTTCATGCGGATCGCAATAAAATCCGCTTAAATAAAAAACGTTCGGACTTGACGTAATAAGCGCAAATGAAATATGTTGTTCTTGAAGCCATTCGGAAAATAAGTGAAGTCGTTTGTTCATGTGACACCCTTCCTTTCTTCTATATTTTGAGAGTAGCAGGAATATGGCAAAATGTAAATGTTTATGAGTGAGCGGGAAGGGAAATGTTTCAGCCGTCGCGAATATAATTAATGATGAAAGGAGAGGATGATCGTGAAAGTAACTTATCATGGGCATTCTGTTGTGAAAATTGAAACGAATGGAAAAACGATTTTCATTGATCCGTTTATTACCGGCAATGGTACGACAGATTTAAAAGTCGAAGATGTGAAGGCAGACGCTATTTTGCTTACGCATGGCCATACCGACCATGTCGGCGATACGGTGCAGCTTGCTAAAAAAAATAATGCGCTTGTTGTCGCCCCTTTTGAATTAGCTACATATTTAGGATGGCAAGGAGTGAATGTCCATCCGATGCATATCGGCGGAGCGCATCAGTTTGACTTTGGAAAAGTCAAATTAACGCAGGCGTTCCACGGTTCAGGTTATGTAACGGAAGACAAGCAAATTATTTATACAGGCATGCCGGCGGGAATTTTATTCACTGCGGAAGGCAAAACGATTTATCACGCTGGGGATACGGGATTGTTTTCTGATATGAAGCTGATCGGTGAGCGCAACGATATTGATGTGGCGTTTTTGCCAATCGGGGATAATTTCACGATGGGACCGGAAGATGCAGCGCTTGCTGCGGAGTGGCTTCGTGCGAAAATCGTCGTTCCGATTCATTACAATACGTTCCCGGCGATTGCCCAAGATCCGCAGCAATTTGTAGCGATGCTCCCTGATGGCGTGGGACGTGTATTAAACCCAGGAGAAAGCATAGAATTATAATAAAAAAGCGTCTCGGAATGAGGCGCTTTTTTAGCAGCAAGTGCGTCTGCCGCTTCATTGAATTGGATTTGTTTCGCCCGTATAATGAAGATAGGACATCATGTAAAGGGTGAAGAGATTTGGCGACAAAGCATGAACAAATTTTGCAATACATTAATAGTTTACCGGTTGGCGAAAAAATTTCGGTAAGGCAAATCGCAAAGGAAATGGGAGTAAGCGAGGGGACAGCTTATCGCGCCATTAAAGATGCGGAAAATAAAGGGTATGTCAGCACGATTGAACGTGTCGGTACGATCCGCATTGAAAAGAAGCGAAAAGAAAATATCGAAAAGCTGACGTATGCGGAAGTTGTCAATATTGTCGACGGGCAAGTGCTAGGCGGTCGTGAAGGTTTGCATAAAACGCTGAACCGCTTCGTTATTGGTGCGATGAAGCTGGAGGCGATGATGCGCTATACGGGAGCTGGCGATTTGTTGATTGTCGGAAACCGAACGAAAGCGCATGAACGTGCGTTGAAAGCTGGGGCAGCTGTGTTAATTACCGGAGGATTCGATACGGAAGAACATGTGAAAAGATTGGCGGATGAGTTGCAGCTCCCGATTATTTCGACAAGCTATGATACATTTACAGTGGCAACGATGATTAACCGGGCGATTTACGATCAGCTCATTAAAAAGGAAATCGTTCTCGTTGAAGATATTTTAATCCCGCTCGAAAAAACCGTATATTTATATGCTACAGATCCGATTGAACGTTGGTATGAGCTCAATCGCGAAACGAGGCATAGCCGTTTTCCAGTTGTGGATCAGCAGTGGAAAGTACAAGGGATCGTTACCGCGAAAGATGTGCTCGACTTTGACCGGCAATTGCCGATCGAAAAGGCGATGACAAAACACCCGATCACAGTAAAAGGAAAAACGTCGGTTGCCTCCGCTTCACATATTATGGTATGGGAAGGCATCGAGCTTTTGCCGGTTGTTGATGAACATAATCGCCTTCAAGGAATTATCAGCCGCCAAGACGTATTGAAAGCGCTCCAGATGATTCAACGCCAGCCGCAAGTAGGCGAGACGATCGATGATATTATTGCAAGCCAGTTCCGCGAAGCCGATGGCGATGGAAAAGAAGATATGTTTCGCTGCACGGTTACTCCGCAAATGACGAATTATTTAGGAACGCTATCGTATGGAGTGTTTACGACGATTGTTACGGAAGCGGCTACACGCGCGCTTCGTGCATATAAACGAGGCGATTTAGTGATCGAAAACATTACGATTTATTTTATTAAACCAGTGCAAATCGACAGCACGATCGAAGTAAAAGCGAAGCTGTTGGAAATGGGACGGAAATTTGGAAAAGTCGATGTGGAAGCGTATCACGAAGGCATTGTCGTCGGAAAAGCCCTGATGATGTGTCAATTAATCGACCGCTAGCGGCTGTATAAAAAACGGGACGCAATTTACGCCCCGTTTTTTGCTGTTTGTTTCGCTTCTTCCAAAACGAGAGGCAAATAATATTTATAGGCGCGATAGCCTGCCCATGCGCTTCCGGCACCAATCAGCAAGAAAACAGTGCCGACAATATACGTAACGGCGGAAGAATGGAGGAAAAACTGATTTAATCCGAAAAAGAACACGAACAAGCCAAGCGCGATGCTTGATTTGGCGGAAAGCCAACGTCGTTCCATCGGCCGATGGGAGCGAAAATATTTGATTTTATAATAGACGTAAAAAGAGAAGGAAAATATAATGAAAATTACAAGTGTTGGCATAAAATAAAACCCTCCATCATTTCTTTCTACCTTATTGTACATAGAAATGAGGAAGAATTCTAGCAATGACCTTTCTTGTTTGCGTATAATGAAAGAAAATACAGTCGCAAAAAAGGGGAAGAAAGATGAAAGAGAAATGTTTGGAAATTTTAAAAGCGATCCAGCAATTTGATACGATTATTATTCATCGCCATATCCGCCCAGATCCTGATGCGTACGGTTCTCAAGGAGGATTAGCGGAGATTTTGAAGGCATCTTTTCCGGAAAAAACGGTGTATACGGTTGGAAACGACGAAGAGTCGTTGCAATTTTTGCGACGAATGGATGTTATTGATGATCAAACTTATGACAACGCGCTTGTGATCGTTTGTGATACCGCCAACCAAGAACGGATTTGTGACGACCGCTACCGGCTTGGCAAAAAATTGATTAAAATTGACCATCATCCAAACGAAGATCCGTATGGAGACATCTTGTGGGTCGACACAAACGCAAGTTCCACAAGCGAAATGATTTATGAGTTTTATTTGGCGGGAAAAGAGGAAGGGCTTGTGATGACAAAAGCAGCGGCGCGCCTTATTTACGCGGGCATTGTCGGAGATACGGGCCGTTTTCTTTTTCCGAGAACGAGCGAAAAGACGTTTCGTTATGCAAGCGAACTGATTCAATACGGATTTTCGTTAACGGAGATATATGACGGGTTGTATAATACAAAGTTAAACGTGGCGCATTTAAGCGGGTATGTGCTGCAAAACTTTACGGTATCCGCGGAAGGTGTGGCGGCGGTGAAAATGCCGAAATCGCTGCTGGAACAATATGGCGTCACTGCTTCGGAAGCGTCGCAGCTCGTGAGCCTGCTTAGCAATATCGAAGGAATTGTCGCATGGGTATTTTTTATCGAGGAAGAAAAAGAAATTCGCGTCCGCCTTCGTTCCAAAGGCCCGATTGTGAATGAAGTAGCGAAAAAATATCGTGGCGGCGGGCATCCGCTCGCTGCGGGAGCTTCGATTTATTCATGGGAGGATGCGGACCGCGTCATCGAAGATTTGAAAGCAGCGTGTCTTTCTCAATGATAAAACGAGAAATGTCCCGGTACGGAAAAGTCCGGGACATTTATTTTATGACGGCGAAGAAACGGGCTTTAGCTTCAGTTCGATCGATAATGTTGTAAACAAAAAGAGCTGATGTATTTCTAGTTTATATGTTTGTTCATTAATGGTATATGTTTTATTTTCAATTGCCCGTTTTAGCAATTCCCTGCCGTTGTAAACCGTTTCGATGTCTTTCGCAATAAGATGGGAAACATCTTCTTTTACGCTTTCTTCAATGCGAAACGTCGTATAAGAGTCCAGTTTGTATTGTTCGGCATTGACAAGGTGAATAGAAATCCCTTGAACTGTCAATCTTTTTTTGTTCATTTTATTTAATTTTACGTAGTCTTCCTGCCAAATGCGAACTTCGTTTTCCAAATCGGCAATTTTGTCTTGAAGTTCAATGATTTGGCGAACTTGTTTTTCTTGCAAAACGCCGAATAAATGCAAAAAAACAAACCAGCTGATGAGCGCTCCGATCGCGGCTCCGGCAAAAAAACGCTGCCATATTGGATAGCGGTAATAAGGCGGGATTCTCATGAAGAAATATGCTCCTGCGTCAGCCAAGTAATGATGGTAACCCCTGTCTGTGCGCCTCCCATCGCGGAAAGAATAAGAAGAAACTGTTTAATAATGTCGCGAGTTTCCCCAAAAAAGAAGCCCCGCTCCACCATATAAAACGTATCGAACGTCCCTCCGATGGCGGCGACGACAGCCCAAATTCGCAAATCACCAGCAAATCGATACATTGCCGTAAGCGGCTGTTCCCCGCTTAAAAACGCGCCGAGCGCTCCGACCATCGCACCGCCTAGCAACACGCCGGCGGCGATAAAATAACTTTGGATAAATGCGGGCAAAAATGCTATCTTTTCGTTCATCCGCGTCCCACCCTTCCTTTTATTATGTATATGGACGAACAGAAAAGAGTATGTTTTGCAACGAAAAAGTTTTGTCCACTATAATGAAGGAAAAGGAGGGAGAGCATTGTCGTTTGTTCACCTTCACGTTCGCAGCTGCTATAGCTTGTTAACAAGCCCAGCGAAAATTAGCGATTTAGTTAAAAAGGCGAAAGATTTGCAATTTCCCGCGTTAGCATTAACGGATGAAAACGTATTGTACGGAGCGATTCCCTTTTACATGGAATGTAAACGTTACGGCATTCAGCCGATTATTGGGATGATCACGGATGTTGTGCTTGAAGGAGAAGAGGCACATCCGCTCGTTTTATTAGCAAAAAATGAAACAGGCTACCAACATTTAATGAAAATCAGCAGTACGATTCAAACGAAAACACGCGAAGGAATTCCGGAAAAATGGTTATGGCATTATCGCGATGGATTAATTGCGCTAACCCCGGGAAAAAGCGGGCAAATTGAAATATTGCTCGCTCATGGCGAAATAACAAAAGCAAAGCAAGTATTAGAACGGTATAAGCAAATTTTTGAGGCGAACTTTTACCTTTCCGTGCAGCGTGGGAAAAATAAGGAGAAAGAGCCGTATGAACAGCAACTGATTGTTTTAGGCGAAGAAACGAATACACCGCTTGTAGCGACGAATGACGTTCAATATATCGAAAAAGAAGACGCGTTTGTGCACCGCTGTTTATTGGCGATCAAACAGGGGACTGTGATTGAAAAAGAAACAGCGACAGCGGGAGAGCGGTATTTAACATCGCCAGAAGAAATGAAGGAGCGGTTTTCCGATTTGCCCGCGGCGGTGGAAAACAGCGGGAAAATCGCTGAACAATGCCGCCTTGACATTGATTTTGGTTCGTTAAAGCTGCCGAAATATCCCGTGCCGACGAAAGAAAGCGCTGACGATTATTTGCGCCGCCTTTGCATGGAAGGGCTGCGAGAACGGGTGCTTTCCCCTTCTGACCGCTACATAGAACGGCTAGAATATGAACTGAATGTCATTCGGCAAATGGGGTTCAGTGACTATTTTTTGATCGTTTGGGATTTTATGAATTTCGCCAGAAAACAAGGGATTATCACAGGGCCTGGGCGAGGATCGGCGGCAGGATCGCTTGTCGCGTACACGCTTTACATTACAAACGTCGATCCGATTCAATACGGCCTTTTATTCGAGCGGTTTTTAAATCCAGAGCGTGTGTCGATGCCGGATATCGATATTGATTTTCCCGATGAACGGCGCGAAGAAGTCATTCAATATGTCGCCAATAAGTACGGACAACAATATGTGGCGCAAATCATTACGTTCGGCACGTTCGGCGCCAAGGCGGCCCTGCGCGACATTGGAAAAGTGCTGCAGATCGATGCGAAAGAGATGGAAAGTATCCTAAAGCATGTTCCTAACAAGCCCGGAATCACGATTCAAGAAGCATATGATCAATCGGCTGCTTTTCGCCAAGCGGTTCAGTCTTCCGCATTGATGAAACGATGGGTTGTCACGGCAATGAAAGTGGAAGGACTTCCGCGCCACACCTCGACGCACGCAGCCGGTGTAATCATTAGCAGCGAGCCGCTTTCGCAAATCGTTCCATTGCAACAAGGGCATGGCGAATTGTATTTAACGCAATATCCGATGGATGTGTTGGAGCGGCTCGGTCTATTAAAGATGGATTTTCTTGGATTGCGCACGTTAACATTGCTTGAACATATATGCCGCCTTATTCAGCAGCAAACGGGCAAAACGATCGATGTGCGGGAGATCCCGCTTCATGACCGCAAAACGTATGAATTAGTAAGCGAGGGAGACACAAACGGGATTTTTCAGTTAGAGTCCGATGGAATGAAGCGTGTGCTAAAGCAGCTAAAGCCGTCGCAATTCGAGGATATCGTGGCGGTGAACGCGCTATACCGGCCGGGCCCGATCGATTACATCCCTTCGTATATAAGAAGAAAGCACGGAGAAGAAAAAGCTTCTTACCTTCATCCAAATTTGGAGCCGATTTTAGCGCCGACGTATGGAGTCCTTATTTATCAAGAGCAAATTATGCAAATCGCCGCCAATATCGCGGGATTTTCGCTAGGCAAAGCAGATTTGTTGCGGCGGGCGATTGCGAAAAAGAAAAAAGAAATTTTGGATCAACAGCGGAATGCGTTTGTAAGGGGATGTATGGAAAAAGGTTATGACGAATCGTTTGCCAACGATTTGTATGATATGATCGTTCGCTTTGTCAACTACGGATTTAACCGAAGCCATGCCGTCGCTTATAGCATGCTTTCTTACCAGCTTGCTTATTTGAAAGCACATTACCCTCTTTATTTCTACGCGGCGCTGTTAACGAGCGCGATCGGCGACGAGGAAAAAGTGGCTTTGTATATTTATGAAGCAAGGCAAAAGCGGATCGAGTTGCTGCCGCCTTCCGTTAATCAAAGCCGCTATTCTTTTTCGGTCGAGCACGGAAAGATCCGCTACAGCTTGGCTGCAGTTAAACACGTTGGGGCAGCGGCGGTGAAAGCAATTGTACAAGAGCGAAAAAAAGGGCCTTTCTCCGACTTTTTTGATTTTTGTGTCCGTTTATTTGGAAAAGGCATCAACCGAAAAACGATAGAATCTTTGATTTTGTCCGGCTGCTTTGATGAATTTGGCGTCGAACGAGCGTCGCTGTTGGCGAGCATGGATGTCGCTTTAGAGCATGCGCAGCTTGTCGGCCCGTATGTCGAAGAGGGGTTATTTTCCGATATATCGCTGAAGCCGAAATATGTTGAAGCGCCTGCTTTTCCGCTGGAAGAAAAGTTAATGTACGAAAAAGAACTGCTCGGCGTTTATGTTTCTCCGCATCCAATATCTGCCCATCGGAAAATGTTTCGCTTGGCGGGAGCGCAGCCGGTGATGAGCATAATAAGAGAAAAAACGGACCGCCCTGTTAAAGCCGGAGTGTATATTGTTCAAGAGAGAAAGACCCGAACGAAAAAAGGAGAGGAAATGTCATTTTTCACGATTAGCGATGAAAGCGGGGAAATGGACGCGGTCGCGTTTCCAGATGTATATCGCCGTTATGCTTCCGTTTTAAAAAAAGGAGAAGTGCAATTATTGGAAGGGAAGGTAGAGATTCGTGCAGGAAAGCCACAATTCGTCATTCGCAAAGTGCTGGCTCCCGCGTTCGCGTCGCTTTACGTAAAAATTGATCCGGAGCAGATCGCCACTGGAACATTATTTGCGTTAAAAGAGTTATTGCAAAAGCATCACGGAAACACTCCTGTGTTTCTATATTACGAACAAGAACAAAAGATGGTGAAGCTTTCGGAAGAGTATGATGTTGAATTGACGGATGAGTGCATTGCCGCGTTGAAAGCGCTGCTCGGCGATGATCATATTGTAGTAAAATGACGTTTCTTTACTATTTTTCAATTTTGTTATATCGTATAAACATTAGGTGGTCAGACCAGTGAAGGAAAACAGAGGAAAAAATGCATCTTTTTGTAGCGCCGAAAAATGCACAAGGAAAGTGCGCAGGGAGGGATAACAAGTAAAAGACGCGAAAGTGTATATAGAAACGCTCGAACAAATTCGCAGGATGATAAAAGAAGACGGGCTTGTCGCTGGCGATAAGCTTCCTTCCGAACGCGAATTATCAGAGCGTCTACAAGTTGGGCGTTCTTCTGTAAGAGAAGCGTTGCGGGCGCTGGAATTCCTCGGTTTAATTGAAACGCGACGTGGGGAAGGGACGTATATCAAAGAAGTGGGGAATCATCGGCTTATTGATTTGCTCGGAATGTTTATTTTGCAAGATGAACGTGCAAAAGAAGATTTGGCGGAAACGAAATGGCTTATTGAACGTCTTTGTCTGCAGCTTGCCTGCCAGCGGTGGACAGAACAGGAATTCGCTCAACTAGAAAAAATGGTTCGCCAAAAAACGATCAATTACGAGCTTTTTTTCCAATGGGTGACGGCGGCTGCGCAAAACTATTTACTGGAACGAATTTGGCGCGTGCTTCATGACTTTTTCCAAACGATCAATGGCATCGTTTCATTTCCAGGCAACTTTTATGAACAAATGTTAAAAGCGTTTGCGAAGCGGGACGTTGCCGCTGCTATAAAATTATGGGAAAATGGGCAAAGTCCATTGTCGAAAGAAGGATGACGTTTTTTTACAAAAAGTGCAGTTTATTTCCGATACAGTAGTAGTGGTAGAGCGACAATGCGAAGGAGGAAACACCTCATGTGGAAAGACTTGTTTACCAAAAAGAAAAAATATGCATCGATTCCTTCCGAACAAGTGAGACATGAAGTTCCAGAAGGAATTATGACAAAATGTCCAAAGTGCAAAAAAATTATGTACACGAAGGAACTGATCAAAAATTTACGGGTTTGCATGAGCTGCGGTTATCATCATACAATGCCGTCCCGCGAACGGATTAATAGTTTGTTAGACGAAGAAAGTTTTCATGAGTATGATGCCGATATGGTGTCAGTCAATCCGTTGCACTTTCCAGGATATATGGAAAAGCTGGAAGAAGATCGCCGTAAATCGAACTTAAACGAAGCGGTCATCACCGGCGAAGGAACGTTAAACGGATACCCGCTCGTCATCGCTGTCATGGATCCGGCGTTTCGGATGGGAAGCATGGGGTCCGTTGTAGGGGAAAAAATTACGCGAGCGATTGAAAAAGCAAGAGAGCGCCACGTGCCGTTTCTTATTTTTACCGCTTCTGGAGGAGCTCGCATGCAGGAAGGGGTATTGAGTTTAATGCAAATGGCAAAAACGAGCGCCGCCCTTAAACTGTTTAGCGATGAGGGGGGGCTTATCATTTCGGTAATGACGCATCCGACGACAGGCGGAGTGTCGGCAAGCTTTGCCTCATTAGGGGACTATAATTTTGCAGAACCGGGAGCACTCATTGGCTTTGCGGGCCGTCGCGTCATTGAACAAACGGTGCGCGAGGAGCTTCCAGAAGATTTTCAAACGGCGGAGTTTTTATTGAAGCATGGTCAGCTTGATGCCGTCATTCATCGCCATGATTTGAAAGATACATTAACGACCGTACTCGACATTCATCAACGGGGAGGGGAACACGGATGGTGGCAGAACTAGAATTTGAAAAGCCGCTTATAGAGCTGCGTAAAAAAATTAGCGAATTAAAAGAATTTATGAAAACCACGGACGTAGACCTTTCTTCGGAAATTGAAAAATTAGAAGCGCGTCTTGCAAAGCTGGAAAACGATATATACGCAAATTTAACTCCATGGGATCGCGTGCAAATTGCGCGTCACCCGAACCGTCCGACAACGCTTGATTATATTGAGCGATTGTTTACCAATTTTTTGGAATGTCACGGAGACCGCTGTTTTGGGGATGATGAAGCGATTGTCGGAGGAATCGCCAAATATGATGGGCTGCCTGTGACGGTCATTGGCCATCAGCGCGGGAAAGATACAAAAGAAAATATTCGGCGCAATTTTGGAATGCCGCATCCGGAAGGATATCGAAAGGCACTGCGTTTGATGAAACAAGCTGAAAAATTTCGCCGGCCAATCATTTGCTTTATTGACACAAAAGGGGCGTATCCGGGAAAAGCGGCGGAAGAGCGCGGGCAAAGCGAGGCGATTGCTAGAAACTTGTTTGAAATGGCCGGACTTACCGTACCGATTGTTTGCGTCGTGATCGGGGAAGGTGGAAGTGGCGGAGCGCTTGCGCTTGGTGTCGGCAACCATATTCATATGCTGGAAAACTCGACTTATTCCGTTATTTCTCCTGAAGGAGCTGCGGCGATTTTGTGGAAAGATGCGGCGCTTGCCCGCCGTGCGGCGGAAACGATGAAAATTACAGCGAACGATTTAAAAGAACTTGGCATTATTGACGAAATTATTCCGGAGGTTCGCGGCGGCGCCCACCGAGATGCAGACCAACAGGCAGCGGAAATCGATAAAGTGTTGAAACGATCGCTAACGCAACTGCTAAAGCTAGACGGCGAAGCGCTTGTTCGACAACGATATGAAAAATTTAAACAAATCGGGCAATTTGCGTTTTTACGCGACGAGCTTCGGGTAAAATAAAAGCGAGGCTGTCTCATGTTGGAGGCAGCTTTGCTATATTGTTAACCATTTTTTCATAAATAATTTGACCGCTTCTCTATTGTGTTCTTTCATGCTTCGTGTTATTTTATAGAATGTTAATGG
This sequence comes from Parageobacillus sp. KH3-4, assembly GCF_022846435.1. Classification (NCBI taxonomy): domain Bacteria; kingdom Bacillati; phylum Bacillota; class Bacilli; order Caryophanales; family Anoxybacillaceae; genus Parageobacillus; species Parageobacillus sp. KH3-4. The sequence goes on from NZ_AP025627.1 coordinate 772,229, forward strand.
ATTTTGACGTATGAGGTCGGACGTTTTTGATGTTTTGTGAAATAATGAACGAATGAGGTGGCAACATGAAACGTATAGGTGTATTAACAAGTGGCGGAGATTCACCAGGTATGAATGCGGCGATCCGAGCTGTCGTCCGCAAGGCGATTTACCATGGAATAGAAGTATTTGGAGTGTACCACGGATATGCCGGTTTGATCGCTGGAAAGATAAGAAAGTTGGAAGTGGGAGATGTCGGCGACATCATCCATCGCGGGGGAACGATACTGTATACGGCGCGCTGTCCGGAATTTAAGACAGAAGAAGGGCAGCTAAAAGGAATTGAGCAATTGAAAAAACACGGCATCGAAGGATTAGTCGTTATCGGCGGAGACGGTTCCTACCAAGGGGCGAAAAAGTTGACAGAGCACGGTTTCCCTTGTGTCGGGGTGCCAGGAACGATCGACAATGACATTCCTGGAACGGATTTTACGATTGGTTTTGACACGGCGTTAAATACGGTGATTGACGCGATCGACAAAATTCGTGATACCGCTACATCGCATGAACGAACGTATGTGATTGAAGTAATGGGACGTCATGCTGGGGATATTGCGTTATGGTCAGGGCTTGCTGGAGGAGCGGAAACGATTTTAATTCCAGAAGCTGATTACGATATGGATGATATTATTGCCCGGTTAAAACGCGGGCATGAACGCGGCAAAAAACATAGCATTATTATCGTTGCTGAAGGTGTCGGAAGCGGGGTCGAGTTTGGAAAGAAAATTCAAGAAGCGACAGGTTTTGAAACGCGCGTTACAGTGCTGGGGCATGTGCAGCGCGGCGGTTCTCCAACTGCGTTTGACCGCGTGTTGGCCAGCCGCTTAGGTGCTCGGGCAGTAGAATTATTGTTAGAAGGCAAAGGCGGTCGTTGCGTTGGTATCCAAAATAATCAGCTTGTCGACCATGATATTGCGGAAGCGTTGGCAACTAAACATACCGTTGATCAAAAAATGTATTTGCTGTCGAAAGAGCTATCTATTTAGTATATTCCCGGTGGAAAGGAAGAAACATGATGATGCGGAAAACGAAAATCGTCTGTACGATTGGCCCTGCTAGTGAAAGCGTGGACAAGCTTGTGGAATTGATCAATGCTGGAATGAACGTGGCGCGTTTAAACTTTTCCCACGGAGATTATGCGGAACATGGACGGCGCATTCAAAACATTCGCGAAGCGGTAAAACGGACGGGAAAAACGGTAGCGATTCTTTTAGATACAAAAGGCCCGGAAATTCGCACGCATAATATGGAAAACGGAGCGATTGAGCTAAAAGAAGGAGAACAGCTTATCATTTCTATGAGAGAAGTGCTTGGGACACCGGAGAAAATTTCCGTTACGTACGAAAAGCTAGTTGATGATGTTGCGCCCGGAGCAAAAATTCTTCTCGATGACGGTTTAATCGGATTAGAAGTGATTTCGGTCGATCAACAAGCGCGCGAAATCGTGACAAGGGTATTAAATGGGGGCGTGCTGAAAAACAAAAAAGGGGTTAACGTGCCTGGGGTTCGCGTCAATTTGCCGGGCATTACAGATAAAGACCGCCAAGATATTTTGTTTGGTATCGAGCAAGGTGTTGATTTTATCGCTGCTTCGTTTGTGCGACGCGCTTCTGACGTGTTGGAAATCCGCGAGCTGCTTGAGGCAAACAACGCGCTTCATATTCAAATCATCGCAAAAATCGAAAATCAAGAAGGCGTTGATAATATTGATGAAATTTTAGAAGTCGCTGATGGGCTTATGGTGGCGCGCGGCGATCTTGGTGTGGAAATTCCAGCAGAAGAAGTGCCGCTTATCCAAAAAGCGCTGATTAAAAAATGCAATATGCTTGGCAAACCGGTTATCACGGCTACACAAATGCTAGATTCGATGCAGCGCAACCCGAGACCGACGCGGGCGGAGGCAAGCGATGTCGCGAATGCGATTTTTGATGGAACAGATGCGGTGATGTTATCTGGAGAAACAGCGGCAGGGCACTATCCAGTAGAAGCGGTAAAAACCATGCACCAAATTGCTTTGCGCACAGAACAAGCGCTACAATACCGAGAAATATTAGCACAACGGACAAAAGAAAGCGCGACGACGATTACCGATGCAATTGGCCAGTCTGTTGCGCATACGGCGTTAAATCTAGATGTGGCTGCTATCGTAACGCCGACGGTGAGCGGAAAAACGGCAGGAATGGTGTCAAAATATCGTCCGAAGGCACCGATTGTAGCGGTTACTTCCGACGAATCTGTATCGCGCAAATTGGCGCTCATATGGGGAGTGTATTCACAAGTTGCTCCACAAGTGAACACGACCGATGAAATGCTTGATATTGCCGTGGAAGCGGCGATAAAATCAGGAGTAGTAAAACATGGTGATTTAGTCGTCATTACTGCGGGAGTTCCAGTTGGAGAAACGGGGTCGACGAACTTGATGAAAGTGCATGTGATCGGGGATATTATCGCGAAAGGGCAAGGAATCGGTCGTAAGTCTGCGTTCGGAAAGGCGGTTATTGCGAAAACGGCGGAAGAGGCTATCAACAAAATGGTAGAAGGCGGAATTTTAGTAACGTACGGCACGGATGCCGACATGATGGAAGCGCTGGAAAAAGCGGCGGCGATTATTACCGAGGAAGGCGGATTAACGAGCCACGCCGCAGTCGTTGGTTTAAGCCTCGGCATTCCTGTTATTGTCGGTGTAGAAAACGCGACATCGATTTTAAAAGACGGGCAGGAGATTACGGTTGATGCCGGATTTGGCGCTGTTTATCAAGGGCACGCAAGCGTGTTATAAGGTATAATAAAAACAGAGAGAAATTCTCTGTTTTTATTCTTTTTCCGAAAGGGAGAAAAAAGATGAAATGGTTTATCGGAATGTTGATCGTTATTCCCGCCTTGGAAATCGCTTTGTTTATTCTCTCCGGCAAACTGATTGGTGTATGGTCGACGGTTGCGCTTATCGTGCTTACCGGGATAATGGGGGTGTGGCTCGCGAAGCGGCAGGGACTGGCTGTCATTGAAGAAACAAAACGAGAGCTTTTCTATGGACGCCTTCCGAGCGGAGCGATACTCGACGGAATTTGTGTGTTTATCGGCGGCGTGCTTTTATTAACGCCAGGTTTTTTGACAGATGTGGTTGGCGTTTTTCTTCTTCTTCCTGCTACCCGATCTATTGTTAAGCCGTATATCGCGCGTTGGTTAAAGTCGCTTTTTGATACAAAAACGTTTTTCTTTTATAGATAAAAAAGAGCCTTTCCTGCGCTGAAAGGCTCTTTGCATATTTTTATGATGCCGGCTTTCCAATAATAAAATTCCAAATATCGCGAAATACGTTGGCGCTGTGCAGCGTGCGGATGATGACAAGCGTAACGGGCCCAACGATTAACCCGAGAAAACCGATTAATTTAAATCCAACAAATAACGCCACCAACGTAGCGAGTGGATCGAGTCCGATCGATGACGATAATACTTTCGGCTCCATGATTTGCCGCTGAACGAGCACGATAATATAAAGCACGCCTAACCCGATGGCAAACGGTACATCGCCGCTTGCCGCCGCGTAAATAATCCAAGGAACAAAGACGATTCCCGTTCCTAAGTATGGTAAAATATCGACAAGCCCAATAATAAGGGCAATAGTAATGGCGTAGTCGACGCCGAGAATTAGCAATCCGATCAATACAATGACCGTGGTGATGGAAATAAGTGTGGCTTGCGCTTTAATAAAGCCAAATAGCGCCTTTTTTAAATCGAGAAATACCGTTTTTCCGCTCTTGTGCGCTTTTGCCGGCAAAATTTTTTGGACCATTCCGGTAAGACGATACCAGTCTTTGCTAATGAAAAATGTGGCCAACAGCGAAAAAATAAAGACGGTAGCCACATTCGGGAGCCAAGCGAGCAGCTGAGGAATATTTTGCAGCACGTGCTGGATAAATTGTCCGACCGTCGTTGCGATTTGTGTACCTACTGCTTGGATATTGTTCATAATGGTATCTTGCTGGCTGGCATCTAGATTTTTAAATAGGACAGCCAAGTCATGATAAAGCGGGATGATTTGCTGAGCGAAAAACGTTTCAATATACGTAACTAATTTTTGGAATTTTTCTGGCACGACATTTGCCAAATATTGCGTTCCAGAAACAATTTCCGCAATCAGCAAAGTAACTAGACCAGCTACCAGTGCGAATAATACAATTAATGTCACGACCACCGCCAACCATCTTGGCATTTTTACTTTCATTTCGAGAAAATTGACGAGCGGATTGATAAGGAATGCAATAAAAAACGCAATAATAAACGGGTATGTAACCGTTGATACATAATAAAGAGCGATTGCGCCGAAAACGACGATAGCGATCACCAACAAAAAGCGCAAAAAGCTATATAAGTGATGACGGGACAATGTTTCACCCCCATAATTTTTCCATAGTTATATATTACAGGTTTCATTACGTATGTGCAAAGAGAAAAGTTTCAAGCATGGCACATTAAAATTAAAGAAAGGAAGAGCAATCTCGTGAATGGACCAATATTGTTTTTGCTGATTTTATTTATTATTGGATTGATTGCCAAAAATCAATCATTAATGATTGCGGTTGCTGTTTTATTGATCATCAAAATGATCGGATTGGAAGGAAAATGGCTACCTGTGATTCACGAAAAAGGAATTCATTGGGGGGTTACGATCATTACGATCGCCGTATTGGCGCCGATTGCTACGGGAGAGATTGGATTTAAGGAATTAGTTGCTTCATTGCAGTCTTTTTCAGCGTGGATTGCGCTGTTATCGGGAATTTTTGTCGCGTTGGTTGCCAAAGGCGGGATCACATTATTGTCGACAGATCCGCATATGACGGCTGCTCTCGTATTTGGAACGATCATTGCCGTGTCGTTTTTTCACGGCGTTGCCGTTGGACCGCTTATCGGCGCGGGAATTGCTTATATGGTTATGAAAGTGATAGAATATTTTTAGATATCCTATTTTTAAGTTATTTTTGTGTAATACAAAGAATAAGTGGTTTCTGATTCACAAAAGTCAGATAATTGTTTATAATATAGACATGGGCGCTTTACCGCTATCCTTTTGTCACATTCTATTCTAGTAAAAGGCGGCGACATAAAATTATTAATAATATAAAATGTAAGCACTTTCTGCCTTTTTACTTACTTTTACGTGTGATTCTTTTATCTTCATTTCGAGCAAGCGCTCGCTCTCATATTTTACCAAGGCAATTGGGAGAAGGGGAATTTTAAAGAAAAGGAGAGATCATGATGACAGTAACACGCGGTCTAGAAGGGGTTGTCGCAACTACATCAAGCATCAGTTCGATTATTGATGACACGCTAACGTACGTAGGCTATAGTATCGATGATTTAGCAGAGAACGCTACGTTCGAAGAGGTTGTGTATTTGCTTTGGCACCGTGAGCTTCCGACAAAACAGCAGTTGGAAGAATTAAAGCAACAATTGGCGGAAAATGCGACAATTCCGAAAGAAATTATTGAACATTTTAAAATGTATCCAATCGATAAAGTCCATCCGATGGCAGCGTTGCGGACAGCGATTTCTATGTTAGGGCTTTACGATGAAGAAGCGGATGTCATGACAAAAGAAGCAAACTATCGTAAAGCGATTCGCTTGCAAGCGAAAATTCCGACGGTCGTTACCGCTTTCGCCCGCGTGCGAAAGGGATTGGATCCTGTCGAGCCAAGAAAAGATCTAGGATTCGCGGCGAATTTCCTCTATATGTTAACGGGCGAAGAGCCGAATGAAACGGCGGTGGAAGCGTTCAACAAAGCGCTCGTCTTACATGCAGACCATGAATTGAACGCGTCGACATTTACTGCGCGCGTCTGTGTAGCGACATTGTCGGACGTTTACTCTGGCATAACAGCGGCGATTGGGGCGCTGAAAGGACCGCTTCACGGCGGCGCGAATGAAGCAGTAATGAAAATGTTGAAAGAAATTGGAACGATTGATAACGTCGAACCGTATATCCGCGAAAAATTAGAAAACAAAGAAAAAATTATGGGATTTGGCCATCGCGTTTACCGCAAAGGGGATCCACGCGCGAAGCATTTGAGAAAAATGTCAGAGAAATTAACAAAACTTGTTGGCGAACCACACTGGTATGAAATGTCGGCGAAAATTGAAGAGATTGTCACTTCTGAAAAATCGTTGCCGCCAAATGTTGATTTTTACTCGGCGTCTGTTTATCACTGTTTAGGAATTGACCATGACTTATTTACGCCGATTTTTGCCGTAAGCCGCATGTCTGGATGGCTTGCGCATATTTTGGAACAATACGATAACAATCGTCTCATCCGTCCGCGCGCAGAATATACAGGCCCGACGAAGCGGACATATGTTCCGATTGAACAACGTGGTTAATTAGTTTATAAAAGGTGAGAAGATAGTTCTATTCTCACCTTTCAAACAAAAATATATTGGAGGTTGTTATGGTGACGCAAGGGGAAAAAATTACAGTAACAAATGGTGTGCTAAACGTACCAAACAATCCGATTATTCCATTTATTGAAGGGGACGGGACAGGACCGGACATTTGGGCGGCGGCATCCCGCGTGTTAGAAGCCGCGGTAGAAAAGGCGTATAAAGGCGAAAAGAAAATTGTTTGGAAAGAAGTTCTCGCAGGTGAAAAAGCGTACAAGCAAACCGGTGAGTGGCTTCCACAAGAAACGCTTGATGTTATTCGTGAATACATAATTGCTATTAAAGGTCCATTAACGACTCCGGTCGGCGGCGGCATTCGTTCGTTGAACGTAGCGCTGCGCCAAGAATTGGATTTATTCGTTTGCTTGCGCCCTGTCCGCTATTTTAAAGGCGTTCCTTCTCCGGTAAAACGCCCTGAAGATACGGACATGGTCATTTTCCGTGAAAATACGGAAGATATTTATGCAGGAATCGAGTACGCAAAAGGAACACCGGAAGTGAAAAAAGTGATTGATTTCTTGCAGAATGAAATGGGTGTTCGCAAAATCCGCTTCCCGGAAACGTCCGGTATCGGCATTAAACCAATTTCCGAGCAAGGATCGAAGCGGCTGGTGCGCGCCGCAATTAACTACGCGATTGAACATGGCCGGAAATCGGTTACGCTTGTTCACAAAGGAAATATTATGAAATTTACGGAGGGCGCATTTAAAAATTGGGGTTATGAGTTAGCAGAGGAAGAATTTGGCGATAAAGTATTTACATGGGCGCAATATGACCGAATTGTCGAAACAGAAGGAAAAGAAGCGGCGAATAAGGCACTAGCAGAAGCGGAAGAATCCGGAAAAATTATCATCAAAGACGTCATTGCCGATATTTTCTTACAACAAATTTTGACACGTCCGCGTGAGTTTGATGTTGTAGCGACGATGAACTTAAACGGCGATTACATTTCTGACGCGTTAGCAGCGCAAGTCGGCGGCATTGGCATCGCGCCGGGAGCGAACATTAACTACGAAACAGGGCATGCGATTTTTGAAGCTACTCACGGAACGGCTCCGAAATATGCTGGATTAGACAAAGTGAACCCGTCGTCTGTCATTTTGTCCGGTGTGATGATGTTTGAACATCTCGGCTGGAACGAGGCGGCGAAGCTCATTGTCGATGCATTGGAAAAAACGATTGCTGCAAAAATCGTCACATACGATTTTGCCCGCCTCATGGAAGGCGCTACAGAAGTGAAATGCTCGGAATTCGCTGACGCAATCATTCGCAATATGGAATAAAACGAAGAGAGGATGGGAGAATCAATTGAAACGCAAAAAAATTTCCGTGATTGGTGCAGGGTTTACAGGTGCAACAACCGCGTTTATTTTAGCGCAAAAAGAATTGGGAGATATCGTCCTTGTCGATATTCCGCAATTGGAAAACCCGACAAAGGGAAAAGCGTTGGACATGCTGGAATCAAGCCCAGTGCTCGGTTTTGATGCGAACATTATCGGCACTTCCGATTATGCCGATACTGCCGATTCCGATATTGTCATTATTACAGCGGGAATTGCGCGCAAACCAGGCATGAGCCGTGACGATCTTGTCACAACAAACCAAAAAATTATGAAACAAGTGACGAAAGAAGTCGTTAAATATTCGCCGAACTGCTATATTATCGTATTGACAAACCCAGTTGATGCGATGACATATACGGTATTTAAAGAATCCGGATTCCCGAAAAACCGTGTGATCGGCCAATCCGGCGTATTAGATACGGCTCGTTTCCGCACGTTTGTTGCGCAAGAATTGAATATTTCCGTGAAAGATGTGACTGGTTTTGTGTTAGGCGGTCATGGCGATGATATGGTGCCGCTCGTCCGTTACTCTTACGCAGGCGGCATTCCGCTTGAAAAATTAATTCCGAAAGACCGTCTAGACGCGATTGTCGAGCGCACTCGCAAAGGCGGCGGCGAAATTGTGAACTTGCTGGGCAACGGAAGCGCTTATTATGCTCCTGCTGCTTCGCTTGCGGAAATGGTAGAAGCGATTGTGAAAGATCAGCGCCGCATTCTTCCAGCGATCGCTTATCTTGAGGGAGAATACGGCTATGAAGGCATTTATTTAGGTGTGCCGACGATTTTAGGCGGCAATGGTATCGAAAAAGTTATCGAACTAGAGCTTACTGAAGAAGAAAAAGCGGCGCTTGCCAAATCGGTCGAATCTGTCAAAAACGTGATGAAAGTATTAGAATAATAACAAAGGCAAAAATTCGGGAGCTATCCCGAATTTTTGTTACATAGAACATGAGAGCGCTTTCTAAAAGGAGCGTTAACAAAACGCAAACTTAGGGAGAAATATATTGGAAATGACGGTCAGGGAAAAGCCGGTGATAAATGCCAGAATGGAAGGCAAAGATTTGCTGCTTTATCTCGCGTTAACCGGTGAGTCAATCCGTTATATATTCAGAACGATTGCGCTTCCCAGACGCCACTTAAAAAGCCGATCATTCCTGCAGTGATGCTGACGGGCATGATCACGCCTGCCATCTCCAAATATTTGCGAGAGCCGGGAAGCTATATTACAGAGCAAAAAATTCATTTTTGAAGCCAGTTTACCACTACGAGCCATTGCAATTTTTGTTTGAAGTAATGGAAGTAGACGAAGAATGCCATATTATTACGATCGTTGTCGAAGCGTCGCGCGGGAAAAAGGAAAAAGTGTTGGAAGAAACTTTATCTGTTTGTCCGCCATATGCGCCGTCAGCGCTAGATAGCCGCGTATTAGAAAATTTTTAAAATGAAAAAACGCCTTATTTGTGAGGCGTTTTTTTGTATGTTTGTGGTATGATAAAAAATAGGTAATATATTTTGTGAATGGCGGAGGCGCATATGAGCAAAAAAGTATTAGTCGTTGATGATGAACAATCGATTGTCACGCTTTTAACATACAATTTGGAACAAGCGGGATTTACGGTGGTAACAGCAAACGACGGAGAGGAAGCGATAGAAAAGGTGGCGACCGAACGGCCGGAGTTTATTATTCTTGATTTGATGCTACCAAAGCTCGATGGAGTAGAAGTATGCAAACAATTGCGTCAGCAGAAAGTAATGACACCGATTTTAATGTTGACGGCGAAAGATGATGAATTTGATAAAGTGCTTGGACTCGAGCTTGGTGCGGATGATTATATGACGAAGCCGTTTAGCCCTCGCGAAGTAGTAGCGCGGGTAAAAGCGATTTTACGGCGCACGCAGTTTTCTAACGGAGAGACGGAAATAATAGATAAAATTGTCATCGGCGATTTAAAAATTTTCCCTGATCAATATGAAGCGTATTTTTGCGGGGAGCGGCTTGAGCTGACGCCAAAAGAATTTGAACTGCTTCTTTATCTAGCGAAACATAAGGGCCGGGTGTTAACGAGAGATCAGCTGCTAAGCGCAGTATGGAATTATGATTTTGCTGGAGATACCCGCATTGTTGACGTTCACATCAGCCATTTGCGTGAAAAAATTGAGCAGAACACAAAGAAACCTTTGTATATTAAAACGATACGAGGGCTTGGATATAAGCTGGAGGAGCCGAAACGGAATGACTAGCTTCCGGTCGCGGCTATTATTTGGACTTGTGACGTTAATTGTCACTGTTTTAATTTGCCTCGGCATATTGCTTGGACAATTATTTAAGGACTTTTATGTGGAAACAATGAATAAGCGGATGGAAAAAGAAGCAAAAACGGTTGCCATTTTATTAAAAAACGAATCTCTCGATCACATTCGACCAGATTTGCAGGAAATGAGCGAAGCGTTGTCGTCGCGCATTACCGTACTGGACAGCAATGAAAAAACGCTGTTTGATACCGGACATGTTGCTCATATTAGCGATGAAGATCATGAGCGGATTATTCGGGATATTTTGCATAAAAATCAATTAAATCAGTTTTCCATCATTGAAAAAGCAAATGATGTATATTATTATATCGTTTCATTTTCTAAAGGCGGCCAAAACGCAGGGTATGTCGTTTTAAGCTCACCAACCAATTCGTTAAAAAAAGTGACCCAGCAAATTTGGGGGGTATTGATTAGCAGCTTAGGCACGGCGCTCATTGTTATTGTTTTGTTGGGACTAAAAATTGCCGATCAATATATGAAACCGATTGAAGCGGCGACGAAAGTGGCGTTTGAATTGGCAAAAGGAAACTATGAAGCGAGAGTTCCGAATGCGAAAGATAATGAAACGGGAATGCTCGTTCATTCTATTAATCGGCTCGCCCGCAATTTGCAAGAGATCAGCAAGGCGCAGGAAATGCAGACAGACCGTTTGCATACGCTGATTGAAAACGTGGGGAGTGGGCTCATTCTCATCGACGGCCGCGGTTATATTAACTTGATTAATCGCGCTTTTAAAGAAATTTTCCATGTTCGCCCAGTCGATTATTTATACAGAGCGTATACAGAAGCGTTTGCGCATAAAGAAATCATTCAGCTCGTCAATGAAATTTTTATGAAAGAAACAAAAGTTCGCAAACAAATGTTGCTGACGATAGGAATCGAGCGAAGGCATTTTGAAGTATACGGGGCTCCGATTATTGGAACGAACGACGAATGGAAAGGGATCGTTCTTGTTTTTCATGATATTACCGAGCTAAAAAAACTAGAACAAATGCGCAAAGATTTTGTCGCGAACGTATCGCATGAATTAAAAACGCCGATTACATCGATTAAAGGGTTTGCTGAAACGCTGCTTGATGGTGCAATGAAAGATGAACGGACGCTGGAGCACTTTCTGTCGATTATTTGGAAAGAAAGCGAGCGATTGCAGACGTTAGTGCAAGATTTGCTTGATTTATCGAAAATTGAACAGCAAGAGTTTCAACTCCATGTGGAAACGGTAGATCTGACGCATCTTCTTCAGGAAATTGCCGTCATGTTTCAACGGAAGGCGGAAGAAAAAGGCATCGATTTTCGCATGCATGCGGCAAAATCGATATATATGGAAGGAGATGCGAACCGCATCAAACAAATTTTTATCAATTTAATCACAAACGCTTTAACGTATACACCAAAAGGCGGACGAGTCGAAGTCATTGCGGAAGAGCAAGAGGAAGAAACTCTCGTCCATGTAAAAGATACAGGGATCGGCATCGAGGAAGCGGAGATTCCCCGCATTTTTGAGCGGTTTTACCGTGTCGATAAAGCAAGAAGCCGCCATTCCGGCGGGACTGGTTTAGGATTGGCCATTGTCAAACATTTAGTGGAAGCGCATCATGGCCATATTACGGTAAAAAGCGCAGTCGGAAAAGGGACGACATTTACGGTGCATTTTCCGAAACAAGCGCGGCGTGATTAAGCGGAAAGACAGCGAGGACGAAAAAACGTTCTCGTCCTTTTTTATTTGTGCAGCAAATCATGTTACAATAAGAGCAACAGTGTTAGAGGAGGGAATGTGTTGAAAAGGAAACTTGTACTCATTGATGGAAACAGCGTCGCATACCGCGCTTTTTTTGCGCTGCCGCTTTTACATAACGATAAAGGGATTCATACGAATGCGGTGTATGGATTTACGATGATGCTAATGAAAATTTTAGAAGAAGAAAAGCCGACGCATATGCTCGTCGCTTTTGATGCCGGGAAAACAACATTTCGCCATAAGACGTTTGAAGAATATAAAGGAGGACGGCAAAAGACGCCTCCGGAATTATCCGAGCAGTTTCCGTTATTGCGGGAATTGCTAAATGCGTACCAAATTCGTTTTTACGAGTTGGAAAATTACGAAGCGGACGATATTATCGGCACTCTGTGCACAAAAGCAGAGAATGAAGGATTTGAAGTAAAAGTTATCTCCGGAGACCGCGATTTAACGCAGCTTGCCTCTGATCATGTAACCGTAGACATTACGAAAAAGGGCATTACCGATGTCGAGTCGTATACTCCGGAGACGGTGCGGGAGAAATACGGATTGACGCCACAACAAATTATCGATTTAAAAGGACTGATGGGAGACAAATCCGATAATATTCCGGGCGTGCCGGGAATTGGCGAAAAAACGGCATTAAAGTTGCTAAAAGAGTTTGGCACGATTGAAAATATATTAGACTCGATCGAGCAAATAAGCGGGAATAAACTGAAAGAAAATTTGGAGAAACACCGCGACCTTGCCCTTATGAGCAAACAGCTGGCGACCATTTTGCGCGACGCCCCGATTGATCTTTCGTTAGAAGATATAGAATATCGCGGATATGATGTGGACAAAGTGATTGCTTTATTTAAGGAGCTCAGTTTTAACTCGCTTCTTGACAAAATGGCGCCGCAAGAAGAGGAAACAACAGCGGTTGCCTTGCCGGAAATCGGTTATAAGATTGTCGACGAGGTGACGGAAGCAATTTTGTCCGACGAGGCGGCCCTCGTTGTCGAAGTGTTGGAATCCAACTATCATAAAGCGCCGATTTTAGGCTTTGCGATCGCAAATGAGCATGGAAACTTTTTTATTCGGACAGATACGGCGCTGTCGTCTTCTTTGTTTACAACATGGCTTGAAGATGAATCAAAGAAAAAAAGCGTTTTTGACGGCAAGCGGGCAATCGTTTCTTTAAAATGGCAAGGAGTGCATCTGCGCGGCATTCATTTTGATTTATTAATCGCTTCATATTTGTTAAATCCATCCCAATCGACAGAAGATGTCGCTTCCATCGCGAAAACGAAGCAATATACGGGCGTCCAGTCGGATGAAGCAGTGTACGGAAAAGGCGCGAAACAAAAAATACCGGATGAACAAATTTTAGCAGAACATCTCGTGCGTAAAGCGGCGGCGATACGCGAGTTGGAACAAGATTTTATTCACGATTTGCAGAAAAATGAGCAATATTCTTTATTCACGGATTTGGAACTGCCGCTTTCCGCCATTCTTGCGGAGATGGAGTTTGCCGGTGTGAAAGTCGATGTCGAGCGGCTAAAAGAAATGGGGGAAGAATTGACAGAACAGCTAAAAGAAGTAGAGCAAGAAATTTACCGCTTAGCTGGCCAAGAGTTCAATATTAATTCGCCGAAACAGTTAGGCGTCATTTTATTTGAAAAGCTGCAACTGCCTGTGTTGAAAAAAACGAAAACAGGCTATTCGACATCGGCGGAAGTGCTAGAAAAGCTTGCGCCACAACACGAAATTGTCGAGAAAATTTTGCATTACCGCCAATTAGGGAAATTGCAATCAACGTATATCGAAGGGCTATTAAAAGTCGTGCACCGCGACACGAACAAAGTGCACACGATTTTTAACCAGGCGCTTACCCAGACAGGGCGGTTAAGCTCTACGGAACCAAATCTGCAAAACATCCCGATTCGTTTAGAAGAAGGGAGAAAAATCCGCCAGGCGTTCGTTCCATCAGAGCCGGATTGGGTCATTTTTTCCGCGGACTATTCGCAAATCGAACTGCGTGTACTTGCCCATATCGCCAATGATGAAAATTTGATTGCCGCGTTTCGCCACGATTTGGATATTCATACGAAAACGGCGATGGATATTTTTCATGTGAACGAAGATGAAGTGACGCCGAACATGCGTCGGCAGGCAAAAGCGGTAAACTTCGGCATCGTTTACGGCATTAGCGATTACGGATTATCGCAAAACTTAAACATTACAAGAAAAGAGGCGGCTGAATTTATTAAGCGATATTTCGAGATTTTCCCAGGGGTAAAGCAATATATGAAGGATATCGTCCAAGAGGCGAAACAAAAAGGCTATGTGACTACGATTTTGCATCGCCGCCGTTATTTGCCGGATATTACAAGCCGAAACTTCAATTTGCGCAGCTTTGCGGAACGAACGGCGATGAATACGCCGATTCAAGGGAGCGCCGCCGACATTATTAAAAAAGCGATGATCGATTTATCGAATCGGCTGAAACAAGAAAACATGAAAGCGCGCATGTTACTGCAGGTGCATGACGAGCTCATTTTGGAAGCGCCGAAAGAAGAAATAGAACGATTGCAACAAATTGTACCGGAAGTCATGGAAAACGCGGTGCAACTGCGGGTGCCGCTTAAAGTTGATTATCATTTTGGGCCAACATGGTATGACGCAAAGTAAAGAAAGGGGATTTTGTATGCCAGAACTGCCGGAAGTCGAAACCATTCGCCGCACTCTCATTCCGTTGGCCGCTGGCAAAACCATTGCCGATGTTCAAGTGTTTTGGCCGAAAATCATTAAACATCCAGCAGATGTTAGCGAATTTATGGAAACGATAAAAGGGCAAACGATTCATGATATTCATAGACGGGGAAAATTTTTAAAATTTATTTTGGATGACCATGTACTTATTTCCCATTTGCGCATGGAAGGACGTTATGCGGTTTTAAAAAAGGAAGATGCCGTAGAGCCGCATACGCACGTGATTTTTCAATTTACGGACGGCACGGAACTTCGTTATCGTGACGTAAGAAAATTTGGAACGATGCATCTTTATCCAAAAGGAGAAGAAGATTCCCGGCTTCCTTTGTCACAGTTAGGTCCAGAACCTTTTTCTGAAGAATTTACGGCAAATTTTCTTGCAGAGCGGCTACGAAAAACGAACCGCACGATCAAAGCGGCGCTTCTTGATCAAACAGTTGTTGTTGGGTTCGGCAACATTTATGTCGATGAAGCGCTGTTTCGTGCTGGAATCCATCCGGAACGCGTCGCGTCGTCATTAACGGATGAGGAAGCGACATGTTTACATCGGGAAATGATAGCAACATTGCAAGAAGCGGTCGAAAAAGGAGGAAGCACGGTAAGGTCATATGTCAACACGCAAGGAGAAATCGGGATGTTTCAACTGCAATTATTCGTGTACGGACGCAAAGGAGAACCGTGCAAGCGCTGCGGCAATTTGATTCAAAAAACGGTTGTTGCCGGCCGGGGAACGCATTATTGTGCATTTTGCCAGCATTAAACAATATAGGGAGAGGACGATATGGCACTTACGATTGGGTTAACGGGCGGCATCGCGAGCGGAAAAAGCACGGTGACAAAGATGATTCGCGAGCTTGGCATCCCGGTCATTGACGCCGATCAAATTGCCCGCGATGTCGTGAAAATGGGAGAGGAAGCATACAAACAAATTATTCAGACGTTTGGACAAGACATTTTGCAGGAAAACGGGGAAATTGACCGAACGAAACTGGGAGCGATTGTTTTTCACAACGAGCAGGAACGAAAAAAGCTGAACGCCATCATTCATCCTGTTGTCCGGCGGCGCATGCTTGCTGAAAAGGAGGCGTACGTTCAAAAGGGCGCCCAAACGGTTGTTTTAGACATTCCGCTTTTATTTGAAAGCGAGCTCACTCACTTGGTGGATAAAATCATCGTTGTATACGTCGATGATGATGTTCAGCTGGAGCGTCTGATGAAACGAAACGGTTTTTCCAAAGAGGAGGCGCTTGCGAGAATTCGGGCGCAAATGCCGCTTCGTGAAAAAGTGAAAAAAGCAGATGCGGTCATTGATAATAACGGCACAATCGAAGAAACAAAACAACAGCTTTTGCAAATTTTCAAAAGATGGAACGCCCTATAAAAAGGGCGCTTTTTTTTATGATTTTGCTGAATTTTTTCTCCACATGCCGCAAAAATATGATATACTATTTATGTAAAATATGGTTAATTAGTATAACATATATGGTGAAAGGAGAACATAAATGAGAGCAAAAGTGGCGATTAATGGGTTCGGACGAATCGGAAGAATGATATTCCGCAAAGCAATTTACTCCCCATACCTAGATATTGTAGCGGTGAATGCGAGTTATCCATCCGAAACGTTAGCTCATTTAATAAAATATGATTCGAATCATGGCAAATTTGACGGTGAAGTCGTCCCGGTGGAAGATGGTTTTCTTGTCAACGGCAAAAAAGTCAGGCTGCTTAGTTCGCGCGATCCGAAAGAGCTGCCGTGGAAAGAGCTTGATATTGACATTGTGATCGAAGCGACTGGAAAGTTTAATTCCCGGGAAAAAGCAAGCCTTCACCTAGAAGCGGGGGCCAAACGGGTGATTTTGACAGCGCCGGGGAAAAATGAAGATGTAACGATCGTTGTTGGCGTAAACGAACATATGCTTGACATTGATAGGCACTTTATTATTTCCAACGCCTCTTGTACAACAAACTGCCTTGCTCCTGTTGCGAAGGTGATTGATGAAGCGTTTGGAATCGAAAACGGTTTAATGACAACTGTTCATGCATATACGAACGACCAAAAAAATATCGATAATCCGCATAAAGATTTGCGCCGCGCGCGTTCTTGCGCGCAATCGATCATTCCGACGACGACTGGAGCGGCAAAAGCGCTGGGGCTTGTTCTGCCGCATTTGAAAGGAAAATTGCACGGAATGGCGCTCCGTGTTCCGACTCCGAACGTGTCATTAGTCGATTTAGTCGTTGATGTAAAAAAGGATGTGACGGTAGAAGAAGTAAACGAAGCGTTTATTCGCGCAGCAAACGGTCCGTTGAAAGGAATTCTTGATTTTACGATGGAACCGCTTGTTTCGATCGATTTTAACACAAATCCGCACTCGGCGGTTATCGACGGCTTATCGACGATGGTGATGGAAGGGCGGAAAATCAAAGTGTTGGCATGGTACGATA
The DNA here is from genome assembly GCF_022846435.1 of Parageobacillus sp. KH3-4. Lineage (NCBI taxonomy): Bacteria > Bacillati > Bacillota > Bacilli > Caryophanales > Anoxybacillaceae > Parageobacillus > Parageobacillus sp. KH3-4. Next base: position 789,296 of record NZ_AP025627.1, read on the forward strand.
ATGAATGGGGCTATTCTTGTCGAGTCGTAGACTTGGCAAATATGGTGGCAAACAAGATGACGGAAAAGATCAGTGTGAACGCTTAAGCAAAAAAAGTGCTGGCAGGGGCGGCCAGCACTTTTTTTTGCGAAAAAGGCGATCGCCATTTTTGGAGATTGTACGTGGAAAACAATATGCGTTAAAAAAATTTAAAAAGCATGTTGCAAAAAAAACGCAAACAAAGTATACTATGTCTCGTGAACTTCTTAAAGGCAACGGTAATGTGACTACTTAAAGGGTTAGGACCTCTTAGGACTAACTTTCCCCCGTGGTAGTTATACATGCCATTATTGCAAAAGAGTTTCATGTTTATTGTTTAAGAAAATTTGTTAAAAGGGGGATTTTAAATGGACACAATGGGTCGTCACGTTATCTCGGAGTTGTGGGGATGCGATTTTGATAAGCTGAACGATATCGAATTTATTGAGAAGACGTTTGTTGATGCTGCATTGAAATCTGGAGCGGAAATTCGCGAAGTAGCATTCCACAAGTTTGCGCCGCAAGGAGTTAGCGGAGTTGTCATTATCTCGGAATCGCACTTGACGATTCATACGTTTCCAGAACACGGCTATGCAAGCATCGATGTTTACACATGCGGACATTTAGATCCGACAATCGCGGCGGATTATATCGCCGATAAACTTGGAGCACAAACACGCGAAACGATTGAACTTCCTCGTGGCATGCGTCCGATTGAAGTGAAAAAAGCGCAAGCATTATAATCATAACGAATGAAAGCAAAAGAGGTGCTAAATGGCGCACCTCTTTTTTTACTTGTTCCATATTTGTTTAGTATACATCTATGGAAAAAATGATGATATGATAATTGATATAAATAAAAACATAGTGGACAAGGGGAAGTAATAATGAGCGTTTGGAAAAAGTGGAAATATGCGCTGACCAATCATTGTGAAACGAGAGAAAATCATGAGGACGAAGCGCTGCGGAGTCATTACTATAAAGCGACAAACGCTATGGTGATCAAGGCGGTAAAAGAATTGTTCACTTCTTCGCCAGACTATGAATTATTATCTATTTCAGAAGAAAGAGGAGAGTTCAGCGCGACGACCCGCCGGGGGAGAAAAGTGTTTATTGTCGCTACCGTTATCTCTGTTCGTCCATTGGAAACCGCGGTAGATTTTTCTGTGACGACAGAAACAACGTTTTTGCCATTTGACTTTGGGAAGAGCCGAAATATCATCATCGATTTGTATCGCAAATTAGATCAACACCTTCCGTATATTGGATCTGGAATAAACGCATAATGAAACAACTTGCCCGCTATCATTTGTTTCGTTATCATAAAGGTAAGAATAAAAACGGAGTTGGTTATATGAGATGCCCATCATGCCAGCATCACGGTACAAGGGTCCTTGATTCGCGCCCGGTGGATGAAGGACGTTCCATTCGCCGCAGACGGGAATGCGAACAATGCCACTATCGCTTTACAACGTTTGAAAAAGTTGAAGAAATGCCGCTGATTGTTGTGAAAAAACAAGGAACGCGCGAAGAATTTAGCCGCGATAAAATTTTACGCGGTTTAATTAAAGCGTGCGAGAAACGTCCGGTTGCTCTAGAAGAACTTGAAAAAATTACGCAAGATATTGAAAGGGAACTGCGCAATCAAGGAGCGGCGGAAGTGAAAAGCGAAACGATCGGCGAAATGGTGATGGAGCGTTTGTCGAAAGTGGATGAGGTTGCCTATGTCCGTTTTGCTTCTGTATATCGCCAATTTAAAGATTTAAACGTCTTCATTGAAGAATTAAAAGAGTTAATTAAAAAAGAACAGCGCTAAAAAGGGCTTTTGGCAAAATGGATAACAAGCCCTTTTTTTCATCGGCAAAACTTAGTGCGGAAGGTCGAGAATTATGGAACATCATTGGAAAGAGTTAATCCCTGTTGACCGCTATACGGTACGGAGCAATGGAGTGCTTCATGACTTTGACCGAAAAGTGCTCACACTGCTTTATCAACCGTTAATAGGGTATCGGGCCTTAAGCCTTTATATGACGTTATGGAGCGAATTGGAACTGCTTTCTGAAAAGGAAACGACCCATCATAGTCTGATGGTGCTGATGCAATGCAATTTAAAAGAAATTTACGAAGAACGTTTGAAACTGGAAGGCATCGGGCTATTAAAGACGTATGTAAATAGAGAAGAACCGAAACTATTTATTTATGAATTGCAGCCGCCGCTCACACCGGAACAATTTTTTACGGACGGAATGCTTAACGTTTTCCTCTATAACCGTATCGGCAAGCATAAGTTTCAGGAACTGAAACAATTTTTTTCCACCCCGTCTATTGACCGAGCAAAATTTGTTCCCGTTACTCGCGCGTTTCACGACGTATTTGCGTCTGTGCATGTCGAGCAAATGGTTGCGAAGATGAATGAAGAAACACAAGAAGATTTACGGCTTGTTGATGGGTATGAGTATATCGGCAGAAAAGAGAATACGTATGACCTTAGCGATGATGTATTTGACTTTGAACTGTTTTTTGCCGGTTTATCGAAATATATGGTACCAAAGCGGGCGATTACGCCAAAAGTAAAAGAAGCGATAAAAAAATTAGCGTTTTTATACGGCATCGGACCGCTTGATATGCAAAAAATTGTCATGAGCGTGATTGATCCGTCTGACCATATTGATATCGATGCATTGCGAAAAGCCGTCCATGAGTGGTATGAGTTTGAACGCGGCGACTCTCCTCCTAGCTTAAGTTCGCGCGTGCAGCCGCTTCCATATCGTACGATGACGAATGTCGAGCCGAAAACGAAAGAGGAACTACTGATGAAACAGCTGGAAACGATCTCCCCGCGCCAATTGTTAATCGAAATATCCGGGGGGGCCGAACCGTCGATGAGCGATTTGCGTCTAATTGAAGATATTATGTTCCAGCAACAATTGCTTCCTGGTGTGGTGAACGTGTTAATTTATTATGTCATGTTGCGCACCGATATGAAGTTGACCAAGTCGTATGTCGAAAAGATCGCCAGCCATTGGTCGCGGAAAAATGTGAAAACAGTCAAGGAAGCGATGGAGCTGGCAAAACAAGAAGCAAAAACATATCAAAGCTGGGCAAAGGAAAAGGAAAAGGGCAAAAGAACAGGCAGAAAAGCGGTGCGAAAAGAATTATTGCCAGAATGGCTCAATATGGATTATAGTCAAAACGATGATCAAGATAAGGATGAAAACGTGAATATTGAGGCAAAACGGCGGGAGCTAGAAGAACGATTAAAAAAATATCGCGACGAACAATAGGATGTGAAAATGATGGAACGAATCGATCAACTGTTAAATCGACTGCTTGGCAAGAAAGGCTTTCAGCAGCACTATGAGCAAATGAAGCGGCGAATTCTTTCACACCCAGAAATACAAGCGTTTTTGCGCGAACATGAACAGGAAATCACAAAGGAAATGGTGGACCGCAGTTTAATGAAGCTGCATGAGTTTATGGAGCAAAGCAAAAACTGCGGCCAGTGCCCAAGTTTGGACCAATGCAAAAATTTTTTAAAAGGATACCACCCTCGCCTTGTGATCAAAGGAACAGCCATTGATGTGGAGTATGAACGCTGCCCGGCAAAAGTAAAATATGATGAGCGAAAGCGGCAGGAGTCATTGATTCAAAGTTTGTTTGTTCCCCGCGAGATTTTGCAAGCGTCGCTTTCGGATATTGATCTTGCTGATGAGGGGCGAATGAAGGCGATTGAACTTGCCGATCGCTTTGTGTCGGAGTATGAGCCGGGAAAGAAAATGAAAGGACTTTATTTATACGGGTCGTTTGGCGTTGGAAAAACGTATATTCTTGGCGCGATCGCCAACGCCCTTGCGAAAAAAAACGTGCCGTCTCTTATTGTGTATGTGCCGGAGTTTTTCCGTGAGCTAAAAAGTTCGCTGCAAGACCAAACGATTAACGAAAAACTCGATTATGTCAAAAAAGTGCCGATTTTGATGCTTGATGATATCGGCGCAGAATCCATGTCGAGCTGGGTGCGCGACGATTTATTAGGTCCTATTTTGCAATACCGGATGTTCGAAAACTTGCCGACATTTTTTACATCGAACTTTGATTTGCAGCAACTAGCGCACCATTTGACATATTCGCAGCGCGGGGAAGAAGAACAAGTGAAAGCGGCGCGCATTATGGAGCGGATCCGCTATTTGGCGCAGCCGGTCGAAGTGAAAGGAAAAAACCGCCGGCTTGAATAGGATGTTTCCAAAAGCGGAAATATCCTTTTATTTTTTATTCTAAACAATCGTTTGCCCCCATATATATAGAAACAAGCATTCACTCGTAAGGGGGGAAACGACGTTTGATTGAAATTTATTTTGAACAGGCACATGACGCTGAGAAGTTGTTTTGTTTACTGAATAAAAGGCAGAAAAAAACGACTCATCCGCGCTTTCGAACAACATACAATGGAGATTCCCTCGTCACGATTTACATATATGGCGACACCGATGAAGCGATCTCATGCGATTTGATACCGGCAATGACAACATTGATTCTTCATTTTATCGAAGACCGGCTATTGTTATCGATTATTTCTAATACGTTTTATTTTCAAGATAAAGAAGAGCAGCAGCAAATTTTACAGCTTGCCCATTCGTTTCTGGATGGAGAGAGGTATGATTACCGAACGGGAAAACAACCTTCCGTTTCACGCAAAACATTGATTGCAAACGCGCTAAGTCAGTTTTTAAGAGACGGTCTCTCTTTTTCCTTTTCGTCCTTTGTCACCTTTCGCCTTAAATCGTATATGGAGCAGCTTCAACACTACGTCGAACTGGCGATTGACGAATATAAACTAGAGCAGGAATATCAAAATTTTGTACAAATGTTGCGCGATTTCGTAGCAGCAAAGCGGCCGAAATTGCCTGTCATCCATTTAGTCCATAAGTCGCCATCTTTTCTTTTTTTTGATGAAAAGTTACGGGAAATTACAGCGAGTGAATTAAAACAATTCATTGACCGCAATTTGATCGTCAGCCAACCTATGTATATTGATTCTTCTTTATTAGCGCCGCTCGTGTCTATCGCTCCCAGCATGATTTATTTATATACCGATCATGAGGAGGACGGCATGGTTCAAACGATTCAAAACGTATTTCAAGAACGAATCCGGCTCTATAGACAAAGCGCTTTTGCAAAATATCGAGCCATTGATGCAAAGCAGGAGAGATGATCTTGATTTTTTCATGCACTCATTCTATAATAGCGTACATAGAGAATACATAAAAGTGATGATGAGGACAAGGGTGTATTTTTACGGTTTCCAGAGAGGGAAGGCATCGGCTGCAACCTTCCTAACACGAGAAATACACTTACCACCTCGGAGCTGCGGCAGTGAACGACGCATGTCCAGTAATTGCCGACGGTACGGCCGTTATTCGATTCGAGCCATCGCTGGGGAGAAGTGTGCCTTTTTACCGGCGATGGGAAGAAGGGTGGAACCGCGAAGCAAACTCGTCCCTTTGTTGAGGGAGGAGTTTTTTTATTTTTCAACATAAAAAAAGGAGGAAAAGAGTATGGCGGAAATGATTCGCATTACATTTCCTGACGGAGCGGTAAAGGAGTTTCCAAAAGGGACAACGACGGAACAAATCGCTGCATCGATTAGCCCGGGTTTAAAGAAAAAAGCGATTGCTGGAAAACTGAACGATCGTTTGATCGATTTGCGCACCCCAATTCAGGAAGATGGGGCGATTTCGATCATTACGCAAGATATGCCGGAAGCGCTTGACATTTTGCGCCATAGCACGGCCCATTTAATGGCACAGGCGATTAAGCGCCTTTATAAAAACGTCAAACTCGGCGTCGGTCCGGTCATTGAAAACGGCTTCTATTACGATATCGATATGGAAGAATCGCTAACTCCGGAAGACTTGCCGAAAATTGAACAAGAAATGCGGAAAATTGTGAAAGAAAACTTGGAAATCGTCCGGAAAGAAGTAAGCCGCGAGGAAGCGATCCGTCTTTATGAGGAAATCGGCGACAATTTAAAACTCGAATTAATTAACGATATCCCGGAAGGAGAAACGATCTCCATTTACGAACAAGGCGAATTTTTTGATCTTTGCCGCGGTGTCCATGTTCCGTCGACAGGGAAAATTAAAGAATTTAAGCTGCTGAACATCTCAGGAGCATACTGGCGCGGCGACAGCAAAAATAAAATGCTGCAGCGCATTTATGGAACGGCGTTCTTTAAAAAAGAAGATTTGGATGAATACCTGCGTTTATTGCAGGAAGCGAAAGAGCGCGACCATCGCAAATTAGGAAAAGAGCTTGAATTGTTTATGACTTCGCAAAAAATCGGACAAGGCCTGCCGCTCTGGCTGCCGAAAGGGGCGACGATTCGCCGCATTATCGAGCGCTATATTGTCGATAAGGAAATTGAGCTCGGCTATCAGCACGTCTATACGCCGGTGCTCGGCAGCGTCGAGTTGTATAAAACTTCTGGACACTGGGATCATTACAAAGATAACATGTTCCCGCCGATGGAAATGGATAATGAGCAGCTTGTGCTACGCCCAATGAACTGTCCGCATCATATGATGATTTATAAAAATAAAATTCATAGCTACCGCGAGCTGCCGATCCGCATCGCAGAGCTCGGCACGATGCATCGCTACGAAATGTCCGGAGCGCTTTCCGGCTTGCAGCGCGTCCGGGGCATGACGCTGAATGATGCCCATATCTTTGTTCGTCCGGACCAGATTAAAGACGAATTTAAGCGCGTTGTGAACTTAATTTTGGAAGTATACAAAGATTTTGGCTTAAATGACTATTCGTTCCGCCTTTCTTACCGCGATCCGCACGATAAAGAAAAATATTACGATGATGATGAAATGTGGGAAAAAGCACAAAGCATGCTGCGTGAAGCGATGGATGAATTGGGGTTAGAATATTACGAAGCGGAAGGAGAAGCGGCGTTTTACGGTCCGAAATTGGACGTACAAGTGCGCACAGCGCTTGGAAAAGACGAAACATTGTCAACGGTGCAACTTGACTTTTTAATGCCGGAACGCTTCGATTTAACATACATCGGCGAAGACGGCAAACCGCATCGCCCGGTTGTCATCCATCGCGGCGTCGTTTCGACGATGGAACGGTTCGTCGCCTTCTTAATTGAAGAATATAAAGGAGCATTTCCGACTTGGCTCGCGCCTGTGCAAGTGAAAGTCATTCCGGTATCGCCGGAGGCGCATCTCGACTATGCATACGAAGTAAAAGAAGCGCTGCAAGCGAAAGGATTCCGCGTTGAAGTCGATGAACGCGACGAAAAAATTAGTTATAAAATTCGCGAAGCACAAATCCAAAAAATTCCTTACATGCTTGTCGTCGGTGACAGGGAAATGGCAGAAGGCGCCGTCAACGTCCGCAAATACGGCGAACAAAAAAGCGAAACAGTGGCGCTTGATGGCTTTATTGCTTCCTTACAGGAAGAAGTGCGGCGAAAATAGTCAAAAACACACCCGTGAAGTTTTGCTTCACGGGTTTTTCAATGCATTCAGCGCTCCTTTCCCATATCCCCCTAGATTTTTTTATGTTATGTATAGTTCTTTACGCTGGACATGTAATACTGCATAAGGATCTTCTTATAATTAGGAGTTGTTTGCTAAAATCAACTATTTTGAGTTCTCTGCTTGACAATTGATAAAGTCAATTAATTGTTATAATTTAGTTGCGTTTTTTAAAGCAATTTCGTGTGCTTCTATTGTCCGCTCGATATCTTTTTCATCGTGAACGATAGACATCGAATAGCGATTTAACGGTTTTATATAAACACCAGCCTTTAATAGCTCATAATCTATTTTTTTGCGTAATGTCATATCTGCGTGAAACATATCTCTGTAATTTCTTATTGGCTTATCTGTTAAAATTATGTTGAAAATACTTCCCATTCCAATTGTTTGCATCTTAAAACCATAAGAATGATAAAGTGTTTCTAATTGTTGTCGCAATATGTTCGTATTATTAAATAGTAAATCCATTACTCCGTCTTGTTTTAATGCTTTAATTGTGGCTAAACCTGCAGCCAAGACGGTTGGATGACCATTGTAAGTACCACTGTGAAACAAAGGATCTTTCTTTACATCACTATCTTCTCCAAAAGCCAGAAGATCGCGCCCCCGATTTGGTGCACTAATCATCATGATATCCCTTTTCCCACCGACGGCTCCTATTGGAAATCCTCCACCAAGCACTTTTCCTAATGCGGTTAAATCTGGTTTAACCCCATATACTTCTTGTGCCCCACCTAGAGATACTCGGAAACCTGTCTTTACTTCATCGAAAATAAGCACAATATCAAGTTCTTCAGTCAACTTGCGGAGTTTTTTCATAAATGCCGGTTCAGCTGGAATGAATCCTCCTTGAACTGGTTCAAGAATAACTGCTGCTATATCGCTTTTGTGTGTACGCAAAATACTTTCTGTTGCTTCTATATCATTAAATGGCAATATGATCGTATTTTGAACATAATAATCTGGAATTCCGGGTGATTCAGGGACCGCCTGAGGTTGGTGCGGTTCTCCGGCTTTATTTAAGTTTGGGTTAACACTAAGTAATACTTGATCATAGCCGCCATGGTAATGGCCTTCAAATTTTGCTAACTTCTTTTTACCTGTGTATGCCATAGCAATTCGAATAGCCAAAAGCGTTGCTTCTAATCCTGAATTTGTATAGCGAACCATTTCAATTCCAGGATATAAATCAATTAAAGTTTGTGCCATTATGGTTTCTAGTTCATGCGGTGTACCAAATATAGTTGTGCCGGCTTCTTTAATTTGGCTCTCAACTGCATGAAGTACATCAGGGTGGCCATGACCTAGAATAAGTGCCCCGTAAGATAATAAATAATCAATGTATTCATTTCCGTCTAGATCATAAAGTTTACTTCCTTTCCCTTTTGCCATCACGATAGGATGTGGCGTGAAATATTTAATATTAGCGGTTACTCCTCCTGGGATAATTTCACATGCTTTTTGATAATACTCTGCTGATTTTGGTGTCAAATTAGATAACAAAAATTCACTCTCCGGAATAGCCATTTTATTGCCCTCCATGATAAAAAAATTATTTCTTTATAAGTAATTATATGAAATATTAATTTCTTTATCAAGAATTTTCAGTATTTTTTAGGGTTAGTAGATAAAATGACCTGTAGTACAGTCATTTATGGTTAGAATTATTGTTTATATTTTAGAATATATTGAATAATGAAAAAAATATTGCACAAAATATTCTGATATGTTAGATTTATTTCAAAATAGAGAATTTTGGAGGGATTCATTTGAAAACTAGGTTTGCCTTCTTTATTCTGATTGCGGCTATCTTGGGGGCAGTTTTTGGCTATTTTTTCCCAGAGGCAGGAGTTGCTATTAAACCGTTAGGTGATGGATTTATTCGTTTGATTAAAATGGTTGTTCTACCGGTTATTGTATCTACTCTTTTAGTTGGTATTACTGGGGTTGGAGATATAAAGAGAATGGGACGGGTTGGCCTAAAAACAATCATTTGGTTTGAATTAATTACTACTATTATTTTATTTATTGGTTTAGCTGTAGGTAACATATTAAAACCTGGTGTCGGGACAAACTTAAAAGATTTACCCAAAGCGGATATTTCCTCTATTTCAGAGAATACTTCCGTTGTTATGGATGGCAAAACATTAATTTTAAATATTATTCCGACTAATATTGTCGATGCACTTGCCAGAAGCGATCTCCTCGCAGTTATTTTCTTTTGTGTCATGTTTGGCATCGCTTTAGTAAGCATTGGAGACGAAGCAAAGCCAGTCATTCGAATTTTGGAAACGATTTCTAAAGCGTCCTTTAGGCTTGTAAATATGGTTATGTCGGTCGCTCCTATAGGTGTGTTTGCTCTTATGTCAGCAACTATTGGCACTTACGGTATTAGTTTGTTGTTACCATTAATGAAATTAATTGGTTCAGCTTATTTCGGGTTGGCAGTCGTTTTATTTGTTTTATTCCCGTTGGCAGCGCTTTTATTAAAAATAAAAATTACTGATGTTTATAAAATGGTTTGGGATTTGATGTTAATCGGAGCATCAACAGGCAGTACTGAGACGGTGGTTCCTCAATTAATGGAACGCGTAGAGAAATTCGGTGTTCCAAAGTACATTTCTTCATTCGTTATTCCTTCTGGCATGCCCCTAAATTCAGATGGTACAACACTGTATTTAAGTATTGCTGCTTTATTTATTGCGCAAGCTTTTGGAATTGAAATGAGCTGGTCTCAGCAACTAATTATGATATTATTTTTTGTTGTTACGAGTAAAGGAGTTGCAGCAGTACCTTCTTCATCTATGGTAATTCTCCTTGCAACAGGAACGGCTGTTGGCCTACCAGCTGAAGGTGTCGCCCTTATTTTAGGAGTCGATAGGATTATTGATATGGCAAGAACAGCGATTAATGTTATTGGTCATGTATTCTCTTCTGTAGCAGTGGCAAAATGGGAAGGTGTGTTTTTACCAAATGCAAAAGAGAATGTTAATTCGGTCATGAATGGAGAGGAACAATGGAGTAAAGCCAAATAATTAGTGAAGTATTTTTTATGGTGTTGCAAATAAAGGAAAAACTCAAAGGTATGCATAAGGATAATAACATAACACATGTAGAACGAACTATAGCGGCATGCTTAAGTCATCTTTTAACAGGGCGACTGTATCAGCACAAGGAATTCACTGCCAAGTTTGCGGTTGTAAGGGGAGCCTTCTAATCCTAGACATTCAACTTACTTAATAAATATACGCATGGGATATGGCATTATCGTTCATCAATCCTTATTGCATCAAGGATTGATGAACGATTTGTTTACCTAGTGGGTGTCGAGCTTGGGGATACGAAAGTGCAGAAAAACTCTTTGATGCGCTAAAATCTGCCGCTTTCCATCATGCAGAGGTTCAGAATAACGATTTATTATAATTCTTCTTTATAAAAAATCCCAAAGTGATCCCAGATATCCTCCAATGTTTCCAGTTTCATTTGGATATCGTTAATTTTTTCTTTCCCTATAAAAGTAATAAGTGCATTAATCAAACTAAGTGGGGCCACAAAAGAATCGATAAAAGTGGGCATTTGACTAGAGGCGGTTAGCACTATATCAGCATTAGGAACTAAAGGAGAAAGCAGATTATCCGTGATCGCAATCGTTGTTGCCCCTTTCTTTTTTCCATATGATAACATTTTTATAGTACTATTAGTATATCTGGAAAAACTTATTCCAATGACTACATCTTTTTCATTTAAATCATATGTTTTTTCCACTTCTGTCTCCATCGATTTAAGAATGTGTACATTATTTAAAATGATTTGCAAATAATAATGGAGAAATATGCCTAGCGATGTCGCGCTTCGATTCGCAACAATATAAATTCTATTGGCCTTTAGTATAGAGTCTACCGCTTGTTTAAAAGCGTCCAAATCTAATTGCTCCATCGTAGATTTTATGTTATGTATATCATCTTGAAAAATGTCATATACACCTTTTTCTTGTTCATAAACATGATGAGACATTTGAAGCCGTTCTACAGTAGTTAGCTGTTTTTGAACAGAATGTTGCATATATTGCTGAAGTTCAGGATAACCAGAATAACCGAGAAAATTCGCAAATCTGACAATCGTGGCTTCACTAACGCCTGTTTTTTCGGCTAACTTTCCTATGGTAAAAAACGGAACTAAGTTCGGGTTTTCTAAAATATACTTTGCCACTTTTGCTTGAGATTTACTCATTTTTGGTATTTTACTAGCAATAAGTTGATATATATTGGACATGACATGTGTCCCTCTCTTGTCCATAGTCCTTGTGAAATTTCAGAACATTTTTTACGCTATTAATTATAGCATATTTGTAAAGGAGTGTTTAGGCTGGAATTGTATGAGTAAAATTAAAGGAGAGAACACACGAATAATACGCGGATAAAAGACAGTTTTACATGGGAATATTTTCCTTAATTTCTTTCTTAGTCTTTTTTGAAATTCATATTGCTAAATAAATGTGTATTCGCTATAATAAAAAACGTTATTTGTCGATCAAGAAAAGCGCCTTGACATGCCACCTTCCAAGGTGATATATTGTATAAAGTAAATAGAATACTTGTTTGTGGCAAAAGCAGAAGCACCCCGCTTCTCACCTGGTTGACGCCGCGTGGCTGTTGACAGGTCGTTACGGTTCGTACATCGTATTTCGAACGTAAGCAGTGTGGGTGTCGTATGCATCCACACTTTTTTATTAGAAAAGCGAATGCGCCTGCTTATAGCGTTTCTTTCTGAACCGTTCGATTTGTTATGCGTTAGGGTGCGCTATGAAACAAACAAGTAATTCGGAAAAAACCTTGGAGGTGGCTGGTTATTAGCAAAGATTTTATTATTAACGAAAACATTCGTGCACGCGAAGTCCGCTTAATTGACCCAAATGGCGAACAATTGGGGATTAAATCTCGCCAAGAGGCGCTTGAAATTGCCGCAAGATTAAATCTTGACTTAGTCCTTGTGGCGCCGAACGCCAAACCGCCGGTATGCCGCATTATGGACTACGGCAAATTCCGCTTCGAGCAGCAAAAGAAAGAAAAAGAAGCGCGCAAAAAGCAAAAAGTAATCAACGTCAAGGAAGTGCGCTTAAGCCCGACGATCGAGGAGCACGACTTCAATACGAAGCTCCGCAATGCACGCAAATTCCTTGAAAAAGGCGATAAAGTAAAAGCGACAATCCGCTTTAAAGGACGGGCGATTACGCATAAGGAAATTGGTCAACGCGTCCTTGAACGTTTTTCCGAAGCATGTTCCGACATCGGCGTCGTCGAAACGGCACCGAAAATGGACGGACGGAGCATGTTTTTAGTACTGGCACCGAAAAACGACAAATAATCGAATGAGGAGGAACGTCCTATGCCAAAAATGAAAACTCATCGCGGCGCTGCAAAGCGTTTTAAAAAGACTGGTACAGGTAAATTAAAACGCGGTCATGCTTATACAAGCCACTTATTTGCAAGCAAAACGCAAAAACAAAAACGCAAACTTCGCAAAGCAACGCTCGTATCTCCTGGCGATTTCAAACGCATTCGCCAATTGCTTGACAACCTGAAATAAATGGAGACATATAGGAGGGAATAGATATGCCACGTGTTAAAGGTGGAACAGTGACGCGCAGACGTCGCAAAAAAATCCTGAAGTTGGCAAAAGGTTACTTTGGATCGAAGCATGCTTTATATAGAGTCGCGAACCAACAAGTAATGAAATCATTAATGTATGCATATCGCGATCGCCGTCAACGGAAGCGCGATTTCCGCAAACTTTGGATTACGCGCATCAACGCGGCAGCGCGCATGCACGGTCTTTCCTACAGCCGTTTTATGCACGGTTTGAAATTAGCGGGAGTAGAAGTAAACCGCAAAATGTTGGCGGACTTGGCGGTAAATGACCAAGCTGCGTTTGCCCAACTTGCAGAACTTGCAAAAAGCAAGCTTCAATAACGAATGAAAGCAATGACCATTCTCGCTTATGGGGATGGTCATTTTTTGTAGAAAGAAATCAACATGGTACAATGGTATCATGGCGGTCGGCATCGGAATGGCGCATTGCCGAAAGCGCGGCATGGTTCGTTTCGTTTATCGGCGTCGTGATTGGTGCAGCGGTTGGTGCGCGTGCATTCCGCCGTAAAACGAAACATCATTTGTATTTGTTTTCTTGTAGCTTGCCGCTGCCGTCGTGACGGAGCAAATCGCATATTTCATTTTTTATTTGTTATAGGGGGAGAAACGATGGATTTATCAATACTTTATTCGCTGCAGCGTCAGTTAGATGAGCGGATTGAAAAACAACATGGATTGCAAGGGGAAGATTTATTCGACAAAAAAGTGCTCGCTTTGCTCGTCGAAATTGGTGAACTTGCGAATGAAACGCGCTGTTTTAAGTTTTGGAGCGTGAAGCCGTCGTCTCCGCAAGAAAAAGTGCTTGAAGAATACGTCGATGGCTTGCATTTTATTTTATCGCTCGGACTAGAATGCGGTTTTATGCGCTCATCTTCACCTCAGCAAACAAATGGTAATGGCGCACAGCTTGTTGAACGGTTTTTGCGCGTATTTTGGGCAGTTGACGAGTTTCGAAAAACAAAGTCGCAACAAAGCTATGACCATCTGTTGACGGAGTATTTGCAATTAGGAGAACAATTGGGTTTCTCTTTCACGCAAATCGAACGAGCTTACATCCGGAAAAACAAAGTCAATCATGAACGGCAAAATCAGAATTATTAACCAATTTGGTACATTGCTGATTATTTTGGGTATAATGAAATTGTGGATGAAACAGAAAGGGGTCTAATTATGGCAAAGCTAGATGAAACATTAACAATGCTAAAAGAATTGACGGACGCCAAAGGCGTTCCGGGCAACGAACGGGAAGCGCGCGAAGTGATGAAAAAGTACATAACTCCTTACGCCGATGAAGTGACAACGGACGGCCTCGGCAGTTTAGTCGCGAAAAAGAAAGGAAATAGTGATGGCCCAAAGATTATGGTTGCCGGTCATTTAGATGAAGTTGGCTTTATGGTGACGCAAATTGATGAGAAAGGATTTATCCGCTTTCAAACATTAGGAGGCTGGTGGAGCCAAGTTATGCTGGCGCAGCGCGTCACCATTTTAACGCGCAAAGGAGAAATCACCGGCGTCATCGGTTCGAAACCGCCGCACATTTTGCCGCCGGAAGCGCGCAAAAAACCAGTTGAAATCAAAGATATGTTCATCGATATCGGCGCGACAAGCCGCGAGGAAGCAATGGAATGGGGCGTGCGTCCGGGCGATTCGATCGTTCCGTATTTTGAGTTTACCGTGTTGAATAACGAAAAAATGCTGCTTGCGAAAGCTTGGGACAACCGGATCGGCTGCGCGGTTGCGATTGATGTGCTAAAACGATTGAAAGATGCGGACCATCCGAATGTCGTGTACGGCGTCGGCACGGTGCAGGAAGAAGTCGGTTTGCGCGGGGCGAGAACGGCCGCGCATTTCATTCAGCCGGATATCGCTTTTGCTGTTGATGTCGGCGTTGCTGGAGATACGCCAGGCGTTTCTGAAAAAGAAGCGATGGGCAAGCTTGGCGCCGGACCTCATATCGTGTTATACGATGCAACGATGGTATCTCATCGCGGCTTGCGTGAGTTTGTCATTGATGTCGCCGAAGAGCTCAACATTCCTTACCATTTTGACGCGATGCCAGGCGGCGGCACCGACGCTGGCGCGATTCATTTAACGGCAAGCGGTGTGCCGTCATTGACGATCTCGATTCCAACGCGCTACATCCACTCCCATGCGGCGATTTTGCACCGTGATGACTATGAAAACACAGTGAAGCTGCTTGTCGAAGTCATCAAGCGTTTAGACGCGGAAAAAGTTAAACAAATTACATTCGAATGATCAGCGAAGAAAAGCCGGCAATCAATGTCGGCTTTTCTTTTTAGCGAAGGGATTACAGAAGTGAAAGATAGAGATGCGGGAATGAAAAAACATATATTAGCATAACAAACTTAGGGGGAAGAGAAATTGGTTTCTGTGAATGTATGGAATGCGGATGCATATGATGAAAAGTTATCGTTTGTGTCTGAGTTAGGGAAAAGTTTGGTAGAGATGTTAGATCCGAAACAAGGAGAAAAAATTCTTGATTTAGGATGCGGAACAGGAGATCTTACAAATGAAATTGCAAAACTGGGGGCCAAAGTTGTCGGGATGGATGTATCCCCTGATATGATCGAAAAAGCACGAAAAAAATATCCACATCTTTCTTTTCTTGTAGATAATGGTGAATCATTTCGAACCGAAGAACGCTATGACGCTATTTTCTCCAATGCCGCTTTGCATTGGATGAAGCGGGCTGAAAGTGTTGTGCAATCGATGGCTCTCGCCTTGCGAGAGGGGGGACGGTTGGTCGCTGAATTTGGCGGAAAAGGAAACGTGGACGCTATTGTGAAAACAATAGAAGAGGTTTTGTTCACAAACTATGGCATTGATGCAAAAGAAAGAAACCCATGGTATTTTCCGAGTATTGGGGAATATAGCAGTTTGCTTGAAAAGCACGGATTTCGTGTGATCTATGCCAGCCATTTTGATCGCCCTACCCCTTTACCTGATAGCGATCAAGGATTAGATCACTGGCTCGAGGGCTTTGCTGGTGACTTTTTTGCTGATTTCGAATTGGACGAGAAAACATTGGCTTATCAGAAGATCAAATCACGATTAAAGGCATACCTATGGAAAGATGGCGTATGGATTGCGGATTATAAACGGATTCGAATTATAGCGGTGAAGGAGGAAAGGGAAGCGTGATGCTGCTTCCCTTTTATGCATGTTGCTTGACCGCTTGTTCCAGTGTTGTGAGCATTTCCTCTTTTTGCTGCTCGCTCGAATGTTTCCAAATCTCTTCAAAGAGGACGCCGAGTCCCGGCAAATATTTTTCTTCGCCGCGCTGAATCGCGTCCACGATCGTATCTTCCAATTGTTCTTTCGTGTTGTTAGCGACATTTTGCATAATTGCATGGCGCAAGTTGAAATCCATCTCGTTCACCTCGCTAGTATATAGGTACATCCTTATTTTTTGCGCGAATTTCGTTTATTATGTATATGGATATGCAAAACGTAAAGGAGAATGAGCGTTGAAACGAATTGAATCGGTAAAAAATCCGCAAGTGAAGCAGTGGAAAAAGCTGCTTATGAAAAAGGAACGGGATAAAACAGGGCTGTTTCTTATCGAAGGGTTTCATTTAGTGGAAGAAGCGTTGAAAAGCAACATATCCATTATCCAATTGATTGTGGACGAGAATAAAGCGATTCCGGCAACGTGGGATATCAGCGGCATCCCAATTGCCATCGTTACAGAGGACGTGATGAAAGCGATCAGCGACATGGAGACACCGCAAGGAATCGCGGCCGTATGCGAGCAGTTTTCTTATGGCGATATGGACTGGGCGCAGGCGAATGTGCTTCTGATTGACGCCGTGCAAGATCCAGGCAACATCGGTACGATGATCCGCACTGCCGATGCGGCAGGAATCGATGCTGTCATTCTTGGCAAAGGCTGCGCTGACTTGTACAACCCAAAAGTCATTCGAGCCACGCAAGGTTCGCTTTTTCATCTGCCAATTATTCGCGGAAATCTCCGCGAATGGATGGAAAAGCTTCAAGCGCAGAACGTTACGATTTACGGTACATCGTTAGAAAACGGAGAAGATTATCGCTGCATCAAACCGTCTCGGTCGTTTGCCCTGCTTGTCGGCAATGAAGGAAGCGGCGTCAGCAAACCATTGCTGGAGATGACGGCGAAAAATTTATATATTCCGATTTACGGACAGGCTGAATCGCTCAACGTCGCCGTCGCCGCCGGAATTTTGCTTTATCATTTACGGGGCGTGTCGTAGACTGGAAGAGGCAATCGATGAGATAAAACCATTGCTTAGCGCGGTGATGGAACGTCTGGAAACATGGAACAGCCTGCTTGCAAAAGAGACATGAAGCTATGGCTGTGCTTCTCAAAGATGCAGCTAATTAAATGCAGCCATGTCTGTGTGGAAGCGTAATGCGGCCAGCCCAAAAGAAGGACAAACCTGCCAAGACAAAATATGGGGAATTCCAACGATCAAGAAGCGGTGAGTGTCGAATTGCACAAGTTTCATGAACATGAGAGTATGTTGCGCGATGTTCGCCGTTTGCTTATAATATAATACAGCATTTATTTGACATAATCGAATATACGGAAAACGACGATGAAAGAGAAGAGTAGCTTGCCACTCGCCATCCAGGGAGAAAACGCCGCAGACTGGGAGCGTTTTTATGGTAGAAGCAAGTGAATTCACCTCTGGAGTTGACACTTGGACCATTCCGCGCCTGCGGAATGTAAAGGTGTTCCGGCCTATGCCGTTATCGCAATGAAGCGAACAGCGCCCTTTTGCGCTGTTAACAAGGGTGGTACCGCGAGTTTACTCGTCCCTTATATGGCAAGGGGCGAGTTTTTTTATAGATCATAATGGGGAGAGGAGTGGAGGGATGGAAGAAGCGCGGATATTTGGCGATCGCCTCGAACATGTACATTACATCGTCAGGCAAGGCGCCTATGCAGTGATCATCAACGATGGCATGGTCGCTGTCGTGAAAACGCCAACCGGATATTTTTTGCCCGGCGGTGGATTAGAAGGGACAGAAACATTGGAAAGCTGTCTCAAACGTGAAGTTTTTGAAGAAACGGGGTATAACATCCGTATTCTTCAATTTATCGGACGGGCGCAAAAGTATTTCTACTCAACGACTTTTCATGACTATATGGCATGGCTAGCGATGGATTTTTCTACATAGCAGAAATTACGGGAGAGCAACACTCCGTTTTCGAAAAAGACCACGAACTAGTGTGGATTCCACGCAAAGATATTCCGAAAGTATTGTTACATGAGCATCAAGCATGGGCAGTAGAAGAGGCATTTCGTTTATTTGAGTGAAGAAAAGGAGGAGTTTTTCATGAAAGAACGGTTGCAGCAGCTTCAACAAGAAGCGCTCGAAAAAATCGAACAAGCTCGTGATTTGAAAGCACTCAATGAGGTGCGCGTCGCTTATCTTGGCAAAAAAGGACCAATTACCGAAGTGCTCCGCGGCATGGGATCATTGTCGCCGGAAGAGCGCCCGGTCATCGGCGCGCTCGCCAACGAAGTGCGGCAAGCGATCCAAAGCGCGCTGGAAGCGAAGCAAGCGAAGCTCGAACAAGAAGAAGTCGAGAAAAAATTAGCGGCGGAAGCGATTGACGTCACGCTTCCAGGCCGCCCGGTCAAAAGAGGCAATCATCATCCGCTTACGCGCGTCATTGAAGAAATCGAAGACTTGTTCATCGGCATGGGCTATACGATTGCCGAAGGGCCGGAAGTGGAAAAAGACTATTACAATTTTGAAGCGTTGAACTTGCCAAAAGGCCACCCGGCGCGCGATATGCAAGATTCATTCTACATTACCGAAGAAATTTTGCTTCGCACCCATACGTCACCGGTGCAAGCGCGCACGATGGAAAAACATCAAGGGCGCGGGCCGGTGAAAATCATCTGCCCGGGAAAAGTGTACCGCCGCGACAACGATGATGCGACGCACTCGCATCAATTTACGCAAATTGAAGGGCTTGTCGTCGATGAAAACATCCGCATGAGCGATTTAAAAGGAACGCTTCGCGAGTTTGCCCGCAAAATGTTTGGCGAAGACCGCGAAATCCGCTTCCGCCCAAGCTTTTTCCCGTTCACCGAGCCGTCGGTCGAAGTCGATGTATCCTGCTTCCATTGCGGGGGGCATGGCTGCAGCGTCTGCAAAGGGACAGGGTGGATTGAAATTTTAGGTGCCGGCATGGTTCATCCAAACGTGTTAGAAATGGCCGGATTTGATTCGAAAAAATATACCGGTTTCGCGTTTGGCATGGGTCCGGAGCGCATTGCGATGCTCAAATACGGCATTGATGACATCCGTCATTTCTATCAAAATGACATTCGCTTCTTACAGCAATTCCATCGCGTGTAAAAGGGAGGTTTGAACGATGTTTGTTTCCTATAAATGGCTGAAAGAATACGTAGACCTTACGGGAATCACCGCAAAAGAACTAGCCGACCGCATTACCAAAAGCGGCATCGAAGTTGAAAGTGTGGAAGTATTAAATAAAGGGGCAAAAGGCGTTGTCGTCGGGCATGTGCTTGAATGCGAACCGCATCCGAACGCTGATAAATTAAGAAAATGCCTTGTCGATATCGGCGAAGGCGAGCCAGTGCAAATTATTTGCGGCGCCCCGAATGTTGCCAAAGGGCAGAAAGTAGCGGTGGCGAAAGTCGGCGCCGTCCTGCCAGGCGGCTTGAAAATTAAACGGGCGAAATTGCGTGGCGAAGAATCAAACGGCATGATTTGTTCCTTGCAAGAGCTCGGCATTGAATCGAAATTAGTGCCGAAAGAATACGCCGATGGCATTTTCGTATTTCCAAGCGACGCTCCGGTTGGCGCCGATGCGCTGGAATTATTAAATTTAGACGATGAAGTATTAGAGCTTGGACTTACGCCAAACCGCGCCGACTGCCTCAGCATGATCGGCGTCGCCTACGAAGTGGCGGCGATTTTAGGACGAAGCGTAAAGCTGCCGGTCATCGAGCTTCAAGAAAATGGCGAAAACGTTCATGATTATATTTCTGTGCGCGTCGACGCATCGGAAGACAATCCGTTATATGCGGGTCGCATTGTGAAAAACGTGAAAATCGGTCCGTCGCCGCTTTGGATGCAAACACGCTTGATGGCGGCAGGGATCCGTCCGCATAACAACGTCGTCGACATTACAAACTACATTTTGCTTGAGTACGGCCAGCCGCTTCACGCGTTTGACTATGACCGGCTTGGCTCAAAAGCAATCGTCGTGCGCCGCGCAAAAGCAGGCGAAACAATTGTCACATTGGATGATACGAAGCGCACGTTAACGGAAGACCATCTTGTCATTACGAATGGAACGGAACCGGTCGCTTTAGCTGGTGTGATGGGCGGCGCAAATTCCGAAGTGCGTGACGACACCACAACGGTGTTTATCGAATCCGCTTATTTCACAAGCCCTGCCATCCGCAAAGCGTCGAAAGACCATGGATTGCGCAGTGAAGCAAGCACACGCTTTGAAAAAGGCATTGACCCGGCGCGGACAAAAGAAGCGTTAGACCGCGCGGCCGCGCTAATGGCTGAGTACGCTGGCGGCGAAGTCGTTGGCGGCATTGTCGAAGTCAATACGTTAAAAGAACAAGAAGTGACGGTCACCATTACGTTGGACCGCATCAACCGCGTGCTCGGCACGGCGATTACGAAAGACGAAGTTGCCACGATTTTAACGAACTTGCAATTTGCATTTACTGAAGATAACGGAACGTTTACGATTACGGTTCCATCACGCCGCCGCGATATTTCGATTGAAGAAGATATTATCGAAGAAGTAGCGAGATTATATGGCTATGACCGCTTGCCGGCGACATTGCCAGTCGCGGAAACGAAGCCGGGCAAACTGACTCCATATCAAGCAAAACGCCGGAAAGTGCGCCGCTATTTAGAAGATGTCGGTCTTTTCCAAGCGATTACGTATTCTCTGACAAGCGCGGAAAAGGCGACGATGTTCGCGTTAGAAACAGCGGAACCGATCCGCCTGGCGCTTCCGATGAGCGAAGAACGCAGCGTCCTTCGCCAAAGCTTGCTGCCGCATTTATTAGAAGTAGCGAGCTACAATCGCGCGCGTCAAGTCGAAAATGTTGCCGTCTATGAAACAGGCGCGGTGTATCTCACAAGCGGCGAAAACGCGCTGCCAAGCGAAAAAGAACGTCTCGCCGGAGTCGTAACAGGCGTATGGCACGCCCACTTATGGCAAGGCGAGAAAAAAGCGGTCGATTTCTATGTCGTGAAAGGGATTTTAGACGGATTATTCGAATTGCTTGGTTTAACGAACCGTATCGAATATAAGCAGGCGAAACGCGAACATATGCATCCGGGACGCACCGCTGATATTTTGCTGGATGGCAAGACGATCGGCTTTGTCGGCCAGCTCCATCCGGTTGTGCAAAAAGAGTACGATTTAAAAGAAACGTACGTATTTGAACTTGCCTTGGCTGACTTGTTAAATACGGAAATAGAGGATATTCGCTACGCGCCGATTCCGCGTTTTCCATCGATTACGCGCGATATCGCGCTTGTCGTTGATGAAAACGTCGTTGCCGGCGAACTGCAAAAAGCGATTATCGAAGCGGGCGGCAGCTTGCTGAAAGAGGTGGCGATTTTCGACGTATACAAAGGCGACCGCCTTCCAGACGGCAAAAAATCGATCGCCTTCTCGCTCCGTTATTATGATCCGGAACGTACATTAACAGACGAAGAAGTAACGGCCGTTCACGAAAAAGTGATCCAAGCGGTAGAACAGCAATTCGGCGCGACATTGCGTGGATAAAACAAAATCCCTCGTCTTATGCGGAAGCATAAGGCGGGGGATTTTTTGCAAGTTGCATAGGGAATAAGCGGAATTTTTTTGCCGCAAAGGTTGACGTTTCATTCTGGATTAGTGTACTATTTAACTAGAACACTAATTCGCTGTTACTGGAGGAGAAAGAATGAGTCCGTGGATTGGCTTATTAAAAAAAGAATGGCGCATCTCTAAAGTTTGGATATTCACTACGGTTGGCATCGTGATTGCCGTTAATATAGTGGCATATTTATTGTCTCTAAAATACGACGAGCCGATAACGATGTTTGTTCCATCGTTGATTGTCACATGCCTGCATGCTTTTTATATGTTGATGTTTATGGCTCTTAGCTTGCAAACAGAAGCGAAGCGGCTCCATTTATGGCTTCACACCCCGCAGCCGGCATTTCGGTTGGTGAGCGCCAAACTGATCATCGCGTTTGGTAGCATGCTTGTTTCCTTGTTTGTTTCGACGCTGTTTACTTACATTGCATCTCTTGGGATAAAAGAGAGGTATTTCCACGAAAAAATGTGGAATCATGAGCTTTTTATCGAAAGCGGCGCGCTTGCCGCTCTGTCTATTGCACTGTTATCTATCCATTTAGCTGTCTTGTTTTTGCTTTATTGGGTGATTTACCGCATCTGTAAACAAATGATTTCGAAGTTGGCGGGGCCGGTCGTTACGCTGGCTTATTTTCTGATTGGCTGGCTGTTTTCATCGTTTATGCAAACGAACGTATACGAATGGTTAACAGAATGGGGAAAAATAGCGATGCCAGGGGTTGCGTTCAAGTACAATGCGACTGAGGGATGGATAATGATCGAAAAGATGGAAACGATGCCAATAGGCGTAGTCGTTTTTTACGGTATTATGGATGTCCTCGTATTTTGCGCTTCTGTTTGGCTAATTGGCAGAAAAGTTGAGGTGTAAAGACGTGGTTGAGGAGTTTGATACAACGAAACCGATTTATATACAAATAATGGAAATGATCAATAAAAAAATTGTCCGAAACGAATGGAAGGCGGGGGAGAAGTTGCCGTCTGTCCGCGAGATGGCAGTGAAAACAGGAGTGAACCCGAATACGATACAGCGCACATATAGCGAACTGGAGAGGATGGGGATTGTGGAAACACGGCGCGGTCAAGGAACGTTTGTCACGGAAAATGTAGAAGTTATCGAACGATTGCGTGAAAGGTTGAAGCAGGACATTGTCGATGACTTTATCCGAAACATGACGGAGCTTGGGTTCACGCTGGACGATATGATCGCCACATTGAAAAACTATAAAGGGGGAGAGCAATGATTCAATTTGAGCACGTCACAAAAAAGTTTGGCGGCGTTACGGCGCTAAAGGATGTTTCGCTAAACTTGGAAAAAGGGAAAATCATCGGTGTCCTTGGCGCAAATGGCAGCGGCAAATCGACGTTCTTAAAGTTGATCGCTGGATTAGTTTCTCCAACAGCAGGAAACGTGCTTGTTGACGGTGAAAAAGTAACGAGGAAAATCAGCCGCAAAGTCGTGTATTTATCGGAACTGGACGTTTATTACGATAGTTTTACGGTTCAAGATATGCTCGAGTTTTACGCTTCGCAATTTAGCGATTTTCGAACAGAAAAAGCGCGTGACATATTAGCGTTTATGCAAATGGACCCGTCCAAAAAATTAAAGCAACTGTCCAAAGGCGGACGGGGGCGTGCGAAAATCGCCTTTACGCTAGCGCGGGAAGCGCCGATTTTATTGATGGATGAACCGCTGTCCGGACTCGATCCGATGGTGCGTGAATCGATCGTCAAAGGACTTGTTTCATTTATTGATCTAGAACGGCAGATGATTGTGATGACAACGCATGAAATCGATGAAGTTGAACCGCTGCTCGATGAAGCCGTTTTTCTCCGCGATGGAACGGTGGTGGAACGCGTTCATGTCGATGAATTAAGAGAAACAAACCGCGATAGTGTAGTAAGCCGGCTGAAAAAAATTTATAAGGGAGAGGAACGACCATGAATCCGCTTTTGCAATTGAAAAATGTCAGGAAAGATATCGGCAAGAAAACGATTATCCACGATTTGTCGCTTGAAGTATTTGCGGGGGAAGTGTTTGGTTTTCTTGGGCCGAACGGCGCCGGGAAAACGACGACAATCCGCATGATCGTAGGACTGATGGGAATTACTAGCGGCGAAGTGCTGATTAATGGAATCAGCATTCAAAAAGATTTTGAAAAAGCGATTCAACATGTCGGTGCCATTGTTGAAAATCCGGAAATGTATAAGTTTTTGACTGGATATCAAAATTTGCTTCATTACGCGCGCATGACAAAAGGAGTCACTAAAGAACGCATCGACGAAGTTGTCCAATTAGTCGGCTTGGCAAAACGAATCCATGACAAAGTGAAAACGTACTCGCTTGGCATGCGGCAGCGACTGGGACTGGCACAGGCATTGCTTCATCGGCCTTCCTTGCTTATTTTGGATGAACCGACAAATGGGCTTGATCCTGCCGGCATCCGAGAAATCCGCGACTATTTGCGCAAGCTGGCGAAAGAAGAAGGACTTGGGATCATCGTTTCGAGCCATCTTCTCGCGGAAATGGAAATGATGTGCGATCGGTTTGCGATTATTCAACATGGGAGATTAGTAGGAATTGAATCGGTTCAAGAACTGTCCAAACAAGCGCAAAAAGTGCTGCTTACTGTAGAACCGGTGGAGCAAGCGTTAACTGTGATCAAAAATACTTATCCTCATATGAACGCTGTGCCGGCGAAGCAAGGAATTGAAGTTTCGCTTGATTACGAGGAAATACCAAACTTAAATGCTGCGCTAGTATCCGAACACATTAAAGTATATGGAATTCAAGTTCTGACGAAATCGCTGGAGGAAAGATTTTTAGAAATGACAGGAGGAAACGAAATTGTCTAGCATTCTTTCGCTAATTCAAAATGAAAATATGAAAATTTACCGCAGGTTTGGCACATGGTTTATGATCGGGCTCCTTGCTTTGTCGACGCTGGCGGGAGCGCTGATTATCAAAGCGACGCATAAAGAGCCGGCGAACTGGAAGGCGGAGGTCGCTTCGGAAATAAAAAGAATGGAAGCGGAGCTTTCTGAGGAAAAGCTGCCGAAAATGTATAAAAATTACCTCCAACAACAGCTGGCAATCAATGAGTACCGCCTAGAACACAATATAAAACCAGTAGCGTCCAATACGTTCTGGGGATATTTAGTGGACTCGGCAGACATTATTGCGTTGATTACGCTGTTTACGATTATTGTGGCAGCAGGAAGTGTAGCGAGCGAATTTTCGTGGGGAACGATCAAGCTGCTGCTCATTCGTCCCGCCAGCCGCACGAAAATTTTGCTTTCCAAATACATCGCCGCTCTGTTATTTGCGCTTTTCATGCTGTTATTGTTGTTTATTTTCTCGGCTGTCATCGGCGCAGCCGCTTTTGGAATCGAAAACATCAGCGAACCATATTTGGCGTACCAAAACGGCGCAGTCGTTGAGAGAAGCATGCTTTTCCATGTTATGCAAGTATATGCGCTAAATTGTGCTGATCTTGTCATGATGGCGACCTTTGCGTTTATGATATCGGCGGTGTTTCGCAATCATTCGCTCGCGATTGGGCTGGCGACGTTTGCATTGTTTGTAGGGCCGCAAGTTACAGCGCTTCTTGCCATGAAATTTGACTGGGCAAAATATTTATTATTTGCCAATACGGATTTAACGCAATATATTGATGGGACGCCGCTTGTCGAAGGAATGACGATGCCATTTTCCATCATGATGCTGCTTGTTTATTTTGTTATATTCAATGGAATTACCTGGTTGATTTTTCGGAAACGGGATATTGCGGCGTAATGCTTCTTATTCATGAAAATATAATTGCGGAAGAAATGACGAAATCAAAAGGGATGTCACTCTTGCGAAAGGGATGACATCCTTCATTATATTTTTTGGATAGGGATTGCCGTGGGCAGAACATGGGATAAAAAGGTATAATAAAACTATATTATAAGCGATTCAGAGTGATGGCATAATGAAAGAAATGGATTTTTCTGAATTGAGTGAGTGGATTTTGGAGAAAAAAAGCGATGTGGAGCGGGACATATTGCAGACAAAAGGAAAAGAGCGCAATATCCGTACACGGGCCCGTGATGAAAACGAAACCGAAATATTGGATGACCTGTGTAGAAAACGATGGAAAAAGGCAGAAACGGAAGGAAAAGTAAAATACTTGAGCAAGCGGGTGTGGTATTATGAATTCGATTGAAGAAGCGAGGCAAAAACTTCGTACGCTTTATTCCAAAACCTCGTTTGAAAAAATGGTGCAAGTGACGGCGATTTTGACCAAACTACTAGAGCCTTATCGCATCCGTCCAATTATTGTGGGGGGATTAGCAGTAGAAATATATACAAGAAGCGATTACACGACCGTTGATATCGATCTTATTGTTAGCGATCGAAAACGCGCTGGTGATTTACTTGTTCAGTTAGGCTTCACACCAGCGGGACGACATTGGTATCACGAAGAATTAATGGTAAGCATTGAAATTCCGAATGATATGCTGGAAGACGCTAATTACGATAAAGTCATAGAATTGCGAATGAAAGACGGATTAAAGGTATATGTGATTGGCATTGAAGATATTATTTTAGATCGATTGCGGGCTTGTGTTCATTGTAAATCTACTTCGGATTGCGAATGGGGAAAAAGAATGTTTTTTCTTCACGCCGAACGTTTGGACTTGGAATATATGAGAGAAATGGCAAAGATGGACGGGACGGCAGTATACTTAGAAGAATGGGTCCAGCAATATAACAAGTAAAATGAGATAAGTGAATAATGCAAAAAAGAAAATGAGGAAGGATATACAGTAGCATGGAAGCAGCAGACACGAAAATAACGAGTGGACCAATACGCTTTGTGAAATGTTAATGTTTTGATATTTTTGTAAAAGAAAAAGACCAGATTTTGGTCTTTTTCTATATCCTTTAGTTGAACAAGAAAATAAATACCATTATTTAACAGCGATTTTGAAAAAAGAAATTCTTTTCGGTTGACTTTTTTTTGAAGAGATTGTTACATTGTTTAATAGTTAAATAATTAAACTATTTTGCAAAGAGGAGTGGTATTTTGCGGTATGGAAACATTGATGATTTGGTAGAGCGATATTTGTCCGTTTCCTTTATCGTGATGAGAAAAGCAGCGGCACTTGTCAAATGCGAGCTTGATGAAGATATGACAAACGACCAATATTACTTGCTTCGCTACATAATGAAGAAAGGAAAATGCACATCTACAGAGCTTGCGTCCATATTTGGCGTAAACAAAAGCGCGATTACGGCGATGACGAACCGCCTTGTCGAAAAAGGCTTGCTTCAGCGCACGCGCGATCAAAACGACCGCAGGGTTGTTTATTTGACGCTGACGGAACGAGGAGACGAATGGATTGTGAAAACGGAAGAAAAAATTCATAAATTGGTCGAGTCGTTCATAACCAAATTTTCGGAGAAAGAAATTGAAACGTTTATTCAAACATATGAAAAGCTTGCTTGCATTTTGCAGGAGATGGAGGGGGTATCGTGAGAGGAATCATTAAAGGGAAATGGTTTGTGCTGTTGGCGTGGATGGTTGCTGCTGTCGTCCTTATGGTGACGGCGCCGAACATGGCTGACCTCGTCCGTGAGAAAGGGCAGCTTAGCGTGCCAAAAGGATACTCGTCATCGTTAGCGATGGAAATTTTAGAGGAAGTGCAGCAGCGGGAAAACAAGGGGAGCGAACTGTCAACAGCGCTTGTGTTTTACCGCAAAGGCGGATTGACGGACAATGATTGGAAGGAAGCGGAGCGCGCCGTTAAACAGCTGGAAGCGCAGAAAGACAAACTCGGAATTACTGAGATGATTTCCCCGTTTAAAGAGAAGGAATTGAAAGATCAACTTGTTTCGAAAGATGGTACGACGATTTTAACGTCGGTGAAGCTGGAGCGGAACGGGAGAAGCGCGAAAGAAATAAGCAAGGCGCTTTACAAAGCGATTGATGACATTCCGGTCGAGCATTATTATACGGGAAGCTGGATGATTGACGAAGACGTTGTTGTCAGTTCACAAGAAGGGTTGAAAAAGACGGAAGGCATTACCGTTGTATTTATTTTAGTGGTGCTGTTTATTGTGTTTCGTTCGTTTGTCGCGCCACTCATTCCGCTTGTAACGGTCGGGATGACGTATTTAGTATCGCAGTCGCTTGTCGCTTTTCTTGTCGATCAAGTAAATTTTCCGCTGTCTACGTTTACGCAAATCTTTTTAGTCGCCGTGCTGTTTGGGATCGGGACGGACTATTGCATTTTGTTGTTAAGCCGATTTAAGGAAGAGCTTTCGCAGCATGAAAACCGAGCAGATGCGATTATCGCCACGTACCGCACCGCGGGAAAAACGGTGTTGTTCAGCGGAATCGCCGTGATGATCGGATTTGCGGCGATTGGATTGTCGACGTTTAAGCTGTATCAATCGGCTGCCGCGGTTGCCGTCGGCGTGGCGGTGCTGCTGGTTGCGCTGATGACGTTGGTGCCGTTTTTTATGGCAACGCTCGGCCCAAATCTATTTTGGCCGGCGAAAGGCAATTTAGAGCATAAACAAAGCCGTTTGTGGGATGCCGCCGGCCGTTTTGCGTTTGCAAGGCCGCTAGTCGCTTTAGGAATCGTTGCGGTCATCACTGTTCCGGTATTAGCAACGTATGATGGCGATTTATCGTTTGATTCGCTTGAAGAGATTGGGGACGATTACGCATCCGTAAAGGCGTTTAACATTATCGCCAAAAGCTTTAATCCTGGCGAAGCGATGCCGACACAAATCGTCATGAAAAACGATGAAGCGCTGAATTCGCAAGAGTATTTTGCATTAATCGAAAAAATCAGCCGTGAAGTCGAGAAAGTCGATGGAGTGGACAAAGTGCGCTCTGTCACGCGCCCGACAGGAGAGCCAATTGAACAATTGCTTGTTACAGAACAAGCAAAAAGTTTAAAAGACGGCCTTGGCCAAGGAAAAGAGGGAATCGAGAAAATCAGTTCAGGGCTAAATCAAGCAAGCGGGCAACTTTCCGCTTCTGCGCCAAAATTAAAACAAGCGACAAACGGTATTGAACAGCTTGTCTCAGGAACGGAGCGGCTGAAAGCGAGCGTCAGCGACTTGCAAAAAGGGCTTGCGCAAATTGAACAAGGCATTCGCAGCGGTTCGATGGGAGCTGGCGAAATCAAAAAAGGATTGGCAGCAATCCAGGACAATGCGAAAGAGTTGCAACAAGGCGCTGAACAATTGCTGGAAGGATACGAAAAGGCGGGAAGCGGACTCTCTACGCTTGTCAACCAGTATGAACAGTTGCAAAACGGCATGAACGCTATATCAGCACAATTATCCTCGGTAAACGCATCGTTGAATCGCATTGAGCAAACACACCCAGAGTTGCGACAAGATCGCGAATATCAGCAAACAAAAATGGTCGCAGCGGGAGTAGCGAAACAATCACAGCAAATGACTGCCGGTTTTGCGCAATTAAATGCCGTGCTGAAACAGGTAAGCGCTGGGGTGCATCAAGCGAACGGCTCGTTTGCGCAGCTGATCGACGGCCAAAAGGCGTTAATTGATGGGATGTCCAAACTGATCGCAGGGCTTGGCGAGCTGCAAAAAGGGATGGATAAAGCGGCAAACGGGCAGCACCAAGTGATCGAGCGACTGCCACAATTAGCGAATGGATTAAGCGAAGTGAACGCCGGCCAAGAGCAGCTGTTGCAAGGATTTTCGCAGTTAGACGGACAAATGAATCAATTAATTACAGGGCTTGATCAAAGCGCCGACGGTCTCCGCAAAGTGTCAAAAGGCCTCAGTTCCGCACAAAGCTATTTATCCGAGCTCTCGGCTTCGCCAAACGAAGAAATGACAGGCTGGTATTTGCCAAAACAAGTGCTTGAAAGCAAGGAATTTGCCAAAGCGCAAGACGCGTATATGTCGAAAGATAAAAAAATCGTCACGTTTGATGTGATTTTTGATGAAAATCCGTATTCGGCGTCAGCGTTAAATAAAATAGATGATATTAAACAGGCAGTCGCGCGCGCGGTCAAAGATACGAAACTGGAAAACGCAAAAGTTGCCGTTGGCGGAGTGACAAGCATTTATGCCGATTTACATGCGATTTCGTCTGCTGACTATTCCCGCACTGTCGTGTTGATGCTTGCCGGCATCGCCCTTATTTTGATGATTTTGCTCCGCTCGCTGATCATGCCGATGTATTTAATTTTATCGCTCGTGTTAACGTACTACACATCGATGGCCGTCACAGAGCTTATTTTCGTCAACGGGCTTGGTTATGCCGGCTTGAACTGGGCGGTGTCGTTTTTCGCGTTTGTCATCTTAATCGCGCTTGGCATCGACTATAGCATTTTCTTGATGGACCGTTTCAATGAATACCGCAACAAGCCGGTACAAGAGGCAATGCTTGTCTCGATGCGCAACATGGGAACGGTCATTATCTCAGCGGCTGTCATTTTAGGCGGAACGTTTGCGGCAATGTATCCGTCCGGCGTCCTATCGCTTTTGCAGATCGCGACGATCGTCCTTACTGGGTTAATTTTATACGCGCTTGTTGTGCTGCCGCTGTTTGTCCCTGTGATGGTCAAAACGTTCGGCAAAGCAAACTGGTGGCCGTTTATGAAATAAAAAGATCAGTTTCATTGCACGAGAGCATATTTGTTGTTTATTTTGCAAAAGGTAATCTATGATAAAAGTGATGTTTCCAGTAAGGGGAGGAATCATAAATGACGAAACGCGTGCTAATGGTTGTCACCAATCATACAACGATCACCGATGACCATAAAACAGGGCTTTGGCTCGAAGAATTCGCCGTTCCGTACCTTGTATTTAAAGAAAAAGGCTATGACGTGAAAGTGGCAAGCATTCAAGGCGGGGAAGTGCCGCTTGACCCGCGCAGCATTGAAGAAAAAGATCCGGCTTGGGCAAAAGCGGAAGAAGAATTGAAAAACACCGCCCGCCTAAGCAAAGACGATGCGACAGGTTTTGATGCGATTTTCCTTCCTGGCGGCCACGGGACGATGTTTGATTTTCCAGATAACGAAACATTGCAATACGTTCTGCAACAATTCGCTGAAGACGGAAGAATCATTGGCGCCGTTTGCCATGGTCCGTCCGGTCTTGTCAATGTAACATATAAAGATGGAACGCCGCTTGTCAAAGGAAAAACGGTAACCGCATTTACGGACGAAGAAGAGAAAGAAGTGCAATTAGACCAATACATGCCGTTTTTACTTGAGTCGACATTGCGCTTAAGAGGCGCCAATTTTGTCCGCGGGGAAAAATGGACGGACTTCTCCGTGCGTGACGGCAATTTGATTACGGGGCAAAACCCGCAATCGAGCCGAAGCACGGCGGAGAAAGTAGTGGAAGCATTGGAAGGAAAATAATATATTATCAAACTACCGCTTTGTGCGGTAGTTTTTTATTGAATGTGGGCGGAAATGCAGTTATAGGAAGGAAAGGGGATGTCGGACAAAGTAGTGACTATTTCCCTTCTTGCAAGTCCGACAACTTTCATTGTTGTTTGGCAATTTGCATCGCCTTTTGCGTATTGGCAAAATGAAGCTTTCCGCACATTTCGAGAATTGCAGGCCCGTGCATTTGCATAAGCTTAGCGGCGGCTTGATCGACTTGTGCCCCTGCTCCTTTAGGCAATGTTATGCCGACTTTTTGGCTTAGCCGCTCCATTTCCTGCAAAAATACGTAGCGGGCGATGATCGAAGCAGCAGCCACCGCAATATGAATCGTTTCTGCCTTCGGATAACAATACACACGATCGCGGACGACGTTTGTTTCTCCTTCGAGATAGCGAAAATATAAGTCCCGTTCAATAAATTGGTCAATAATAATGGCTTCCGGCTTTATAGGAGAAAGCTGTTCCGTAAGCACGGCAATGGCCTCATTATGCAATAACGCTTTTATTTTCGTTTGTGGCATGCCGCTTCTCTGCCAGTCGTTGTACTTTTTGTTTGCCAGAATAACCGTTTGGTGCGCGATATGGTTCATCAGTGATGGGGCGAGCCGGCGGATCGCTTCATCGGTTAATTGCTTTGAATCCTTTACCCCCATTGCCCCAATCGTCTCGATTTGCTCTTTGGCGACATATGCGGCGGCAACGACAACCGGTCCGAAATAATCTCCTGTTCCGACTTCATCGGAACCGATTGCTGATGCGGCAGACAAACGGGGTTGCGAGGCTGCTGCTTTCTTTTGATTTGCTGGTTCCAGCCATTTTGCGGCTTCTTGTTCCGCCGCTTTTCCTTGAAACAATACTTTCCCTGAACGGTAAGCGGTAATCGTGCAGCCCGGCCGCTTGGCGACGAACAAAGCGCCAGCAGGAAGATGTTCTGTTATATCGGAAGCGTAATGATTCCGCATCTTTTCAAGCAGCGTTGCTGACGCCGCGATAACGTGATTTGCCATGTCCATTCACTCCTCATTGTCATCGTTTTTTCTTTGGCATATCTAGTAGTCGTATCTTTTCATTATATCAGCATTCATGTTATGATAAACAATAGGATTTTGAAGAATGGGGGAAATCATTTGGCGGAGCAACAAAAAACGCGGGTGACAGTCGATATATACGGACAGCAATATACGATCGTTGGCACTGAAAGCTCAAGCCATATTCGCTTGGTGGCATCGATCGTCGACGATAAAATGCGGGAGATTAGCGAGAAAAACCCAACGTTGGACATCAGCAAACTAGCGGTGCTGACAGCGATTAACATCGTTCACGATTATATAAAATTAAAAGAAGAATATGATCGGCTTTTGCAAAAACTACGCAAAGAAAAGGATGAGTAACGGAATGGTCGATCTTCTTTTGCTTTTTATCCTTTTCATGGGATTTATGATTGGCTTGAAACGTGGATTTATTTTGCAATTTATTCATATGGCAGGTTTTGTGGTTGCGTTTGTCGTTGCGTATTATCACTATGAAAAATTAGTGCCGACGCTCCGGTTATGGATTCCGTATCCGACGTTTGGCGATTCAGAAACGGCGAAATTGTTATTTGAAAGCACTCATTTGGACGACGCGTACTATCGAGCGATCGCGTTTGTGATTTTATTTTTTGCGGCGAAAATCGTGCTGCAAATTATCGGCTCGATGCTCGATTTTGTGGCACAATTGCCGATTCTTCGCAGCATTAACCGCTGGGCTGGCGGAGCATTAGGGTTTGTCGAAGTGTACTTAATCGTGTTTTTGATTCTATACGTTGGCGCGCTTGTTCCAATTGAAAGCGTACAAACGAAAATTCAGCATTCTTTTATGGCAATGGCCATTGTGAAACACACTCCGTTCTTGTCGGATATGTTGAAACAAATGTGGATTCATTATATGGGGTAGCGACTTCTCTATATAATTTATAGGGAAGTTTTTTTGTACTTTTTCATAAAAAACTTGTATTATGGTTTCATAGTGGGTTGTACGTTATAGGTGGTGAATATCATGAAAGGAAATAAAAAAGATGTCATTCGTCTGCTGGAGACGATTGCGTTATATATGGAGATAAAAGGGGAAAATCCGTTTAAAATTGCGGCGTTTCGCAAAGCGGCGAGCGCGTTGGAAGCAGATGAGCGTAGCATTTCGGAAATAGAAGATTTCACCGCTATTCCAGGTATTGGAAAAGGCACGTCAAGCGTTATTCAAGAATTTTTGGAAACGGGCGTATCAAGTGTTTTGGAACAATTGAAGCAAGCAATTCCGGAAAGTTTGCTTGCGTTGCTGCGACTTCCCGGACTTGGCGGCAAGAAAATCGCTAAGCTGTACCAAGAGCTAGGGGTTGTCGATATTGTCACCTTGAAAGAAGCTTGCCTCTCCCAGAAAGTGCAGCAGCTTCCGGGCTTCGGCAAAAAAACGGAAGAAAAGCTCTTGGCTGCGATTGAAGAAATCGGCTCTCGCCCGGAACGGCTTCCGCTAGCTTTTGTGCTGCCAATTGCCGAGGAAATAGAACGCCAGCTCGAAAATATGGAAGGGATTGTCCGTTTTTCCCGTGCCGGCAGTTTGCGGCGCATGAAAGAAACCGTGAAAGATTTGGATTTTATTATCGCGACAAACGAGCCGCAGCTTGTGCGGGAACAGTTATTGAAGCTGGCAAATGTCTCTGACGTCATTGCCAACGGCGATACGAAAGTGTCTTTGCAGCTTCGCTATGAGTATGACATTGCCGTTGATTTTCGTTTAGTGGCACCAGAACAGTTTGCCACGACACTTCATCATTTTACGGGATCGAAAGAACATAATGTTCGCATGCGACAGCTGGCAAAAGAGCGCGGCGAAAAAATTAGCGAGTACGGAGTAGAAAATGTGGAAACGGGTGAAGTAAAAACTTTTTCGGATGAACGAGGGTTTTTTGCCTATTTTCACTTGCCATTTATCCCTCCAGAACTAAGGGAGGATGGAACGGAAGTCGATCGCTATCGTGACGATTATCCGCTTCTTTGCCTTTCCGACGTCCAAGGGGATTTGCATATGCATTCAGCCTGGAGCGACGGGGCGTGCTCGATCGAAGAGATGGCGGAAGCGTGCCGGAAAAAAGGCTACCGTTATATGGCGATCACCGATCATTCTCAATATTTGAAAGTGGCGAACGGTTTAACGGTGGAGCGGCTTCGCAGGCAGCGGGAAGAAATTGAACGGCTAAATGCGAAGTATGATGATTTTACGATTTTGGCTGGCGTAGAAATGGATATTTTGCCAGATGGGACGCTTGATTATGATGATGATGTTCTCGAAGAGCTTGACTTTGTCATCGCTGCGATTCATTCAAGTTTTTCCCAGCCGCGCGATGTGATTATGAAGCGCCTCACCGCCGCGCTGCGCAACCGCCATGTTGATTTGATCGCCCATCCGACTGGAAGGCTGATCGGAAAACGGGACGGATATGACGTAGATATAGACATGCTTATTGAACTGGCGCGGGAAACGAATACGGCGCTCGAGTTAAACGCGAATCCGAACCGCCTTGATTTATCCTATTCTTATTTAAAGAAAGCGCAAGATGCTGGAGTCAAAATCGCAATTAATACCGACGCCCACCATCTGGACATGCTTGACCATATGAAAATAGGGGTCATAACAGCAAGAAAAGGATGGATTCGCAAAGAAACGGTAATCAACACATGGTCTCTGGAAGAGCTGCGCAGCTTTTTGCAGCGTAAGCGATAAGCTTTTTGTTAGATAAACTTGTTAAAAATCCAATTTGGCGACAATCTTCAAATGGAGGTTTTTCATCCGTGCATGCAAGAGTGCTTCACATACTGGAATTTGATAAAGTCAAAGAACAATTGTTAGAACATGTATCTTCGTCGTTAGGAAAAGAAAAAGTAGAAAAACTGCTTCCTTCTTCGCGGTTGGCGGAGGTTGTAAACTGGCAAGAAGAAACAGATGAAGCGGCAGCTGCGCTGCGTCTGCGCGGGCACGTTCCGCTTGGCGGCATTGTGGACATCCGCGCAAGCCTCAAGCGGGCGAAAATCGGCGGAACGCTTAGTCCGCATGAGCTTTTGGATATCGCCAGCACCATCTCTGCAAGCCGGCAGTTGAAGCAGTTTGTTGAATCGCTGCACGAAGAAAAGGAGGAGTTTCCGCACTTGGCAGGCTATGCGGAAAAACTTGTCACGCTTCCGGAAGTGCAGCAAGCGATTGAGCGCTGCATTGACGACCATGGCGAAGTGCTCGATCATGCGAGCGAACGGCTGCGTTCCATCCGCCAGCAGCTGCGAACGACGGAGGCGCGGGTGCGCGAAAAACTGGAGAGCATCATTCGTTCGCCATCAGCGCAAAAAATGTTATCTGATGCGATTATTACAATTCGCAACGACCGCTACGTCATTCCAGTAAAACAAGAGTACCGCGGCGCTTACGGCGGCATTGTCCATGACCAATCCGCTTCGGGAGCAACATTGTTTATTGAACCACAAGCAGTGGTGGAATTAAACAACCAGCTTCAAGAAGCGCGTGTCAAAGAAAAGCGGGAAATCGAGCGGATTTTGACCGAATTGACTGGCATTGTCGCCGGACATGCGGAAGCGCTTCTCGAGAATGTTGACATATTAGCGCAGCTTGATTTTATTTTCGCCAAGGCGAAATACGCCAATAAGCTGAAAGCGACAAAGCCTGCCTTGAACGATCGCGGCTATATCCGGTTATTGCAGGCGCGCCATCCGCTCATTGACCAAGAGATCGTCGTTCCGAATGACATCGAACTTGGCAAAGACTATACAACGATCGTAATTACCGGTCCGAACACCGGCGGGAAAACGGTCACATTAAAAACGATCGGATTATTAACGTTGATGGCGCAAGCCGGTTTATTTATTCCGGCGCTTGACGGTTCGGAACTGGCAGTGTTCCGTTCCGTCTATGCGGATATCGGGGATGAACAATCGATTGAACAAAGTTTAAGCACGTTTTCTTCCCATATGGTCAATATTGTCGATATTTTGCGCGACGTTGATCATGAAAGCCTCGTTTTATTCGATGAGTTGGGCGCGGGAACTGATCCGCAGGAAGGCGCGGCGCTGGCGATCGCCATTTTGGATGAAGTGCACGGCCGCGGAGCACGGACGGTAGCGACCACCCATTATCCAGAATTAAAAGCGTACGGGTACAACCGCGATGGCGTTATTAACGCGAGCGTCGAATTTGACACCGAAACGCTGCGTCCAACGTATAAGTTATTGATCGGCATCCCCGGGCGGAGCAACGCCTTTGAAATATCGAAGCGCCTTGGACTTGATGAGCGCATTATCGAACGGGCGAAATCGCATATTAGCGCAGAAAGCAACAATGTGGAAAATATGATCGCTTCACTGGAACAAAGCAAAAAGCGGGCAGAAGAAGAACAGAAAAAAGCGGAAGAAGCGCGCATGGAAGCAGAAAAGCTACGCCGCGACTGGGAGCAAAAATGGGAAGAGCTTCATGAAAAACGCGAAGAAATCATAGAAGAAGCAAAACGGAAAGCGGCCGATATCGTTCGCTCTTCCCAGCAAAAAGCAGAGCGAATTATCCACGAACTTCGCCGAATGCAGCAAGAAAAACAGGCGGAAATTAAAGAACATGAATTGATAGAAGCGAAAAAGCGCCTCCAAGAGGCGATGCCGACATTGGAGAAAAAGAAAAAAGAACGGAAAAAACAGGCGCAGCATTCATTTCAGCCTGGCGATGAGGTAAAAGTGATAAGTTTAAATCAAAAAGGATACCTTGTCGAAAAGGTTTCAGATGATGAATGGCAAGTGCAGCTTGGCATTTTAAAAATGAAAATAAAAGAGCGGGATTTAGAATATATCGGCAGCGCGCCGAAAACGGAGACAAAGCCGCTTGCCACAGTAAAAGGGAAAGACTATCACGTCGGATTGGAGCTTGACTTGCGCGGGGAACGGTACGAAGATGCGCTTGCCCGTTTGGAGAAATATATTGATGATGCGCTTTTGGCGGGATATCCACGCGTTTCGATCATTCATGGAAAAGGGACAGGAGCGCTCCGCAAAGGGGTGCAAGAATTTTTGAAAACACACCGTGCTGTGAAAAGCTTTCATTTTGGCGGAGCGAATGAAGGAGGAACAGGGGTAACGATTGTCGAATTGAAATGATGAGGGGAGAAAATGATGAGTTCGTTTTGGGAAAACGAAATCGTAAAAATCGCCGCAAATTTTAGTGTGGCTGTTTTATGCATGGTCGTGTTTTTAGCGATATTTGAGCTAGTGACAAAATACAAAAATTGGGAGGAAATCCAAAAAGGAAATGTGGCGGTGGCGATGGCGACCGGCGGAAAAATTTTCGGCATCGCCAATATTTTCCGCTATGCTCTCCGCCATCATGAATCACTGCTGGCGATGATCGGCTGGGGAATATACGGCTTTATTTTGCTGTTGGTCGCATATTTCATTTATGAATTTCTTACTCCGAAATTTAATATCGATGAGGAAATCGCCAAAGACAATCGCGCTGTCGGGCTGATTTCCATGGTTATTTCTATCGGCTTGTCGTTTGTCATTGGCGAAGGAATTCGGTAAAGGGAGTTAAAAGATGGAAGCATTAGTAAGAATGTTGCTTGTTTTGTGCGGGATCTTTCTTGTTGTTGGCATCGTATATTTAGCATGGAAAAATAAAACGATGGAAACATTGTCAAAAATATTGTTTATTCTATGCGCGTTTTTTGTCCTCATTGGCATCATTTATTTATTTTTATAGCGTCCTGCCTATAGGGCGCTTTTTTTGATGTAAAATTCAAAAAAATATAATAAAATAAAAATAAATCATCTGAAATTTTCGAATATAGGGGGGATACGATGGAGAAAACATGGCTTGCTCATTATCCGCCGGAAATCCCGCATCGCCTTGATTATCCTAATAAAACGTTGCCTGATTACTTGCGGAAGACGGCAGCGGAATTCGGCGGGCATGATGCGATTTATTTTTTGGGGAAAACGCTTACGTTTCGCGAAGTTTATGAACAGGCGCTCACATTGGCGAATTATTTGCGGCAGATCGGATTGAAAAAAGGCGATCGCGTCTCCATTATGCTGCCAAACTGCCCGCAAGCGGTTGTCAGCTATTACGGGGTGTTATTGGCGGGCGGCATTGTCGTGCAGACGAATCCGCTTTATACGGAGCACGAATTGGAGTATCAGCTGAACGACAGCGGTGCGACGGTGCTCATTACGCTTGACATGCTTTATCCGAAAGCGGCGAAAGCAAAAGCGAAGGCAAATGTAAAGCATCTAATCATTACAAGCATGAAAGACTATTTGCCGACGGTCAAAAAATGGCTGTATCCGCTCATGCAACGGAAGCAGGGGCAGCCAGCGGCTGTCAAAGTGGAAGAGCGGAGCGACCAGCATTTATTTTCCAAAATAATGTCGCG
Organism: Parageobacillus sp. KH3-4; assembly: GCF_022846435.1. Taxonomy (NCBI): domain Bacteria; kingdom Bacillati; phylum Bacillota; class Bacilli; order Caryophanales; family Anoxybacillaceae; genus Parageobacillus; species Parageobacillus sp. KH3-4. Next base: position 828,277 of record NZ_AP025627.1, read on the forward strand.
TCCGAACATAACGGAGCCAAACGTAGCGATCGACCCCGTTGAAGATATCGCGCTATTGCAGTATACTGGCGGGACGACCGGCGTGCCAAAGGCAGCCATGCTTACGCACCGAAATTTGATTGCCAACACGTTGATGTGTGCCCATTGGATGTATCGATGCGGAAAAGGAACGGAGTCGATTTTAGGAATATTACCGTTTTTTCACGTGTATGGCATGACAACGATCATGAATTTAGCGATCGTGCAAGCATATAAAATGATTCTTTTACCGCGATTCGATGCGGAAACAACATTAAAAATGATTGAAAAGCTGAGACCGACGTTGTTTCCTGGAGCGCCGACGATGTATATTGCGCTATTAAACCATCCGAATTTGTCGCAGTATGACTTGTCTTCCATCAAAGTATGCATTAGCGGATCAGCGCCGTTGCCGGTTGAAGTACAAGAAAAATTTGAAAAAGTGACTGGCGGAAAAATGATTGAAGGGTACGGATTAACAGAAGCCTCTCCTGTTACTCACAGCAATTTTGTGTGGGACGGAGAACGGGTAAAAGGAAGCATCGGCGTGCCATGGCCGGATACGGAAGCGAAAATCGTGTCCTTGGAAACGGGCGAGGAAGCAAAGGTGAACGAAATCGGCGAACTCGTTGTCCGCGGGCCGCAAGTCATGAAAGGATATTGGAATCAGCCGCATGAAACGGAGAATGTTTTGCGCGGCGGGTGGCTATATACGGGAGATATCGGTTATATGGATGAACGCGGCTATTTTTATATCGTCGACCGTAAAAAAGACATTATTATTGCAAGCGGTTACAATATTTATCCACGCGAAGTGGAGGAAGTGCTATATGAGCATCCGAAAGTGCAGGAAGCGGTAGTCGTTGGCGTTCCAGACAAATACCGCGGAGAAACGGTCAAAGCGTTTGTCGTTCTTAAACAAGGAGAACAATGTACGGAAGAGGAATTGGATCAATTTATGAGAAGCAGATTGGCGTCATATAAAGTGCCGCGCATGTATGAGTTCCGCAAAGAACTGCCAAAAACAGCGGTTGGGAAAATTTTGCGACGAGCATTGCTCGAGGAAGAAATGAAAAAGAATAACGAATCGGTTTAGGTTTTGCATGACTTTATCTTGACAAAACAAGCAAGGGGTCTTTAAAATGAAAATATGAATGATTGCTCATTCATATTTTCGCAAAGGAGAATGGATGTTGAGAAGAGATAAGCCGAAATTTAAGCAAATCATCGATGCAGCGGTAGTAGTCATTGCTGAACATGGCTATCATCAAGCACAAGTATCGAAAATCGCCAAACAGGCGGGGGTCGCAGACGGAACGATTTATCTTTATTTTAAAAATAAAGAAGACATTCTGATATCGCTGTTTCAAGAAAAAATGGGCTCCTTTATCGAGAAAATCGAACAGGAGATAGCAGGAATTTCGAGCCCTTTAGAGAAATTGTACGTATTAGTCAAGAAGCATTTTGAATCACTGGCGCAAGATCATCACTTAGCCGTCGTTACTCAATTAGAGCTGCGTCAATCGAATAAAGAATTGCGACAGCGGATTAATGAAGTGTTAAAAAGATATTTGCGCATTATTGATGAAATTGTGAAGGAAGGGATCGAAAAAGGCGAGTTTCGCCGTGATTTAGATATTCGCCTGACAAGGCAAATGATTTTTGGAGCGATTGACGAGACGGTGACGACATGGGTAATGAACGAGCAAAAGTATGATCTAGTCGCATTAGCGAAGCCGGTTTACGAATTATTAACAAAAGGTTGCGCATCTTCTTAGCAAGATTGCGTATTTGTTTAAAGGGGGAGAGGAGATTACATGGAATTTTTTCGCGTTCATAAAGAAAAGTTTGTCGCGGACGTAACGTTTTCCCGTCCTCCGGCAAATGCTCTTTCATCCGCTGTTTTGAAAGAGCTTTCATCATTGTTGGATGAGCTGGAGGAGGATGAAAATGTCCGCGTCGTGCTTCTTCATGGTGAGGGGAGATTTTTCTCGGCCGGTGCCGATATTAAAGAATTTACATCCATAAAATCTAGCGAAGAGGCCGTAAAGCTGTCAAGAGCTGGTCAGCAAGTGATGGAGCGCATCGAGCAGTTTGCAAAACCTGTGATTGCAGCAGTCCATGGCGCGGCGTTAGGCGGCGGATTGGAGCTGGCGATGAGCTGCCACATTCGCATTGTTTCCGACAACGCCAAACTCGGCCTGCCGGAACTGCAGCTTGGCATTATACCTGGCTTTGCCGGAACCCAGCGGCTTCCTCGCTACGTCGGCTTCGGCAAAGCAGCCGAGATGATGTGGACGAGCGAACCGATTGCCGGAACGGAAGCGGTGCAATGGGGCTTGGCAAACAGGGCGGTGCCGGAAGAACAACTGTTGAAGGAAGCAAAAGAACTGGCGAAAAAAATCGCGCAAAAAAGCCCGATTTCGATTCGCGCGACATTGCGGCTTTTAAACTCTTTTAAAGAAAAACCGTTCCAAGAAGCGGTGCGTGAGGAAGCTGAACTGTTTGGAAGTGTGTTTACGACAGAAGACGCGAAAGAAGGAGTGCAGGCGTTTATCGAAAAACGCCCGCCAACCTTTCGAGGCAAATAGTATTTCTAATTAACCGAATATTCAAAACCAAAACAATGTTTTGTCAAAAAAGGGGGAGCTTTCATGAACATTTTCGTTTTAATGAAACGCACTTTCGATACAGAAGAAAAAATTACGATTGCCGATGGCAAAGTAAATGAAGAAGGAGCGGAATTTATTATTAACCCGTACGATGAATACGCGATTGAAGAAGCGATTCAAGTGCGCGACAAACATGGCGGCGAAGTAGCGGTTGTGACGGTGGGCAATGAGGAAGCGGAGAAAGAATTGCGCACGGCACTGGCGATGGGATGTGACAAAGCGGTATTGATTAACATAGAAGATGAAGTAGAAGTACATGACCAATATACGACAGCGAAAATTATTGCGGAATATTTGAAAGATAAAGAACCTGATTTGATTTTAGCCGGCAACGTCGCGATTGATGGCGGTTCAGGGCAAGTCGGCCCGCGCGTAGCGGAATTGCTGGGAATCCCGTATGTGACGACAATTACGAAACTCGATATTGACGGCGATAAAGTGACGATCGTCCGCGATGTCGAAGGAGATGAAGAAGTGATCGAAACGTCGCTTCCGCTGCTTGTGACGGCGCAACAAGGGCTTAACGAGCCGCGCTATCCGTCGCTTCCAGGCATTATGAAAGCAAAAAAGAAACCGCTTGAAGAACTGGAATTGGATGACTTAGATCTTGAAGAAGAAGATGTCGAAGCGAAAACAAAAACGATCGAAGTATTCTTGCCGCCGAAACGGGAAGCTGGAAAAATTCTCGAGGGAGACATTGCCGATCAAGTGAAAGAACTTGTCCGGCTGTTACGCTCCGAAGCAAAAGTGGTGTGATTTTATCAATAAAGTAGGGGGATTGAAAATGGCACGGAAAGTACTTGCGTTGGCAGAAATTCGCGACGGATCATTAAGAAACGTTTCGTTTGAGACGATCGCGGCAGCAAAAACGATCGCTCAAGGAGGGGAGGTCGTATCCGTCCTTGTCGGGGAAAGCGTTCAATCATATGCAAATGAGTTATTTTTCCATGGCGCAGATCGCGTTGTTGCCGTTGAACATACTAATTTAAAGCATTACACATCCGACGGTTATTCCCAAGCGCTCATGGCGGTGATTGCCGCCGAAAGACCAGAAGGAATCGTATTTGGACACACCGCTTTAGGAAAAGACCTATCGCCGAAATTAGCGATTAAATTAAACTCCGGCCTTGTTTCTGATGTGGTGTCTGTGGAAGAAACCGGCGGCAACCTTATCTTTACGCGCCCAATTTACTCTGGGAAAGCATTTGAAAAGAAAATCGTTACAGACGGCATGATCTTTGTGACGGTGCGTCCGAACAACATTCAGCCGCTAGAGCGCGATGAAGCGCGTTCTGGAGAAGTAAAAGCGATTTCTGTCGACATTAAAGATTTGCGTACTATCGTAAAAGAAGTCGTTCGCAAAACGACGGAAGGAGTTGACTTATCTGAAGCAAAAGTGATCGTTGCCGGTGGCCGCGGCGTAAAAAGCGCGGAAGGTTTTAAGCCGCTGCGAGAGCTTGCCAAAGTGTTGGGAGGGGCGGTCGGTGCCTCGCGCGGCGCGTGCGACGCAGGATATTGTGATTACTCGCTGCAGATCGGGCAAACGGGCAAGGTCGTTACTCCGGATCTTTATATCGCTTGCGGCATTTCCGGGGCGATTCAACATTTAGCCGGTATGTCGAATTCAAAAGTGATTGTCGCGATTAACAAAGACCCAGAGGCAAACATTTTCAAAGTGGCTGATTACGGTATTGTCGGCGACTTATTTGAAGTCGTTCCGTTATTAACGGAAGAATTTAAAAAGTTAAAAGTGCACTCGTAGTTATTGCAAAAACGAGGAAAGCGAATCCGCTTTCCTCGTTTTCTGCTGTCTAGCGAAGGCATAATTATTGTTAAAAAGTGAATATTAGAAACGAAGCAAAACATTCGCACTAAACTCCATTTGCATGATATACTTTGCTTACAACATAAAAGTAAAATAGGAGGAATACAGAATGGCGATTGTAAATGCGACAGATCAAACATTTGCGGCAGAAACGAAAGAAGGCTTAACATTGGTTGATTTCTGGGCGCCTTGGTGCGGACCTTGCCGCATGGTCGCGCCGGTTCTTGAAGAAGTGGACAAAGAAATGGGCGATAAAGTGAAAATCGTAAAAGTGAACGTCGATGAAAACCAAGAAACAGCCTCAAAATTCGGCGTAATGAGCATCCCAACGCTGCTTGTCTTCAAAAACGGAGAGCTTGTTGACAAAACGATAGGCTACCAGCCGAAAGAAGCACTTATTCAATTGCTGGAAAAACATGTATAATTCATTGTTCTTCAAGGAGATTCAGGCAATGTGTGCCTGAATCTCCTTTTTTTATGATGACAACATATAAAAAATGATTGACTAAATTTAGAAAATTGTTTATATTTATAATCAATAAATCCTATATGTTAACTATGAATTAAACCGCTGCGTTCACAACTTTTTGTTTTTTATGACTATAATCCAAGTTTATCTATATGAATAATATAATTTTTAAAGAACAACTAAGACAATTTTTCTTCAGTCAGATTGGATGAAAGAGAAGGCGGTTCTATGAAGATAGTCATTACAGCATTTTTCTTCTAACATTGCGGAGGAGGGAACGAAGTGAGTATACAAATTGATGTGAAAAATAAAACTTTTTTTCAAGGGAAACAAGCAGTTCATGCACTCCAAGATGTTCACTTAGAAATCAAAAATGGTGAATTTATCACCATTATTGGCCCAAGCGGATGCGGAAAAAGCACATTGTTAAAAATTGTAGCAGGGTTGGATACCGATTATAACGGTACAGTAAAAATAAATGGTGTCCCAATTCAAGGTCCAGGACTCGAACAAGGCTTTATTTTCCAAGAACATCGTTTATTCCCGTGGTTAACGGTGGAAGAAAACATTGCAGCAAACCAATCGTTGAAAGATGCAAATGTCCGGAAAAAAGTGGATGAGTTAATAGAACTTGTCCGGTTAAAAGGCTTCGAAAAAGCCTACCCGAAAGAATTATCAGGAGGAATGGCACAGCGCGTGGCAATTGCGAGAGCATTGCTGCGGGAGCCAAAAATATTATTACTTGATGAACCGTTTAGTGCACTTGATGCCTTTACAAGAAAGCATTTGCAAGATGTTTTATTGGAAATATGGCAAAATAAACAAATTACGATGATTCTTGTTACTCATGACTTAGATGAAGCAGTTTATCTAGGAACGAAAGTAGTGGTGATGAAAGCAAAGCCAGGACAAATTCGCACAATCGCTTCCGTTCCGTTGCCATTTCCAAGGCAGCGCGCTCATTCATCTTTCCAAGAAATGAGGCAACGCATATTGCGCGAATTTGAAACAGTGGAAGATTCTCCGTTGCTGGAGGGACTAGGAATTTAAGAGAGGAGGGGCCTCTTATGAGGAAACATATATTGGTTCTGTTGATAAGTCTGTTTATCGCATTGATGTCTGGCTGCGGTCAGAAAGCAACGACGGAAGGAAAAGAAAAAAACGTAACGATTCGCATCGGCATTCAGCAAAGTCTCGGGCCGCTTTTACTGGCAAAAGAAAAAGGATGGTTTGAAAAAGAATTTAAAAAAGAAGGGGTCAACGTCAAATGGATTGAGTTTCAAAGCGGGCCTCCCCATTTTGAAGCGATGGCATCCAACAATCTTGATTTCGGCGCTGTTGGAAACTCTCCGGTCATTTCTGCCCAAGCCGCCAACATTGAATTTAAAGAGATCAGTAAAGCAGCAGACGGGGCAAAAGGAGACGCTATCATTGTACCGCAAGGAAGTAAAATCCAAAGCCTGAAGGATTTAAAAGGAAAAAAGATTGCTGTTGCCAAAGGAAGCAGTGGATTTAATTTCTTATATCAAGCCCTTGAACATGCTGGCTTGAAAGCGTCAGATGTTGAAATGATTCAATTGCAGCCAGATGAAGCGCAAGCAGCGTTTGATACAAGCAAAGTGGATGCTTGGGCGATTTGGGAGCCGTTTATTTCTTATGAGGTGCTCAAAAAGAAAGCGCGTATCGTAGCGGATGGAGAGGATCTTCAAGCATATTCGCCATCGTTTATCGTGGCACGGACGGGATTTATCAAAGAGCATCCTGATTTAACGGTTCAATTTTTAAAAATTTATGAGAAAGCGCGGCGTTGGCAAAACGATCATTTTGATGAAGCGGCAGAAATTTATGCGAAAGCGAAAAAAATAGATAAAGACGTCGTAGTGCGAGCGTTGCGCAACAACCCATCATTAAACGAGCCAATTGCCGATGATGTTATTCGAGCACAGCAAAAAACTGCCGATTTCCAATATGAGCAAAATATCATTAAAACAAAAATTGATACAAGCAAAGTAGTCGATAATCAATATATTAAAAAAGCGTTGCAAGAATTAGAAGAAGAAGGTGAGAGCAAATATGAATAAAACAACTATTACTGCAAGGCAGCCGCTTCTGCGAAAAGAGTGGGGGAGAAAGATTCCGGCTTTCGGCCAAATTCGCAAGCGGATGATACAAGCGGCATTGCCCATCTTCATTTTATTCATATGGCAACTTGTCGGGATGACAGGGACAGTTTCCAAAACGGTTTTACCAACGCCAATAGATATTGTGCAAGCAGCTTATCAATTAACCATCTCCGGGGAATTATTTACCCACTTGAAAGCTAGTATTTTTCGGGCAGCGGCAGGATTTTTGCTTGGAGCAGGCATTGGGCTTCTTGCAGGCATTGCCGTAGGCTTTTCCTCCAAAACGGAAGATGTCATCGATCCTACAGTACAAATGCTGCGAACGATTCCACATTTGGCAGTGGCGCCGCTTTTTATCTTATGGTTTGGGTTTGGGGAAACATCGAAAATTTTATTGATCGCTAAAGGTGCATTTTTCCCTGTATATGTAAATACATTTATTGGCATACGTGGAGTCGATGCGAAGCTGTTTGATGTTGCACGCATTCTCCATTTTAGCAGATGGAAGAAAATTACGTTGCTCATTATCCCGTCTGCGCTTCCTGCCATTTTATCTGGAATTCGCCTTTCTCTCGGAGCGGCTTGGCTCGGCCTTGTTGTTGCAGAGTTGATGGGTTCTACAGAAGGAATTGGATATATGATGATGGATGCAAGACAGTTTAGCAATACGGATATTGTTTTTGTCGGCATTATTCTTTTTGCGGTGGTAGGAAAACTTACAGATTCATTGGTCCGTGTATTAGAGAAGCGGTTGCTTCGCTGGCAAGATACGTATAAAGGAACGATGTAAAAGAAAAAAGGGGAGAGATCGATGACGACAATCGCTTTAATCTCGGGAAGTCCGTCGAAACAATCCAAAACAGTGGAGATCGCTAACCGATTGCAAAAAGAGCTGCTTAATAGGGGGCATCACGTTCATTTAATCCATGTGTGCGATTTGCCAGCAGAAGATTTGCTGCATGCAAAATTCGATAGTGAAGCGATCGCGCAAACCCACGAATGGATTCGTGAAGCGGATGCGGTCATGGTGTTAAGCCCTGTCTATAAAGGAAGCTATACAGGTATTTTAAAAGCGTTTCTCGACTTGTTACCGGAAAAGGCATTTTTAGGTAAGATTGTTGCTCCAATCGTCACAGGCGGGACAATCGCACATTTGTTATCGATTGAATACGCGCTAAAACCTATTTTTTCCATTATGGGAGCGAAAGAAATTTTACACGGAGTGTTTATTTTGGATAAAACGATTCAACGGGATGAAACAGGAAAGATATTTTTTCAATCCGACATTGAAGAAAGGATAAAGGAAGTGTTGCAATCTATTTCAAACATCAAAGTCCACATGAATAAATAATAGAAAGGAGAAAATGAAATGGAATTATTATGGTTTATCCCTTCCCATGGCGATGGGCGGTATCTTGGAACGACCAAAGGAGGACGCGCTCCGGAATACAGCTATTTCCGGCAAATCGCCCAAGCGGCTGACCGGCTTGGCTATAAAGGGGTATTGATTCCGACAGGAAAATCGTGCGAAGATCCGTGGCTGCTTGCGTCAGCATTAGCGGCAGAAACCGAACAATTGCGTTTTCTCGTTGCCGTGCGACCGGGGTTAATGTCTCCTACGCTAGCAGCACGCATGGCTTCCACATTGGACCGCATTTCGGAAGGCCGGTTGCTTATCAATGTCGTAGCTGGCGGCGATCCTGTTGAGCTTGCGGGCGATGGGCTATTTTTAAGCCATGACGAACGTTATGAAGCGACGGATGAATTTTTAACCGTTTGGAAACGGCTGTTAAGCGGCGAAGAAGTCACTTTAAAAGGGAAACATATCCATGTGAATGAGGCAAAGCTTCTGTTTCCGCCAACTCAAAAACCGTATCCGCCGATTTATTTTGGCGGGTCGTCACCGGCAGGCCAACTTGTGGCAGCAAAACATGCGGATGTTTACTTAACATGGGGGGAACCGCCAGCGCAGGCGGAAGAAAAAATTTCCCGGGTGAGAAAATTGGCTGAACAGCAAGGACGTGCGATTGAATTCGGCATTCGACTTCATATCATTGTGCGCGAAACAGAAAAGGAAGCGTGGAATGCTGCGGAACAGCTCATTCGTTATGTCGATGAAAAAACCATTCAGGAAGCACAACGAGTTTTTGCTCGGTATGATTCTGTTGGGCAGCAGCGGATGAGGCAGTTGCATAATGGAAGCAGAGAATCTCTTGAAATTAGTCCAAATTTATGGGCGGGAGTTGGTCTTGTCAGAGGTGGTGCAGGAACCGCTTTAGTCGGAGATCCAGAAACAGTAGCTGAGCGGCTATTAGAGTATCATCAATTAGGCATCCGCTACTTTATTTTATCCGGTTACCCGCATTTAGAAGAAGCATACCGGGTAGCTGAACTGCTATTCCCGCTTTTGCCGTTAAACCATAAAAAACAAACAAAACAGTTTATACAAGGGGAAGTTATCGGAAATGAATTTTTTCCTTCATTTATTAAAGTGTGATGCAAGAAAAGAGTTTGCCAATCGTTGGCAGGCTCTTTTCTTTTATAAAAATTTTATTGACGCTGATAATCATTATCTATTATAATCAATTCATGTCAATGAAAATCATTATCAAATAAAACGATATTAGGAGGTACATAATGTCAGTCAAATGGAAGCTGCTTGCTGTTTTTACAGCGTTTGCGGTAATGATGGGAGCTTGCTCGAACAGCGAGGAAACAGCAACAACTAAAACGGAGAAAAAAGAGCAAACAGCTGCTGAACAAAAAGAAGAAAAATCAGTGGAAACAGAGAAGGAAGAAATTAATTATGCTGATGTATTTAAACAGGCACTTGCAGAGTTGGAAAAAGCAAAGCAAGGGCAAAAAGTTGACTTCGATAAAGTAACAAAATTATATGAAGAAAATTTACAGACACTTGTGCAAAAGCGGGACGCCGAATTTCAAGATACGCTTGACCAACATATTACTGCTGCGCTGGCAGCAGGGAAAGATGGTTCGCTTGATCCAGTGGTCGTAAAACAGATCTTTGATAAGCTCATGCAAAAAGTATTTTATACCACAATCAAGCATGAGTTTACTGAAGTAGAGGAAAATTGGGCCAATAAGGAAGAAGTGAAGAAAGAAATCGAAGAAGCAAAACAGTTTTACGCAATTTTACAGCCGACGGTCGAGAAGCGTGACGCCGCTTACGGAACGAAGCTAGCCGATGTGATAAACGGGGCGTTCGCACAAATCGAAGATGCGGCTGCGAAAGATGATTTGCTTGCCTTCTCCCTAGGAAAACAAGTCGTAGACAAAACGCTGATGAAAACCTTTTATTTAGCGACAGGCGCGCTTCCGCACGGCTACGCTTTAAAAGCGGCAAATGCGGCAAAACAAGATGAAAAAGAAGCGAAAGTTGAACAAGCAGAAGGATGGGCATTTTATCAATCCGTATATCCATATATGAAAAAGCATGCACAAGAAGAAGCGGACTACATTTTAAAACAATTTGATTTGCAAACAGATGCAAAAACGCTTGATCCGGCAGCTATCAATAAAGCGTTCGTCCGCGGTTGGGCAAAGGTGGCGCTTCATGAATATGAAGAAAGTAAAGAAAGCTGGGGACAAGATAAATCGGTGATTACTGCATTGGAAGGAGCTTTATTTATTAATATGATGGAAAGTGACTTAAAAGCGCTGTTAGGTGATCAAGCTTATGCGTCATTAAATGATCAGGCGCAGCGCTATCTTGAGGCGGCAAAAGCGAAAAATAAAGCAGATGGAGAAAAACTTCTTACCCAATTAGAAGCAACATTAAACACTATTATTGAAAAGGCAAAATAACGATAAGGCAAAAAACCTTGTTCTTTAGCAAGGTTTTTTGCCTTATTATGAAGGAAATCAAATTTTGGCGCTGCCGCTTTTTGATTTTCTTATGATAATATGCTAATAGGAATAAATCATTAATTTTGAGGTGAATCCATTGAAAATTCTCATTACAGGGGGAGCCGGGTTTATTGGAAGCCATCTTGTTGCCAAATTGCTCTCGCTTGGGCACGATGTGACGGTCATTGACAATTTTCATCCTTATTACCCGGCGGAACGAAAGAATCGGCAATTTCGTGCGTTGACGGGAGGAAATCTTCCTGTTTATCGCATTGACTTGCTAGATGGAGAAAAAACAGAAGAATTGTTTCGCCGCTATCAGCCGGACTGTGTGTATCATTTAGCGGCGCTGCCCGGTGTTCCCAATTCGCTTCTTAAGCCGCTTGATTATGTCGATTATGATATCAAAGCGACGATTAATGTGCTAAAAGCGGCGGGGGAAGCAGGAGTCGGGCATGTGTTATTCGCATCTTCCTCGTCCGTCTACGGCAACCAGGGGAATGTACCGCTTAAAGAAGAGATGGCAACGGGAGAAGTTGTTTCGCCATATGCTGCCGCAAAATACGGAGCGGAGTCGTTTTGCTATGCGTATGCCCATCTATTCGGCTATCAGGTGACGATCTTTCGCTATTTTACTGTATACGGTCCGTGGGGTCGCCCGGATATGGCGATTAGCAAGTTTATCCGCCATCTGTTACGTGGCGAAGAGATTGTCGTGTACGGAACGAACACAGCAAGAGACTACACGTTTGTGGATGATGTCGTCAGCGGAATGGTAGCGGCGCTCGGCCGCCGCGGCGGAAACGATGTGTTTAATTTAGGATCGGGACGCCCAATCACGATGGAGCGATTGCTGCAAGAACTGAAAAAACATTTTCCAACGATGAAAGTGAGATATGCTCCGGAGCGAAAGGGAGATGTGAAAGCGACATGGGCGGACATCGCGAAAGCGCAGCGGGAGTTCGGATACAGACCAAGCGTAACGTTCGAGGACGGGCTTGCGCGGACGATCGCGTGGGCAAGGACGTATGAAACGTAAGCACGCAACGATAGCGGTGAGGCTGGCCGGAGCCGGACTTGTCCTTGTTTTTCTATGGCTGACATACCGCTATTTCGATGGAGAAGAGCTTCTTAGGCAGCTCCACCTGCTTCTTCAAAGACCGGACACGCTCGTGTGGATGTTGCTCATATATGGCGCTTCCTTCTGGCTGCGGGCGCTGGCGTGGAAGTTATACGTGGGAAAACCAATTTCTTTAGTTGTATACAGCAAAGGCATATTTTTCAGTTTGTTCATTAATCATCTCACTCCGTTCAAAGTAGGTGATATTGCCCGTGTTGCCGTTTTGGCCAAACAAAAAGATGTGTCCGTTGATGAAGCAGTTCACTCGGTGGCGGTGATGCGGCTTTTGGACATGCTTGTTTTATGTCTTTTGTCGGCGTGGGGAATGTATGCATATGTCCATCGCTTTCCAGCAATCAGTGCAACGGTTATTGGTGTTGTAGGAATAGTCGGTGTAGCGGCAATTGTTATTTTGTTGTCACGCAAATCGGATGCGGAATGGATCCGTAAACACCATCGCATGATAAAAAGCGCGTTAAGAGGAAAACGCGGCGTCTATGTGGCGGGCATAACCGCGCTTAGCTGGTTGTGTGAGGCGGTTGTTATCTATGAGATGGCGCATATGCTCGGGCTGCCCTTATCCTTTTGGGAATCCGTATGGGTCAACAGCATCACCGTATCCGGTCAAGTGTTTCAAATCGCTCCAGGCGGATTGGGAACGTATGAAGCGGTAATGGCATTTGCGATTACGAGAATTACACCGGACTGGAACAGCGCGTATATGGCGGCGATGATGACCCATGCGTTCAAATTTGTTTTTTCTTATTTAGTTGGCATTGCCGTACTGTTTATGTCTCCAAGAGATATTTCGTTCGTCGGAGCGGCTTGGAAAAAAGGAAGGGAGAAACGATGAAAGAAGCTTCAACATTTGAAAAAGTAGCGGCGCGTTGCTGGAATTTGCTGAACGAAGGAAAACCGTTTACGCCGATTTTCGTTATCGGGACGATGGCGATCTACCATCTTGCCAATTTCGGCACCATCGAGCATATGAAGCACTGGTTCTTCGGTTTTCTAGCGGCGCTTCCGCTATTCGTCATTTATTATGTGTACGATTATCCGTTATTTTTACGAAATTATTTATGGATCCCATACGTTGCGTTTTTAATCATTTGGCAGTTTGCCGACCTTAAGCTGCTAAGTTTGGCGCTGGGGCTATATTTTTTCTTTACCGTCTTTTTTTGGGGGACGCTTTACTATCATTTGCGCATCGGCACGTCATGGTGGAATTTTACCCGTTTTTGGAAGTTAGTGCTGAAAAATAGCGATTCGACAAGCGGAAACGCGCAAGAACAGCTGCCGAAATTTTTGCTGCTTTTGTCGATTTGGCAATATGTGTACGTACAGCTCGAAGGGGGAGCAGGCGATCTTTCGTTTGCCAACTTTGCGCTCTATTACGCAGGTGTCTTTTTGTTTTCTTTTATCTTGCATAGCCAGTTATTTGATTGGAAGCCGAAAATCATTCCGACATATACAAATAATGTTGACGTTCCAAAAGAGCCAATCAATGAAAAAGTCATTGTGATTGTCATCGACGGCATGCGGAAAGATCGGTTTGAGCAAGCTAATGCGCCATTTTTAAAACGGCTGCGACAGCATGGGACTGAGTTTACACAAATGGAGACGGTCTATCCGGCGCGTACCGTCGTTTGTTTTACCTCGATGTTCACCGGAACATATCCGTTTGAACACGGCATCCGCTCCAATATGGTATGGAAGCTTGGCATTAAAGTAGAAAGCATTTTTGACTCACTAAGAAAAGTTGGAAAAACAGGGCGGCTGCTTGGCATTGCCCATCTTGTCGATTCGTTTGGAGATGATGTCGAAACGGTAACAGCGGTCATGCATAATGACGTAGCTGACCGTAACATTATCGAGCGCGCAAAACGCATTATGGAAGAGCAAGATCCCGATTTGCTCATCGTTCAATTAATTGCCACGGACCAAACGGGACACAGCCGCGGTGTATTATATGATGAGTATATTCAAAAAATCGAGGAGGCGGACGCGCTTATCAAGGAGTACGTCGAGTGGCTTAAACAGAAAGGAAAATTAAAAAATGCCACGTTAATTGTTTGCGCCGATCACGGACAAGCGGACGGCATTGGCGGACACGGGCATTTGGATGAAGGAGAGCGATTTGTACCGTTTTTCTTGTATGGACCGGCGATTGAGCGAGGCAAGCGGGTCGATGAAAAGAAAAGTTTGGTGTCCGTGGCGCCGACGATCGCTTATTTGCTGGGTGCGCCGTATCCAAGCCATAGCCGCGGTCCTGTACTAACGGAAGCGATTCGAAAGAGGGAAGCAGAGGATGAAAAAACAAAAAGTGATCGTCTTTTTACCAGCGTATAACGAAGAACAATCGATTGGCGAGGTCATTCGCAGAATTCCGCGTTCTTTCCATCCTTGTGTGGATGTAAAAGTATTAGTTATTGATGACGGTTCGATCGATCACACAGTAGCAGCCGCGAGAGAAGCAGGCGCTGATTACATTTATCAAATGCCGGAAAACCGCGGGCTTGGTGCCGCTGTACGCCAAGGACTGCGGGAATGTCTCCGCCTCGGTGCGGATATCGGCGTGATGATTGATGCGGACAACGAATATCCAGCAGAACAAATCCCGGAATTACTCGCTCCGATTTTTGCGGGAGAAGCGGACTATACGATGGGCTCGCGCTTTCTTGGCACGATCCGCGGGATGAAATGGCATCGCCGCCTTGGCAATTACCTCTTTACATTTCTGCAATCGCTTCTTCTTCGCCAGTGGATTTACGACGGACAATCGGGGATGCGGGCTTTTTCGCGGCAAGCGATGGAACATGCGGAGATCATTCATGATTATAATTACGCACAGGTGCTTACGTTAAATTTAGTCCGCAAAGGGTTTCGCGTAAAAGAAGTGCCGATTCGCTATCAAGTGCGGACAACGGGACAGTCATTTATTAAATTTCGCGCGT
Source organism: Parageobacillus sp. KH3-4 (assembly GCF_022846435.1). Classification (NCBI taxonomy): domain Bacteria; kingdom Bacillati; phylum Bacillota; class Bacilli; order Caryophanales; family Anoxybacillaceae; genus Parageobacillus; species Parageobacillus sp. KH3-4. The sequence continues at coordinate 843,325 of NZ_AP025627.1, forward strand.
ATGTCACGGCCGTTCTTCCAGCAATTTGGAAGGAGATGCGGCGGCCGGTGAAAAAAGTAGTGATTGATGAAGACGCCCATCGTCTCCCGAACATAGCGGAAAAACAATGTTCGTAGCCCCTTTCCTTTTTGCGAACAGGAAAGGGAATTTTTTCATTAATATATTGACATAGAAGATGATAATCATTATCATTGATGGTGTAGGAGGAGATCGAATAATGAGGCGATTTTGTTTATTTTTTTCTTTGGCGTTGATATTCATTCTCAATAGTATCCCGATTTCTGTTTTTGCGTATTCTTACGGTGATCCGAATGAAGAAAAAGTGGCAGAAGTTTATAAACAAATGGCGGAAAAGTTAAACGAGCAGCCGCCAAACTTTGCGGAGGCGCGCAAAATTTTCGAAACGGTAAAAGAGGAAATAGATATGCATATGGGAACGGAGCCTTCGCAAGCAGTGTTATCGGCGATCGACAAAAAAGATAAAGAAGCTGTTTTAAAAAATATGGAAAAAATTCTTGTTTTAAATATCGCACGCCGGTTGGAAAATATCGAGAAAAATTTTGAGCAGTATGATACGAGCAAACGGTTATTAGCGAAGGCGTTTGCTACATACGAAGCGCTTTCCCCGATTGTACAAGGCAAAGATGCAGCACTTGATAAACGGCTAAGAGACGAATTCAATAAAGCGCTGCAGTCGCTGGGAAATCCTGGATTGTTTGGTGTCGGCGAAAAAAAAGCAAACATTGAGCAATTTAAGAAAAGCAAAGAAACAATTTTAACGTCGCTGCAAAAGCAATTTGGGTTGAAAAGTTTGAAGGTGGGACATTTTTCGGAGAGTGCAACGGAAAAGCCACAAGAAGTGCAGAAAAAAGAATGGACGGACTTATCGAAATTAAAAAACTGGATTCCGATTGCGATTCTTCTTGTTGTGATTGCCGGGGTTGTCGTGTATTCATGGCGTCGCAAGCGGACTTGACGGATGAAAACAAAGGGGGACATATGCAATGGAAGTTCAAGCGCTGCTGATTACGTTCCGCGAAGCGCTCGAGGCGCTGCTGATTGTCGGCATTATTACATCCTATTTAAAACGCGTCGACCATCAAGAATATACGAAATACGTGTGGCTCGGCGCAGGATTGGCGATTTTGGCGAGCGTTGGGGTCGCGATTCTTTTCCAAGTTGTGTTCACCGGTTTTGCCGCGATGGGAAGCGAAGCGTATTTAAAGATCGGCATTATGTTTGTTTCCGCAGTTTTGTTGACGCAAATGGTCTTTTGGATGGCCGAGCATAGCCGCGATATGAAAAAAAGCGTCGAAGGAAAAATGGATCAATTTATTACTACGGGCAATGTCATCGGCATGGTCATTCATTCGTTTTTGGTCGTGCTCCGCGAAGGAGTCGAAACGGTCTTTTTCTTTGCCGCGATTACGCACGGCAACATCGGTGCGGCGATGCAAGGATGGGGAGCGGCGACGGGAATTGCGATTGCGGTGATCGTCAGCTATCTTTTTTTCAAAGGAACGATGCGCATTCCGCTAAAGACGTTCTTTAAAGTAACGGGAGCGTTCATCGTTTTGATTGCCGCGGGCTTACTTGTCCAAGGCATTTCGATGCTTCAAGATTTAAACATCATCGGCAGCGTGATGCCGCACGTTTATGATTTAACATGGCTGCTTCCGGAACATCCGATTGATTATGAACATTATCTCCGCGATCACGGCGTTGCGCCTGTCTTTTCAGGAGAGGTCGGCGTGTTTTTGAAAGCGCTCTTCGGCTATTCGTCCATGCCGTCGCTTGAAGAAATCATCGCTTATATTGGATATTTTGTCGTCGTTTATGTATTAGTGACGAGCCGCAATACGAATAAAAAAAATGCGGTGCAAACAAAAACAGCCGTTCAAGCGCTTGAACCAAAAGAGAAAAGGGTGATGTAAAAAGTGCAAGGCTTAGCCTTGTGCTTTTTCATCTTTTTGGCGAAATCGCGCTGCGGAGAAAAAGGGGAGAAAAATGCTGAAACATTTAGGAAATAACCGGCTTTTGTCGTATTTCAGTTTATGTATTTTATTTAGCCTGCTGCTTGCGGAAATTCGTTACGCCAGCCCTTACGCGGCGACATGGGATCAAGTCGATTTTGCCTTGGCATTAGACCGTTATGATTTATTGGCGATGCAGCCGCATTTTCCGGGGTATCCATATTTCGTGTTGGGCGGCATATTTATTCATGTGTTTGTTGACAATCCGGCCAAAGCGCTATCCATCTTTAATGTCATTGCTTTGTTTTCGGCAACGATCCCGATCGTTCTCCTGTTAAAAAATCATTTCCCGACTCCCATGTCATTGTTCATTAGCGCGCTTATCCAATCGGCAAGCTATGTGATGGTCATTGCGGGCCAGCCGATGTCGGACGGGGCGGCGCTGGCGGTGCTGTGGTGGTATTTTTGGTCCATCGAATTGGCGAGAAAACGCGATGCATGGTGGATGCAGCTTCTTCCGCTTGCCTTTTTTAGCTTATTGATGGGAATCCGCTTGTCGTATGCTCCATTTGCGGTCGCGATCTTATGCTTATGGTATGAAGATTGGAAAAAACATCGCAGTGTCGGCCGACTCGGGTGCTTTTTGACAGCAGCGGCCTTTTTCCAATTTATTTGGATAGCTGCGGTCGCGGTGGCGGAAGGAAGCTTCCATTCCTTTTTCAAGCTGGCTCTCTCGTTTACGGGCGGCCATTTCGAGGAATGGGGGGGGACGGCAGCAAGTGACATACAGCCGTTATGGGAGCGAGTGATTCATTTTTTGTTTTATAATATTTTATGGACAGGAATAGCAAGCCAAAACGTGATCCTGCTTTTTTTGTATATCGTGGCATGGGCGGCGATATGGCGGATGAGGAAATCCATGTTTCCCCGCTGGCTTCTCGTTTCCGGATTTGCGTATTTTCTTTGGGCGCTATTTGCCCAAAACATTGAGAAGCCGCGGCACATTCTCCCCCTTATTCATCTCGTTTTATTTTACGGATGGACATGCTATATCCGCAATCATATGTCTATGTATCGTTGGAGTATCGCAGTGGCTGTGTTAGCTGTGCAATTCGTAACGGGAACATGGCATCTGCGCGAACAAGCGCTACAGTTGCCAGCAACGTACCAGTTAGCGTATGATTTACAAAAAAGCAAAGAGAAATTCGTTTTGTATACATGGGAAGAAACGCGTGTGCTCCAATACCTCGATGTGGATTTTCCGCATAAAGATGTGCTGCACTTTTCATTTTTTTTACAGGACAAGGCGAACTATCGGCATGTTAAAATTTATATGACTGATCATGTGGTCAAAGGATTTCAAAAGCAAGGGGTTTCCCTTTCTCGTCATGTGCGGAAAGTGAAAACGTATCGTTCCAGCACACTGTCAGATCCGGTGTACGGAAACATTACGCTGTATGAATGGCTGAATTAATGTAATGGAGTGGTTATGATGCATGATCACTTAAAAGAAAAATTAGCCGTGCTCCCGGAGCAGCCGGGATGTTACTTGATGAAAGATAAAAATGGCACCGTCATATACGTCGGCAAAGCAAAAGTGCTGAAAAACCGCGTGCGTTCGTATTTTACCGGCACGCATGACGGAAAAACGCAGCGGCTCGTCAACGAAATTGCCGATTTTGAATATATCGTCACTTCTTCGAATGTCGAAGCGCTTATTTTAGAAATGAACTTAATCAAAAAGTATGATCCGAAATATAACGTGATGCTTAAGGATGACAAAAGCTATCCGTTTATCAAGATTACCGCCGAAAAGCATCCTCGCCTAATCATTACACGAAAAGTGAAAAAAGACGGTGGAAAATATTTCGGACCGTATCCGAACGTGCAGGCGGCAAACGAAACGAAGAAACTGTTAGATCGCATTTATCCGCTGCGCAAATGTTCGACTATGCCGAACCGCGTCTGTTTATATTATCACATGGGGCAATGTCTTGCGCCGTGCGTGCATCCGGTGTCCGAACAGCAAAATAAAGAAATCGTTGAGCAAATTGTCCGCTTTTTAAACGGCGGGTATAAAGAAGTGAAAGAAGAGCTTGCGGAAAAGATGAGGAAAGCGGCCGAAGCGCTCGAATTTGAAAGGGCGAAAGAATACCGCGATCAAATCGCCCATATTGAAGCGACGATGGAAAAACAAAAGATGGTCATCAATGATTTCGTTGATCGCGATGTGTTCGGCTATGCGTATGACAAAGGCTGGATGTGTGTGCAAGTATTTTTCATTCGTCAAGGAAAACTGATTGAGCGCGATGTATCGATGTTTCCGATGTATCAAGACCCGGATGAAGAGCTCCTCACATTTTTAGGACAATTTTATGCAAAAGCGAACCACTTTAAGCCGAAAGAAGTCATTTTGCCTGTCGACATTGACGGGGAGCTTGCCGAGCAGTTACTGGAAGTAACGGTCGTTCAGCCGAAAAGAGGAAAGAAAAAGGAACTTGTCGATTTGGCGAGCAAAAACGCGGCAATTGCTTTAAAAGAAAAATTTTACTTAATCGAGCGGGACGAAGAACGGACGATCAAAGCGGTCGAAAACTTAGGAAAAATGTTGGGGATTCCGACGCCGCATCGCATTGAGGCGTTTGATAACTCCAACATTCATGGCACCGATCCTGTTTCGGCAATGGTCGTGTTTATCGATGGAAAACCGGAGAAAAAAGAGTACCGCAAATACAAAGTCAAAACGGTGGAGGGACCGGATGACTATGGATCGATGCGCGAGGTGGTGCGGAGGCGCTATACGCGTGTGCTGAAAGAAAAGCTTCCGCTTCCCGATTTAATTATTATTGACGGCGGAAAAGGACATTTAGCTGCGGTAAGGGATGTGCTTGAAAACGAATTAGGGCTTGATATTCCGCTTGCCGGGCTTGCAAAAGATGATAAGCACCGCACATCCGAGTTAATCATGGGCGATCCGCCGCAAATCGTTCCATTAGAGCGAAACAGTCAAGAGTTTTATTTATTGCAACGCATTCAAGATGAGGTGCATCGGTTTGCGGTGACATTTCATCGGCAAACGCGCGGAAAAACGATGTTGCGCTCTTTGCTGGATGACATCCCTGGCGTTGGGGAAAAGCGGAAAAAAGCGTTGTTAAAGCATTTCGGGTCCATTAAAAACATGAAGGAAGCGACGGTGGAAGAATTGCAAAAAGCGAACATTCCGCGCTCCGTCGCCGAAAAAATTTATGAGAAATTGCGAGAATAATATTGTCAACGACATAAAAGTTTGATATGATTGCAATAAATTTTATATTTATACGCTTCCAAACGCCGAAGTGAAGATAGAGGCGCGAACTTCAAGAGTACACATTCGGAGGAAAATGAGTTCCGAAGATGGATGTGGAAAGGGGAGCTTCGCCGAAGTGGAAAAAGTCTCATTGCTTTTTCCGCTGGTCCTGCGTTTAAGAAATGTAGGACTGTCAAGATGGGTTTCATCTTGGAGAGCTATCTCACTGTGCGGGGCGAATTCGATTTTTTCGTTTCGTGATGCACAGCAATGGGATTTCTCTCATTGCTGTTTTTATTTGCAAGCAATAAGCGACATTCATAGGTAAAAGGGTGAGACAGAGTGGGAATTATTGTACAAAAATTTGGCGGAACGTCTGTTGGTTCGATCGAAAGAATTCAACATGTGGCGAATCGGGTCGTTGAGGAAGCAAAAAAGGGAAATCAAGTCGTCGTCGTTGTTTCAGCGATGGGAAAAACAACCGATGAACTTGTCAACTTAGCGAAACAAATTTCCCATCATCCGAACAAGCGCGAAATGGATATGCTTCTTTCGACGGGAGAACAAGTGAGCATTGCGCTGCTTGCAATGGCGCTTTATGAAAAAGGATACAAGGCCGTTTCGTTAACGGGATGGCAAGCGGGAATTACGACGGAAGAAATGCATGGCAATGCCCGCATTATGAACATTGACACGGCGAGAATCCGCCGCCATCTCGATGAAGGAGCGATTGTGATCGTTGCGGGATTTCAAGGGGTGACGGAAACAGGGGAAATTACCACGCTCGGACGCGGCGGCTCCGATACGACGGCGGTGGCGCTGGCGGCAGCGCTAAAAGCAGACAAGTGCGATATTTATACGGACGTAACCGGCGTGTTTACGACAGATCCGCGTTATGTAAAAACGGCAAGAAAAATAAAAGAGATTTCTTATGATGAAATGCTTGAGTTAGCCAACTTAGGGGCGGGAGTGCTGCATCCGCGCGCCGTTGAATTCGCGAAAAATTATGAAGTGCCGCTCGAAGTGCGTTCGAGCATGGAAAACGAAAGCGGAACGATCGTAAGGGAGGAAGTTTCAATGGAACAGCATTTAATCGTGCGAGGAATCGCGTTTGAAGATCAAGTAACGAAAGTGACAGTATATGGAATCCAAAATAGTTTATATACATTGCCGACTATTTTTACAGCGCTTGCCAATCGCGGCATCAATGTAGATATCATTATTCAGAGCGCCACTAACTCAGAAGAAGCGTCCGTTTCTTTTTCGATTCACACTCAAGACCTACCAGAAGCGCTTCAAGTATTGCAATCTTTGGAAGGAGCGAACGTGCAATACGAAAGCGGTTTGGCCAAAGTGTCGATCGTCGGCTCCGGCATGATTTCCAATCCGGGAGTAGCCGCGAAAATGTTTAAAATTTTGGCGAATAGAGGAATTGAAATAAAAATGGTCAGCACATCGGAAATTAAAATTTCCACAGTGATTGACGAAGAAAACATGGTACGAGCAGTTGAAGCGCTTCATGAAGCGTTCGAACTCGCCGATGAAGCGAAAGAGGCGCACGCAAAATGACAGAAGCCTGCGCTGCGCAGGCTTCTTAGCCATTTATTTCATCTTTGCGATCCCATTTAATAATGATTAGTACTTTATTAACCCGTTTCTTTTGCTGTTCGAACGCTTCGGCAACGCGGCGCTTTTGGTGCTCGATTTGCTGGGCGAGAAAGCCCGCTTCCAGCTGGAACGTACAATTTTCGTGAAGAGCGAACCGCGCGGTAATGATCGGGCCTGTCAATTCGACATGCAACTCGTCGCTGCGCTCTTCGACAATGGAAAGTGCTCCCCATCCGGCCTTTTCAAAAAATGCGATAATATCGGGCATTGTTTCTAGCGGATAGCGGCGCGCCAAGCTTTTACCAGCCCAGTATAAAATGTTTGCTGTTTCTTTCCCGAGCAATTCAGGAAGAAGAATTTGTCGAATTAGTTCAGAGCCAAATGCGGAAATATGAATGTCTTCTAATGCCTTATATTGTTCTTCTAGTGATGGTAGTTTCACATGCTTCCCCTCTTTCTATCTATCAACATTATAACGAAACGCAGGGGAGCATGCATTATCTTTCTGATGATTTTTAGATGTTGTTTTAATATTCAAACGTTTGAACATTTTGTGACTTTGTTTTCTTGACGCTTTGTGCAATGTGGGAGTACAATGAATGTGACACAATGATTAATGGGAATGGAAGCAGTTACAAACTCTATTAATCATTAATGTTCTTTGTGGATGGGGAGCACTATTTTCATCGTTGTTACTATTTAAAGGGGGTTTACATAATGGCAGGAAATCGCGAGTTTTATTACCGTCGGCTCCATTCACTGTTGGGAGTCATTCCAGTGGGGATCTTTTTAGTGCAACATTTAGTCGTAAACCATTTTGCGACAAGAGGACCGGAAGCGTTTAACCGCGCTGCTTCCTTTATGGAGAATTTACCGTTTCGTTATTTTTTAGAAATATTCGTCATTTTTCTTCCGTTGTTGTTCCACGCCATTTATGGGCTTTATATCGCTTTTACGGCGAAATTTAACGTGGGGCGTTACGGGTACTTCCGTAACTGGATGTTTATGTTGCAGCGAATCACCGGAATCATCACATTAATTTTTGTGACATGGCATGTATATGAAACTCGAGTGCAAGCCGCATTTGGAGCGGACGTAAATTATGAAATGATGGCGAATATCGTCGATAATCCGGCTATGCTTACATTTTATATTGTCGGAATTTTATCAACGGTGTTCCATTTTGCAAACGGTTTATGGTCCTTCTGTGTAAGCTGGGGGTTAACGGTGTCTCCTCGTTCACAACAAGTTTTTACATACGTGACAATGATCATTTTTGTCGCGCTTTCCATCGTCGGCATTCGTGCCATCTTAGCATTTGCTTAATACTAGCAATCTTTTAGGGAGTGAGTAGCAATGAAAAAAGGAAAAATCATCGTAGTTGGTGGCGGTCTAGCTGGACTAATGGCAACGATTAAAATCGCGGAAGCAGGCGTGCCTGTTGAGTTATTTTCTCTTGTGCCTGTAAAGCGGTCTCACTCTGTCTGTGCGCAAGGTGGGATTAACGGCGCGGTTAACACGAAAGGGGAAGGCGATTCTCCTTGGGAACATTTTGACGATACCGTATATGGCGGCGACTTTTTAGCAAACCAGCCTCCGGTAAAAGCGATGTGCGAGGCGGCTCCGGGTATCATTTATATGCTTGACCGCATGGGAGTCATGTTTAACCGTACTCCTGAAGGGTTGCTTGATTTCCGGCGCTTTGGTGGAACGCAGCATCACCGCACTGCATACGCAGGAGCGACGACGGGGCAGCAAATACTATACGCGCTTGATGAACAAGTGCGTCGCCATGAAGTAGAGGGGCTTGTAACGAAATATGAAGGATGGGAGTTTTTAGGCGTTGTTTTAGATGATGAACAAATTTGCCGCGGAATTGTCGCGCAAGACTTGAGATCAATGGAAATTAAAGCGTTTCCTGCAGACGCGGTCATTATGGCGACAGGCGGGCCAGGAGTCATTTTTGGAAAATCGACGAACTCGATCATCAACACAGGTTCGGCGGCGTCTATTGTCTATCAACAAGGTGCTTATTACGCAAACGGAGAGTTTATCCAAATTCATCCGACGGCAATTCCGGGAGACGATAAATTGCGGTTGATGAGTGAGTCGGCCCGCGGGGAAGGCGGAAGAGTCTGGACATATAAAGATGGAAAACCTTGGTATTTCCTTGAAGAAAAATACCCGGCTTACGGAAACCTTGTGCCTCGTGATATCGCAGCGAGAGAAATTTTCCACGTTTGCGTTGACTTGAAGCTCGGTATCAACGGGGAAAACATGGTATATCTTGACCTTTCCCATAAAGATCCGAAGGAACTAGACGTAAAACTCGGCGGTATTATTGAAATTTACGAGAAATTTATGGGCGAAGATCCTCGCAAAGTGCCGATGAAAGTGTTCCCAGCTGTACACTACTCGATGGGCGGCTTATGGGTCGATTATGACCAAATGACAAACATTAAAGGGCTGTTTGCTGCTGGCGAATGCGATTACTCCATTCACGGCGCTAACCGTCTTGGAGCGAACTCCTTATTATCAGCGATTTACGGTGGTATGGTTGCCGGGCCAAACGCGGTCAGATACATTCGCGGTTTGGAAAAATCGGCAGACGCAATGCCGTCATCGCTATACGATCGCTACGTCAAACAAGAAGAAGAACGCTGGAACAACATTTTATCGATGGATGGAACAGAGAACGCTTACGTGTTGCATAAAGAGCTTGGTGAATGGATGACAGCAAACGTGACAATCGTCCGCTACAACGACAAGTTGCTGAAGACTGATGAAAAAATTCAAGAATTGCTTGAACGCTATAAAAATATCAGCGTAACGGATACATCGAAATGGAGCAACCAAGGAGCGACATTTATCCGTCAATTGTACAATATGCTTCAACTAGCGCGGGTCATCACGCTGGGCGCTTACAATCGTAACGAAAGCCGCGGCGCGCACTATAAACCGGAGTTCCCAGAGCGCAATGACGAAGAGTGGCTCAAAACGACGATGGCGCGTTATACTCCGGATGGACCGGCGTTCCACTATGAAGATGTTGATGTATCGTTAATTAAGCCACGCAAACGCGACTACACGAAAAAGAAAGAGGAAGTGAAGTAAACGATGAGCGAGAAAAAAACGATCCGACTCATTATAACACGTCAAGACCGTCCTGATTCTGCGCCATACGAAGAAGAGTTTGAAATTCCGTATCGCCCGAATATGAATGTCATTTCCGCGCTGATGGAAATTCGCCGCAATCCGGTGAACGCAAAAGGGCAAAAAACGACCCCAGTTGTATGGGAAATGAACTGTCTTGAGGAAGTATGCGGCGCTTGTTCGATGGTCATTAACGGCAAACCGCGGCAAGCATGTACGGCGTTAATTGATAAATTAGAGCAGCCAATCCGTTTGGAACCGATGCGCACGTTCCCGGTAGTGCGCGACTTGCAAGTAGACCGCAGCCGTATGTTTGATTCGTTGAAAAAAGTAAAAGCATGGATTCCGATTGACGGAACGTACGACTTAGGTCCTGGTCCGCGTATGCCAGAACGGAAACGCCAATGGGCATATGAGCTCTCCAAATGTATGACGTGCGGCGTATGTTTAGAAGCATGCCCAAACGTCAACAGCAAATCGAACTTTATCGGTCCTGCGCCGCTTTCCCAAGTGCGCCTATTTAACGCACATCCGACAGGCGCGATGCATAAAGCGGAACGGATGAAAGCGATCATGGGAGACGGCGGTTTGGCGAACTGCGGCAACTCGCAAAACTGTGTGCAGGCTTGTCCAAAAGGAATTCCGTTAACGACTTCGATCGCTGCGCTAAACCGCGAAGCGACTATTCAGATGTTCCGCAACTTCTTTGGCAGCGATGAAGTATAATATGATGAAAATCCTCTTCATGCCTTTCATGAAGAGGATTTTTTGTTGGATGGGGAACAAATGAATAAAACATACAGGGAAAATTGTTCCTTAGAGCGAGGCGGTGCGGAAAACGCTCAACAGTTTCAGACAGCGGCGCTTGTTTAGAAAAAACACCTATTTTTCTATTAGATAAGCGAAATTCCGTCACCGTAACCCTTTCTTTCACATACTATATGGTGAATAATACCCATCCGGTAGTTCAGGTCTAGTGAAAGCAAGGAGGGTTACAATACTTGAAGGATAAATCATTTCAACCGAAGCCGTTGCTAACGAAAAGAGAGAGAGAGGTATTTGAATTATTAGTTCAGGATAAGACGACAAAAGAAATTGCTAGAGAACTGTTTATTAGTGAAAAAACGGTTCGTAACCACATTTCGAATGCAATGCAAAAACTTGGGGTAAAGGGGCGATCCCAAGCGGTCATTGAATTGCTTCGAATGGGGGAGCTTGAACTATAAGGAATGCCGGCTAACCTTACTTTTAAGGTAGCCGGTTCGTTATATTTTAGAGTCAATAACATTGTCCAGCGCTTAATTTTAAAGTCTCAGTAGTGAAAAACTGTTGATTATGCAAGAAAGTATAGTAAAATGAACATGATGCAGCAAAATTGTCGAAATCGATGCTTTTGAATTGCATTTTTGTAGAAAAACGTTAAAAATAATAAATGCGCCGTTGTAGGGGAGATTGTATGCCGTTCCACTTGGATGAAAAGGCGGTTGCCGAACTCGAAAAGCTGCTTCGCTATATTGCCGTGATTTTAAAACAACGAGGCCGCGAAATTTTAACGCAGTATCCGATTACACCGCCGCAATTCGTTGCGTTGCAGTGGCTGTTGGAAGAAGGGGACTTGACGATTGGCGAATTATCGAACAAAATGTATTTGGCGTGCAGCACAACAACAGATTTAGTAGACCGGATGGAAAGAAACGGACTCGTTGCTAGAGTAAAGGACCGGCATGATCGGCGAGTCGTGCGCATTCATCTTCTTAAAGAAGGTGAGCGAATTATCGAGGAAGTGATTAAAAAGCGCCAACACGACTTGGCGCAAGTGCTGCAAAGTTTTTCCGATGAAGAAATTGTCTTTTTAGAGAAATGTTTACGAAAATTACATCAAGAAATGAAAAAAGAATGAGGCGATCACTTGGAAAGAGCAATTGGTGTTATTGACTCAGGAGTTGGCGGATTAACTGTTGCAAAAGAAATCATGCGACAATTGCCGAAAGAACGGATTATTTATCTTGGAGATACGGCGCGTTGCCCGTACGGACCACGCCCAGAAGAAGAAATTCGTCAATTTACATGGGAAATGACGAATTATTTATTGCAGTATAATATTAAAATGCTTGTTATTGCTTGTAATACGGCAACAGCCGTTGTATTAGACGAAATTCGGGGGCAGCTCGACATCCCGGTATTAGGCGTGGTACATCCCGGAGCTCGTGCGGCGCTAAAAGCAACGAAGAACGGTCATATCGGCGTGATTGGTACGATTGGCACGGTAAAGAGCGGCGCGTATGAAAAGGCGCTAAAGTCCATTAACCCTCGAGTTTATGTAGAAAGTTTGGCGTGCCCAAAATTCGTTCCGCTTGTAGAAAGCGGAAACTTCGAAGGGGAAGAAGCAAAGAAAATAGTTGCCGAATCGCTTGAGCCGTTTAAGTCAAGCAATATGGATGTCCTTATTTTAGGATGCACTCACTACCCTTTGTTAAGTCCCCTTATTCGGGAGTATATGGGAAAACGTGTCAAACTTATTTGCTCCGGCGATGAAACGGCGCGTGAAGTTAGCGCGATTTTGCATCATAGCCATCTTCTTTATACAGGGCAACGAGCGGCAGAACATTTGTTTTTTACCACGGGGTCGAAGGAGCTGTTCCAAAAAATTGCTTCGAAATGGTTTGGAAAGCCGATAGAACGCGTTCAAACGATTGAATTATAAAAAATCCTTTAGCTTTTGCGCTAAAGGATTTTTTTTATTCTATTTTCCCAAAATGCTCGTATACATAGTAGTACAAACTATGTGTAGGAGGGAAATTTCATGTTCAACCGAGGAGCGTGGAAGCTAGCCGCATCCGTTGTCGCATCGTTGCTATTGCTTAGCGGCTGCGGGCTATTTGGAAAGGATGGAGCGGTTAAGGAAATTGACCCGCCGCAGGATGTGAGCTATTTAAAAGATGGGCAATCATTGCAAGAAACAACTGAAAAACAAAAAGAAGAAAAAGATGTGAAAAAAGCAACGGAAACGGTGAAACGCGAACTTTACTTAATTGATAAAAATGGATTTGTCGTGCCGCAGACGGTGGAGCTGCCAAAGACAGATGCCGTAGCAAAGCAAGTTCTTGAATATTTAGTAGAAGACGGCCCTGTTTCGGAGATGCTGCCGAACGGGTTTCGCGCTGTACTGCCGGCAGATACACGCGTGTTAGGGGTAAAGCTGGAGAAGGATGGTACCATTATCGCTGATTTCTCGCCGGAGTTTGCAAATTATAGACCAGAAGATGAAAAGAAAATTTTACAGGCGATTACATGGACATTGACACAGTTTGATAATGTGAAGAAAGTAAAAATTCGCATTAACGGCTACGACCAAGATGTCATGCCTGTCAATAAAACGCCTATCCAAGATGGCGTCAGCCGCGCCGATGGGATTAATTTAGAAGCAAACGGTGTTATTGATATTACAAATACTCACCCCGTTACCGTTTATTTTGTCGCGCAGCAAGGGAGCAATACGTACTACGTTCCTGTAACACGGCGCGTGTCCAATAAAGAAAAAGATGATATTGTTGCCGCGGTGAACGAATTAATTAAAGGACCGAGCTATGGCAGCGGCCTTGCAAGTGAGTTTCAGCCAGATACTCAGCTAGTTGGAAAGCCAAAATATGAAGATGGGAAAGTGACGTTAAACTTCAACGAAGCAATTTACGGCAGCAATAAGAAAAATGTCATTTTGGATCATGTATTAAATTCGCTTGTTCTTTCATTAACGGAGCAAAAAGGAATTGAAAGTGTCGCGATTACGGTAAACGGAAAAGCAAATCTTGTAAGGGAAGACGGAAAGCCGTTATCCGAACCGGTGACAAGGCCGGAAAAAGTGAACGCAGAAAGCTTTTAAAAAATAATTTATTTGACAGCAGAAGCTTACACTATTTTAGAAAAATTATCATGTAAACGAATAGAGCGGCTAGCAGTTGGATGCGATATTATGATATAAAAAAGAGGTAGGCGGTGTGCTACCTCTTTCTGTTTATGGTAAAGGAGGCTTTTGAATGAGAGTAGATGGTAGAGAAAACAAGCAGCTGCGTCCTGTACATATGGAAAAGCATTTTATTAAACACGCGGAAGGATCGGTATTTATTACAGTTGGCGATACAAAAGTGATTTGTACAGCAAGTATCGATGATAAAGTGCCGCCGTTTATGCGCGGCGGTGGAAAAGGATGGATTACTGCGGAATATGCGATGTTGCCGCGAGCGACAGAGCAGCGAAACGTGCGGGAATCCAGCAAAGGAAAAGTATCGGGGCGGACAATGGAAATCCAGCGTCTTATCGGCAGGGCGCTTCGTTCTGTCGTTGATTTGGACAAACTAGGCGAGAAAACAGTATGGATTGACTGTGATGTCATTCAAGCGGATGGGGGAACACGGACAGCGTCGATTACAGGGGCGTACGTAGCGATGGTATTGGCGTTTGCGAAATTAGTCGAAGAAAAGAAGCTTGATGAACTTCCCGTAAACGATTTTCTAGCCGCTACATCTGTCGGGATCGACCCGGAGCATGGAATCATTCTTGACTTAAACTACGCGGAAGATGCGCGGGCGGAAGTCGATATGAATATTGTGATGACAGGAGCTGGCCGCTTTGTTGAAATTCAAGGGACAGGAGAAGAGGCGACATTTTCGCGGGAACAATTAAACGAATTGTTAGATGCCGCAGAAATAGGAATTCGGCAGCTGATCGATATTCAGCGGAAAACGTTAGGGGAACTTGCAACGCAAATTGACATGAAGCGAAGCCAAGAAAGCGGGGATGCGTCATGAAACAAGTTATTATTGCGACGAAAAATGCTGGAAAGACACGGGAATTTCAAGCGCTTCTCGCAAAAAAAGGAGTAGAAGTGAAGTCGCTTCTAGATTTTCCGAATTGCCCGGATGTCGAGGAAACGGGCAGCACGTTTGCCGAGAACGCGATCTTAAAAGCGGAAGCGATGGCCCGTTATTTTCATACGATCGTGATCGCCGACGACTCCGGCTTAGCGATCGACGCTTTGCGTGGAAGACCGGGGGTGTACTCTGCCCGCTACGCTGGAGAAGAGAAGGACGATCAAAAAAATATAGCGAAAGTATTAGAAGAATTGAAAGGAGTGCCATTTGAAAAACGGACGGCACGCTTTCATTGCGCGCTTGCTGTCGCGGCTCCGGGACGCCGTACGACCGTCGTCGAAGCAACGTGCGAAGGGTACATTACAGAAACGCCAAAAGGGGAAAACGGATTTGGGTATGATCCGATTTTTTACGTTCCACAAAAAGGAAAAACGATGGCGGAATTATCCAAAGAAGAGAAAAATCAAATTAGCCATCGGGCCAAAGCGTTAGCGAAACTGGAAAAACAGTGGGATGAAATCATTAACGGTAAGGAGTAAAGAAAGATGAAGGTGTTAATTATTAGTGATAGCCATGGATTAACGAAGGAGTTAGAAGAAATCGCGGCGCGCCATCGCCATGAAGTAGATGCGCTCATTCATTGCGGCGATTCGGAATTGTCCACTGATCACAAAGAAATTGAGCATTTTTTGATCGTGCGCGGAAATTGTGATTTCGCCAAACAATTTCCTAACGAGCGAATCGAAGAAATTGATGGAATTCGTTTTTTTATTACTCACGGTCATCTTTATAATGTGAAAATGTCGTTAATGAATCTTTATTATCGCGCGAAAGAAGTAGAGGCAAAGGTGGTATGTTTTGGCCATTCCCATATCGCCGGCGTTGAGATGATCGACGGCATTTTATTTATTAACCCGGGAAGCATTTTGTTGCCAAGAACAAGAAAAGAAAAAACGTATGCGCTGTTGCAAATAGAAGACGGAAAAGCAACGGCCAGGTTTTACGAAGTCGATGGAAAAGAAGTGCACTCTCTTACGAAAACATTCACTTTATGAGCGGGGGGCCCTCGCTCTTTTTCATCTTGACTTTATCAAAAAAATTTTTTATAATGTAAAACGTCTTTGAAAAAATTATAATGATTAACGATGCGAAGTTCTTAATATCGAGTCCTAATCAAAGCGGTTCTTCAATATTCGATATAAGTTGCGAGCTGCCTCGGCGCATTTAACTGCTTTGAATTAGCTGGTAGAGGAAGAGGCAGTCGTCCAAAAAAGAAGAACGCAGTAACACCTTGTCCCAGTAGCTCAGCTGGATAGAGCAGCGGCCTTCTAAGCCGTCGGTCGGGAGTTCGAATCTCTCCTGGGACGCTAACCCTCTTTTTCCGTAATGGAAAAGGAGGGTTTATTTTTTTTTGCCGCAAACAACAAAAAATTTTTTGTTGCGGAAATTCATTGATTCTACCAATATGTAAGCGCATACAAATAGTCTAATGAATCGAAATATTCAAAAAAACCATATTGACTCTCTTTTGTTTTAGGATTATTATAATTTTCAAATAAATCAAACGATACACAATTGATGAGCAGCGCCATGAACAGCTCGTACTTACCAGGGAAGAGGGGAACAAAATTGAGTGAACAATGGATTTTTTTAAACGGTGAGTTTGTGACAAAAGAAAACGCGAAAATTTCGGTATACGATCACGGTTTTTTATATGGTGATGGTGTATTTGAAGGGATTCGTGTCTATAGCGGTAATGTATTTCGATTAAAAGAGCATATGGATCGCCTTTATAATTCGGCAAAATCCATTTTATTAACGATTCCTTATACAAAAGAAGAATTGACAGAGTATGTTGTTGAGACGATACGAAAAAACCAATATCAAGACGCATATATTCGCCTTGTCGTTTCACGCGGAGTCGGTGATTTAGGCCTTGATCCATATAAATGCCAAAAGCCGCAAGTTGTTATTATTGCCGAACCGCTGGCGCTTTTCCCTAAACATTTATATGAAACTGGAATCGAAGTGGTAACGGTTGCGACTCGAAGAAACCGTTCGGATGTGCTTAGCCCAAAAGTGAAGTCGCTTAACTATTTAAACAACGTTCTTGTCAAAATTGAGGCACATCTTGCTAACGTAAACGAAGCGTTAATTTTAAACGACCAAGGATATATAGCCGAAGGATCGGGAGATAACGTCTTTATCGTTAAAGACGAGGTAATATATACACCGCCTGGATACGTTGGAGCGCTTGAAGGAATTACTCGTCAGGCGATTATCGAAATCGCTCAAGAACTTGGTTATGTCGTAAAGGAGGAGCCGTTTACGCGCCACGACGTTTATGTCGCCGATGAAGTGTTTTTAACCGGAACGGCTGCCGAAGTGATCGCCGTTGTGAAGGTGGATGGACGTGTGATCGGCGAGGGCGTGCCGGGGCCGCATACAAAGCGGTTGCTTGAAGAGTTTAGACGCCGTGTCGTTTCTGAAGGGGTAAAAGTATACCAAACAAACGCGAATGTTGGATAATCAAAAAAATTTATATGAGAAAGCGATGAAGAGGACAAGTAGTCAGCGGGGACGGCATCTACAGAGAGCCGGGGTAGCTGGAAACCGGTGATGCTGCCGCTCGACGAACTCACCTCTGAGTGCCAACCCGAACGTTATGCAACTAGTAAGGTTGGACGGGTGGAGAACGCGCTTGCTTCACTCGTTACTAAAAAGAGCGATTGGTCGATTTACCGATCGCTCATGAGGTGGCCCTATGGCCACGAAGAAGGGTGGTACCGCGGAAAGTGAACCTTTTCGCCCCTTTGACCGAATCAAAGTAGGTCATCGAGGGTGAAAAGGTTTTTTTCATAGTGATGAAAAACGCGAGGGAGGATGGAAAATGTCAAGGATGAAAGTGGAGGAAAAAGCGCTTGAAAAAACGAAAATGAGCGGAGCATTAATGCTCATTGAAGCGTTAAAGTCGGAAAAGGTAGAAGTCATTTTTGGATATCCGGGCGGAGCGGTATTGCCGCTTTACGATAAGTTATATCAATCGGGAGTATTTCACGTATTAACGCGGCATGAACAAGGGGCCATTCATGCGGCGGAAGGGTATGCGCGCATTTCCGGGAAACCGGGCGTTGTGATCGCGACGTCAGGACCTGGAGCGACAAACATTGTGACAGGATTGACGGATGCGATGATGGATTCGCTGCCGCTCGTCGTATTTACCGGCCAAGTTGCAACGAGCGTCATCGGTTCCGATGCGTTTCAAGAGGCGGATGTTCTCGGAATTACGATGCCAATCACGAAATATAATTACCAAGTTCGGGATATAAGCGAGCTTCCGAAAATTATTAAAGAAGCGTTTCATATCGCCACGACGGGAAGACCGGGTCCTGTGTTAATCGATATCCCAAAAAATATTACCACAGCCGAAGGGGAGTTTGATTACAAACAAGGGGTCCATTTGCCAGGGTATCAACCGACGACACAGCCAAATCATTTGCAAATTCGCCGTCTTGTTGAGGCGGTTAGCCAATCGAAGAAACCTGTCATTTTAGCGGGAGCAGGCGTATTGCACGCAAACGCTTCGAATGAATTGAGAGAATATGCTGAACAGCAAAATATTCCAGTCGTTCATACGCTATTGGGTTTAGGCGGATTTCCAGCCGATCACCCACTGTTTTTAGGGATGGCTGGCATGCACGGCACGTATACAGCCAATATGGCGCTATATGAATGCGATTTGCTCATTAACATTGGGGCACGGTTCGATGACCGCGTTACGGGAAATTTAAAATACTTTGCGCCAAAAGCGACGGTCGCACACATTGATATTGATCCAGCGGAAATCGGGAAAAATGTGCCGACGAAAATTCCGATCGTCAGCGATGCGAAAGCGGCTCTGCAAGAATTGATTCATCAACAAGGAAAGCCGGCGGACACGACGGCATGGCTTGCCCAATTAAATGAATGGAAACGGCGATTCCCACTGTATTACGAAGATGACGCACAAACGATTAAGCCGCAAAAACTGATCGAAATGATTTATGAACTAACGAATGGAGACGCGATTATTACAACGGATGTCGGGCAGCACCAAATGTGGGCGGCGCAATATTACAAGTTTAATAAGCCGCATCGCTGGGTGACTTCCGGCGGGCTCGGAACGATGGGATTCGGCCTTCCGGCGGCGATCGGAGCACAGCTTGCCGATAGAAACGCTACGGTCGTTTCCATTGTCGGTGACGGCGGTTTTCAAATGACATTCCAAGAGTTAGCGGTTATTCAAGAATTACAATTGCCAATTAAAGTGGTGATCGTCAATAATCAAGCGCTCGGCATGGTTCGCCAATGGCAGGAACTTTTTTACGAAAAACGATATTCCCATTCTCTCATTCCAAATCAGCCGGATTTTGTAAAACTGGCAGAAGCGTACAATATGCCGGGCTTCCGGGCGAAAACGGAGGCGGAAGCAATGGAAGTGCTGAAGAAAGCATTTGCGATCAACGGTCCGGTTTTGCTTGATTTCCATGTCAAAGCGGATGAAAATGTATATCCAATGGTGGCGCCTGGAAAAGGAATACATGAAATGGTGGGGGTGAGACCGTGCGGCGAATTATCACAATGACCGTCAACAACCGCCCTGGCGTTCTCAACCGCATTACCGGGTTATTTACAAAGCGGCATTACAACATCGAAAGCATTACGGTAGGCCATACGGAAGTGGAAGGAATTTCCCGGATGACGTTTGTTGTCAATGTCGAAGACGAGCGGACGGCAGAACAAATTATTAAACAGTTAAACAAGCAAATTGACGTGCTGAAAGTCAACGATATTACCAACCAAGCGATTGTCGCGCGGGAGCTGGCGCTCGTGAAAGTGTCGGTGACGCCGGCACTCCGTCAGGAGATTTATACGCTCATTGAGCCGTTCCGCGCCTCGATTGTCGATGTAAGCAAAGACAGCCTCGTTATTCAAGTAACGGGCGAATCTGAAAAAGTCGAAGCGCTCATTGAATTGTTGCGCCCTTACGGAATTAAAGAAGTGGCAAGAACAGGAACAACAGCGTTTACACGCGGCTCTCAAAAAACAGCCGCTATGCATAAAACTGCTTTCATTATCTAAAACACTACGAAAAGGAGAGAGTGAAATGGCAAAAATTTACTATAACGGAGATGCAAATGAAAAATATTTACAAGGAAAAACAGTGGCAATTATCGGTTACGGTTCACAAGGACATGCACACGCACAAAACCTTCGCGATAGTGGAGTGAGTGTGATTGTGGGGCTTCGTCAAGGAAAATCATGGGAACAAGCGGAAAAAGACGGTTTTGCCGTATATAGTGTTCGCGAAGCAGCAAAACAGGCGGATATCGTCATGATTCTTCTCCCGGATGAAAAACAACCGAACGTATACAAAGAAGAAATCGAGCCGGAGCTTCAGCCGGGGAACGCCTTAGTATTTGCCCATGGATTTAATATTCACTTTAGTCAAATTGTTCCTCCTGAACATGTCGATGTATTTTTAGTTGCACCGAAAGGCCCTGGACATTTAGTGCGCCGTACGTATATGGAAGGAGCCGGCGTGCCTGCATTAATTGCGGTGCATCAAGATGTGACGGGGGCAGCAAAAGAAACGGCGCTTGCGTATGCGAAAGCAATCGGCGCAACAAGAGCGGGAGTGCTTGAAACGACGTTTAAAGAAGAAACAGAAACAGACTTATTCGGCGAGCAGGCGGTATTATGCGGAGGATTAACATCGCTTATTAAAGCTGGGTTTGAAACGCTTGTCGAAGCAGGGTATCAGCCGGAATTGGCCTATTTCGAATGTTTGCATGAAATGAAGCTGATTGTCGACCTTCTGTACGAAGGCGGGCTTTCTTGGATGCGCCATTCTATCTCCGATACGGCGCAATGGGGGGATTTCATTTCCGGGCCACGCATCATCAATGACGCGGTAAAAGCAGAGATGAAAAAAGTACTCCATGATATTCAGACAGGAAAATTTGCAAAAAGCTGGATTTTGGAAAACCAAGCGAACCGTCCGGAGTTTAATGCGATTAATCGCCGCGAGAATGAGCATCTCATTGAAATTGTCGGACGTGAATTACGCAGCATGATGCCGTTTGTGAAAGAAAAACAGAAAGAAGTGGTGGTTTCGAGTGAGAAAAATTAACATTTTTGATACGACGCTGCGCGATGGTGAACAGTCTGCTGGGATCAATTTGAATTTGCAAGAAAAGCTGGAGATTGCCCGCCAGCTTGAACGGCTTGGCGTCGACATCATTGAGGCCGGCTTTCCTGCCGCATCGAAAGGGGATTTCCAAGCGGTAAAACAAATTGCCGAAACGATCAAAACATGCTCTGTTACCGGGCTGTCCCGCTCGGTGCAGAGCGATATTGACGCCGCGTGGGAAGCGTTAAAAGGAGGGGCGGAGCCTCGTCTCCACTTGTTCATCGCCACATCGCCGATCCATATGACGCACAAATTGCGGATGACGCCGGAACAAGTGATTGAAACGGCTGTATCTTCCGTGAAATATGCGAAACGCTATTTTCCGATTGTCCAATGGTCTGCGGAAGATGCCTGCCGCAGCGAGCTTCCTTTCTTGGTAAAAATTATTACGGAGGTGATTAAAGCAGGAGCGACAGTTATCAACATACCAGATACAGTAGGATATATTACTCCGAAAGAGTATGGAAACATTTTCACCTTTTTGATCAATAATGTTCCGAATATTGAAAAAGTTTCTCTATCTGCCCATTGCCATGACGATTTAGGAATGGCGGTTGCCAATTCACTGGCGGCAATCGAGCATGGCGCTACACAAATCGAAGGGACGATTAACGGAATCGGCGAACGCGCAGGAAATGCGGCATTGGAAGAAATCGCTGTCGCGCTTTACATTCGCAAAGATTATTATCAGGCAGAAACGCGCCTGAACCTGCAAGAGATTAAGCGAACGAGCAATTTAGTAAGTAAATTGACAGGCGTGGTTATTCCGCCAAACAAAGCGGTCGTCGGCAAAAATGCCTTCGCGCATGAGTCAGGAATCCACCAAGACGGTGTATTAAAAGAGAAAACAACGTATGAAATTATTTCGCCAGAGCTTGTCGGGGTTCAATCCAACTCGATGGTGCTTGGAAAACATTCCGGACGCCATGCGCTGCGCAATCGTGTCGAAGAACTTGGGTACAAATTATCAGATGAAGAAATTAATAAATTGTTTATTCGGTTTAAAGAACTGGCGGATAAGAAAAAAGATATTACCGATGACGACTTAGTCGCGCTTATTTTTGAAGAAAAATTTGATCACTTTAAAGATTTTTATCAGCTGTCTTCACTTCAAGTTCAGTATGGAACGAACCAAATTCCAACTGCTGTTGTCGTCTTAAAGGACGGACAAGGAAATGAAATTCAAGAAGCGGCGACGGGATCGGGAAGTGTTGAAGCGTTGTATAACACGCTAGAACGTTGCTTTAAAACGCCGGTTACGTTGCTTGACTATCGGATTGAATCGGTCAGCGGCGGACGCGATGCGCTTGCGCAAGTGTTTGTGAAAGTGCGGGTGAACGACATCGAAACAAGTGGGCGCGGCACGGCGCAGGACGTGCTTGAAGCATCGGCAAAAGCCTATATTAACGCTGTTAACCGTGTATTTATGATCGAAACGATGCGTGCGGAAAATCAAAAAGTTGCGATGCAATAAAACGGAGGGAAACGGCATGGGAAGCTATCGGATTGCTGTATTGCCGGGTGATGGAATCGGAAAAGAAGTGACGAGCGGAGCTGTAGAAATTTTAAAAGCGATCGAAACGCGATTTGGGCATCAGTTTGCGTTCAAATACGGGCTTATTGGCGGAGAGGCAATTGATCAAAAAGGAACGCCGCTTCCTGATGAAACGCTTGCCGTCTGCCGCGAAAGTGACGCGGTGTTGCTTGGGGCGGTCGGCGGTCCAAAATGGGATCGCAATCCCGCGCATTTGCGCCCGGAAAAGGGTTTATTGCAAATTCGCAAAGAGATGAATTTATTTGCCAATTTGCGGCCGGTAAAGTTTTACGACAGTTTAACTGATTCGTCTCCTTTAAAGGAGGAAGTCATACAAGGGGTCGATTTGCTAATCGTTCGCGAGCTGACAGGAGGACTATATTTTGGAAAACCGAGCGGACGGATGGTGGAAAACGGGGAAGAAAAAGCGGTAGATACGCTTCTATATAAAAAGGAAGAAATTAAGCGAATTGTAAAAGCGGCGTTTGAACTTGCGCGCAAACGGAAGAGAAAAGTGACGTCTGTCGATAAAGCGAATGTGCTCGAATCGAGCAGAATGTGGCGGGAAGTCGCTGAAGAGATAGCACAAGATTTTCCGGATGTAACGCTTGAGCATATGCTTGTCGATAATGCGGCAATGCAGCTGATTCGCTCTCCGCAACAGTTTGATGTTATTGTTACGGAAAACATGTTTGGCGACATTTTAAGCGATGAAGCGTCGATGTTGACAGGATCCCTTGGCATGCTGCCATCGGCGAGTTTATCAACATCGGGGCCTAGTTTATATGAACCGATTCACGGGTCTGCTCCGGATATCGCGGGACAAAATAAAGCAAATCCGATTGCGGCAATTTTATCGGTGGCGATGATGCTTCGGCTATCCTTTGGACTTTCAAAAGAGGCAGATACGATTGAAAAAGCGGTTCAGCACGTATTGGCGGCTGGATTGCGAACGGCAGATATTGCCCAAAAAGGGCAACGGGTCGTTTCCACTGATGAAATGGTAAATGAAATTAAAGCAGCGATTTTAGACAATGAAGCAATTTCACACATAATGACTGTTTACGCATAAAAGGAATGAGAGGTGAAAGTAGTGAAACCGAAAACGATTATTGAAAAAATTTGGGAAAATCATGTCGTATACCGCGAAGAAGGAAAACCAGATTTGCTTTATATTGATTTACATTTAGTGCACGAAGTCACCTCTCCGCAAGCGTTTGAAGGATTGCGGCAAAAAGGTCGGAAAGTGCGCCGCCCTGATTTAACATTCGCGACGATGGACCATAACGTTCCGACAGTGAACCGTTTTGTGATTGAAGACGAAGTAGCGAGAAACCAAATTGCGGCATTGGAGCGAAACTGCCGGGAATTTTCGATTCCGCTAGCTGATTTACATAGCGAAGAACAAGGAATTGTCCACGTGATCGGCCCAGAGCTTGGTTTAACGCAACCGGGAAAAACGATTGTTTGCGGAGACAGCCATACGTCGACACATGGCGCGTTTGGAGCGCTCGCGTTTGGAATTGGAACGAGCGAAGTGGAACACGTGCTTGCGACGCAGACGCTATGGCAGCATAAACCAAAAACGCTGCAAATCCGCATTGACGGCAAATTGGGAGAAGGAGTTACGGCAAAAGACGTGATTTTGGCGATTATTGGGCGTTACGGAGTTGATGTCGGCACCGGATATATCATCGAATTTACTGGCGAAGTCATTCGCAATATGTCGATGGAAGAAAGAATGACGATTTGCAACATGTCGATTGAAGCGGGCGCCCGTGCCGGTTTAGTGAGCCCGGATGAGACGACGTTTGCCTATTTGCGAGGCCGCAAATATGCGCCAAAAGGAGAAGAGTTTGAAAAAGCGGTAGAGCGCTGGCGGGCACTTGCCACAGACGAAGGGGCGGAATACGATAAAACGATTGAGATCGATGCGGCAACGATCGCGCCAATGGTGACATGGGGAACAAACCCATCGATGAGCACCTCGGTCGATGGAACGGTGCCCCATCCAGAAGCTTTTTCGAGCGAAACAGAGCAAAAGGCGGTACGGCGCGCCTTGGAATATATGGGCTTGAAACCTGGCACGCCGATTACGGAAATTCCAGTGCAGCACGTTTTCATTGGTTCCTGTACGAACTCCCGCATCAGCGATTTGCGTGAAGCCGCGAAAATTGTCAAAGGAAAGAAAGTAGCGAAAGGCGTGCGTGCGCTTGTTGTTCCGGGGTCGCAACAAGTGAAAAAACAAGCGGAAGAAGAAGGATTGGCGCAAATTTTTATCGATGCGGGATTCGAATGGCGCGATTCTGGCTGTAGCGCATGTTTAGGAATGAATCCGGACATTATCCCGGAAGGAGAACATTGTGCTTCCACATCGAACCGAAATTTTGAAGGCCGGCAAGGAAAGGGAGCAAGAACGCATTTAGTGAGCCCGGCGATGGCTGCTGCTGCCGCCATTTATGGACATTTTGTCGATGTTCGAAAATTGCAGAAAGAGCCGGTCCATTAAGGAGGGAAACGAATGAAGCCATTTACTGTTCATAAAGGCAAAGTGGCGGGAATCGACCGTGCCAACATCGATACAGACCAAATTATTCCAA
The DNA here is from genome assembly GCF_022846435.1 of Parageobacillus sp. KH3-4. Lineage (NCBI taxonomy): Bacteria > Bacillati > Bacillota > Bacilli > Caryophanales > Anoxybacillaceae > Parageobacillus > Parageobacillus sp. KH3-4. The sequence goes on from NZ_AP025627.1 coordinate 868,579, forward strand.
AACAATTTTTAAAACGAATTGAGCGTACAGGGTTTGGCAAGTTTCTCTTTTACGACTGGCGCTACATCGATGGGGAAAAACCGAATCCTGATTTTGAATTAAACCGGCCAGAAAACGAAGGAGCGACCATTCTCGTCGCCAATGAAAATTTTGGCTGCGGGTCATCGCGCGAACATGCGCCATGGGCGCTGCAGGATTATGGGTTTCAAGCGATTATCGCTCCGTCATTTGCCGATATTTTTTATAACAACTGCCTAAAAAACGGATTATTGCCAATTCGTTTGGCCAAGCAGGATGTCGAATATTTGTTGCGAGAGAGCGCTAAAGCGGATTATGAACTAACTATTTCTTTAGAAGATCAACGTGTGTACGATGATAACGGATTTGAACGGACGTTTGACATTGATCCATACCGAAAGCAGCTGCTTTTAAAAGGTTGGGATGAAATCGATTTAACGTTCGTTTATGAACCGTATATTGCAGAGTATGAAAAAAAGCATTGCCCATTGTCATAAATAGCAAGGAAGCCGTTCCGCCGCAACTGCTGGAACGGCTTCTTTTCTGATTATTTTGCTTGTATTTTGTAAGAAAACTTGCTACACTTGTTTCAAAATTTTCATGGGGCGTGCGAATATGGAGCGGAAAAATGAAAAAATTATTTTGTTTCCTCGCACTAAGGAACGCCTTGTTGAAGAGGGGATAAAAGCGTTACAGGCAAAGCGATATCATGAAGCGCTTCGTTTTTTTCACGAGGCGGAACAGCTTGGCGAGCACAGTTTTCATGTAAAACTTAGCATTGTCGTTTGCTTTTGTGAATTAGGCGAATTTTCTGAGGCTGAGCATCGCTGTCGAATGCTGCTTCGAGAAAACGGAGAAGATGTAGAACTTTTGCAAATGTATTTATCGATCTTGATGCAGCTGCGGCGATACGAGCAAGCTGAAACTGTAATACGTCAGGCGTTGCGCCGGCATTCTCTTCCGTCTGCGGTCAGAGAGCATTTGTTGCGCTTGCTTCATTTCAGCCGACAGATGAACGAACGCCGCCTGCCGTCTGCCGAACAAGATAGTGTTCAGCAGCTGCTTTCGTCAAGCGATATTACTGAGCATATGAAAGTGATCAAGCGGTTAGAAAACGAAGATATTACTCCTGTTCTCTTTATCTTGAAACAATATTTGCTGAACAAAGCAAATAATCCGATAACAAAAACGATGGTTTTACGCTTGCTTACGTCAAAAAATGTATCTGATGTTGTAACGGTCGAAAAGTTTGGAAAAACAATGGAAGTCATACCGGCAAAGTTGAACGAGCGTTCACAAACAACGTTTGCCTTAAACGTTTTGCGACAATTGGAAAATAAGTTAGCAAGCAAAAATCCAAGCTTATATGAAGTGGCTGTAGATATTTGGCTACGTTATACGTATATTCTTTATCCATTTTTACCAGATCCTGCTTCACTTGACGAGTGGGTCGCGGCGCTTCATCTCGCTGCCTGCCAATTTCAAGGAATGCGAACAACTTCGGAAAAAATTGCCCATATGTACCATGTTCAGGCCCGAGACATTGACTTTCTTTGCAAAAAACTTTACGAAGCTGAGAAAATTTCCTACTTTTGATTATTCCGTTCGTATTGAAACATCATCGTTCTATGTTATAATATAATGGTTGTATTGCGTATATATTTTTACGTTTTCACTACATATATGGAAATAATAAAAAGATAATGAAAAAATAGAGAGATTTTCATTATCTTAACGATTTTTAGTTGGAGGGAATATTATGTCAGTAAAATGGGAAAAGCTTGAAGGACATGAAGGCGTTCTTACTGTCGAAGTGGACGCGGAAAAAGTAAATGAAGGACTGGATGCGGCGTTTAAAAAAGTAGTGAAAAACATCACTGTTCCAGGATTCCGCAAAGGAAAAGTACCGCGCGTTATTTTTGAAAAACGCTTTGGGGTAGAAGCGCTATATCAAGATGCACTGGATATTTTATTGCCGGAAGCGTATGCAAAGGCAGTGGAAGAAGCGGGAATTGAACCTGTTGATGTTCCAAAAATTGACATTGAGCAAATGGAAAAAGGAAAAAGCCTTATTTTTACAGCAAGAGTGACAGTAAAACCGGAAGTGAAACTTGGGCAATATAAAGGGTTAGAAGTAGAAAAAATGGATGCTACCGTTACAGAGGAAGATGTGGAAAACGAATTGAAACGTCTTCAAGAAAACTACGCGGAGCTTGTCGTAAAGGAAGACGGTAAAATCGAAAAAGGCGATACAGCGGTGATCGATTTCGAAGGTTTTGTGGATGGCAAGCCGTTTGAAGGAGGAAAAGCGGAAAATTACTCGCTTGAAATCGGCTCCGGCGTATTCATTCCAGGGTTTGAAGATCAATTGGTCGGCATGAAAGCAGGAGAAGAAAAAGAAATTGAAGTGACGTTCCCTGAAGAATACCATGCAAAAGAATTAGCAGGTAAACCTGCGACATTTAAAGTCAAAGTACATGAAGTAAAAGCAAAACAGCTTCCAGCATTGGATGATGAATTCGCCAAAGACGTCGATGATGAAGTGGAAACATTGGAGCAATTAAAAGAAAAAATCCGCGCAAGACTTGAAGAAACGAAAAAGAATGAAGCGGAAACGGCGCTTCGTGACGCGGTTGTCGAAAAGGCAGCGGAAAACGCGGAAATTGATATTCCAGAAGTAATGGTGAAAAACGAAACAGACCGCATGTTGCGCGAATTTGATCAACGTTTGCAAATGCAAGGTTTAAACCTTGACCTTTATTATCAATTCTCTGGCCAAGATGAAGCGGCATTGCGTGAACAAATGAAAGAGGACGCGGAAAAACGCGTTCGTGTTGCGCTAACATTAGAAGCGATTGCAAAAGCAGAAAATATTGAAGTAACGGAAGAAGAAGTGAATGAAGAACTAGAAAAAATGGCAAAAACGTACAATCTGGAAATAGAAAAATTAAAAGAGCTATTAGGAAATCTTGAAGGCGTCAAAGAAGATTTGAAATGGCGAAAAACGATCGATTTCCTTGTAGAGCACAGCAAAGTTGCGGCATAATATATAAGGAACAAGGCGCGAGTGTTCGTGCCTTGTTCTTTCATAACAAAAAGTGAGTGTGATGAAGAATTTTCTAATTTTTCTAACGCGTTATATTTTTTATTGGTCTTTTGGAGATCATTTATGATAAAATGACCAATACATAAGTTTGTCGGCAAAGTTTTGTGGAAGTGAATAAAATACATATAAGTTGTGCTATATGGCAAGGGGTGAAGATGATGTTTAAATTTAATGATGAAAAAGGGCAGTTAAAGTGTTCATTTTGCGGAAAAACGCAAGATCAAGTCCGCAAGCTCGTTGCTGGTCCCGGTGTATACATATGCGATGAATGCATCGAGCTATGCACGGAGATTGTGGAAGAAGAGTTAGGAAATGAAGAGGAATTTGAATTTAAAGATATTCCGAAGCCGAAAGAAATTCGCGAAATTTTAGATGAATATGTCATCGGCCAAGATGAAGCGAAAAAATCGTTAGCAGTCGCCGTTTACAATCATTATAAACGGATTAATTCCGGCAGTAAAATCGATGATGTCGAATTATCGAAAAGCAACATTTTAATGATTGGGCCGACAGGAAGCGGAAAAACACTGCTTGCGCAAACATTGGCGCGCATTTTAAATGTGCCGTTTGCGATTGCCGACGCGACATCGCTTACGGAAGCAGGGTACGTCGGGGAAGATGTGGAAAACATTTTGCTCAAGCTTATTCAGGCAGCAGATTATGATGTGGAACGGGCGGAAAAAGGAATTATTTATATCGATGAAATCGATAAAATCGCCCGTAAATCGGAAAACCCGTCGATTACGCGCGATGTATCTGGCGAAGGCGTACAGCAGGCGTTATTAAAAATTTTAGAGGGAACGATTGCGAGTGTCCCGCCTCAAGGCGGCCGCAAACATCCGCATCAAGAGTTTATCCAAATTGACACGACGAACATTTTGTTTATTTGCGGCGGTGCGTTTGATGGAATTGAACCGATTATTAAACGCCGTTTAGGGAAAAAAGTAATCGGTTTCGGCGCAGATATCCAGCAGTCGGAAGTAGACGAGAAGAATTTATTGTCCAAAGTGCTTCCAGAAGATTTATTAAAGTTTGGGCTCATTCCGGAGTTTATTGGCCGCCTTCCGGTTATCACCACGTTAGAGCCGCTTGATGAGCAGGCGCTTGTAGATATATTAACGAAACCAAAAAACGCGATTGTGAAACAATATCAAAAAATGCTCGAACTCGACGGGGTCGAGCTTGAATTTGAAAAAGAAGCGCTGCGCGAAATTGCGAAAAAAGCAATTGAACGCAAAACAGGAGCGCGCGGTCTTCGCTCGATCATTGAAGGAATTATGCTCGATGTCATGTTCGAGCTTCCATCTCGCGAAGATGTGCAAAAATGTATTATTACTGTAGAGACGGTCCGCGGCAATGAACCGCCAAAACTCATTCGCCATGACGGAACCGTAGTGGAGGGACGGAAAACGTCCGCGTAATATTCTTAGCAGGAACTGCCTTATAAAAGGCGGTTTCTTTTTTGTTTATTCCTGCCTTTTCACGGAGATACTATCATACTACATACTATTGGAAGGCAGGAGGATTTCAGAAATGAACTGGACAAACGTTGTGCTATTGATACAACTGTTTTTCGGGATTATTATCGGTCTTTATTTTTGGAATTTGCTTAAGAACCAGCGAATCCAAAAAGTGTCGATCGATAAGGAATCGCGAAAAGAAATGGAGCAATTGCGGAAACTTCGATCCATTTCGTTAACGGAACCGCTGGCGGAAAAAGTAAGGCCGAAAAGTTTTGACGATATTGTCGGCCAAGAAGATGGAATCAAGGCGCTAAAGGCGGCGCTATGCGGCCCAAACCCGCAGCATGTCATTATTTACGGACCTCCTGGCGTTGGAAAAACAGCTGCGGCTCGTCTTGTGTTGGAAGAGGCGAAAAAAAACCCGCTTTCTCCTTTTAAAAAGAATGCCGCATTTGTTGAATTAGATGCAACGACAGCGCGGTTTGACGAACGCGGAATCGCCGATCCGTTAATCGGATCTGTGCATGATCCCATTTATCAAGGGGCTGGAGCGATGGGGCAAGCGGGTATTCCGCAGCCAAAGCAAGGAGCGGTAACGAATGCGCACGGTGGGATTTTATTTATTGATGAAATTGGGGAGCTTCATCCGATTCAAATGAATAAATTGCTGAAAGTGCTTGAAGACCGAAAAGTATTTTTTGAAAGTGCCTATTATAGCAAGGAAAATCCGCAAATTCCAAGCCACATTCATGATATTTTCCAAAATGGGCTTCCTGCAGATTTCCGGCTTGTTGGCGCGACGACGAGAACGCCGAACGAAATTCCTCCGGCTATTCGCTCGCGATGTTTGGAAGTGTTTTTCCGCGAGCTCGACCAAGATGAAATTGCGCTCATCGCGAAAAAAGCAGCGGACAAAATACGTTTAAAAGTATCGGAAAATGGGATTCGCATTCTTGCGTCTTATGCACGAAACGGGCGGGAAGCGGTGAACATCATGCAAATTGCCGCGGGAATCGCTATTTCCGAAAACCGTGAAACGATTTTAGATAAAGATATTGAATGGGTGATCCACTCCAGTCAACTGTCACCGCGGCATGAAAAGAAAATCGCAGGAAAACCGTCGGTCGGGATGGTGAACGGTCTGGCGGTATGCGGACCGAATACGGGAACGATTTTGGAAATTGAAGTGGCTGCATTGCCGGCAAAAGAAAAAGGAACTGTTCACATTACTGGCATCGTCGAAGAGGAAAGGATTGGAACTCAGGAAAAATCAATTCGCCGCAAAAGCATGGCAAAGGGTTCCATTGAAAATGTCATCACTGTATTGCGCACGATGGGAGTACCTGCGGACCGTTATGATATTCATGTGAATTTTCCTGGAGGCATTCCAATCGATGGCCCGTCCGCGGGAGTGGCGATAGCAACCGGAATTTATTCGGCGATTTATCAAATACCTGTCGATTGTATGACAGCGATGACAGGGGAAATCAGCATTCACGGTTATGTCAAGCCGGTGGGCGGAATTTTTCCAAAAGTAAAAGCGGCGAAACAGGCGGGAGCAAAAAAAGTGATCGTTCCGTTAGAAAATATGCAAGCCATTTTACGAGAAATGAAAGAGATCGAGATTATTCCGGTCCGGCGTTTAGATGAAGTGTTTGCTATTGTATTCGGAAAAAATTTTATCCAGCACGACAGTGTCATCCCAGCCGCTACCGATTGCTCCAAAACAAAATCCATATAGTGTAGCGGTCGATACGACTTCGACGAAATAAAAAACGTGTCGAAGTCGATTTTTCTTTGTATTATTTTGTATTATGTATTCATAAGCGAGATTGCTGTCCGTTTCACCCCATAGATGCATTCCTTTTGCGTCGTGGAATTTTACAAACAGGGCTGCCGTGCTATACAATAGACGAATAGAAGCGAGATATGGAGGTGTTCGCGGTGAAAAAGAAAGAGCTGATCGTTCCCCTCTTGCCGCTAAGAGGATTGCTTGTTTTTCCAACGATGGTGTTGCATCTAGATGTAGGGCGAGAAAAATCGGTGAGGGCGCTTGAAAAAGCGATGGTAGAAGATCATATCATTTTGTTGACATCGCAAAAAGATGTTTCCATTGATGAGCCCGATATGGATGATTTATATAAAATGGGGACACTTGCGCGCGTAAAACAATTGCTTAAACTTCCAAACGGAACATTTCGCGTGTTGGTGGAAGGAATTGCGCGGGCGATCATCACTGAGATAGTAAGTGAAGAACCGCATTTTATGGTAAAAGTAGAAAAGTTTGTGGACCGTGCGGTGAAAGATTTAGAAGATGAAGCGCTGAAACGGACGATGCTTGAATATTTTGAACAATACATAAACTTATCGAAAAGATTGTCCGCTGATATTTATGCTTCGATTGCGGATATTGACGAACCGGGGCGGATGGCGGATATTATCGCTTCCCATTTGCCGCTGAAGCTTGAAGAAAAACAACGCATTCTCGAAATGATCGATGTGAAAGAACGCGTCCATAAGATTATTCAAATTCTTCACAATGAAAAAGAAGTACTGCAGCTTGAGAAAAAGATTAGCATGCGCGTCAAGCAATCGATGGAGCGCACACAAAAAGAATACTATTTGCGCGAACAAATGAAGGCGATTCAAAAGGAACTCGGTGAAAAAGAAGGAAAAGCGGGAGAAGTCGAGACATTAAAAGAAAAAATTGAAGCGGCCGGGATGCCGAGCCATGTGAAAGAAACGGCGCTCAAAGAGCTTGACCGTTATGAAAAAATTCCGGCGACATCGGCGGAAAGCGCGGTGATTCGCAATTATTTAGACTGGCTCATTGCGCTTCCTTGGTCAACGCAAACGGAAGATATTCACGATATTAAACGGGCGGAAGCCATATTAAACGAAGAACATTACGGCTTGGAAAAAGTAAAAGAGCGCGTGCTCGAATTTCTATCTGTGCAGCAATTAACAAAATCGCTAAAAGGCCCGATTCTTTGCTTGGCGGGCCCGCCGGGAGTCGGGAAAACGTCGCTTGCCCGTTCGATTGCCAAATCTCTTAACCGCCGCTTCGTCCGCATTTCGCTGGGAGGCGTCCGCGATGAATCGGAAATTCGCGGCCACCGTCGCACATATGTCGGCGCGATGCCAGGGCGCATCATTCAAGGGATGAAAAAAGCAGGAACGATTAATCCGGTATTTTTATTGGATGAAATTGATAAAATGTCGAGCGATTTTCGCGGCGATCCGTCCGCGGCGCTTCTGGAAGTGCTGGATCCGGAGCAAAACCATGCGTTTAGCGACCATTATATTGAAGAACCGTACGATTTATCGAAAGTGATGTTTATTGCGACGGCAAATAATTTAGCGACAATTCCGCAACCGCTTTTGGATCGTATGGAAATTATTACAATCCCAGGCTATACCGAAGTCGAAAAGCTACAAATCGCTAAACGCCATTTGCTTCCAAAACAGCTAAAGGAACATGGACTAAAAAAATCAGCGCTGCAAATACGCGATGACGCGATGATGAGCATTATTCGCTATTATACAAGGGAAGCGGGTGTGCGCGAATTGGAGCGGCAGCTCGCCGCGATTTGCCGAAAAGCGGCGCGGCTCATCGTTTCCGAGGAGAAAAAACGCGTCATCATTACCGAGAAAAATGTTGAGGAATTTTTAGGAAAGAGAAAATACCGCTACGGTCAAGTAGAATTAGAAGATCAAGTCGGCGTGGCGACAGGGCTTGCCTACACGGCTTTTGGCGGCGACACCCTGTCCATTGAAGTATCGCTCGCTCCAGGAAAAGGAAAGCTTGTATTAACAGGAAAATTAGGCGATGTCATGAAAGAATCGGCGCAAGCGGCGTTTAGCTACGTCCGTTCTCGCGCTGAACAGCTTGGAATTGACCCGGAATTTCATGAAAAATACGATATTCATATTCACGTACCGGAAGGAGCGGTTCCGAAAGACGGGCCATCGGCTGGGATTACGATTGCGACAGCGCTTATTTCCGCATTGACAGACCGCCCGGTAAGCCGCTTCGTTGGCATGACGGGAGAAATTACATTGCGCGGTCGCGTGCTTCCGATTGGAGGATTAAAAGAAAAAACGTTAAGCGCCCATCGCGCCGGCTTGAAAAAAGTGATTTTGCCGAAGGACAATGAAAAAGACTTAGACGATATTCCGGATGTGGTGAAAAAGGATTTACAATTTGTGCTCGTTTCCCATTTAGATGAAGTATTACAACATGCATTGGTAGGGGATCAACAATGAACGTGACAAAAGCAGAAATCGTCATCAGCGCGGTGAAGCCGGAACAATATCCGGACGGCTTGCTGCCGGAATTCGCGTTAGCCGGTCGTTCCAATGTCGGCAAATCTTCCTTTATTAATAAAATGATTAACCGAAAAAATTTAGCGCGTACTTCGTCTAAGCCGGGGAAAACGCAAACGTTAAACTTTTACTTAATTAATGAATCGTTGTACTTTGTCGATGTGCCGGGATATGGATTTGCGAAGGTTTCAAAGAAAGAGCGGGAAGCATGGGGGAAAATGATGGAAACGTATTTTACGACAAGAGAACAGCTGCGGGCAGTAGTACTGCTCGTTGACTTGCGCCATCCGCCAACGAAAGACGATGTGATGATGTATGAGTTTTTGAAGCATTACGAAATTCCCACGATCATTGTTGCAACAAAAGCCGATAAAGTTCCAAAAGGAAAATGGCAAAAACATCAAAAAGTTGTGCGCGAAACGCTGAATATCGTTGATGGAGACGAATTGATCGTATTTTCGGCGGAGACAGGGCAAGGAAAAGAAGAAGCGTGGGCGGCGCTAGAACGATTTCTTTAAGCGAAAAAACACCAGCAGAAAGGCGGCTGGTGTTTTTTTTGCATGGATTATTTTCGTTTTATCAATAATATGTATATACCAACAATGATTAGTCCAAACGGCCAAAATTTCCAAACGGATGAAATGCTCGTTTCTACGATGTGAAACAAATGTGAAAACCGTTCAGAAAACAGCAGGATAAAGGCTAATGCTAGAAAAAATATGCTTTGGCCGAGCCCATTTTTTGTTTTCCGAGAGCTAAAGAAAAACGCGATGGCAATGATGAGAAAAAACACGCCAACATGGTTTGGCCAGCGTTTGAACCAGCTTGCAAGTAAAAAATGGAGACCAAATCCAAACAACACGATCCCAGGGAAAATGTGCTGGTATTCGCGTGCCGAGTATGCCTGTGCGATCAACGCGGTGCCAAAAACGATAAGCAACGCAGGCCAATCTTGAAAGAAACGCAGCGGTGGGAGATGAAGTTGGTTTGCTAAAAAATAAACGCCAAGTCCAACAAGAATAATGCCAGAAAACGTCGTTTGTTTCTTCATCGGTTCCTCCCGTTTTTCGACAAACTTTTTTTGTGATACAATGATACTGTATAAAGTTTATCATATGCTTTCTATCGTGTTCACACTTTTTTCAACAAAGAAAAAAGATACATGTGCTATAATAGAAAAAGACGTTGATTGTACTTGTTTATAAGGGGGTATAAAGGAAGTGCATATTGTTGTTGTTGGCGTAAACTACAAAACGACCCCTGTTGAAATCCGTGAAAAACTTGCGTTTAGTGAGTCGGAATTGGTCGATGCGATGAAACAATTGCAGCAGCAAAAAAGCGTTTTGGAAAATGTGATTGTTTCTACGTGCAATCGTACCGAAGTTTACGCGGTCGTTGATCAGCTGCATACCGGTCGTTATTATATAAAATCATTTTTAGCGAATTGGTTTCACATGGATGCCGATGCGCTTACGCCGTATTTAAACATATTGGAAAACGAAGCGGCGGTGGAACATTTATTCCGTGTTGCTTCCGGTTTGGATTCCATGATTTTAGGGGAAACGCAAATTTTAGGGCAAGTCAAATCAAGCTATCTTCTTGCCCAAAAAGAGGGAACAATTGGCACGATATTTAATCAGCTATTTAAGCAGGCAGTCACATTCGCAAAGCGCGCCCATTCCGAAACAGAAATCGGTGCGAACGCGGTGTCGGTAAGCTACGCGGCGGTCGAGCTTGCCAAAAAGATTTTTGGCGATTTATCTTCGAAACACGTTTTAATTATCGGCGCTGGGAAAATGGGAGAATTAGCCGTGCAAAATTTATATGGCAGTGGCGTAAAAACAGTAACGGTCGTCAACCGAACACTCGGAAAAGCAGAGAAGCTGGCGAAAAAGTTTTCTGGAACGGCAAGATCGCTTTGCGAACTGTCTTGTGCGCTTTTAGAAGCGGACATTGTCATTAGCTCTACTGGGGCAAAAGATTATATTATCACGAAGGAAATGATGGTTCATGTCGAGAAAATGCGGAAAGGGCGTCCGCTATTTATGGTTGATATCGCTGTCCCGCGCGATTTAGATCCGGCGCTTGCCGAGCTAGAAAGCGTCTTTTTATATGATATTGACGATTTGGAAGGAATCGTGCAAGCGAATTTAGAAGAACGCAAAAAAGCAGCAGCGCAAATCGAGCGCATGATCGAAACAGAACTTGCCGCCTTCCAACAATGGCTTCATACGCTTGGCGTTGTGCCTGTTATCGCTGCGCTTCGTGAAAAAGCGCTGGCGATTCAAGCGGAGACGATGCAAAGCATTGAGCGGAAATTGCCGCATTTATCGGAACGTGACCGGAAAGTGTTGAACAAACATACAAAAAGCATCATTAATCAATTGCTGCGCGATCCGATTTTACGCGCGAAAGAGCTGGCGGCAGAGCCAAATGCCGAAGAAGCGTTGCAATTGTTTATGAAAATTTTCAATATCGAAGATGCCGTAAAAGCGCAAAAGCAAGCGAAAACAACGGATGGTCAACGCGTCGCTATGCCGTCTCTACAGTCATAAGAGAGGATTTAGGCATATGTTAGAGATAACCATGACCCGGTTATATGAGCTGTCTATTCTTTTGTACGTGTTGTCTATACTTCTATACTTTATTGATTTTCTCCAGCGTAACCGGAAGGCGAACCAAGTCGCTTTCTGGTTACTTTCTATTGTTTGGATGTTGCAAACGTTTTTTTTCTTGTTCCGTATTGCGCAGACGGGGCGTTTCCCAATTTTAACGATGTCGGAAGGTCTTTATTTTTACGCATGGTTGCTCATTACGTTGTCCCTTGTCATTAACCGGTTGCTTCGCGTTGATTTTATCGTCTTTTTTACGAACGTGCTAGCGTTTTTAATTTTAGCGATTCATACGTTCGCGCCGAACCATCATCAATCGCCGGCTGTCGCCGAAAAACTCATTTCCGAATTGTTGATGATTCATATTACAATGGCATTGTTAGCCTATGCGGCATTTTCGCTTTCGTTTATTTTTTCGGTGCTGTATATGCTTCAATACAGCTTGTTGAAACGGAAAAAATGGGGAGAGCGGTTATGGCGGATGGCTGATTTAACGAAGTTAGATTTTATGTCGTACGTTTTAAATTTAATCGGATTGCCTATGTTGTTATTAGGATTAATTCTTGGAGTGATCTGGGCATACATCAAATTGGAGCATTTTCACTGGTATGACGTAAAAGTGTTAGGCTCGTTTATTGTGCTTGTAGTGTATAGCATCTATTTTTATAAGCGCGTCGTCCAGCAAGTGCAAGGAAAAACGATTGCGCTATGGAATATTGGCTCGTTTTTATTTTTATTGGTAAACTTTCTCTTATTCGGTAGTTTATCGAAGTTTCATTTTTGGTATTCGTAGCCTTAGTGGAGGATGGAAGATGAGAAAAGTAATCGTTGGCTCGCGGCGCAGCAAACTTGCGCTCACCCAGACGAACTGGGTCATTGAACGGCTTCGGCAATTGGGGGCGCCGTTTGAGTTTGAAGTAAAAGAAATTGTTACGAAAGGCGATAAAATTATTGATGTAACGCTGTCAAAAGTCGGCGGCAAAGGATTGTTCGTCAAAGAGATTGAGCATGCGATGCTAAACAACGAGATTGATATGGCCGTCCATAGCATGAAAGACATGCCCGCTGTGTTGCCTGATGGCCTGATCATCGGCTGCGTGCCGCCGCGTGAGGATCATCGTGATGTATTGATTAGCAAAAACAAAGAAACGCTTGCGGACCTTCCAAGCGGAGCGGTCGTTGGGACAAGCAGTTTGCGCCGTTCCGCGCAAATATTGGCGAAGCGGCCAGATTTAACGATCAAATGGATTCGCGGCAACATCGACACGAGGATTGCGAAGCTGCAAACCGAAAATTATGACGCCATTGTTCTTGCGGCGGCTGGATTGGTGCGCATGGGCTGGGCAAGCGATGTCATCACGGAATATTTATCGACAGACGTATGCCTTCCTGCCGTTGGACAAGGGGCGCTGGCGGTGGAATGCCGCGAAAGTGACGAAGAATTGCGGGAGTGGCTGCAAAAATTAAACGACATCGATACTGAGCGGTCTGTTTATGCGGAACGTGCATTTTTGCGGCAACTGGAAGGCGGCTGTCAAGTGCCGATTGCCGGCTATGCGCATGTCGATAATCGAAATGACATCGTATTAACCGCGCTTGTCGCCTCACCTGATGGAAAAGAGCTGTATAAAGAAACGGTAAGCGGATCAGATCCGGAAAACGTCGGAACGACCGCTGCGAAATTGTTAATAAAGCGTGGGGCGAAAGCGTTAATCGATCGCGCCAAAGAGGAGATGAATCGGTAATGGCAAGCGGTCCGTTGTCGGGAAAAACGGTGCTTGTGACACGGGAAAAAGAACAGGCAAAAGCGTTTTCCGAAAAGCTGCGTGAAGCCGGAGCGATCCCGATAGAAGTTCCGCTTATTGCGATTTCCCCTTCTTCCCATCGTGAAGAGATCGAGCGGTGCGCACGTCAGCTTTCTGATTATGATTGGCTCATTTTCACAAGCGCGAACGGCGTGCGTTTTTTCTTCCCGTTTGTCAAAAAGAAAGCGCTGCTTCCAAAAGTAGCGGTCGTCGGCAAAAAAACAGCGGCAGCGTTAAAAGCGCATGGCGTTTCTCCTGCCGTCGTCCCTGATGAATTTGTTGCCGAAGGCGTCATCGAGGCGCTAAAACCGCTTGTAAAGCCGCATGATCGCGTTCTTTTAGTCAAAGGAAATTTGGCAAGGACGGTATTGCGGGACGCACTAATCGACATGGGAGCAGACGTAACGGACCTTATTGTATATAAAACGTCGATGAACGAAGCGGGAAAAGAACAATTGCTATGTTTGCTCCGGGAAAAAAAACTCGATGTAATTACGTTTACAAGCTCTTCGACCGTACAAAGCTTTATGCGGATGGTGGAAGGAGAAGATACCGCTTCATTGCTTGACGGCTGCGCAATCGCCTGCATCGGACCGATTACGAAGGAGATGGCGGAAAAAGCGGGGCTTTCCGTGCATATTTGTCCAAACGAGTATACCATTGATGCTATGATTAAAGAGATGGAGACATATTTTGCAAAATGTGCTGGAGGGAAAATGAATGGAAACGTTACGATTTGATCGCCATCGCCGTTTGCGGCAGACCGCAAATTTGCGGGCGATGGTGCGGGAAACGCATCTTCATGTAGACGATCTTATTTATCCGATCTTTGTTGTCGAAGGAAGCGGGGTAAAAAGAGAAGTGCCATCGATGCCCGGAATATACCAATTTTCGCTTGACCGTTTAAATGAAGAAATGGACGAAGTCGTCCAGCTCGGCATTAAATCGTTGATCGTCTTTGGCGTGCCAGCGGAAAAAGATGAAGTCGGCTCACAGGCATATTGCGAGCATGGCATCGTCCAGCGGGCGATCCGCCAAATGAAAGAAAATTATCCGGATATCGTCGTCATCGCCGATACATGTTTGTGCGAATATACGAGCCATGGGCATTGCGGCGTTGTCGAAAATGAACAAGTATTAAACGATCCATCGCTGGAATTGCTGGTGAAAACGGCTGTCAGCCAAGCGAAAGCGGGAGCGGATATTATCGCGCCTTCCAATATGATGGACGGCTTTGTCGCGGCGATCCGCCGTGGACTCGATGAAGCCGGATTTATAAACGTACCGATTATGTCGTATGCGATTAAATATGCGTCCGCGTTTTACGGTCCGTTTCGTGACGCTGCGGATAGCGCGCCGCAATTTGGCGATCGGAAAACATATCAAATGGATCCGGCAAACCGCCGCGAAGCGTTCCGGGAAGCAGAATCGGATGTGCGCGAAGGCGCTGACTTTTTAATGGTGAAACCAGCGCTGTCTTATTTAGATATTATCCGCGATATCAAAAACCATTTCCATCTTCCTATCGTTGCTTATAACGTGAGCGGGGAATATTCGATGGTCAAAGCGGCAGCGCAAAACGGCTGGATTAACGAAAAAGACATTGTCATGGAAATGCTGATTAGCATGAAACGGGCCGGCGCCGATTTGATCATGACCTATTTTGCCAAAGATGCAGCGCGTTGGTTAAACGAGTAGAAAGGAGAGCGACATATGCGAAGCTATGAACGTTCAAAAGCTGCGTATGAAGAGGCAGTTCGCCTGTTGCCGGGCGGTGTCAACAGCCCGGTGCGCGCGTTTAAATCCGTCCATATGACGCCGATCTTTATGGCGCGCGGCAAAGGGTCAAAAATTTATGATATCGACGGCAATGAATATATCGATTATGTGTTGTCGTGGGGGCCGCTTATTTTAGGTCATGCGAATCCGCGCGTTGTCGAGGCGTTGAAAAAAGTGACGGAAAACGGCACGAGCTTTGGCGCACCGACGTTGATCGAAAACGAGTTGGCGAAATTGGTAGTTGAGCGGGTGCCATCCATCGAAATCGTCCGCATGGTGAATTCCGGAACAGAAGCGACGATGAGTGCGCTTCGGTTAGCACGCGGCTACACGGGGCGCAATAAAATTTTGAAGTTTGAAGGATGCTATCACGGCCATGGCGACTCGCTGCTCATTAAAGCCGGTTCTGGAGTGGCGACACTTGGATTGCCGGACAGCCCTGGTGTTCCGGAAGCGTTGGCGCAGCATACGATCACGGTTCCTTACAACGATTTAGAAAGCGTCAAATACGCATTTGAACGGTTTGGCGAA
This sequence comes from Parageobacillus sp. KH3-4, assembly GCF_022846435.1. Taxonomy (NCBI): domain Bacteria; kingdom Bacillati; phylum Bacillota; class Bacilli; order Caryophanales; family Anoxybacillaceae; genus Parageobacillus; species Parageobacillus sp. KH3-4. The sequence continues at coordinate 884,219 of NZ_AP025627.1, forward strand.
GATATCGCCGCGGTCATCGTCGAGCCGGTTGCCGGCAATATGGGCGTCGTTCCGCCAGTTCCGGGCTTTTTGCAAGGATTGAGAGACATTACGAAACAGTATGGCGCGCTCCTTATTTTCGATGAAGTGATGACGGGCTTCCGCGTTGACTACCATTGCGCGCAAGGGTATTTCGGCATTGAACCGGATTTGACGTGCCTTGGAAAAGTCATCGGCGGCGGGCTTCCGGTCGGAGCGTACGGCGGAAAAGCGGAAATTATGGAAAAAGTCGCGCCGAGCGGTCCAATTTATCAAGCGGGAACGCTATCGGGAAACCCACTTGCTATGACGGCTGGGTATGAAACGTTAATTCAGCTGACTCCGGAAACATACGAACAATTCCGCAAAAAAGCGGATCGATTGGAAGAAGGGTTGCGCAAAGCGGCAGAAAAATACGAAATCCCGCATACGATTAACCGCGCTGGTTCGATGATCGGCTTCTTCTTTACAAACGAAAACGTGATCAACTATGAAAAAGCAAAGACGTCCAATTTGGACATGTTTGCGACATATTACCGCGAAATGGCGGAACAAGGAATTTTCCTTCCTCCGTCGCAATTTGAAGGATTATTTTTATCTACAGAACATACGGATGAAGATATTGAAAAAACAATCGCCGCGGCAGAGCGCGCGTTTGCGAAAATTCGCGAAGGAAAGTAAAAGAGAACGGGCTGTCCAACTTTATGGACAGCCCGATTTTTTATTCATATTGCCCATTTGTCTTTCATACAATGGATAATGTCATAGAAAAATTTGGCGGAAGGGGACGGAAGGAGGAGTTACGGTTGGAGCAATCGCATTTGCGTTTTTCCCTTGAGGAATCGATTTGGTTTAAAAAAGGACAGGAAGTCGCCGAATTTCTTTCGATTTCTCTCGACCCGGTCATTTCGGTTGATGAATATGAACAGTATGTTACGATTCGCGGAGCATTAGAATTGACCGGAGAGTACCGGATGGCGGAAGAAGAAAGCGGCGAGGCTCCTTTCGACTTTACGGGCCATCGCTTTGTTCAGCACGTTTCCACGCGCGAAGACGGCATTAGCGAATTATCGCATCGTTTTCCGATCGATATTACGATCCCGAAAAACCGCATTCCACATTTAGAAGATGTGTATGTGATGGTAGAATCATTCGATTATGACTTGGACGAAAATGGAAGGTTGTTGGTGACAGCAGATATTTCCATCAGCGGGATTAGCGAAGCGCCGCTTGATGAACCTTATGAACCTTCGCTAGTAGAGGAAGAAGAACCGTTGTTTGAACCGTTTGAAGTGGTTGCGCGCAAAGAAGTGTATGAAGAAGAACAAAGAAAACACCAATTGGAAGAAGAGGAATCTTTTGTTTCTGACCACGCACTGCAGGAACAAAATGAAGAACAAGCACAAGAAGCAGCGGTTTTCCATCGCGAAGAAACAAAGCAGGAAGAAGAAAAAGTCGTGCCGCTAAATAACGATGAACAGCCGGAAGAAACTGTCGAGCGGCTAGAAAAACAGAAACAAAAAGAAGAAACAGCCGCACAGCCGGAAAAACCGGAAGAAAAAACAGTCGCACAGCTCGAAGAAAATGTAAAAGAAAACGTAGAAGAGAATGTAGAAGAGAATGTAGAAGAAAATGAAGCGTTAGGAGTAGAAGAAGAAAACGTTGTCCCGCAACAAGATGCAAAGGTATCGATTGGGTCCATGAAAGAAAACGATGATGATGAAATGGAAGAAGAAATAGATGAAAACGAAAAACCAAAAGTAAAGAGTGAAAATACATTGTACTTAACGAAACTATTTGCGAAGAATCAAGAAGAGGAATTTACAAAAGTAAAAATTTGTATCGTTCAGCAAGGAGATTCGTTGGACAAGATCGCCGAACGGTACGATGTCACCGTCCAACAGCTATTGCGCGTCAACCAATTGGAAAACGTGGAAGAAATCCATGAAGGGCAATTGTTATATATACCGGCACTGGCGGGAAGCCGCTCTTCGTAGTGAGGGAAAGCATGATTCCTCACTTCTTTTTATGAAGGGGGGGGAGTTTTGTTGAATAGAGAACGCATGGAGATGTACGTGCCCGTTTTGCGGCAATACGGGCTTAAACCGTTCCGCGTGGATCACTATGGAAAAGTAAAAAAAGTATATACCAATGTTGGCACATTTGCTTTAAAAGAAATAACGAACGCCCAAGAAATAGCGGCCATTCAGCAATCGTATATTTTTTGCGGGCAACAATCGGTTCCGCTTTATTTGACAAGACAAGGTCTTCCATTTGCGACGCATGGACGGTATTATTATTTAATGCCGTGGGTTTCGTCCGCCGAGAAACAAGAAGCACGCAAACATGTCCGTTCTTTTTTTCGCGATCTCGCACATTTGCATCAAAAGTCGTTAAAACAATTGGACGTTAATGAGGAAGAGATCAAAAATTACTATGAGAATAAAAAAAGAGAGTGGGGAAGGCAGCGTTCCTTTTTGCAATCATATGTGGAAAAGTGTGAAAATGCGTGGTATATGTCCCCGTTTCAACTGCAATGCTGCACATATTTTCATGAAACAATGCAAGCGTACTCATTCGCGGAAACGGAAATGGAGAAATGGTATGAAACAATCAAAGAGACAAAAAAATGGAGAATCGCTTGGATTCACGGGAAAGCGCGGCTTTCGCATTATATAGTGCTGGAAAACGGACACCGTTATTTTTTTAGTTGGGAACGCGCCGGTTGGAACTTTCCGCTTTTCGATGTCATCGTGGCGCTTCGCCATCATATGCGCACATTTCCGCCGATCGGTGATGAATGGGTGGAAGGAGTTGAAGAATACGAAAAAGCATTATCTTTGTCGGAAGAAGAACGGTCCTTTTTTTTCAGCCATCTCGCGCAACCACATTTTTTGTACCACTGCGTTTATGAATACGCGACAAAACGGCAACATGAAAAAAGCGAACGGGAATATGTTTCCGAATTGCAGCGTCGTTACTTTACCATGAAAAACATTGAACATGCTATCATGCACCTTATACAGCGAAAAGTGGAAGAAGAAGCTAAAGCCACTCCAGATGAAACGCCACCGCGATAAGGATGAGAATCGCTAACAAAATAACGTCAAATGTCGTCGGAAAAAAAATCGTGCGGACCGCTTGAAAAATCGTAATCGGAATGATCACTTGCGCGCAAATGGCGCGAATTTGCCGAAGCCATGGCGGCCATGAATAATAGTTAAATCGTTTCATGGAGCAATTTCCCCTTTTTTGGATGTTACTATAAAATATGATGGGATATCATTTTTGTCACCAAAAATAAAGGAATGGAATAAAGAAATAAAAACTTGGCAAAGATGATTGACGATGAAATGAGTTTTTCGGTAGTATAATAAACAGAAAAAATAGTAAAAAAGCGAAGACAGGGAAGAGTACAACGAATAACGCCTTCAGAGAGGGAAATCATTAGCTGCGAGATTTCCTAGGACGGTTATCGTTGGAAGGTCGCCCTCGAGCTGCTTCTTTGAACGGCGTGTGCCTAGTAGAGGAAGCCGGCGATATGCCGTTATCGCAATGAAGCGCTTAAGCAAGCTTGCTTTGCTTAAGAAAAAAGGTGGTACCGCGAAAGAGTCTCCTTTCGTCCTTTTTCGGATGAAGGGAGTTTTTTATTTAGCAAGAAGGAGGGAAAACAAATGGAGCAAAACGAGATTACGATGTCAACGAAGTACGACCATAAAGCGGTAGAAGCGAATCGCTATCAATGGTGGCTTGACGGAAAATTTTTTGAGGCGACGGGCGCTCCCGATAAAAAGCCATTTACAATCGTCATCCCGCCGCCAAATGTAACAGGGAAGCTGCATTTAGGGCATGCGTGGGATACGACGCTGCAAGATATTATTACGCGCATGAAACGGATGCAAGGCTATGACGTGCTGTGGCTTCCGGGAATGGACCACGCCGGCATCGCCACACAGGCAAAAGTAGAAGAAAAGCTGCGCAAGCAAGGACTTTCTCGCTATGATTTAGGCCGGGAAAAGTTCCTCGAAGAAACGTGGAAATGGAAGGAAGAATATGCGAGCCACATCCGTCAGCAATGGGCGAAATTAGGGCTTGGCCTTGATTATACGCGCGAGCGCTTTACGTTAGACGAAGGGTTATCGAAAGCGGTGCGCGAAGTATTCGTATCGCTTTACCGAAAAGGGCTTATTTATCGCGGTGAATACATTATTAACTGGGATCCGGTCACCAAAACGGCGCTATCCGATATTGAAGTAGTTTATAAAGAAGTGAAAGGCGCGCTTTATCATATGCGCTATCCGCTTGCCGACGGCTCGGGCTACATCGAAGTGGCGACGACCCGCCCGGAAACGATGCTAGGCGATACGGCGGTAGCCGTTCACCCAGATGATGAGCGATATAAACATCTTATCGGCAAAACGGTGATTTTGCCGATTGTCGGCCGCGAAATTCCGATTATCGCCGATGAATATGTCGATATGGAATTCGGTTCAGGCGCGGTGAAAATTACGCCGGCACATGACCCGAACGATTTTGAAATCGGCAACCGCCACAACTTGCCGCGCATCCTCGTCATGAACGAAGACGGCACGATGAATGAAAACGCGATGCAATATCAAGGATTGGACCGTTTCGAATGCCGCAAGCAGATCGTGAAAGATTTGCAAGAACAAGGCGTGCTCTTTAAAATCGAAGAACATGTGCATTCTGTCGGCCATAGCGAACGGAGCGGCGCAGTGGTGGAACCGTATTTGTCGACGCAATGGTTTGTAAAAATGAAGCCGCTTGCCGAAGCAGCGATGGAGCTGCAAAAAACGGAAGGAAAAGTGCATTTTGTTCCGGAACGCTTCGAAAAAACATATTTGCATTGGCTCGAAAATATTCGCGACTGGTGCATTTCTCGCCAATTATGGTGGGGGCATCGCATCCCGGCTTGGTATCATAAAGAAACAGGTGAAATTTATGTCGATCATGAACCGCCGGCCGATATCGAAAACTGGGAGCAAGACCCAGATGTATTAGACACATGGTTTAGCTCGGCGTTATGGCCGTTTTCGACGATGGGCTGGCCGGATACAGAGGCGCCGGATTATAAACGCTATTATCCAACTGATGTGCTTGTCACTGGATATGACATCATTTTCTTCTGGGTATCGCGCATGATTTTCCAAGGTCTTGAATTTACTGGGAAAAGACCGTTTAAAGATGTATTAATCCACGGTCTTGTCCGCGACGCGCAAGGAAGAAAAATGAGCAAATCGCTCGGCAACGGCGTGGACCCGATGGATGTCATCGACCAGTACGGCGCTGATTCGCTTCGTTTCTTCTTGGCGACAGGAAGCGCACCGGGGCAAGATTTGCGTTTTAGCACCGAGAAAGTGGAAGCAACTTGGAATTTTGCCAATAAAATTTGGAACGCTTCCCGCTTTGCACTGATGAATATGGGCGGAATGACATACGACCAGCTCGACTTAAGCGGTGAAAAAACCGTTGCTGATCATTGGATTTTAACCCGTTTGAACGAAACGATCGAAACGGTGACAAAGCTTGCTGAAAAATACGAGTTTGGCGAAGTCGGCCGCGTATTGTACAACTTTATTTGGGACGACTTGTGCGACTGGTATATTGAAATGGCGAAACTGCCGCTTTACGGCGACGATGAGGAAGCGAAAAAGACGACGCGTTCCGTATTGGCTTATGTATTGGACAATACGATGCGCCTGCTTCACCCGTTCATGCCGTTCATTACCGAGGAAATTTGGCAGCACCTTCCACATGAAGGCGAGTCGATTACGGTAGCGAAATGGCCGGAAGTGCGCCCTGAACTTTCAAACAAAGAAGCGGCGGAAGAAATGCATCTTCTTGTTGATATTATCCGCGCAGTCCGCAACATTCGCGCCGAAGTGAACACGCCATTAAGCAAGCCAGTTAAATTGCACATTAAGGCAAAAGATGCACAAGTGCAGGCAACGCTGGAGAAAAATCGCGCGTATTTAGAACGTTTTTGCAATCCGAGCGAGCTGATCATTGCAACCGACATTCCGGTAGCGGAAAAAGCGATGACGGCCGTCGTTACGGGCGCGGAATTGATTTTGCCGCTTGAAGGGCTTATTAACATCGACGAAGAAATCAAACGGCTTGAAAAAGAACTCGAAAAACTCAATAAAGAAGTCGAGCGCGTGCAGAAGAAACTAAGCAACGAAGGATTCCTTACGAAAGCGCCTGCGCACGTGGTCGAAGAAGAGCGGAAAAAAGAAAAAGATTACTTGGAAAAACGCGAGGCCGTTCGCGCGCGCCTTGCCGAATTAAAAAAATAGACAACGCGTCGCCGCTTCTTTTATCATGAAGACGAATCCAAGCACTTTGGATTCGTCTTTTCTCATCACATCTTAATTTTAGTTAGGGGGAAAATATGATGATTCGTACATATAAAGAAGCGCTGGAATGGATTCATGGACGTTTGCGCTTAGGAATCAAGCCGGGATTAGAACGGATGGAATGGTTGATGGAAAAGCTCGGGCATCCAGAGCGCCGCGTAAGAGCGATTCACGTTGCCGGGACGAATGGAAAAGGTTCGACCGTTAGTTACTTGCGCCATATTTTGCAAGCGGCTGGCTATTCGGTCGGAACGTTTACTTCTCCGTATGTGGAGAAATTTAATGAACGAATAAGCGTGAACGGCAAACCAGTTCGCGACAAAGAAATTGTCGAACTTGTGCAAGTGATTCAACCGCTTGCAGAAGAACTGGAAAAAACAGAGCTTGGCGCGCCGACAGAGTTTGAAGTGATTACGGCGATGATGTTTTATTATTTTGGGAAAAAGAACATTCAAGATGTCGTGATCATTGAGGCAGGACTCGGCGGCCGCTTCGACTCGACGAACGTGATTTATCCGATTCTTTCCATTATCACAAATATTGGTTACGATCATATGAACATTTTAGGAGAAACGCTGGAGAAAATTGCTTTTGAAAAAGCGGGAATCATTAAATCGGGCGTTCCGGTGATTACCGCGGTGAACCAGCCGGAAGCATGGACGGTGATTTCCGAAAAAGCGAAATCGCTGAAAGCGAAAACATATCGATTGGAAGAAGACTTTTTTATTGTCCGTCATGAATCGGCAGAGGATGGCGAACGTTTTTCGGTAGAGACGATATTTTCGCAATATCCAGATTTAAAAATAACGATGTTCGGCAAACATCAAGTACAAAACGCGGCAGTAGCCGTGATGGCGGCGGAGTATTTGCGGATGTGCTATTCGTTTTTGATTGAAAGAGAACATATTTATGAAGGACTGGAAAAGGCGAAATGGGTCGGACGGTTTGAACGGGTAAGCGATAAGCCGCTGATCATCATCGACGGCGCTCACAACGAGGAAGGCATTCATAGTCTCATTGATACGGTGCATTCGCATTATCCAAACAAAGATGTTCACGTGTTATTTGCCGCGTTGGCGGATAAACCGCTTGATCAAATGATTCCGCCGCTTGCTGGAATCGCGAAAACGATAACGTTTACGTCGTTTGATTTTCCGCGCGCCGCATCCGCCGAGCAGCTTGCTATGTTGTGCGAACATCCGAACAAAGTGGCGACGGATGATTGGAAAGGCTGGATTAAAGAAAAGAAAAAACAAAAACAAAGCGACGCCCTTTTCTTAATTACCGGATCGCTTTACTTTATTGCGGAAGTGAGAAAGTTTTTAAAAAAGTAATAACATTGCCATGAAGACCATTGGTATAATAAAAGAAAAATAGTACTTTGGAAGGGGGAGGGGAGGAGTGTGGCATTATGGCGAAAATTCATATCATTGATTGGAATTTTCGTGATGATAGTGGGCTTTTTTCATATCAGCGCGCAGTCGGCGCGGGCGGATGACAAAAAAGAAGGTACTATTACTTTAGTAACGGATGAAAAAATTGAAGGATGGGCGACAGCTCCGGGCGAAGGGAACGGAAAAGGAAACACGATCAGCCATTTTGATGTCCGCATTAACGTAAAGGGACAGGAAAATGCAGCGGTAAGCTATCGCGTAGACGCGGTTGAAGCACCGTCCGACCGAAACGGCGAGAAAAAATATACGTTTTCGCTCGATATGACCGGCAAATGGCCGGCGGTGCAAGCAGAAACGGTGACATACGAAATTGTCGTTGTTGCCTATCGAGAGAACGGAGAATATTTTTCTTTTCCATCTGTCCCTTATGAATACGTGAAAAGAAGTTCCCAAAGCAGCACATATTTAGACTTTAATTTTGCATCGTCGCAAAAAGAATATGCAAAGCCGCCGAACGGGGACGCGCAAGGGAGATTGGATGTAACGTTAACTCCAAAAGGAAGAGTGGACAATATCGTTCGCCCGCCAATCGATGTCGTGTTTGTGTTTGACGTGTCAGGATCGATGACGCTGATGAAGCTTCAAAGCGCAAAATATGCACTTCAGTCTGCCGTCGATTATTTCAAAGCGAACGCCAACCCGAATGACCGATTTGCTCTCGTTCCGTTTTCCGACGACGTTCAATACAATAAGGTCGTGCCATTTCCTACCGGAGCATATGACGTCAAGCAACATTTAGATTGGATTGCGACCGTAGCTAACAGTCTTCGTGCAGATGGCGGAACGAACTATACGCAGGCACTGCAGCAAGCTCAATCGTTTTTTAACGACCCAACCCGGAAGAAATATATCATTTTTTTAACGGATGGGATGCCGACAGTGTCGGTGGCAAAGGAACCGATTACGTATACAGTCTGTGAAGGAAAGGGTCGGAAAACGTGTAGACAAGTCACGGAAGATTTAGACGTACAATATATTTTATATTCCAATGGCATAACGGCAACTCAAACTATCTATTATCCTGATAAACCAGAAACAGAGACATATTGGGACAGAACAAAATATAGAGAATTTGAAGAAAAAATCCGTTTACATGGAATTAATGTTGCCAAAACCCTTGGCATGAACAACATTACACTATATTCTATCGGCTTTGGCAATCATCAAGAAGTCGATATGGGCTATTTGGAAAAGTTGTCATCGACAGCAGGCGGACAAGCGAAACAAGGGACGCCACAAAGCTTAACGGAAATTTTCCAGCAGTTTTCGAAGCTGGCGACCGATCCGGTATTAAGCGGAACGATAAAAATTCCGCTAACCTCGTTTGGCGGAAACGTGGAAATCGCCGAGACGGAGCAAGTTTGGCTCGATGAGAAAAAAGAAAACGCGTATATTGCGTTTTCTATTCCGTATAAAGCAGGGCAGCCGGCACCGCCGCCGGTCAATATTCCGATTCCTGTATTGTTTAAAGCAAACGGGGCATATACGTTTACCGCGGAATTGACGTATCGCGATATATACGGCGCAGAACAGCCGCCGATCACGAGATCAGTCACGGTCGTTGTCAAAGACGAAGTTCCGCCATCGTTTGACGGAACGGTGACGCTAGAAGGAATCACGCGTGACGTAGACGACTTAGTGAAATTCGGCAATACAGACGATGATTCGAACCGTTTCAAGGCACATTATTCACTAACTGCCATTGGCTATGTCGGAAGCGCGTCCGGAAACATAAGCAACATCAAATTGATTCAGCCGCTTCCAGACGGAATTACGGTTGTTCCGTCACAAAACGTGACCGTATATACGGAAAACGGCGTGCAGTATGCCGAAATTGCGTTTCCAAATACGGTCATCGACTATAAGCAATTAAATAACAACGAGATTACCGGCGAAATGACGCTTCAAGCGAATTGGGCGATGGAAGGGGTGCAGCTGCCGCCGGCTATCGTTTCGTTCCAAGATAGCAAATACGGCGCGCGGACATCGTCATTAAAGGCTCCTTCCCAGCGGATTGAAATGAAAGTCCGCTTGCGTGAATCGCCTGATATGTATTACGAAGGAGACAGCCGCGGTCTTATTACAAAATGGCAAGAGTTTGATTCAGCGACCAATTTGCTTGGAATGACGAAACATCCGAACGATTATGGGTTGCTGACGCTTCCGGTGAAGGCGCTGCAATTTAAGGAAGACAGCGATTCTGTTCTTCTCGTTACGTACAATAACGGTGAGACGGTGGAGCTATATTTAAAACCACGCGTGGCAATTATAGCCGCAGACGACCAGCAAATCCCAAGTGGCGCGACTGTTACCGAACCGGTAACCGTTAAAGTAACAGGGCGTGTCGCAGGAGAAGGGGTCACGTACGAATACAAAATCGAAAATTCCAAGCAAAGCAGCGATTGGGCGACGCTTTCTTCGCCGTATGAAATTCCGGTCACTTCGGACGGAACATCGACGATATACGTGAAGGCAAAAGGCGGCCTAACGAAAGGGGACGGCATTACGACTGTATCGCTTACGTATATTAAGCTGATTCGCCAATTAACATTAGGAGACTATAAACAAACGATGGAAATCGGCGAAACGCAGACAATTCCGGTAACGATTGTGCCAAGCGACGCGACAAACAAAACATTGCAGTGGATTTCAAGCAATCCGGACGTCGCGACGGTGGAGGATGGAACAGTCACTGCCATTCAGCCGGGAACGGTAGAGATTACGGTGAGGGCGGTGGATGGAAGCGATGTTTCAGCGACGGCGACGATTACGGTGATCGATCCGTTTGTTCCATTAGAAGCGATCCGTTTCCAACAACCGATTATATATATGACAGTCGGAGAAAAAGTGGACGTTGCCTCCATCTTGACGTTTATTCCAAATAACGCGACAAACAAAAACATCCAGTCTGTCGCATCGGGTGCACCAGAATATGTAAGTGTGGAAAAAGAGCAAGGAAGATGGTATATCGTCGCGAAAGATGTCGGATACTCGGCCATTACCGCCATCGCGGAGGAAAAAACGAAAGACGGTCAAGATATTCAAGATTCGATGACGGTCATCGTTCAAGAAAAAACATCCCCAGGCGGCGGTGACGAGGAAAGTGGGAAGAACAGATGGTAACATGTAAAAACGACATAGGGGTGAGGCTCCCTATGTCGTTTTATTTTACGATTAGTTTATCAACGACAAGATTTAATTTTTTGACAAACGGCAATCCTTCTCCGCGATTGATAAATACCGATGGGTCATGATGAATGATAAAGCGCGCCTCCTCTTTTTGATCGAGCGACGGAGGCGGTGTAAACGAGATGGAGCCGCCTTGTTGTGGTTTTGTTGCGGCGCCGCGATAGGCGTTGATCACAAGCCCGGAGACGTCGGCGTCGGGGGCTTTGCCTGACGTGTTGCCGCGGGCGAACAAGCCGCCTCGAATGTGGATGTACGAGCCGACAGCATAGACAGTCGCATTGCTGTCGGTATAAAAGTATCCTTTTAAATTCGGCTCGTCTTTAAATTCGTTTTCAAACTCATTGATTCGCGCGATTTCCAACGCTCCTTTGGAAAGAAGCACGACTTCTTTATCATTCCAGCCGGCAATGTTAGCGTTGTAAATCAACGTGTGCCCAGGGGCGTTTGGCGAATCAAGCGGCCCAAAGACGTAAATCGTCGAATCGAGCTCTATATCGCCGCTGATTGTCAAATTGCCGAACACAATGATATTTCCCCGCACTTTCGTTGGCGTGTTAACGCTGTTTCCTAAAAATAAATCGCCGTTTATAATCAGCCATTTATTTTGTAAATTAAGCTCTCCACGGTCAAGGAAAAATAGCGAAGAATCTTCGGATTGAAGAATTACTGATCGATCGATTGAATCGATCTTTTCGCGTAATTCCGAAACGCTCTTCAAGACAGCAAAGTTGTCTTGGGCTTGCAGCTCATGGAAAAGTTGGTCGGTGCTTTTATTAATATAAGCAGTATATTCTTGACTAAATGTTTCTATTCCCGCTGCGTTTAACAATTTATCTTTTACGGTCCAGTCAAAATCAACATCAATAAATTCCTCGCGTTCTTTCTGAATGGAAGGGGCTTGGGATTGAAAGCGAACGTCATTAGAATAATTTTCCTCAATGCGCTGAAAAACATTGTCCTTAATGTTATAACACGCGTTTTTTTTATGGTCACAAGAATAATAACTTCCATTGACAAACAATACGCTATTTTTGCTCGTTGTCGGAAACGATGTTCGTTCCATGTATTTTTTCGAATTGTTGATGTAATTGGCGACATTTGTCACATAGGCGTTTTTTCCAGCGTAAATATTTCCGTCAATATACGCCCCGCCGTCTAAAACAACGTCTTCTTTCGAACCAAGTGCATATTTCAAAAAGCTTGGCGTATTCGTCAAAATCACCCGTCTTTCCACCGTTTTGCTGCCGTACGGTTTAGAAAGCAAAAAAACGCGGGTGAACAATTTATTACGATCGATATCTTTTGCTGTTACGTCCTGAATCTTTACCCCATAGCGCCGCGCTAAATCAGGGAACAGCGCAGCTAATTGTGTGTCCAGATTTCTAGGAGTAGACAATTCAAAAGAAGGATTCGAAATAGCTACCTTTATTTCCGCGACCGCTTCTTCAATTGCTTGCGTTGCTTCGTGAAGCGATTCGACGTCTTCCACGCGCATTTCCGTAAATCGCGCTTGGTAAATCGCAACAGACAAAATGGTTAAGCCAAGAAGGAAAAAAATGGAGATAACCAGCATCGCGACTACTAAGCTATATCCTTTTTCGTTCATGCGCCCACTTCCCTTAAAAGCCGAATTCCGTCTTTAATGTAAACGGTTGGATATACAGCAAATCGTCCGGATCGTCATGGTCGCGGTCTTGGATGGCAAGCATAATGGTAACGACGCCGCTGCGGCAAATATTTTCTTCTTGTTTGGCACAGCTGTAAGAAAACTCCGATTGGTCCGCAACGATTTTTAAACGGTTCGAATGCAGCTGTTCTCCATCGACGACAATCGAGCCATCTTGCAAGGCAACAGTAAATGTTTCGAGAGTTGGTTTTGGCTCTTCTTTGACCATGCCGAGAGAAGGATCGATCACTTTTTGTTTATCGCTCACAAATACGATTTGTGCATTTGCCGTTTGGCCTTGGTCCATCGCGATTCCGTCCGGCGCAAACTCGTGAAGTTTATTCATGATGGCGGCGACAATATAATCAGCTTCGCTGCGCAGTTGATTTTCGATGTTAATGCGCTTGTATGCGTTAAGCCCGCTGAGAAACACTCCATAGATGGAAGCGATGACAATGGAGGAGATCGAAATCGCCGCCAACAGCTCCACGAGCGATAGTCCTTTTGCGTTATTAACGTATCGTTTCATTGGCAATCACACCTTCTAGCCACTCTGAATCATCCACGCGATCTCCCCAGCGGACAATCACGTAAATTTTCAGCAAATAGTTTTGCAGCTTTGGATCCGGATTTTTTATGCTCTCTTCGCTAATTCTTTTTTTTAAGGATGCTGGAAATTCTTCCGGAGGAGATTCCCGTAATTTGTCCCATGTCTTGCTGTCATTATATGGAACGAGAAACACATGAATGCGCGTTTCATCGTAAGCAACGTTATTGATGGTCGGGCCCAGAATCTTTTTGCAGGCTTGTTCGTTATCGCCAAACAACGGCAAGTCGTCGCAGTAAGAAGCATCCAGATGGACAAACGGTTTGTCCGAACGCTGTATTTCGTTGTCAACGTATTGTTTCAACGCCGCGAAATCAAGGCGCTCCATATAGGCCAATACGCCGCGGGCGATGTTGATGGCGACCGTTTTTCCTTGGTTGTAAGTCGTATATTTCATGGCATTCGTAAAAAAGGAAAACATTCCTATTGCGACGATGGACAAAATCGTGATGGACGCTAGCACTTCCATTAAGGTGAAGCCTTTTGAGGCGCGGGTTGCAGAAAAATTCTTTTCCTCCATTGGACATGCCCTTCTTTCAAAATATGTAACTTTATTATACAATATGTTAGAGCCAAGTTTGCGTTATTTTTAGGAAATTTGTCTTATATAATGGTGCGGGAAACGGGGTGAAACATTGAAGCACATTATATTTGCCATTATTGCTTTTGTCCTTGCTATTCCGATTTTGCTTGTTCTTCCTGTTGGATTAAGTTGGAGTGGGAAAATCGTAGCGCTCATCATTGCCTTGTTGTTTTCCCTTCTTGCCTTAGTAGCAAAGTCCTTCTTTCCAATGTGGCAGCTTGTTCTATTATTAGGACTGCTGATGGTCGCGGTGACGTATTTGCTTCATCGCCAGTTCGCGCATGTTTTTTATGCGGCAAACAAAATCGATGACGATGAATTAGAGGGACAAAATGAACCTTCCTCTTTTGCCATTGGCGAAAACGACGATGCGCTGCGTGCGGAAGAAGGAGCGCCAGTCAATGAAGAGGCAGCGCCGCAAAACGTTTCACAAACAAATGCGGCAGTAGAGCCAAATGAAATCATCGCGGTAGATGAGCTTCCATTGGAGAGCGCTGCCGATATAGAACGGATCGAAATCAAGGCAGAACATGAATTTCCATGGGAAAATGAAAAAAACTCCCAGAAAAGCGAAACGGCGGAAATAAGCGAACTGCCTTCTGCTGCGGTTATAGATGAACAACAGGCAGAGGCTGTTGCGGAAAGCGAGTTTCCGTGGGAAACAGTAGACAATGGCGGCATAAACGAAGCGGAGAAATTCGCTGAACGGCCGTTTGAAACATCAAGCACAGATATGCCGTTTGCTGAGCTGCCGCCGATCGTAACACTGGAAATGGAAGAAAATTTGGCCGTTGTTCCTGATGGCGCACAAGAGACGGCAGTGCGTGATGGCGAAGAAAACCGATTACATAATTCACAAGAAGAGTGGAGCATGTTGACGAAGCCTTTAGCAATGGAAAGGAATGAACAACCGACAAAAATAGAAGCGGATGGTTTCGGATGGGACGATATTCTTTTCGAAAAAGCGGAATCAAAAGAAGCTATTTCTTCACCGGCAAAACAATCATTCTTTTTGGAAAATGAAAAAATGTCGCCGGAAAAAGTGAATGGAAAAGCACAAGAAGCGCAAATGGCAGAATGGAATGACAACGAATGGTCACAAGAGAATCAGAGTGATTTGAGGGCTAAAGAACAAGCTATTTCCACGAAGGAAAACGCTGCTAGTCTAGCAGAAAGTTTCACGGCTATTTCGCGGGTTCAGTCGGAAATTTTGCAAACCGTTGTTACTGAGCTTCAGTTAAACCGCAAGTACATAGATCCGCTAGAATATGAACAACGTGTTATTCAATGTTTACAAACCCCGTTACCCGATTATGGCTATTACGTGTTCGCGCGTTTGTTAATGGAACATTATTTATTGGAGAAACAATATGACAAACTTGCGTCATTGCTTGCGCAGCTGCAGGACAAATTCCATTCATATCCAATCATAAAAGAAGAAATTCAATTTCTTGCACACATATTACAGAAATTATAAAGGACAGGTGTGGTGAAAAGATGAAGAATAGTGCACAAATCATGAACCTTCCAATTGTTAGTATCTCCGATGGTGCGCAAATAGGGACGGTAAAAACGCTAGTCATTAATCCTGAGAAAGGCTCGATCGATTTTCTCACCGTTGAACAAGAAGATGTTCAACTAAGCTTAAAAGCGATTCCGTTTAAAAAAGTGATCGGTATCGGCGAGTTTGCGGTAACGGTAGAAAGCTGCCACGATGTTATTGATTTATCGGAAATCCCGATCGCCAACCAGCTCGTCAATAAACAAATTCGCGTCAAAAACACGAAAGCGATGACGAGAAAAGGGCAGCTGCTAGGAGAGGTGACCGAATTTTTCGTCGATGAAGAAACGGGAGAAATTATCGGCGTCGAGCTGGATGTTGGTGACCGCCAAGCAGTGCTATCATCGCAATTTGTATTAACATATGGAAAAGACATTTTAGTTGTCAGTGAAGACGCGCCATCTTCTTTGCTTGCTGAAGCACGTTTGCTCGTTTCAGCAAAAGAGCAGGATGACGAAGAAACGGTGGAAAATGCTCCGCAAAACGAATATGTAGATGAGCGGCATTCCGGCGGCGAGATGGTGATGGAAGAAGCGGAAAGCAAAGAAGCGCTTCAGGCGTTGCGCGAAAAGCAAATGGAGCTTTTAAAGGGAAAACGGGTGACGAAAGATATTGTCGACAAAAACGGAAATACGTTTATTGAAGCTGGAACCGTTTTGACGGAAGAACTTATTCAAAAAGCGCAGGAAGAAGGACCAAGCGTGATCGTTGATATATCGATGAACGTGGAGGCATAAGCAAAAGGGGGAGGTAGGCGGTGAGGCAATTTGCTGCGGTAAAATTGTTTCTCGTCATCGCAATTGGTACAGTTTATTTAGTTAGTTTTTCCCATATCGGTGCTTTCGCGTACGAAACGTTTGTGGAAGAGACTGGCCGCCTGCCCGCAGGAACGATGGTTGGGCCTATTTCTGTGGCAAATAAATCCAAACAAGAGGCGCTAGCGGAAATTGCAAAAAAAGTGGATGAATGGAAGGGAAACGCCACGATTACTGTGGCATATCAAGAAAAGAAGGAAGAAATTCCTACGTCGCAGTTTGCGTTCCACATTGAGCGGAGCGTAGAACAAATTGTCGAAGGACGACCGTCGCGGCTTTTTGTCCAGCTTGACGTGCAGTCATTTTCCAAAACAATAAAAAAATTACTTCCCCCGCCGCTTGCTTCTTCTATCAATCTCGAAAAATTACAAAACGATGTAACGAATATTGCAGCCAGTTTACAAATGCCGTCAGAGCCAATTGATCTTGCAGCATATGTTTCCCGTTCCGACGAAACGATACAGCAAGTTAGCGCGGCAACATTGAAAATCGGAAAAAGGCAAACGCCATGGCTAGCATGGGTTGCTGCCAATCCGGCCATTGAAATTAAGGGCAAAAGCGTTTTTTCGCTTGCCTCATATATCAAAGAAACGGGCGGTTCGCTTTCTTCTGAGGAGATGAGCACGATTGCTTCAGCAATTTACCAGGCGATTTTGCCGACGAATTTTACGGTGGTCGAACGGCATACAAGCAATGAACTGCCCAATGGAATAGCGATTGGCTACGAAGCGAAAGTAGACGGCCAACACCGCGATTTGCAGTTTTATAATCCAAATACCACCGCTTACACACTGCGTTTTCAAAAAACAGAAAACGGCTTGCGTGTTGCGCTTTTCGGCCTGCCGTTTGCCTATAAATATGTGGTGCGAGTCGGGGATATCGAATATTTCAAGCCGCGGACCATTGTTGAATATAGCCCTTTCCTTCGTCCCGGAGAACGCCGATTCAGACAAGCGGGAAAACGGGGAATGCTCGTAAAAGTGAAGAGAGAAACGTATGACGAGCAAAACCATCTTGTACGTGTGGAAACGATTGCCGAAGACTTTTATCCGCCATCGTACAACATTGAACTTCGCGGATTGGAACTTGGAGACACCCAGTCGGGTGCATCCTTATCCGAACCGTCGACAGCTGACGAAAAACAAACAGACAATAATCGGAAAAACGATGAACAAATGAACGAAAACAGAGAGGAAAACAACGGACAATCTGAAGAAAAGCAGCCGGAAAAAGAGAAAGCACCTTCCACAACGAACGATGCGAACGGCAAGCAGAAAAACGACGATAACGAAAAGCAGGGATGAAAGATGAAGAAAAAACAAGAGCGAAAGCGTTTAGGAGATTTATTAGTGGAAGCGGGGCTAATTACGGAGGAGCAGCTGCAGGAAGCTTTAAGAGAAAAAGCTCCCGGCCAAAAGCTGGGCGATGCGCTTTTGCAGCGCGGGTATATTACCGAGCAGCAGTTAATTGAAGTGCTTGAATTTCAGTTAGGCATCCCGCATGTCAGCTTGTACCGCTATCCGATCGATCCGAAGCTAACCAACCTCATTCCAAAAGAATTTGCCAAGCGGCATATGGTGATGCCTTTAAAAATTGAGGGGGAACGCCTGTTTGTAGCGATGGCTGATCCGATGGACTTTTTTGTCATCGATGATTTGCGCCTTTCGACAGGATTTCATATTGAAACGGCGATTGCCTCAAAAGATGATATTTTGCGGGCGATCCATACATATTATGACATTAATGAGTCTGTAGAAGATTTTTTACAAATGGCCCCCGCAGCGGAAACAAAGGTGGAAGAGGAACGGGCAATAGAAGAAGATTCCCCGATTGTCCGGCTTGTTAACCAAATTTTGCAGCTCGCCGTTGAACAGCGGGCGAGCGATATCCACATCGACCCACAGGAAACGAAAATCCTTGTCCGTTACCGCATCGACGGAATGCTGCGGACGGACCGCGCGCTTCCAAAACATATGCAAAGCATGCTGACGGCCAGAATTAAAATTTTAGCGAATATGGATATTACCGAGCATCGCATTCCGCAAGATGGGCGGATTAAAATGAACGTCGATTTCCATCCGGTCGATTTGCGCGTTTCCACATTGCCGACCATCTACGGCGAAAAAATCGTGATCCGCATTCTTGATTTAGGGGCGGCGCTGAACGATATTCATAAGCTTGGTTTTAACCAGTTAAATTTGCAACGGTTTATTGAACTCATTGAAAGGCCGAACGGAATCGTTCTTATTACTGGGCCGACTGGAGCGGGAAAATCATCGACGTTATATGCGGCGCTGAACCATTTAAACAGCGACGAAGTGAATATTATTACGATCGAAGACCCTGTCGAATATCAGATTGAAGGAGTCAATCAAATTCAAGTCAATCCAAATGTCGGCTTGACGTTTGCGCAAGGGCTGCGTTCAATTTTGCGGCAAGACCCAAACATTATTATGGTTGGAGAAATTCGCGACCGCGAAGCGGCGGAAGTGGCGATCCGCGCGTCATTAACCGGCCATTTAGTGTTAAGCACTTTGCATACAAACGACGCGTTAAGCACGATCACGCGCTTAATTGACATGGGAATTGAGCCGTTTCTTGTGGCGACCTCTTTAGCCGGCGTTGTTTCCCAGCGGCTCGTTCGCCGCGTCTGCCGCGATTGCCAAGAAGAGCAGGAACCAACGAAAAGGGAAATCGAGATTTTTGCCCGCCGCGGCATGAAAATCGACAAGCTCGTTCGCGGCCGCGGCTGTCCAACGTGCAATATGACGGGTTATAAAGGACGAATCGCCATTCATGAGCTGCTTGTGATGACCGACGAAATGCGCCGCGTCATTTTAAATAAAGAGCCATTTTCGAAATTGCGCGAGCTTGCCATTAAAAACCGCATGATTTTTTTGATTGATGACGGATTATTAAAAGTAAAGCAAGGATTAACGACGCTAGAAGAAGTATTGAAAGTGGCGATTTTAAGTTAAAGGTGGGAAAAAATGAGACAAAGATTGGACGCTCTTTTACGTGCAGCGTTTGAAGTAAAAGCCTCCGACGTTCATTTAACGGTCGGCGTGCCGCCGATTTTCCGCATCAATGGCGAATTAAAAAAATACGGCCAAGACGTTTTGCGGCCGGAAGATACAGAAGGAATGGCCAAGGCGATCATCCCGTCTCATTTATGGCTGCGATTTCAGGAAAAAGGAGAATTGGATTTTTCCTACGGGATTCCCGGCGTCTCCCGCTTTCGCGTCAATACGTATAGGCAGCGGTCGTGCGTGTCGCTGGCCATCCGCATCATTCCGACAAAAATCCCAACGATTGATGAACTGCGCCTTCCTGAAGTGATAAAGCAAATCGCGCAAAAGCCGCACGGGCTTGTGCTAGTGACAGGACCGACGGGAAGCGGAAAGTCGACGACGCTTGCGGCAATGATCGACTATATGAACAAAACGATGCGCAAACATATTATTACGCTGGAGGATCCAATTGAATATTTGCACAAGCACGGAAGCTGCATTATTGACCAGCGTGAAGTCGGCTTTGATACGAACAATTTTGCCAACGGGTTGCGTGCGGCACTAAGGCAAGATCCCGATGTCATTTTAGTCGGGGAACTGCGCGATTTGGAAACGATCCATACCGCGATTACCGCCGCGGAAACGGGGCATCTCGTCCTTGGCACGCTACATACATCGAGCGCGCCGGCAACGATCGACCGGATTATTGACGTGTTTCCGCCTGCCCAGCAGTCACAAATCCGCATTCAGCTGGCGTCTGTTCTTGTCGCGATTATTTCTCAACGGCTCTTTCCAACGCCGCAAAAAACAGGGCGGATCGCCGCCACGGAAATTTTAATCAATAACGCTGCGGTCGCCAATTTAATACGCAACGAAAAAGTTCATCAAATCGTCAACGTCATGCAAACAAGCCGCGCCCTTGGCATGCGTACGCTGGCGATGAGCATTAAAGAGCTGATGCAAGCAGGGCTGATCCTTCGCGACGCGGCTGAACCTTATCTTGCGCAGGAGAGTGGCGATTCGTATGCCTCAGTTTAAATATGTAGGCCGAACGATGCAGGGAGGGCGGCGAACTGGCACGATTGTCAGCGAGTCCAAGCGGGACGCGATCATGAAATTGCGGCAAAAGGGAATTAAAGTCATCGAAATCGCCGAGGTGCCGCAAACGATACTCACCAAAGAAATTACGTTTAGAAAAGCGGTAAAGCTGCGAGATTTCGTCATTTATTTGCGGCAATTTGCGACATTATTAAAAGCGGGAGTATCGGTCGTGGATTCCACGCGCATTTTAGCGGACCAAACAGAAAGCAAGGCGTTGAAAAAAGCGCTTGTCGAAGTCGAAGAGTCGCTTCGCGCCGGAAATCCGTTATCCGCCGCCGCGGCGAAGCATCCGCGCGTCTTTCCGGCGATGTTTGTCAACATGGTCAAAGCCGGGGAAGCAGGCGGGAATATGGATGAAACGTTGGATCGGCTTGCAGACCACTTTGAAAAAATGCACCGCACAAGGCAAAAAATAGTTTCCGCGCTTACCTATCCAATCGCTGTCGCTGTTATTGCCGTTGTGGTCGTCATTTTTTTGCTAGTTTCTGTTGTCCCGACATTTGTCGCTATGTTTGCCGACTTTCACGCGGAGCTTCCGGCGATTACGAAATTTGTATTACGCGCAAGCGACATAATGCAAACGTATTGGTGGCTCGTCATTACCGGATTCATAGGGATATATGCCGTATTTTCACTGATGAAAAAACAAAAAAAGACAAAATACTACCTTGATTACGCGGCAATGCGCATCCCGTTTTTCGGAAAGCTAATACAAAAAGCGGCATTGGCGCGCATGACGCGGACATTAAGCTCGCTCTTTTCCAGCTCCGTTCCGATTTTGCAGGCACTGTCAATCGCGGAAAATGTCGTTGAAAACGAAGTCATTGGCAAAGTGATGAGGCAGGCGCGCGATTCGCTCGAGCGCGGCCAATCGCTTGCTGAACCATTGAAAAAGCATTGGGCGTTTCCGCCGCTTGTGACGCAAATGATTGCGATCGGCGAAGAAACAGGGTCATTAGACGCAATGCTTGCGAAAGTCGCTGATTTTTACGAAGCGGAAGTAGACGCCGGCGTCGACCGGCTAAAGTCGCTGATTGAACCGATCATGATCTTGCTTTTGTCGGGGGTCGTCGGAACGATTGTCGCTTCGATTATCATACCGATGTACGATATTTTTAATCATATTCAACAGTAATTGTAAGGAATATATTCTCATGCATAGATAAATCGTGTACAATAATTTAGGAAAAAAGTGTGATAAACAAAAAGTAGGGAGAGGGGTATTACGATGATAAAGCGATTGGTGAAAAACGAACGAGGGCTTACGTTGATTGAATTGCTTGCCGTCATTGTCATTTTAGGGATTATCGCGGCGATTGCAATTCCGGCGATCGGCGGACTTATCGACAACTCGAAAAAAGACGCACACGTATCAAATGCGCAGCAAATGATTAACGCCGCGAAAATTGCGGTAACGTCCGATAAAGATTTAGTTCCAGCAAGCGGAAAGGCCAAAATTGTACCACTGAAATATTTGGAGGATAAAGGGTATTTAGAAACAGTGAAAGACCCAGATAATAAGCCAGATAACGAATATAAAAAAGGTGGAGATACAGTAACGGAAAAGACTGTTACTGGTGAAAATGTAAGCGGTGAGCCAACTAGCAATACATCTTATGTAGTTATTATTAATGATAACAACAAATTATCTTATAAAGTGAAGCTAGTTAATGATAAACGCGGAGTGCAAACTACAGACAAAAAGGCAGTTAAAGAAGATGATTTAAAACGTTCTGAAGTACGTGATAATTAATGGATTGATTTAAAATGATACAAGTATTCATTTTCCTATACTCCCTTCTCCTCGGCTCTTTCTTTAATGTCGTCGGTCTTCGCGTGCCTGCGGGAGAGTCGATTGTGTTTCCTCGTTCGCATTGCCCGCGCTGCAAGCGGCAGCTTACGGCGCGGGAGCTTATCCCTGTTGTGTCATACATATGGCAAGGAGGGAAGTGCCGAGGATGCGGGGAGCGGATTTCTTGGCTTTATCCGTTTGTCGAGCTGTCGACGGCGATTCTTTTTACGATTTCGCCGTTTTTGGTGGGATGGTCAAAAGGATTGATCGTATGTTGGACGCTCATTTCGTTATTGATGATTGTATTCGTTTCCGATATTCGCTACATGATAATTCCCGATAAAGTGCTGCTTGCTTTTGCGGCGATCTTTCTTTTAGAGCGGCTGTTTATTCCATTCATTCCATGGCGGGATGCGCTTGTTGGTGCGGCGGTTGGTTTTTTGCTGCTTTTCCTCATTGCCGTCATCAGCAAAGGCGGCATGGGCGGCGGTGATATTAAATTGTTCGCGCTGCTCGGATTTGTGCTTGGATGGAAAATGGTGCTGCTTGCGTTCTTTTTTTCCACGCTTTACGGAACAGCGATCGGGCTGATTGGCATGGCGCTTGGCAAAGTTCGGCGCCGGGAGCCGATGCCGTTCGGACCTGCGATTGTCCTCGGGTCATTTACCGCCTATTTTTTTGGACAAGACATCGTTGAATGGTATAAGCAAACGATTTTCTTTTAATACGAGGGGAAAACATGAAGATGTTTACGTTTTTTCAGCCAAGGCATAAAGTTGCCAATCTAGTAATCAAAGATCATATCATTCGATATGTGGAGACAAAAGCGAACGATCCGTTGTCTGTCCATAAATGGGGTGAGCGCCAGCTTGCGAAAGGGATTATTCATGACGGAAAAATCATGGATCACGAAACGTTGGAAATGATTTTAGAAGAATGCGTGGACGAGTGGAAAATAAAAAAACGACGCGTTCGTTTCATTGTGCCAGATTCTTTCGTGATTATCCGCCGGCTTCCGCTTCCTGCCGATTTAGAAGAAGATGAAATTCGCGGCTATTTGTTTATGGAATTGGGAACAACGATTCCGTTGCCGTTTGACAACCCGGTGTTTGACTACGTTATTTTCGAAAAGACGCAGGAAGCAACTACTGTTTTATTGTTCGCTGCTCCGGAAGATTTGGTGTTAAGTTACGCGCAGCTTTTGGAGGAGGCAAAGCTGCGCCCGATTGCCGCTGACGTTTCTCCATTATGTGCCTATCGCCTTTTTTATATAGCCGATCAAGCCAAAAAAGATGATCATATTTTGCTTATCCAATTTGACCAATCTTCTGTCAATGTTAGCGCGTTTCATCAGCATAAACCTGTTTTTATGCGCCATCTTTTGCTGGAGCAGTACGAAGATATAAATATTGAAAAGGGCCGGCAACGATTCGTCGATCCGTTTGAAGATATATATAAAGAAATGGAACGGATGATGCGCTTCTATTCCTTTTCCATTCATCAAGGAAAACAACAAATTACCCGCGTGTTTCTTATGGGAGATCATCCGCGTTTGTCCCATGTTTATCAATCGTTGCAAGAACGGCTGGACGTTCCGGTCGAGCTGCTTTCGGCTGCGATGGCGAGCACGATGGATGTACGCTATCATCTCGCGTGGGGACTTGCGTTAAAAGAGGGAAATGATGATGTTCGTCGATATTAATTTGCTGCCAAAAAAAGAACCGAAAAATGTTGTTTTTCTTCTTAGTATAGTAATTGTCACTGCAATGGTGGTGATTGCCGCAGCTGTTTTTTACATTCTTGTTGATAGAGCGGAGATGCAAATCGACTCGCTGGAAAAAGAGCTGAAGCAGGCGCGGGCGCTGCAGGCGATTGAGCAGCAAAAGCTTGCCGATCTCGAATCTGAAAGGGAAATCAATGAACTAAACCAAGCGGCGCAATGGGCGAAAGATTATCCGCTCAAAATGGTGCCTCTTTTGCGCAACATGGCGGAATTGTTGCCGGAGCGCGGATTTATCATGAACTTTTCCTATGCAGAAGATGGAACGGTAACGGTTTCGGTGCAATTTGATACAAGCGAGGAAGCGGCCTATTACTTAAAGCGGCTGTCGGAAGCCAAATTTGTCGCTGATGTACAGTTGAAAAGCCTTTCGGCTGTCAATGAAAACGAAGAAAACGATGAACAACAAAGGATGGCCGCGGAACAAGTAATGCCCCGCTATCTCGCTCAATATGAAATGCATGTCCATAAACAAGCGTTAGAGGAAAAGGAGAAACAACCATGACCGTACGTTTCTCAAAACGGCAACTTTTCGTTCTTTTTCTTTTGTTTACGGTTCTTGGCGCTGCGTGTGCAGGGCTTTACTTTTATATGCTTTATCCGCGTTATCAACAAATTGCAGAGTTAAGTAGCACGGTGGCAAGCGAGAAAAAAATGCTGGCTGCTGTAAAAGCGGAGATTGCCAAGCAAAAGTCCAGCTTGCCGGAAAGCATCGTGGAGCTGCAAAAACAGATACCGGTCAAGCCGCTGACGGAACAGCTATTGCTCGATTTCAAAAAAGCGGAAGTAGTTTCAGGCAGCACGATTTCGAACATGACTTTTCAAGAAGACGAAAATGTGACAGCAAATCCGCAAGAAAAGACAGAGCAATCTCCTTCTGCGCCGCCGGACGGATTGAAAAAAGTGACGGCGCAATTGACGGTGCAATCCCCGTCATACTATCAGCTTGAGCGCTTTTTGCAGACGCTTGAAAATCTGAACCGCATTGTATCGATTGAATCACTCTCTTTTACTGGAAATCCGGAATTGACGTCGGTCGATACGGAAGTGAATCCGTTAACGTATTCGGTAACGGTCAGCGCGTTTTATTATCCGAAATTAGCGAAGTTGCAAAATATGCTGCCGCAAATAGACGTTCCTCCGCCGAGCAAAAAGCGCAATCCACTAACAGAAGTAGTTCCCGAGGGGCAACCGTCATCGCAGCAGTAATGAATGGCGGAGTGGCCATATGTTGCTGCGTACAAATCGAGGAATAACATTAGTGGAACTGTTAGCTGTGATTGTCATTTTAGGAATTGTATCTTCTATTGCTGTTTGCTGTGCTTCATATCATCGAAAAAGCAAAAGAGGGAGCGTTTATTCTGATGCCTATGTGCTTTACGAAGCGGCGCGTCTTTATGTTGGGGCAGAAAAAGTGGAATTTTTGCCATCGCGCTCTTCCGAAAAGCCAGCGTACAAGCAGCTTGTAGAAGCAGGATTGCTTCATCCGTTTCAGGACCCGTTTACCGGAAATATGCTGCCATTGGAAATGAATCCATCCTTATGTGCTCGTAAAACAAGATAAAGATGGACCGCTATTATTCTATTTGTTTAAAGGGAGAGACGAAACAGCTGTGCACTTATTCGGAGCAATCTCCAGAAGTTACTGTCGAAGCGTTGTCCGCTCAGCAAATACGTGACCAATAATAGCAAAATTTGCCGAAATGATCCGAGAACGAGACGACAAATGTCTTGTTCTTTTTTTCTTTATTTATGATAAGATAGGCGGGAAACGAAGGATAAGGATGGTGACATAATGGACAAGCATAGCCGGGAAATTACGGTGAAAATTAACGGAAAAGAACGGCCGTTTACTACCGATAAGCCGAAACATATAGAAACGAACGTGAACATCTTGGAAAAAGAAAAGGAAGCGGAGCCAAGACCGTACGCTTCTTTCCAACAAAAGAAAAAGAAACGGGAAAAACGTTCGCCCATTACCGGCGCGTTCAACGCACGGATCAAACCGGCGATTTTTTCGATTGCGATGGCGATCATGATTGGAACAGGTTTTGGATTTATCGTATTAAACGTTATTCCGAAGCAAAAAGCACACTCCCCGCAAACGTTAGAAACAGCGCTACCGATTCCAATGGAGTCGAAAAATTCGGCAAAACCAGCGGCGAAATCTGCTAATGAAGCAGCCGCTGCTTCCTTTACGGTCAGCGTGATTCAAGCGGGAGTATTTACAGATCGAGAAGCGGCGTCTGCCTACGCCCGACAGCTCCAGTCTTCCTCCATTCCTGTTGTGGTGGTCGGCGAAAAACAAGTCGCTTTGTTTATCGCCGTTGGAAATGACAAACAACAGTTGCAGGCGATAAATGAATGGTACAAGCAGAAGGCGCATAGTACATACATAAAATCACTATCGTTTGCCAACATTAACAGCAAGCGCAAGCCAGTAATAAAAGCAGGTGAAACGCTGTACAGGAAAATGACTTCCATTTCTGTCATTTTGTTAGGAAAAGGGAAGGTAAGCATAGAGGACTGGAAAAAGCTAGAGAATCATTATCAACAATTTAGGTCTCAAACGGTTCCTAACGACGATGATATCAAGCGATACGTTTCTCATATGAAAACCGCATATAACATGCTCATTGCTTACAAAACAAATCAAAGAGAGGAATTGTTGCAAAAAACACAGCAAGAATTGCTAGAAGCGTTAAAGTCGTATATTGCTGTTTTCCCATTGCGAAGCTAGCGAGCTTCTTTTTTTTCGCGTTTTTTCGCCTTTGAAAAATTGTGCTGAATCGCAAAATTTGGTACGATACATGTGTATCTTCCAATTTGAAACGAATGCAAAAGGGTGATATGGATGAAACAACTAATTTTAGCTTCGAGTTCCCCGCGTCGAAAACAGCTGCTTGAATTAGCTAACCTCCGCTTTCAAATCCTCGCTAGCCACGTTGATGAACAAATTCGCGAAGATGCATCCCCAGAGCAAGTCGTGCAGTCGCTTGCTTATCGCAAAGCGAAAGCCGTCGCTGATCACCATCCTCATGCGTATGTCATCGGAGCGGACACTGTCGTCGTTTATCAAAACAACATTTTAGGAAAGCCGAAGACAAAAGAAGAAGCAGCGGCGATGCTAGGCATGCTGTCAGGCGATGAACATGATGTGCTGACGGGAGTGGCGATTCTTTCCCCAAACGGCCAATCGTTGTTTGTGGAAAAAACGAAAGTGTTTTTTTGGGATTTAACGGAAGAAGAAATTTCCGATTACATTGCAACAGGAGAACCGATGGATAAAGCGGGAGCATACGGTATCCAAGGGCGAGCTGCTTTGTTTGTCAAACGCATTGAAGGAGACTATTTTACTGTTGTCGGGTTGCCGTTGTCGCGGACAGTGCGCGAGCTAAAGCGCCTTGGCTGGTAATTTTCCACTATTGATGAAAAAAAGGAGTGAAGATAAAATACGATGACGTTGATGATTCGTGATGTGCCAAAGGATGATCGCCCTCGTGAACGGCTTCTTTCTGCCGGTCCGGAAAGCTTGGCTGACCACGAACTGCTCGCTATTTTGCTTCGGACGGGAACAAAAGAAGAATCGGTATTGCAGCTTGCCCATCGTCTGCTTCAGCATTTTGAAGGGCTTCGGCTTCTAAAAGACGCTTCGATTGAAGAAATAACAAGCATAAAAGGAATCGGGACGACGAAGGCAATTCAAATTTTAGCAGCGATCGAGCTTGGGCGGCGAATTCACCGCCTCGGCTACAATGACCGCTATGTGATCCGCTCTCCTGAAGATGGCGCGAAATATGTCATGGAAGATATGCGTTTTTTGTCGCAAGAGCATTTTGTCGCCATTTATTTAAATACAAAAAATCAAGTGATTTACCGAAAAACGATATTTATCGGCAGCTTAAACGCCTCCATCGTTCATCCGCGCGAAGTGTTTAAAGAAGCGATTAAGCGCTCAGCCGCCTCGATTATTTGCGCGCATAATCATCCCTCCGGCGACCCCACTCCAAGTCGAGAAGATATTGATGTGACGAAACGTTTGGCTGAATGCGGCCGCATTATTGGAATCGAGTTGCTCGACCATCTCATCATTGGCGATCAAAAATTTGTTAGTTTAAAAGAAAAAGGGTACGTGTAGTAGTTCTCATTTTTTGTCGAATCAGTTATAATAACAATTATGAGTTTTTATCATGTTTTGGGCGGTGTTGTACAAAGCACTGAAACAAAAATATACGTAAAATCGACAAATTAAGCGGATTCTTATAAAAGCATTTCGTTTCAGAAAGGAAGATATAGACTATGTTTGGATTTGGAACAAGAGACCTTGGCATCGATTTAGGGACAGCAAATACGCTCGTGTATGTCAAAGGAAAAGGAATTGTTGTCAGAGAACCATCTGTTGTTGCATTGCAAAAAGATACAAAACAAATTGTCGCGGTCGGCAACGAAGCGAAAAATATGATTGGCCGGACTCCTGGAAATGTCGTCGCCCTTCGTCCGATGAAAGACGGGGTGATCGCCGACTATGAGACAACAGCGACGATGATGAAATATTACATTAAACAAGCGACAAAAAATAAAGGATTTTTTGCGGGAAAACCGTACGTGATGGTATGTGTGCCGTATGGGATCACCGCTGTGGAAGAGCGCGCTGTCATCGATGCGACGCGGCAGGCGGGAGCGCGCGACGCTTATACGATTGAAGAACCGTTTGCGGCGGCGATCGGCGCGAATCTTCCTGTATGGGAGCCGACGGGAAGCATGGTTGTTGACATCGGCGGTGGGACGACGGAAGTGGCGGTTATTTCTCTCGGCGGTATCGTCACAAGCCAGTCCATTCGCATCGCTGGTGACGAAATGGACGAGGCAATTATTCAGTATATCCGCAAAACGTATAATTTAATGATCGGGGAACGGACAGCGGAGGCGATTAAAGTGGAAATCGGATCGGCAGGGAACCCGGAAGGAATCGGGAAAATGGAAATCCGCGGCCGCGATCTACTGACAGGGCTTCCGAAGACGATCGAAATTAGCGCGGAGGAAATCGCAGAAGCGCTGCACGATACGGTTTACGCGATTGTCGATTCCGTAAAAAATACGTTAGAAAAGACACCGCCAGAATTAGCCGCAGATATTATGGATCGCGGCATCGTGCTTACAGGCGGCGGCGCGCTGCTGCGCAATCTTGATAAAGTCATTAGCAAAGAAACGGATATGCCTGTCATTGTTGCGGAAAATCCGCTCGATTGCGTGGCAATCGGAACAGGAAAGGCGTTAGACCATATCGATTTATTTAAAAACAAAGCGAGAGACCATCGCTGACAGTAAGAGGGTGTCAACATCATGCCACAGTTCTTTTTAAACAAACGGCTCATTTTATTGCTTGTTAGCATTATTATCCTCGTGGCATTGATTGGTTTTTCCTTAAAAGATCGCGAACTCACATGGCCGGAACAGTTTTTAAAAGATACAACCGGTTTTGTCCAACTTATTTTTCATAAGCCCGCACAGCTCGTTGCGGGCTTCTTTGAGAATGTAAATGATATAAGAAATACATATAAAGAAAACAAGCTATTAAAAGCGCGGCTCGAGGAATATGTGACGTTGGAAGCGCAAGTGCAGACGTTAAAAAAGGAAAATGAACGGCTTCGCGCTCTTTTAAATAAAAAAGAAAGCTTGCGCGATTTTATTCCAATCCAGGCCACTGTTATTGGAAGAAACCCGGACCGCTGGCAGGAAACGATCATCGTCAATAAAGGCGAGCAGCATGGTGTCAAGAAAGATATGGCCGTGATTACACCAGAAGGATTGGTCGGAAAAGTGCAGCACGCCTCTCAATTTACTTCCACCGTTCAATTGTTGAGTGCGCTCGATCAAACAAATCGGATTTCCGCCTATGTGCAAGGAAACGAAAATGTTTTTGGATTAATCGAAGGATATGATGAAAAACGAAGAGCGTTGTTGTTAAAACGAATTCCTTTTGACGCAAAAATCGAGAAAAAGCAAAAAGTGTTAACATCTGGTCTTGGCGGCGTTTTCCCAAAAGGTCTTCCTATCGGTGAAGTGATGGAGGTAGTGCCAGATCAATACGGGCTGACAAAAATGGTTTACGTGAAACCAGCGGCTAATTTTTACGATATTGATGACGTGATTATCGTGAAAAGAAAAATTGATGAAACGCTTGAGGAAAGGGAGGAAGCAAAGTGAAAAAGTGGGCGCTTCCTTTCCTTGCTGTTGTATGCTTTGTCAGTGAAAGCATTTTTGTTGATTTATGGCCAAAAAATCATTTATATATCGATTATTTTTTTGTACCGCGTTTTTTTCTTATATTTATCGTTTTTACTGCTATTTATATAGGGCGAACGCGCGCGATGATTTACGGATTGATTTTTGGCGTGCTTTATGATTGCGCCTACACGGAATTGCTTGGTGTTTATGCGTTTGCGTTTCCTTTAATCGCTTATATCGTGGCGAAAGCGATGAAAGTGTTTCATCAACATTGGCTGATTGCTTGTTTTCTTGGTCTCTTTTCGATCGCCATTCTCGAATTATATGTATATGGAATTCAACTGCTCATTGGAAGAACCAACATGCCATTTCAAGCGTTTTGTTTCAGAAGATTATGGCCGACGCTGTTGCTGAATGCTGTCTTTCTTGTGTTGTTTTCGTATCCGTTGAAGCAACGATTGGTAAAAATCAAGCGTTTGGAGCGGGAAGATTAAAAAGGAAAACGAACGTTTTTGTAGAATTATTCGTTGAGGTGAACGTTGTGGCGAAACAAAAACAACCGTATGTAACGATGAAAGGAACGAAAGATGGGCTGACGTTGCATCTCGATGACACGTGTTCCTATGATGAGCTGTTAAAAGAGCTCGAAGAAAAATTAGCGGCAAGCGAA
This sequence comes from Parageobacillus sp. KH3-4, assembly GCF_022846435.1. Lineage (NCBI taxonomy): Bacteria > Bacillati > Bacillota > Bacilli > Caryophanales > Anoxybacillaceae > Parageobacillus > Parageobacillus sp. KH3-4. Next base: position 915,071 of record NZ_AP025627.1, read on the forward strand.
AAAGCGGAATCGGACGGTCCGCTCGTTTCCGTTCATCTCAAAGTTGGCAATCGCTATTTGACCCCGAAACAAGAAGAGGAACTGCGCACATTAATTCGCCGCAAAAAAAATTTGGTCGTCGAATCGATTGAAAGCAATGTAATGACAAAGGAAGAAGCGCTGGAGTGGAAGAGAAAAACGGAAATTGTGTCAGTTTCCAAAATTGTTCGTTCAGGTCAGGTGCTGCATGTACAAGGAGATCTTTTATTAATCGGCGATGTTAATCCGGGAGGGATCGTTATTGCCGGTGGAAATATTTTTATACTCGGAGCGTTGCGCGGAATTGCTCACGCCGGGTATTACGGAAACAAAGAAGCGGTCATTGCCGCGTCGATTATGAAACCGACACAGCTGCGAATTGGCGATGTGATGAACCGGGCTCCCGATTACAAAACGGATGAGCGGAATGAAATGGAATGTGCGTATATCGATGAACATAATCAAATTGTTGTCGATCGTTTGCAGCTGCTGGCGCAGCTGCGACCGAATTTGACGCGGTTAGAAAGGGGAGTGTAACGGTGGGAGAAGCTATCGTCATTACGTCAGGGAAAGGCGGCGTCGGAAAGACGACAACAACGGCAAATGTCGGAACAGCGCTCGCGATCCTTGGAAAGCGGGTTTGCCTTGTTGATACAGATATCGGTTTGCGCAACCTCGATGTGGTGATGGGGTTGGAAAACCGCATTATTTATGACCTGGTTGACGTCGTGGAGGGGCGCTGTACTGTGCAAAAAGCGCTCGTAAAAGATAAACGATTTGACGATCATCTTTATTTACTGCCCGCCGCGCAAACAAGCGATAAATCGGCGGTCAGTCCGGAACAGATGAAACAGCTGATCGATGAGTTAAAACAAGATTATGATTATGTGCTAATCGACTGCCCGGCAGGCATTGAGCAAGGTTATCGAAACGCCGTAGCGGGGGCGGATGAGGCGATTGTTGTCACAACGCCGGAAGTATCGGCAGTTCGCGATGCTGATCGAATTATTGGCTTACTAGAAAACGAGGAACATATAAAGCCGCCGCGGCTTATCATTAACCGCATCCGCAGCCATATGGTGAAAAATGGAGATATGCTTGATGTCGACGAAATCGTCATGCACTTATCCATTGATTTGTTAGGGGTCATTGCCGATGATGAAAACGTGATCAAATCTTCCAATAAAGGCGAACCAATCGTTCTTGACCCAAACAGCAAGGCGTCGATCGCGTACCGTAATATCGCGCGGAGAATTCTCGGAGAGTCTGTCCCGCTGCAGTCGCTTGAAGAGGAGCAAAAAGGAATTTTCTCGAAAATAAAAAAATTGTTTGGTGTCCGTTAATCCCTGCTAATGAAGATGGCAGGGAATTTTTTATTTATCATATCTCCCAAGGTTGTCTAATAAACTAGTACAAACTATGCCGGGAGGGATGGTGAGGAATAATGAAGCGACGTGCCAGCGACATCCGCAAGCGCGTGGAAAAGCGGAGAAAAGAAAGGCGGCAACGTTATGGAACACCGCAACAGGAATTGTGGGCGATCACCGATGAACAGCGATACGGCCAGCCAGTAGTGACGTATGACCGCTATACATTTGAAGAGAAGCATCCATTATTTAGCAAAGAAGCGTTCATTTTGAAAATGCTTTTCTCCGCCTGTCTTGTTTTAGCAACAGCTATTTTATTTAAAAATCCATCTGGCTCGCTAGAACCAGCACGTCAATTTGTGAAAGATACAATGGAGAAAGAGTTTCAGTTTGCGACGGTTTCCAAATGGTATGAAAAGCAGTTTGGCGAACCGCTGGCATTCATTCCAACAAAGACGGAAAAACAAATAAAAACGGAGCCAAAGCAATACGCTGTTCCTGCATCAGGCCGCGTTCTCGAAAGTTTCCAGAAAAACGGGCAAGGCGTTATGGTAGAAACAGCTAGTAACGCGAAGGTAGAAGCAGTAAATGAAGGAATCGTTATATTTGCCGGCACAAAGGAGAAACTTGGGAAAACCGTGATCATCCAACATGCAGATGGAAGTGAGTCATGGTATGGCAGCTTAGGGTCGATTGCCGTGAAACTATATGATTTTGTGGAGACAGGTAAAGAAGTTGGAACAGCGATGACAAACAGCCATGATCAAACAAAGGCGGTATTTTATTTTGCCATTAAACAAGGGGATCATTTTATTGATCCGATTCAGGTGATTTCTTTTGAATAAGTATGTTCGATTGTTTGGCAACATTCACATCCATCCGCTGTTATGGCTGTTTAGCGGCATTGCGGTGATGACCGCTCACTTTAAGCAACTGTTTCTTTTATTTTTTATTGTGTTGATTCATGAGCTTGGGCACGCTGTTGCTGCCGCCTTTTTTTCATGGCGTGTGAAGCGAATTTTGCTTTTGCCGTTTGGGGGAGTGGCAGAGGTGGAGGAACACGGAAACCGCCCGTTTCGCGAAGAGCTTATTGTAACGCTAGCTGGACCAGCGCAACACCTTTGGTTGATGGCGATTGCGCTTTTTTTATGGAAGATGGGGATGATGACGAGCGAAGGATGGAATTTATTTATTCATTACAATACTGCAATTCTCGTGATCAATTTATTGCCGATTTGGCCGCTAGACGGCGGAAAGTTAATGTTTCTTTTTTTCACTTATTATTTTCCATTTAGCGAGGCGCATCAAAAAACAATTGTATCGTCCATGGCCATGCTCGCTTTTTTTGCCATCGCCGTTTTGTTCATACAACCAAAACAACTTGATTTATGGATGATCGTCATGTTTCTTATCGCATCGCTGTGGAAAGAGTGGAAACATCGCCATTATGTTGTCATGCGCTTTTTATTGGAACGTTATTACGGAAAACGGAGCGATTATACAAAATTGCGAACGATCTCTGTTTTCGAAGAGGAGCGAATTTCCCAAGTGTTGCAAAAATTTTACCGCGGTCAAAAACATTCGATCGTTATAATGAGATATAATAGCGAACGTGTAACATTGGACGAAAATGAAATTTTGCATGCTTTTTTTGCTGAAAAACAGACAGACGTTCCGTTAAGCCAGCTTATTTACGTGTAAGGGAAACATATTGACATTTTTCTTTTAGTTATGATAATATTTCTTACGTTGTAGAATTTTTGTGCCGTTTGCATAAGCGGGCAAAAAGCGGTGCAGCGCATATTTACAGCACCCGTACTACAACCGCTCAGCGCGGGTTTTCAAAGCGTTCGCGATGCGAACCGCCTTGTCGCTGGCGAGTCTGAGTCTATATGGGGAGGTGCGATTCATGTACGCGATTATCGAAACTGGCGGCAAACAAATTAAAGTGGAAGAAGGACAAGAAATTTATATCGAAAAAATTGATGCCGCTGAAGGGGAGACGGTAACGTTTGACAAAGTGTTGTTTGTAGGCGGCGAAACAGTAAAAATCGGCAACCCTACGGTAGAAGGGGCAACGGTAACGGCGAAAGTGCAAAAACACGGCCGTCAAAAGAAAATTATCGTTTTCAAATATAAGCCGAAAAAGAACTACCGTCGCAAACAAGGTCACCGTCAACCTTACACGAAAGTCGTCATTGAAAAAATTAATGCATAAAGGCATGAGCGATGATTAATGTAGAAATTGAGCGCACAAAGGAAGGGAAAATTCGCGCGTTCACGATGAAAGGACACGCGAATTTTGCGCAGCATGGGCAAGATATCGTTTGTGCTGGAGCATCGGCGGTTTCGTTTGGCACGGTCAATTCGATCATGGCGCTAACGAACGTTCAACCGCATATTACGCAAGGAGAAAATGGCGGCTATCTCCGCTGCGAGCTTCCTCGCATTGACGACGAAGCGACGGCAGAGAAAGTTCAGCTCCTCCTTGAAGCGATGCTCGTTTCTTTACAAACGATTGAACGCGATTATGGAGAATATATCCGCGTGATTCAACGGTAACGGGAGGTGACGTATATGCTAAGACTTGATCTCCAATTTTTCGCGTCGAAAAAAGGGGTAGGTTCGACAAAGAACGGACGCGACTCCATCGCGAAGCGTCTTGGCGCGAAACGCGCTGACGGTCAATTCGTTACTGGCGGCTCGATTCTTTATCGTCAACGCGGCACGAAAATCCATCCGGGATTGAACGTTGGTCGCGGCGGCGATGACACGCTTTATGCGAAAATCGACGGCATCGTTCGTTTTGAACGGTTAGGCCGCAACCGTAAAAAAGTGAGCGTATATCCTGTCAGCAAAGAAGCGTAAACAGCTTGGAGAAAACTCTAACCTTGCTTGGTTAGAGTTTTCTTTTTGCTTTTCGGAAAAGCGCGAAAAATCATTCCCGTTTCTTGTAAAAAAATGCTATAGTAAAAGATGATAGATCATAAGCGGTGTAAATTTATAAATGGGAGCGCTGTGGATGGAAAATCAATGGAGGATAGTCGATGTATTGCGCCATTCTCGCCATGACTGGCTGAATAAAATTCAGCTGATTAAAGGGAATTTGGCGTTAAATAAAATAGAACGCGTTTACGAAATTATTGACGAAATTATTCGCGATATGCAACAGGAAACGAGGCTTACCAATTTAAAAGCGGTGCAATTTGCAGAATGGATGATGACTTATAATTGGAAAACACGGCTGATTTCGTTAGAATATGAGGTGCTTGGGGATGAATGTGATTTATCATCTTATGATGCGGATTTAACGGCATGGAGCAGCAAGTTTTTAACCTTAATGGAAAACCAAGCGGATGCGCATGATGAAAACCATATGAGCATTTCCATTGAAGTGTTAAAAAAGGAAGTAAAGCTGTTTTTTGATTATCGCGGGGCGATAAAAGATAAAAACCGCATCGTTCAATGGCTTCGCGACCATCAACAGCAAGCGGCGATCCATCTTGAATCTTTTCATATACATAATCATGAATTGACCGTGCTTATAAAAATTTTGCTTTAGCATGAAGACAGATCTGTTTAGAATATGAAATGACGGATTTATTTGTATCGTTTGCGCGCATTGACATCGAACGGAAACGGTGCCCGGTACGTTCTTTGTTTAGCAGCACCGTTTTGTTTTTCATGTGAAACACTTTGCAAATTTTGTGTAAAATAATAAGCAGCTATGGCATCAAGAATAGATCGGAGGAAAAAAGATGTTTGTCGATCAAGTGAAAATTTACGTCAAAGGCGGCGATGGCGGTAACGGGATCGTCGCGTTCCGCCGGGAGAAATATGTGCCAAAAGGTGGGCCGGCCGGCGGTGATGGCGGAAAAGGAGGCGACGTGGTATTCGTCGTCGATGAAGGGTTAAGGACGCTGATGGATTTTCGTTATCAGCGCCATTTTAAGGCAGCAAGAGGCGAAAACGGCATGTCAAAAAACCAGCATGGGAAAAATGCGGAGGACTTGATCGTGAAAGTGCCGCCGGGAACGGTCGTCATTGACGCCGATACGAATCAAGTATTAGCCGATTTAACGGAAAACGGACAGCGGTTTGTCGTTGCAAAAGGCGGACGCGGGGGACGCGGAAATACACGCTTTGCCACCCCGGCAAATCCCGCTCCAGAAATTGCGGAAAACGGGGAACCGGGCGAGGAACGGAATGTCATCCTCGAATTAAAACTTCTTGCCGATGTCGGTTTGGTCGGTTTTCCGAGCGTCGGCAAATCCACGCTTCTTTCCGTTGTTTCCGCCGCGAAGCCAAAAATTGCCGCGTATCATTTTACTACGCTTGTTCCCAATTTAGGAGTGGTGGAAACGGATGATGGCAGAAGCTTTGTGATGGCGGACTTGCCGGGCCTTATTGAAGGTGCGCATCAAGGCGTCGGGTTAGGTCATCAGTTTTTGCGCCATATCGAACGGACGCGCGTCATCGTCCATGTGATTGACATGGCGGCAATAGAAGGGCGTGATCCATACGAAGATTATTTAGTGATTAACGAGGAGTTGAAACAGTACAATTTGCGCTTAACAGAGCGACCGCAAATCATTGCGGCCAACAAGATGGACATGCCAAATGCGGAAGAAAACTTGAAAAAGTTTAGAGAAAAACTCGGAGATAAAGTCCCGATTTTTCCGATTTCTGCCGTGACAAGACAAGGAGTGCGCGAGCTGTTATTTGCGATTGCCGACCTTTTGGAAACAACGCCGGAATTCCCGCTCCATGAGACAGAAGAGCCGGGTCTGCAACGCGTCGTCTACAAATACGAAAAAGAGGAACCACCGTTTACGATTACGAGAGGTAGCGATGGAGCGTTTATTTTATCTGGCGAAAAAGTCGAAAAGCTATTTAAAATGACCGATTTTTCTAGAGAGGAATCTGTTCGCCGCTTTGCACGGCAATTGCGGGCGATGGGCGTCGATGACGCGTTGCGCGAGCGCGGCGCGAAAGATGGCGATATTGTAAGGCTTTTAGATTACGAATTTGAGTTTGTCGATTAACGTTGGAGGGGGCAGGGGAGGTTCGTTGGATAAAAAATTTTACTTAGTTCGCGAAGACGTATTGCCGGAAGCGATGCGAAAAGTGCTCTTAGCAAAAGAATTGTTGGAAAGAAAAAAAGTTGACTCTGTCGCGGAAGCGGTACAACTGGTCAATGTCAGCCGGAGCGTGTTTTATAAGTATCGCGATGCGGTGTTTCCGTTTCAAGCGGTAGTGAAAGAAAGCATTGTTACGTTATTTTTTCATTTAGAAGACCGCTCCGGCACGCTTTCCCAACTGCTTAGCGTCGTCGCTGCAGCCGGCTGCAACGTGCTGACGATTCACCAAACGATTCCGCTTCAGGGCCGCGCGAATGTCACGCTATCGATCAGCACAAACGAGATGAAAGAAGATATCGAGGAGCTGCTTACAAAATTGCGGCGGCTCGAATTTGTCGAAAAAGTCGAAATCGTTGGTTCAGGTGCTTACTAAAGTTAAGGGAGAGGCAGCAGAATGAAAATTGGCTATTTAGGTCCGAAAGCGACATTTACCGATTTAGCGGTGACCACCATGTTTCCTCACGTAGAAAAAATCCCGTATCATACAATTCCGGAGTGTATTGATGCGGTAAGCAACGAAGAGATTGACGCCGGGGTGGTGCCGCTGGAAAACGCGCTGGAAGGATCGGTGAATTTAACGCTCGATTATTTAATTCATGAACAGTCGCTTCCGATTGTCGGGGAAATTATCGCCCCGATTCAACAACATTTAATGGTGCATCCGTACCATGCGCATCATTGGACGGAAGTGAAAGAAATTTATTCCCACTCGCATGCGATTGCGCAATGCCACAAATTTTTGCATGTTCATTTGAAAAAAGCGAAGCACGTATATATGACATCGACGAGCGCGGCGGCGAAATTCGTCAGCGAACACCCGCACCTTCCAATCGCGGCGATTGCCAACCGGCTGGCGGCCGAAGAATACGGGCTTACGATTGTGCAAGAAAACATTCATGACTATGATTATAACCATACGCGTTTTATTATCGTCCGCAAGCAAAACGAACCGCTGAAAATCGACTCTCCGCTTTATGCCGGCGATAAAACGACGTTGATGGTGATGCTCCCAAAAGATCAGCCTGGCGCTCTTCACCAAGTGCTTTCCGCGTTTGCGTGGCGCAAATTAAACTTAACGAAAATCGAATCCCGCCCTGCGAAAACGGGGCTTGGCAACTATTTTTTCATTATTGATATTGATCAAAAAATGGATGATGTGTTAATTCCAAGCGCGATCGCGGAGCTTGAAGCGCTTGATTGCACCGTCCAAGTGTTAGGGAGTTATCCGTATTATATTATTTGAAGCAGAGGGATTTTGGAAAAAATAAACCATCCCTGGCCTATAGCGACAGGGATGGTTTTATTCTTTATGGACGGCAATGGCTTTGTGGCTATGATTCAATGAGAAATCCCGCTTTTTTCAGGGCATGACAGGCGGCATCGAGTTTTGCAAGAGAATCCGCTTCAATCGTATGAAGATGTGTGCCGTCCGTTAGCTGCAGCAAATATGATGCCTTCGTTTCTTCAATTTTTTGAATAAATTGATCGACTTCAAGCCGATTGCTCACCATCACGGAAGCAGTTAAGTCTCCGTATACGGGATGTTCGATTTTGACATCTTTGACGGTGACGCCGTGGTCGACGAGAATATATAATTCTTCTTTCGTTTGCTCGGGCGTATGAAAGCATGCAATCGTGCGCACATACGTTTGCGCCGGAACGTTTGGCGGCAAGTATAAATAGCCTTGGCTTGTGGCAATAATCGGTTCATTTCGCGCTTTTAAGAGCGAAATATCCTGCACGACCACTTGGCGGCTGACGTTCGTTTTTGCCGCGAGTTCGGCGCCGGTGATCGGCCGGTCGCTTTCTTTCAGCCACTGCAAAATGAGCTGGCGTCGTTGTTCCCCGAGAATTTTTTTCTCTTCTTTCAACTTATTTCAGGCTCCTTTCTTTGTTGACAGATTCGTTCAAGGGAAGACACGAATTGGCAAATATCTTTTTCCGTTGTCCATTTTCCAAATGAAACGCGTATAAATTGCTTTGCTTCTTCTATGGATTTTCCAACTGCCAACATCGTCCGTGGAGGGGCCTGTTTCCCTATTTGGCATGCACTTCCAGTGGAAATGGCAATGTTATCACGGTTGCATTCCAGCATGACGTATTGGCCTTCGATTCCATGAACGGAAAGGCCGACAATATGCGGCAGACGCGCGTCAGGATGTCCTTCTACTGTAACGGGCAAGCTCTTTTCATGAATAAGCGCCAGTAAACAACGGCGCAGTTGTTCGAGGCGTGCGTGTTCGGAATCCATATTATCGCAAATGTGCTGTGCAGCTGTAATGAAAGAAGTAATTCCAGGCACATTGACGGTTCCGGGGCGAAACCCATATTCATGGGTAGCGTTTGGAAAGCAAGGTTGCCATTTGATGCGCGGATCGATATATACCGCGCCCACTCCTTTTGGTCCATAAATTTTATGAGCGGAAATCGAAAGGCTGTCAACGGACATCTTCTTCACATCTATTCGTATTTTACCAAAAGTTTGCACACAATCGCTATGAAAGATTACACCAAGTCGCCGTAATCGTCGCCCAATTTCCGCTATTGGCTGTATTGTGCCGATTTCTGAATTGGCGTGTTGAATGGAGACAAGAATCGTTTTCGGCGTAATTGCCCGCTCCAAGTCGTCGACGTCAATTTGACCAAAGCGGTCAACCGGCAAATAAGTAACATCAAATCCTTCCATTTCTAACTGTTGAAATAAATGATAAAGAGAAGCGTGTTCTATTTCGGTTGTGATGAGATGGTTGCCGCGGTGGCGATGTGCGGCAACGAGCGAACGGATAGCAAGAATATTCGACTCTGTTCCCCCGCTTGTAAAATAAACCCCCCGTTTCTCGCCGCCAATAAGTGCGGCAAGCTCTTTTCGACAAAGCGTTAAAAGCCGGTCTGCATTGCTTCCAATATCGTGTAAACTGCTTGCATTTCCGAAGTAGGCGGATGCTGCTTCTACATAGGCATTGATCGCTTCTTTGCTCATCGGCGTTGTAGCGGCATAGTCCAGATAAATCATCAAAACCATTCCTTTTGTTCATAAAATGTGTATAAAACTCTTGTCATTAGTTTAAATATATGTCAATATATGTGTCAAGACAGTATTAATTAGGAGGCGCTTTTATGCTAGAAACTGAAGTGATTATTGTCGGAAGTGGCGTCGCAGCGTTAACCACTGCCTATTATTTGCATGAACATAAAAATGTGACAATTTTCACAAAAGCAAAAAAAGAAGATAGTAATTCATGGCTGGCGCAAGGCGGTGTCGCTGCGTCCATTTCAAAGGAGGATGACTGGCGTTGCCATTTTGAGGACACGATGGCTGCTGGATGCCAACATAATGATGAAAAGGCGGTTGAACTGCTTGTTCGCGAAGGGCCAAAACGAATTCGCGAATTGATGAAAGCAGGATTATCATTCGATGTCGATCAGGACGGCAGCCTTCATCTTGGGCAGGAAGGAGGGCACAGAAAGCGGCGAATTTTGCACGCGGAAGGAGATCAGACAGGACGGGTGATAGTTTCGTTTTTGTTAGAAACGCTAATGGGAAGTGTGACGATCATCGAGAAGGAGTATGTCATCGAACTAATTGTACAAAATGGACGCTGCATCGGAGTTAAGACGAAGGATCCATCAGGTAAAACTGCGTGCTACTACGCTAGCGCCGTCGTGCTCGCGGCGGGAGGATGCGCGGGGATGTACGCTTTTTCTTCAAACGCTTCAACGGCTACAGGGGATGGAATTGCATTAGCTTATCGCGCCGGCGCCGTTATTGCCGATATCGAATTTATTCAATTCCATCCGACAATGTTGTTTGTCAATGGGAAAGCGGCTGGGTTAATTTCAGAAGCAGTGCGCGGTGAGGGAGCGGTGTTAGTGAGCGAAGACGGGCGGAGAATAATGACGCATATCCATCCGCTGCAGGATTTAGCTCCGCGCGATATTGTAGCGCGCACTATTTATGACGAAATGAGCAAAGGACATCATGTCTATTTAGATATTTCAGCTATTCATCGCTACCGCGAACGATTTCCGACGATGACAAATCTATGTGCGAAACATGGTATTGATATGGAAACCGGCAGGCTTCCGATTGTGCCAGGTGCACATTTTTTGATGGGGGGTGTGTTGGTTAATGATTGCGGCCAAACTTCCATACAAGGGTTATATGCCGTCGGAGAGGTGGCATGTACGGGAGTTCATGGAGCAAATCGGTTGGCGAGCAATTCGCTGCTAGAGGGAATTGTATTCGGGGCGCGCGCGGCAGAGGCTGTCCGAAAGGAGACAGCACCGCCGATACAATTGCGTAAAAAAACAAATGATATACAAAGCGATATTAAAAGAGTCGTGCACAATTTACCGGAAATAACAGCCATTCAAACGACCATGTCAACATATATCGGCATCGTTCGTGATGAACAAGGAATGCAATATGCAAAAAAGTGGTTTGAACAATTTCCGTTATCTGACTTTGTGAACAGTTCACTTGATGATTTTTCCATCGAGGAAATTACGGTTATTCATATGCTGCTAACAGGCTGGCTAATAACGACATCAGCGCTGCAACGTACAGAAAGCCGAGGAGGGCATTACCGTTCCGACTATCCATTTGAGCGGGAGCAATGGAAAAAGCGGAGGATTTGGCGGATAAAGAGCGAGCTAAATGTAATAGCGTAGCGGAGCATCGACACTGGAAGAATGGGGGAAAGGAGAATGAACCAACTCAAATTACAACAGCTATTGCGGCAATTTTTCATTGAAGATATTGGCGAACAGGATATTACGAGTGAAACGATTTTTCCAGAAAACGAATGGGCGGCAGGAACGTTTACGGCAAAGGAAGACGGGGTGTTAGCGGGTATAGGTATTATTGCGACAGGATATCGTCTATTGCATCCGGCTATCGATGTAACGCTTTATAAACGGGATGGAGAACAGGTGAAAAGAGAGGAGACGATTGCCGTCGCCTCTGGACCGGTCGTTCCGTTATTGGCAGGTGAGCGCGTTATTTTAAATTTGCTGCAGCGAATGAGCGGCATTGCTACATTAACACATCAAGCGGTAATGGCGCTAAACAGCAGCCATACGCGCATTTGCGACACAAGAAAAACAACGCCGGGCTTGCGGATGTTGGAAAAGTACGCCGTTACGTGCGGCGGCGGCTATAATCACCGTTTTGGCTTATATGATGGCGTCATGATTAAAGATAACCATATCGCTTTTTGCGGTTCGATTACGAAAGCGGTGCAGACGGTACGCGCGAAGCTCGGTCCTATGGTCAAAATCGAAGTGGAAACGGAAACAAAAGAGCAAGTGTTAGAAGCGGTGGAAGCGGGAGTCGATGGCATTATGTTTGATAACCGTACTCCAGAGGAAGTGAGCGAGTTCGTTTCGCTAGTGCCGAAGCCGATTATTACCGAGGCGTCGGGCGGGATCACGCTCGAAAACCTCGCTGCGTACGGGACAACTGGCGTAGATTATATTTCTCTCGGGATGTTGACACATTCTGCTAAATCATTAGATATTAGTTTTCATTTGCAAAGATGAATGTAGGGGGAGAAAATAATGGACGTGTTAGAAGCAATGAAGCGGCTTGATCATATGCCGGAAAGTTATAAGACAATGAGCATAAAAGAGATGGAAGCACGCGTTCACGCAATAAAAGAACGATTTGGAAACAAGTTGTTCATCCCAGGGCATCATTATCAAAAAGACGAAGTGATTCAGTTTGCCGATGCAACGGGCGATTCGCTGCAACTTGCGCAAGTGGCGGCGCAAAACAGCGAAGCAGAGTACATCGTGTTTTGCGGCGTACATTTTATGGCAGAAACGGCAGATATTTTAACGAATCCCCGTCAAAAAGTCATTTTGCCGGATATGCGGGCCGGGTGCTCGATGGCTGATATGGCGGACATTGCACAAGTGGAACGGGCGTGGCCGATATTACGCGATCTGTTTGGCGACACGATTTTGCCGTTAACGTATATAAATTCGACGGCAGCGATTAAAGCGTTTGTTGGGCGCTGTGGCGGCGCGACCGTTACTTCTTCAAACGCGAAAAAAATGGTGGCGTGGGCACTGAAGCAAAAAGAGCGAATTTTCTTTTTGCCGGATCAACATTTGGGGAGAAACACAGCATACCAACTTGGAGTCGCTCTTGATGAAATGGCGGTATGGGATCCGCATACAGATCGCTTAGAATATAAAGGCAATATAAAGAAAGTAAAAGTGATTCTTTGGAAAGGGCATTGCTCCGTTCACGAAAATTTTACCGTCCGTCATATTGAGCACATCCGGCAGACAAAGCCGGACGTGAATATTATCGTTCATCCGGAATGTAGCTGGGATGTTGTACAGCAAGCCGATTATGTCGGTTCAACGAAATACATTATTGAAACGATCCGAAACGCTCCGGCTGGAAGCAAATGGGCAATCGGCACGGAAATGAATTTAGTCAACCGGATTATTCGCGAACATCCCGATAAAGAAATTGTCTCGTTAAACCCGTACATGTGCCCGTGTTTCACGATGAACCGCATCGATTTGCCGCATTTGTTATGGGCGCTCGAATTGCTTGAAAGAGGCGTAATCGTTAACCAAATTGCCGTTCCGCCGCTGATTGCGCAAGATGCTTCGCAGGCGCTTACCCGGATGTTAGCGTTGGCGTAAAGAATCACATCCTGTCAGACGGAATAATCACTGTCTGACAGGATGATTTTTTTATCATAAAATAGCTGTCTTTATCATAGATTATGTTGAAGGATGATGGTGACAACAAGCGAAAGCTGAAATACAATGCGAACAGTTTCGGTTTAGGAGGGGGACGCAGTGAAAATCCATATTGTCCAAAAAGGCGACACGCTTTGGAAAATTGCGCAAAAGTACGGTGTCGACTTTGAACAATTAAAAAAAATGAACGGTCATTTAAGCAATCCAAATATGATTATGCCGGGAATGAAAATTAAAGTGCCGACTGCCGGAGTTCCGGTAAAAAAAGAGATGCCGAAAAAAGAAACGAAAATAAATATGGTTCCAAAACAAGAGATGGAAAATGTGGAACATCCGTATGCCAACATAAAACCGTTTATATCTGTGGATATTGAAACAGAACTTTCCCCAAATGTTCCATCTCCGGAAAAAGAAAAAGTCAAAGAATCCCCAAAACCGTCAATGAATGAAACGCCAAAACCGGCGGTGAACGAATCGCCAAAGCCGCTAGTAAATGAGCAGCCAAAACCAATCAAAAAAGAAATGCCGAAACCATCAATGAATGAAGCGCCGAAGCTGCCAATGAATGAATCCCCAAAACCGACGGTGAATGAATCGCCGCATCCGCCAGTCAATGAGCCGCCAAAACAGCTAATGAACGAGCCGCATAAAATACCGAACATCGCACCAACTTCGGAAAAAGAATTAAAAAAACAGCTAAATATACCACCGCTATCACATACGATTCCGCCAGTTGCTCCAAACGTAAATATTAACTTTTCCAATGCACTTTCAAACGTTCTGCCGATTCCGCCGAAGCCAGAAAATATTTTACCAGGGATAATGAAACCAGAAGCAGAAATAGAAAGCCCTGCGGAAACGGCAGAAAAAGAAAAGGCAGAAATGGATAACGATACACCACCGGCGCTGCCAAACATTCCGCATGTACCGGTCATGCCGCAACCATATTTAACAGGAATGCCACTGCTTGCACCGCTACCGCAATATCCGTGCGTTCCAGTCACTCCGGTTTTGCCAGATGCCGGATTTTATTTTCCGTTCATGCCATCAATGCCAAGCAGTTACCCAACATATCCGCAGCCATTAACGGATCAGATGGAATCAAGCAGTTCCCATGCGTTTCCTGGCATTGAAGAAAGCAGCAGCGAATCAGGAGAAGCACCACCAATGCCAGATCATCATGCAGAAAATGTCGCGCCATCAACAGCAGCCAATATCGCGCCAATTGGATATTCACCACTTCCTTCGCCTGCACTTGCTCCTTATCCAATGGTGCCATGCACACCGATAACGCCAGTAATGCAAGTGCATGGATGGAATCCAATGTTTTATTCGTACATGCCGCCTGCATTCGCTTCATATCCAGTCCAACCATATGTTGCAGGACCGGCATACCCATTCCCACAAGCTTCGCCTGCACCAGCGTTCCTTCGCGGGGAAGAACGACCGTTTACAGAACCGCAAGATACGGCGGGCGACGATCATAATGAACAATAGACGAAAAAGAGGCGATGGAATTGGTCGTCTCTTTTTTCTTCTGCAAAACGAATACGGTTTGCGCGTGAAAAGCATCAAAATGGTCAAACAAAATGTATGGGTCGTCACCGCATGCGAAGGGTGTTGGGTTGCAAAACGGTATCGAACTTTTTTCGAAGCGATGAGGCAAGCGGTGTTTATGCAGTCGCTGAGACAGGCGGGGTTTGCCCATGTTCCCGCTGTATATACTGCTATTGGGCAAAATGGGGTATTTTTTGTTGAAAACGCTTTTTGGATCATGCAAACATATATTTCTGATGCGGAAAGATTGTCATTTGCTCGCCGGCAAGATATCGCCGATGGGCTCGAATTGTTGCAAACGTACCATTTTATCACCGCGATGCTGGTGAAAATTCCGACGTTTCAAACAATTATTCCGCACTATCACCTATATAGCAAGTGGCGGCGCCGTTATGATGAGTTTTATTCCCATTTATCGTTGCTGGAGCGAATAATGGATAAAGAAGATATCGCTTGGACAATTCAACATGCCGAATATTGCCTTTCCACTTTCGCAAGCTATATGCCTCTTTTGGCGGAGGAACCTGTTGCGATTATTCACGGCGATGTCGCATCCCATAATTTTTTGCGGACAAAAGAGGGAATGATTTATTTAATCGATTATGACACGGTTGCCGTCGCCCCGCCGGGCATCGATTATTTGCAGTACGCCAGCCGTATTTTGCCTCATTTGCAATGGTCTTTTACAAAGTTATTTCAATTTTCTCGTTTTTCACGGTGGCTTACAAAGCCGTGGTTTTTACATGCCCTTTTATTTCCCGCTGATATTATGCGGGAATGGCGCTTTGCGCTACGGCGCAACAGACGCCTTTCTGTTGCACGCGAAGAACGTAATCAGTTTGTCCGCGAAATTATCGATATGATAAAATGATATATGGAATTTTTCGTGAAAGGAAGTTGAAAAAAGATGAGGGAAAAAATTGAAAAACTGATTCAATGGCTGCGTGAACAAGTGGCGGGCGCCGGATTGAATGGAGCGGTTGTCGGCATTAGCGGCGGTATCGACTCAGCAGTCGTCGCCCACTTAATTAAACGCGCGTTTCCGGACAGCTCTCTTGGATTGATCATGCCGTGCAAAAGCAATCCGAAAGATATGGAAGACGCATTAAAAGTGGTGGAAAGCTGCGGCATTAAGCACTTAATCATTGATTTAACGGAAACGCATAATACGTTATTCGGAGAAGTGGAAAAACAATTGAAAGAAAAAGGAGAGTGGAATGAAACAGCAGCGCGTTTAGGCGATGCGAACACAAGAGCGCGCCTTCGCATGACGACATTATACGCCGTTGCCAACAATTACGGATATATGGTGGTCGGCACGGATAATGCAGCGGAATGGTATACGGGGTATTTTACTAAATATGGGGACGGCGGAGTTGATTTAGTGCCGCTCGTTCATTTTACGAAAGGAGAAGTGCGCGAGATGGCGCGCATTCTCGGCGTTCCGAACGAAATCATTACAAAAGCGCCAAGCGCCGGATTATGGGAAGGACAAACAGATGAAAGCGAAATGGGAACAACGTACGAAATGATCGATAAATATTTAAAAGGTGAGGAAATTCCAGAAAAGGACCGGCAAATTATTGAGCGATTGCACCAGCGTTCACATCATAAACGGCAATTGGCGATCGCGCCGCCAAAATTCTAATTCTGCCGTTAACTGACAGCGATAAAACTCCCTTTCCTTTGCCAAGCTAATCATAAGGCCAAAAATTTTTTGGGCCTTGCTTGAAGGAGGAGAAGGGGGTTTTTGCGTTGAAAAGAGCAATGAACATCATCGGGGCTGTTTGTTTCATAAGCGGGCTTGCCGCATGTGCCAATGGCGCGGACGATGATGATCCTCGTTACAGCAATACGACGCGCCCGATTGGGTATTATTCGACGGAGCGCTTCGCTGATCAGTATCGCTACGGCCGCTACGGGACAAATACGGTTAATTACGACAACAACTATATATTAAGCCGTCGAGGGCCGGTGACCGATTTTTTCACTGACAATAACCGTATGCGGCTTCCGGGAACGACTCGGTTTGATACCGATGCACCAGTGCTTCCGATCGACACCGATTTCGGCGATGGCGACCGCAACTACCATGGCCATTTAAATTCGATGGAAAACGAAGCAAATCCTTCTTATTATAGAAGTTATGATGGACGATTAGCGGAAACAGTTTCGCGCCGCGCAGATGCGGTGAAAGGAGTAAACGATGCGCGAGCGCTCGTTTATCGTGACCATGTGCTTGTCGCGATTTCGACTGACGCCAAACACGCGGATCGCGTGAAGCGTCTTGTCTCACAAGCGGTTGCGCCATACACGAAAGGAAAACATGTGCGCATCATATCGAACCCGAGCATGTACAACCGCGTCCGCACCATCGACAACGATATTCGCCGCGGCCGGCCGATGGAGGAAATCGAACGGGATTTAAAAACGATTTTTATCAACGGAAAAATGATAGAACGTCCTGCCAATACACGGTAATTTTCATAAGGGAATGCTTTTTTCAAGGCGTTCCCGTTTTATTATGACATTTTCCCGTTTTTTTGGTATAGTAATATCGGAAATTTCGTTGCGATGAGAGGAGAAATTTCGATGGCTGGACATTCGAAGTGGAAGAACATTCAACGCCGTAAAAACGCGCAAGACGCAAAGCGCGGCAAACTGTTTATGAAATTGGCGAAAGAAATTTACGTAGCAGCCAAAACAGGCGGAGGTGATCCAGCAGCTAATCCAGCCTTGCGCCTTGTTATTGAAAAAGCAAGAGCGGCGAACATGCCGAATGAAAATATTGAGCGTGCCATCAAAAAAGCGACGGGAAACCAAGAACAGACGAACTACGAAGAAGTTCGCTATGAAGGATACGGGCCTGGCGGCGTTGCGGTTATGGTTGTTTGCTTAACGGATAATAAAAACCGCACTGCTTCGAACGTGCGGGTGGCATTTTCGAAAAATGGCGGTAATTTAGGGGAAACCGGCTGCGTTTCTTATTTGTTTGAGCGAAAAGGGCTGCTCGTTATTGCCCGAGAAGGGCTTGACATCGATGAAGACGACATGCTTCTTCAAGCGATTGAAGCAGGAGCGGAAGAAATGGAAACAACCGAAGATTCGTTTGAAATTTATACAACGCCGGAAACGTTTGAAGAAGTAAAAGAACAGTTGGAGAAACAAGGCTTTTCGTTTGCCAGTGCCGAAATTACAATGATTCCGCAAACGTATACGACACTGGCTGGCGATGATTTGAAAAAAATGTTGAAGCTGATCGATACGCTGGAAGACGACGACGACGTCCAAGAAGTGTACCACAACTTGGACGAATCCGTGTTGGATGAGTAACGGCCAAATAATGTCCTATACCTAGTGTATAGGGCATTATTTTTTTCGCTAATCAGGCACATGTTTTGTCGAAAAGGCAGACAAGGGATGTGAAAAATTGAGGATATTGAAAGAAAGCGGATAAAACTTCTCACATTGGTGAAAATAGAAGTGAGCATTTTATTTTTACCTTGAAAGAGAGGAAAAGGAAATGCGAATGCTTGCCACTTTCTTCGCGATGTTTTTCCATATATTGTTCATCCAAGCTGCTTTGGCTGCGCCGGCACCCGTAAAAATGACGATTGTTTTAGAACGGCAATACTTGGACGGAGAAGTGAGCGAAGAGACGAAAGAAGAAACCGTTGTGTCCATGAAAGATATATGGAAAAAATATAAAGGCTGGCAGCTTGTGAATATGGATGATGAAACGCTTGTATTTCGCAAAACAGTAAACGATATTTCTCCATTATTAAAAACAAACGGTTATTTTGGAATTACTGAAGACGGAACGTTATCGATTTTTGAAGGAAAACCCGCGCATTCCAAGCGGATCATTCAATCGTTTTTTCAAATTGATGTGAAAAAGCTGGAAAGCCGCCAGCATAAGCAGTTGAAGCAGGGAATTCGCGTTGTCTCCAAATCGCAATATCAAGACATTATCGAAACATATCGCCATTTTGCTTTGATGCAATAGACTTATCTTTTGTTAAATATACTATAATGATTAGGAGGATATTATGTTCAGCATAAGAACATATATCCTCTTTTTTCATACATAATAGTTCTATTATTTAGATTTTGTTTCTTTTTTTTTGAGGAGGAGGACATAGACTACAGCGGGAGGCGTAGCGAGGTCTTTCGACCGAGCGTAAAAAGGAAAGTCATTAGGTGGTGAAGGTCCATGAGGGTGCGAGAGGTTCTCTTAGAGAATAACAACAGGAGATACATATTGGTGGATGAAGAAGGATTTCCTGTGATTCCTGTGGTGAAGTATCTGAAGTATTTAGATACAACGGGGAAAAGCAGGAATACACTGAAGACCTACTGTTATGCGTTAAAGCAGTATTTTGTGTTTTTACAGGAAAAAAAGAAGGATTACAGGAAGATTCGTTTGGAAGACTTGGTGGAATTTGTCGCATGGTTGAGAAATCCATATGAAAGCACAAAGGTGACTCCATTGCAGCCTGCGAAAGCAAAGAGAAAAGAGAGCAGAAAAAACAATTAATCTGATCATTACAGCCGTCACTAATTTTTACGACTATTTGTATCGGAATGAGGAACTTCAAAACGATATGGTCGATAAGTTGACGAAACAAGTGTTTACAGGCGGGAGAACGAGATACAAGGATTTTCTGTATCATGTCAATAAAAATAAGCCTTCTAACCGTCATATTTTGAAAGTAAAAGAGCCGAAAGTTTTAACGAAAGAAGAAGTTCAACAATTGATCAAAGCAACCACCAATATCCGAGATAGATTGTTAATTCAATTGCTTTTTGAAACAGGATTGCGGATTTCTGGTGTATTAGGATTAAAACAAGATTGTTTAGTTAAACTCAATGGAAAATATTATATTGAAGCCGATATTGAAAAAACATATGTACAAGGGCATCGGATTCCGATTGATGATGAATTAGCCAGTATTCTTGCGGTATTAATTGATAAATCCATTAAAAACAGCAATGACGACAATAATCCTGAAAAATATATCTTTGTTCGTTATCGCGGTTCTCGCAAAGGAAAACCATTTCTTCAAGAGTGGGTGCGAACCCAACTTAATACATTAGCAAAAGCCAAAAATATTACAGACGAAAATGGGAATCTGTTTTACTTCAAACCCCATCAAATTCGTCACACCTATGCAGTCAAAATGTTAAACAGTGGTGCAGATATTCTAACCGTTCAAGAACTATTGGCACACGCTTCCCCTGAAATGACACTGCGATACGCTAAATTATTAGACGATACCAAGCGTAAAGCTTTTGAGAAAGTGATAAAACAAGGCGTATTTAGTTTTAACTTGAATGGCGAGGTTCGAGAAGTAAAACCTGATGAGGATATTCCAAGCGATATTTTAGAAACGTTGTGGCGCGACCACAAGTTGAATGCGATTGACAATCCATATGGAACTTGTCGCGCAAGAATCAATGGGAATTGTCCGTATGCCGAAGAACCACCATGTTTAACATGTAACGGTGGAAGTCCGTGTAAGGACTTAGCCATCGGTTTTTCTGATTTGGATATACAGAAGTATGAATTATTAATCAAAACGACAACAAAGACAATAGAAGTTGCGGAACAACATGGCAGATATGACATGGTTGAAAAAAATAAAAAGAATTTAGAGCGCTACGAGAAAATTTTAAACACCATTAAAGAAGGCAATATCATCTTTGGGCGACTAGAACGAATCAAACGAAAGCAAGGTGTTTAAAATGGCTAACTATGACCGTAGAGAGCATTTGAAAGCCATTCACGCTGAAAGAAAGACTCTCACCTTTCAAAAGGTTGATGAAGCTATTAAAAGGCTCATACGAGCCAATGAGAGCATTAATTTTAATAGTGTAGCAAACGAAGCAGGTGTAGCGAAAGCGACACTATACAACCATCCTGAACTGCGTGAGCGTATTGAAACGCTGCGTCAACAACAAGCACAGGCTCCTACTGCAAAACGAATAAAGCGTGAAATGAATGAGAATAACAAAGACGCTCTAATTGAATCATTGAAACGAAAAATCAAAAAGTTAGAAGACGAAAACAAGCAATTGCGAGAACAATTGAAAGTGGCTTACGCAGAGATATATAAAAAGTTTTAGGTGGTGGGGAGAACTGTAGAATGACAATAAAGTTATTTAATTTTAAAACCTCAAACACCCATACCCCCGTCCTGATTTTAGGAGGGGGGGAAAATAAAGTTGTTTAATTTTTAATAATAAATGCTTTACCGAACTAAAAAAATAAACAATAAAGTCGTTTAAAAATCTAAGTTTTATTCCATAATAGCGCCCTTAAATGAAATAACTTAACAGGTGTTTTTAAATTTATTGTTAATTAACACCTAATGCAATTTTTATAAGTAACCAAATGCTTATGCCAGGAATCAAAAATAACATAGGTAAAAAAAACAGGACCAAATAGCACTCCATGACATGCTCTAGGGTTTTTAGGGGTAAAGTTTCTACACAAAAAGGAAATTGGAATAAATATTTAATTAAATGAGGTTAATTGTTTTGTTTTTTTGTTGTTTTTTATCTGTTGTTTCTAATGCTTTATAAATATTAGTGGGTTCTGTTGCAAAGTTGAAAATTAAAAATAGGATTTATGCTATGTAGCTATAGATGACATGTAGTTATATACTTTTAGACAGACCAGCTATCGCTGGCGATACAAGTCAGATACTTTTTAAAGCCTCTAATTTGCGTTTTAAGCCATTTTGACTATCCACAGGTTTAAAATATATAGTTGGAAATAGGTGTTGTTTAAGAACGTGTCTGAGCGGTTCTGTGAGGAGTTTTAACGACGAATGGGTTTGAGGAACTTCTCTGAACGACATAATTTTTTATTTTAGGAGGGAACAACATGGAAGTTTTTGCAGAATATTTAGCGCATATTGATAACCCGCAACATCGGGCCAGAACGGAAGAAGTTTTGACTTGGGTAACTAAGAAATTTCCAAACCTGGAGCCGCAAATCAAGTGGAACAAACCCACGTTTACCGATCACGGCACATACATCATTATGTTTGCCACAGCAAAGAATCATTTGAGCATTTTACCCGAAGAAGAGGCAATGGTGCATTTTGCCGATGAAATCGCCCAAGCTGGCTACAGCGCTTCTTCACGCTTGTTCCGAATTCAATGGACTGAACCAGTTAATTACGAATTGCTAGAGAAGATAATTGAATTTAATATCAAGGATAAGGCAGACTGTTCAACTTTTTGGCGGAAATAGAAAAAATAGGATAGCCCTTAGAAAGCCTGTGAGGGCTTCTGAGAGGCTTTAAGGAGTTGATAGCTATGCAAAACTATGCCGCACGCTTTTACATGCCCCAACACTCTTGTTGGGGACGCCCTGACATGGCGAATGTCAAAGTTTGGGGTGCGTCCTTTTTTAATAAGTGTAAATTATTACAGAAGCTAAGAAAATAATTCTCTTACTTATTCCAGAAAATGGCCCTTTAGTTGAACAACCTAATGGACGTTTTTAAATAACTTTATTGTAAATGTAACAACTTTATTTGTATTTAAACGACTTTGTTGTCAATCAACAAGAACGGGTGTCCCCCTGCTTGTTTAACTGTGCTTTAGTTTAATAAAAAGAAAAAAGGAGAACACATTTTAGTCATGTACAATATGTGTTCTCCTTTATCTTTTAGAGACTTTTATGATTTAGGTATTGATAACCTATGGGTAAGTCTTTTTTGTTTTTTAAATAGGAATATACATTCGCTTTTTGTTATAATGTAATGGTATGATACAATGGAAAGGCAGGAAAGAAAAGAGAGGGGTACAGCGTTGATTGAATTTGTCCGCGGATATGTTGATTATGTTTGCCCGGAATATATTGTGATCGACAACAACGGCATTGGGTATCAAATCTTTACGCCCAATCCGTTTTCGTTTCAAGAAAGCCGCGATACGATCGTGACGGTTTATACATACCAATACGTACGTGAAGATATGCTTGCTTTGTACGGATTTCGCACCCGCGAAGAACGAGCGTTGTTTGCAAAGCTATTGCAAGTTTCGGGAATCGGCCCAAAAGGCGGTTTGGCGATTTTAGCGGCAGGGCGGCCTGAGCAGCTTGTCGAAGCGATTGAACAAGAGAACGAAACGTTTTTATGCAAGTTTCCGGGCGTCGGAAAAAAAACGGCGCGGCAAATGATTCTCGATTTAAAAGGGAAGCTTACTGCTGTTGCTACTAGAACATATCCAGATTTGTTTCATCCCCAAGAAGAATCGGAATCATCTCATTTATCCGCTCTCGAGGAGGCGATCGCGGCGTTAAAAGCGTTAGGCTACGCGGAACGGGAAATTCAAAAAGTAGTGCCGTCGTTAATGAAAGAAAACTTGTCCACTGACCAATATGTGAAGCGCGCGCTTCAGCAACTGTTAAAATAGGGAGGGGAGGAACATGGAAGAACGCCTTGTTTCCGGCGATGTCCATCGTGAAGACGTTTCGCTGGAATATAGTCTCCGCCCGAAGTTTTTGCATGAATATATTGGACAAGATAAAGTGAAAGACAATTTAAAAGTATTTATTGAAGCGGCGAAAATGCGCGAAGAAACGCTTGATCATGTGCTGCTGTACGGTCCTCCCGGGCTGGGAAAGACAACGTTAGCAGGAATTATTGCGAATGAAATGGGTGTCCACCTTCGCACGACTTCCGGTCCGGCGATTGAGCGCCCCGGCGATTTAGCGGCGATTTTAACTTCCTTGGAGCCAGGAGATGTGTTATTCATTGATGAAATTCACCGGTTGCACCGTTCCGTCGAGGAAGTGCTGTATCCGGCGATGGAAGATTATTGCTTGGATATCGTGATTGGAAAAGGACAAACCGCCCGTTCCATCCGCATTGATTTGCCCCCATTTACGCTTGTCGGCGCCACGACAAGGGCAGGCGCTTTATCCGCACCGCTTCGCGACCGTTTTGGGGTGATTAGCCGGTTGGAGTATTACCAACCTGAACATCTTACGCAAATTGTGATGCGGACGGCGGAGATTTTGCACGTGGACATTAAGGCGGAAGCCGCATTGGAAATCGCCCGGCGCTCGCGAGGAACACCGCGCATCGCGAATCGCCTTTTGCGCCGCGTCCGCGATTTTGCCCAAGTGCGTGGAGACGGAACGATCACGTTTTCATTGGCGAAAGAGGCGTTGGAGCTACTGCAAGTCGATCGGTTAGGCCTTGATCATATCGATCATAAATTGATCAAAGCGATTATGGAAAAGTTTAACGGCGGACCGGTTGGCATTGATACGATTGCCGCAACGATCGGCGAAGAGGCGCAGACGATTGAAGACGTGTATGAGCCGTACTTGCTGCAAATCGGCTTTTTACAGCGCACCCCGCGCGGCCGCATCGTTACCCCTGTTGCTTACAAACATTTTGGAATGGAGGTTCCAAAACATGAATAGCCTGCCTAAGCTCATCATGACAGTTGGGGCCGTTCTCATCATTATCGGGTTTCTCATGCAGTTTATTAAACTGGGGCGGCTTCCAGGAGATATTATTATTCGCAAGGGGAATACGACTTTTTATTTTCCGATTGTTACGTCGATTTTGCTAAGCGTTGTGCTGTCCCTCATTTTTTATCTGCTTGGTCGATTCCGTTAAACAACAAGGCAAGGTGAGAAAAAATGAAAATCGATTTGTTTGACTTTAATTTACCGGAAGAGCTAATTGCGCAAACACCGCTGCCAAACCGCGATGCATCGCGGTTGATGGTGCTTGATAAAAAAACCGGCGAAATTCGCCATGAAACTTTTCGCAACATTTTATCGTATTTACGTGAAGGAGATTGCCTCGTTCTTAATGATACACGTGTGATGCCAGCGCGTCTTTACGGGGAAAAAGAAGATACCGGCGCCAACATTGAGGTGCTGTTGCTGAAACAATTGGAAGGAGACCGATGGGAAACGCTAGTAAAACCGGCAAGACGGGTAAAAGACGGCACGAAAATTATTTTTGGCGATGGGCGGCTGAAAGCGACGTGCGTTGATACGCTTGAACACGGGGGCCGCGTTTTGCAATTTTCCTACCGGGGTATTTTTTATGAAGTGCTTGAACAGCTTGGGGAGATGCCGCTACCTCCCTATATTAAGGAAAAATTGGATGACCCGGAACGCTACCAGACTGTATATGCCCGTGAAATCGGCTCAGCGGCAGCGCCGACAGCCGGTCTTCATTTTACGGAACAGCTTCTTGATGATATCCGCGCCAAAGGGGTGCATATCGCGTTTATTACTCTTCATGTCGGGCTTGGCACGTTTCGCCCTGTTAATGTCGAAAACATTGAAGAACATGATATGCACGCCGAATTTTATCAAATGACGGAAGAGACGGCGCAATTGTTAAACGAGACAAGGCGGCAAGGAGGCCGCATTATTGCTGTCGGCACGACGTCTACGCGCACGTTGGAGACGATCGCCGCAAGACATAACGGCACATTTGTTGCGGAAAGCGGTTGGACGGATATTTTCATTTATCCAGGCTATGAGTTTAAGGCAATCGATGGCTTGGTGACAAACTTTCATTTGCCGAAATCAACGCTTATTATGCTTGTCAGCGCGCTTGCCGGCCGCGAAAACATTTTGCGCGCTTACAACGTGGCGGTGAAAGAGCGGTATCGATTCTTTAGCTTCGGCGATGCAATGTTGATTATTTAAGAAAGGAGAGCGTTGGCTTGACATCACCGATTCGTTTTGAGCTCATTAAAACATGCAAACAAACAGGTGCGCGGCTTGGAGTGATCCATACGCCGCACGGTTCGTTTGAAACACCGATGTTCATGCCAGTAGGGACGTTAGCGACTGTCAAAACGTTATCGCCGGAAGAATTAAAAGAGATGGGCGCAGGCATTATTTTAAGCAATACGTATCATTTATGGCTGCGGCCGGGACACGAAATCGTCAAAGAAGCCGGCGGCCTTCATTCGTTTATGAACTGGGACCGCGGCATTTTAACCGATTCCGGTGGTTTTCAAGTGTTTAGTTTAAGCGATTTTCGAAAAATCGAGGAAGAAGGGGTATATTTTCGAAACCATTTAAACGGCGATAAACTATTTTTATCTCCAGAAAAGGCGATCGAAATACAAAACGCACTCGGTTCCGACATTATTATGGCGTTTGATGAATGCCCGCCATATCCGGCGACATATGAATACATGAAACAGTCCGTTGAACGGACAAGCCGTTGGGCGGAGCGTTGTTTAAAAGCGCACAAGCGCCCGGATGCGCAAGGTTTGTTCGGCATTGTGCAGGGCGGGGAATTTGAAGATCTGCGCAGACAGAGCGCGCAAGACTTAGTGTCGTTAGATTTTCCGGGATATGCGGTCGGCGGCCTATCTGTTGGCGAGCCGAAAGAAGTGATGAATCGCGTGCTTGAGTTTACGACACCGCTTTTGCCGGCGAACAAGCCGCGCTACTTGATGGGAGTTGGTTCACCGGACTCGCTCATCGACGGGGCGATTCGCGGCATCGATATGTTTGACTGCGTGCTTCCGACACGGATCGGGCGCAATGGAACGGTCATGACAAGCCAAGGGCGCGTCGTCATTAAAAACGCGCAATACGCTCGCGATTTTTCGCCGCTTGATCCTAACTGCGACTGTTATACATGCCGCAATTATACGCGTGCATACATTCGCCATCTTATCAAATGTGATGAAACGTTTGGGATTCGTTTAACTTCTTATCATAACGTTTACTTTTTGATAAAATTAATGGAGCAGATCAGACAAGCGATTCGCGAGGATCGTCTCCGGGATTTTCGCGATGAATTTTTTGAACGCTATGGCTTTAATAAACCAAATGCGAAAAACTTTTAAATAAAATATGACTCAGAAAGAGGGGATTTTATGTCAGCGACGATTGTGAATTTGCTACCAATTATTTTGTTTTTTGTCATTTTTTATTTCTTGCTGCTTCGGCCGCAGCAGAAACGGCAGCGTGCGATTCAGCAAATGCAAGCCAATTTAAAGAAAGGAGATAAAATCATCACTATCGGCGGGCTGCATGGAATCATCGATTCGGTCGACGAAGATAAAGTGGTCATTCGTGCAGGAGACGGAACGCGTCTTACCTATGACCGCTCGGCAGTGCGCGAGGTTGTATCCGAAAATAAGTAAATGAAAACGGCTACCTTTTCAAACGAAGGTAGCCGTCACCATTTAATTTCGCGATGCTGTCATATTTACCCCGACAATCCCGCCAAGCGCCGCTGCGACAAAAAAGCTAAGATGGTACAACCATTGTTCGAGGGTGAACGCTTTTTCTAATCCTAAAAATTGAAATAGAAATACAATGAATGTAAATAGCAAACTTGTGATCCCGCCGATAAACCAACCTTTTTCTTTTCCTTTTCCTCCGGCCACAAACCCCCCGATGAATACTGAAAGAAGCGATCCGGCAAAAATCACCCATGTTAGTGAAGATTCTTGCACGTTCGTCCATTTGAGAATGAGAGATAAAAAGAAGCTAATAAGAGCCGCCAATAAGAAAATTGTGATGATTCCATAAATAACGGCTGTTCCAATTCTTGCCATCTCACTCCCCCTTGTCGCTCGATAATCGTTTTACCAAAGTATATTCTTGTTTGGACGCGTTTAGAAGTTTATTTGCGGTTTTTTTTCGTAAAAAGGGCGCCAATTGCCGGGATTTGCGCAAGCTCTTCTCGTTTAATCAATTGAAAAATGATCAATAAAAGCAAATAAACGATGGTTGTCGCCGTAATGGCCACTAACGTCCGCATAGGCAGAGGGAACATAACGAAAGTATGATGAAATGATACGTATCCAATGGCTCCTGCTGCAATGATAGATAAACACGTTTTGACATATTCGCTTACATAAACGGAATAAGATAATGCTTTTACGATCGTTGCAAAATGCAGCAATGTGACTAACACGGTATTGATCGCAATTGCCAATGCCGCTCCCATAATTCCTAAGTTTGGCTGGGTTGCCAAAGCGAAAATGCAGGCAATTTTTACGGCTGCGCCAATGAGGCTGTTTGTCATCGCCGCTTTCGCCAAATCAAGGCCTTGCAATATCGCTTGCAGCGGACCTTGAAAGTAATAGAATAAGAAAAATGGCGCCATCACTTTGACAAAAATGGTCGCTTCGCTTGTGCCGTACATCAACTGCATGAGCGGTTCCGCAAACACATATAAGACGACGACAGAGAGCCCGCCGGTGACAAGAGAAAGACGCATGGCCTGCTGAGTGCGGTGTTCCACCAATAATGTTTGTTTTTGTGCCGCTGCTTCGCTAATTGCTGGAACAAGAGACGTTGATAATGAATACGTAATAAAAGATGGCAGCATTAATAATGGAAGCGCATATCCGGTCAGCTGGCCGTATTGTTTTGTCGCCAGCGTTGTTGCGACCCCGGCGATGGCCAAGCTGTTCGCAACGACAATCGGTTCCAAAAACCACGAAAGGGAACCAATTAACCGGCTGCCTGTCGTTGGCAAAGCAATGCGCATTAAGCTGATAAACGTGTGCTTTCCAGCTTTGACATATTGAAAAAACTTTGCGTGCACTTTCATCGATTTTTTTAACTTAAACATGTAAAGCAAGTATAATAGTGATGCGAATTCGCCGATTACCGACGAAAGCACGGCGCCTGCGGCAGCATATTCAATGCCGTATGGCAACAGCGCTTTTGTACAAATTGCTATTAAGCTGATGCGGACGATTTGTTCTAATAACTGTGAATACGCATATGGCTTCATTTGTTGTTTTCCTTGGAAATATCCGCGCAACACGGAGGAAATTGCAATGATTGGGACGACTGGGGCGATGGCGATCAGCGGATAATAGGTTCGCGGGTCCGTGAACAACGTTTGTGACAAAAACGGAGCGAGCAAGATCATAGCAGGGAAGAAAATAACGCTAAGTATGCCAGTCATCGTTAAAGAAACGACAAGAATTTTTTTCACTTTTTGTCGGTCGCCGATCGCTTCGGCTTCTGCAACTAGTTTCGAAATGGCAACGGGCAGCCCCATTTGCGTGATCGTAATCGCCAACACAAGCGTAGGCATTGCCATCATGTACAGCCCAACCCCTTCCCCGCCGATGACGCGGGCGACGACAATCCGATTGACAAATCCAAGCACCCTTGTAATCAAGCCGGCAACGATTAAAATCACCGTTCCTTGTAAAAATTTGGACATCGCCTCTCCCTACCTTCTCAAATGCGATAATCTTTTATACAATTAACTATATGCAGTCCATATAAACAAGCATGACAAGGATGATGACGGATTTTATCAAGGGGAGAAGGGAAAAGAATGGAAAAGGAGAAACAAAATGAATTGCGTGAACAACTAATGCCGGCGTTGCAATGCAAGTATGATGAATTTCGCTTGCTTGGCTATAACCAAGTGACAATGGAGCAAATATGGGATTGTTTAGTGCAAAAAAAGTGGAAAAACTTCAAAGAAGAAAAAAAGCTATTTGAGCTTGTCAACGATATTTTGTCGCTGCAAATCGGCGAATACATGTCGTTTGTCACGATGCAGTCATATAAAGAACAGCGTTCTTCAGAAAATGATGATTTAGAAACGTTATTAAAGGAATTATTATAGTGATGTAGAAAATTGACAGTTTCCGTTTGCTGCTTCATAATGGGAATGAGTATGGAGAAAGGTCTGATGCCGGCAATCACCGTTCATTGCTATCAGCCTTGCTTTTTTTTACGAAAACAACGTTTGTCTGGCGGAATGTGAAAGGAAGAGCGGCAAGAAGAGTTGAAGGAGGATTTTTTTATTATGGTAAAACGCAGTCGCATTGTCGCGTTTTTCCTGTTGCTCTTGCTGTTGGCAGGGGTAATGGGGCCGACGGTTCAAGGAATCGTACATAATATTAAATTGGGCCTTGATTTACAAGGCGGCTTTGAAGTGCTTTATGAAGTGAAACCGGCGAAAAAAGGAGACAAAATCGATGACGACACGTTAAAAAGCACAGTGAGCGCGTTAAACCGACGGATCAACGTGCTTGGCGTCAGCGAACCGAACATTCAAATAGAAGGAAAAAATCGGATTCGCGTGCAGCTTGCTGGTGTAAAAGACCAAAACCAAGCTCGCGAAATTTTGTCGACACAAGCGAAATTAACGTTTCGTGACGTGAATGATCACGTGTTAATGGATGGCAGCGACCTTGTGCAAGGCGGAGCAAAGCTGACATTTGACGAAAACGGAAAGCCGAGTGTCGCGATTAAATTAAAAGACGCGGATAAATTTAAACAAGTGACGGAAAAAGTATATAAAATGGGGCCGCCAAATAATTTATTGGTCATTTGGCTTGATTTTAAAGAAGGAGTAGATTCTTACAAGAAAGAAGCGGGAAAAGCAGATCCAAAATTTATTTCCGCGGCAGCGGTCAACCAAGTATTTAACCAAACGGATGTCTCGATCGTGGGTAACTTCACCGTGAAGGAAGCGCAACAATTGGCCGACCTGCTGAATGCCGGCGCGCTTCCAGTGGAATTAAAAGAGATTTACTCGACATCAGTCGGGGCGCAGTTTGGCCAAAACGCCCTGCAAAAAACCGTTTTTGCCGGCATTGTCGGAGTTGCGGCGATTTTCCTCTTTATGATTTTGTTTTATCGTTTGCCAGGGGTTATCGCTGTCATTACATTAACCGTTTATATTTACCTTACTTTGCTTATTTTTGATTGGATGAACGGCGTGTTGACATTGCCGGGAATCGCTGCCCTTATTTTAGGCGTCGGGATGGCGGTTGATGCTAACATTATTACGTATGAGCGGATTAAAGAGGAAATTAAGCTTGGCAAATCGATTATGTCGGCGTTCCGTTCTGGAAACAGAGGGTCGTTTGCGACCATTTTTGATGCGAACATTACGACGATTATTGCAGGTGTCGTTCTCTTTATTTACGGGACAAGCTCGGTAAAAGGGTTCGCAACAACGCTGATCATCAGTATTTTGGTGAGCTTTATCACCGCGGTGTACGGAACGCGCCTGCTGCTTGGCTTGCTTGTCAACAGCCGCATTTTAAATAACAAACCGGGCTATTTCGGCGTGAAGAAATCGGAAATCTTAAATATTGCCGAAACAACGGAAGACACGGAAGTGCCGACCAAATTTGACCGTTTAGACTTCGTAAAACATAGCAAAAAGTTTTTCATTTTTTCCGGTTTGCTGACGGTGGTTGGCATTATCGCTTTATTGACGATGAAGCTTAATCTCGGCATCGACTTTGCGAGCGGTACGCGCGTAGAAGTGATGAGCGACAAGCCTATCAATGTTCAGCAGCTAAAAGACGAGTTTCAAAAGCTTGGCTTAAAGCCGGAAGATATCGTGTTATCAGGTGATCATAATAATGTCGGTGTCGCTCGGTTTATCGGCGTGTTAAGCAAAAAAGAAATCGCCGAGCTAAAAACGCATTTTAAACAGCATTACGGTTCAGAGCCGAATGTCAGCACCGTATCTCCGGTTGTTGGAAAAGAATTGGCGCGCAATGCATTTATTGCCGTGCTCATTTCGTCCATCGGGATTATTATTTATGTGACGATTCGTTTTGAAATATATATGGCGCTTGCTGCGGTCGTAGCGTTGCTTCACGATGCGTTTTTCATCATTACGTTTTTCAGCCTCACTCGTTTGGAAGTCGACTTAACGTTTATTGCTGCGGTGTTAACGATTATTGGTTATTCGATTAACGATACGATCGTTACGTTCGACCGCGTCCGCGATTTAATGAAAAAACGCAAAGTGAAAACGGTCGATGATTTGAAACATATCGTCAACAGAGCGTTGCAACAAACGCTTACCCGCTCCATTAATACGGTGTTGACGGTGATCTTTACCGTTGTTGCTCTGTTGATTTTCGGCAGCGAAGCGATTTTCAACTTTAATATCGCCCTTTTCGTTGGCTTGGTCTGCGGTGTTTACTCTTCTTTATTCATCGCCGCGCAATTATGGGTTGTTTGGAAAGGAAACCAACTGAAAAAAGGAAAAGCAAAAAAACGCCCGGAAAAAGAACTAGAACCGCAAGTGTAATGAAAGAAAGAGCTGCCAACCGAGAATGCTCCATGGAAACATGGAGCATTTTTGTTTCTAAACACAAATAAACTTCATTGTCCACCCTTTTTTTCATTTTGGTATAATAGGAAGAGTTGAGGTGGGATACATGTTAATCGCGAAAACACGTTGGGATGTGAAGCGCCCCGATGAAAGTATTGTAAAGCATTTAGTGGAACAATTGCGGATCGATCCGCTTATTGCAACGCTTCTTGTCCATCGCGGAGTTCGTACGGCAGAAGAAGCAAATGCGTTTTTATATCCGCTGAAACAGCCGTTTCATGATCCGTTTTTGCTAGATGGAATGGAGCGGGCGATCGAGCGGATTCAACAGGCGATACAGGATGGGGAGCGTATTTTAGTATATGGTGATTATGATGCAGACGGTGTAAGCAGCACGACGGTAATGGTCAGCGCTTTGAAGGAAGCTGGCGCTATTGTTGATTTTTATATCCCCAACCGCTTTACCGAAGGATACGGTCCGAATGAAAAAGCGTTTCGTTGGGCAAAGGAGCAAGGGTTTTCTTTGATTATTACGGTCGATAACGGCATTGCCGCGGTGAAGGAAATAGCGCTTGCCAATGAGCTTGGAATGGATGTCATTATTACAGACCATCATGAAACGGGGCCGGCGTTGCCGGAAGCGTATGAAATTATTCATCCGAAAAAGCCTGGAAGTACATATCCGTTTCGGGAATTAGCCGGGGTAGGAGTGGCGTTTAAAGTTGCGCATGCACTGCTCGGGGATGTGCCGCGCCATTTATTGGATGTCGTCGCACTTGGAACAATCGCCGATCTCGTTCCCCTTACTGGCGAAAATCGAATATTGGTGGCGCAAGGGCTTGAGCAGTTGCGAAATGTAAAACGTATTGGATTGCGTACGTTGTGTAAACAATGTGGAATAGACGCAGAAAAAATCGACGAGCAGACGGTGGGGTTTGTCATTGCGCCGCGGATGAACGCGGTCGGGCGATTGGGGGAAGCCGATCCTGCCGTAAGATTGCTAATGACGGAGGACGAAGAGGAAGCAAAAAGGCTTGCGAAAGAAATGGATGATTTAAATAGGGAGCGGCAGCAGCTTGTCGCGGAAATAGCGGAAGAAGCGGCGCAAATGATACGGGAACAATTTCCGCCATCCGAGAATAAAGTGCTTGTGGTGGCAAAAGAAGGATGGAACCCTGGAGTCATCGGCATTGTCGCATCCCGGCTGGTCGAACAGTTTTACCGCCCGACGATCGTGTTAAGCGTTGATGCAGAAAAAGGCATCGCGAAAGGCTCGGCGCGAAGCATTCACGGGTTTGACATATTTTCTAGCTTATCGGCATGCCGCGATATTTTGCCGCATTTTGGCGGCCATCCGATGGCGGCGGGAATGACGCTGTCTCTTGAGGACGTTGACGAATTGCGCCAGCGTCTTAACGCGCTCGCCGACGATATGTTGACAGAAGATGATTTTACGCCAATTACGTCGATTGACGCGGTTTGTTCCGTATCTGATTTAACGATGGAGGTAGCCGAACAGCTTGAAAAATTTGCTCCGTTTGGCGTCGGTAATGCAAAGCCTCTTTTTTTAATGGAAAATGTGTCAGTGGAAACGATACGCCGCGTCGGCGCTGATCAATCGCATTTAAAGGCCGTTTTTGCGCAAAATGGCGCTGCGATTGATAGCGTTGGTTTCGGCTTCGGGTATTTGCGCGATGAAATCGCTCCAGATGCGAAAGTATCGGTTGTTGGCGAGTTAGTTATTAATGAGTGGAATCATCTTCGCAAGCCGCAGTTGATGATTTATGATATGGCGGTGCATGAATGCCAGCTGTTTGATATTCGCGGTATGCGCGATGTAAGACCGCTGATTGCGGCGCTTCCGCCAGATAAGCGGATGCTCATTATGTTTCGCGAAGATACGGCGGATGCGTTAGGGATCGAAACATATAAAGAAGAAATTTGTTACGCCGCTTCAGTGGAAGAAGCATCGCAGCTTTGTTTAGATGGCCGCTACGTTGTCCTGCTGGATATGCCTCCGTCTTTGGAAATCATAAAAATGTTGTTACGTTCTAGTTTACCTGCGCGCATTTATGCGTTATTCTATCAAAGGGAGACTCATTTTTTCCGCACGTTGCCGACGCGTGAACATTTTAAATGGTTTTACGCGTTTTTGCGGAAACAGGGCATGTTTAATTTGGCGAAGTACGGCGGAGAGTTGGCGCGTGCGCGTGGATGGACGGAAGAAACCATCTGGTTTATGGCGAAAGTGTTTCTTGAACTGGAATTTATTACGCAACGGGATGGCATCGTGTCGCTTGTTCCTCAGCCAGCTAAACGAGATTTAAGCGAATCACCGACTTATCGCTTGAAACAAGCTCAGTATGAGCTGGAAAGTCTTTTTTTGTATTCAACATATGAACAATTAAAGCGTTGTCTTTTTGAAATGAAAGGTTCGCAAACATATGAGGAGGCAAATGCATAATGGATTTGAAACAATATGTGACAATTGTTCCTGACTTCCCTAAACCGGGGATTATGTTTAAAGATATTACCACATTGATGGATAAAGGCGAAGTGTATAAATATGCAACAGACCAAATTGTTCAATACGCGCGCGAAAAGAAAATCGATATTGTTGTCGGTCCGGAAGCGCGAGGCTTTATTATTGGCTGCCCTGTTGCGTATGCGCTTGGGGTTGGGTTTGCCCCGGTGCGCAAGGAAGGAAAGCTTCCGCGTGAAGTCGTTCGTGTCGAATACGGGCTTGAATATGGGAAAGACGTATTGACGATGCATAAAGATGCGATTAAGCCAGGACAACGGGTATTAATTACAGACGATTTATTGGCGACAGGCGGAACAATTCGCGCGACGATTCAGCTTGTCGAACAGCTTGGCGGCGTCGTCGCCGGCATTGCCTTTTTGATCGAGCTTACTGAGCTGGGAGGGCGCAAAAAATTAGAAGGTTACGATATTTTAACGCTTATGCAATTCTAACCATCGACATGATGAGATTATTTCGTTACAATTAAGAAATAAAAAGGGCACTCCAGAGAGTGCTCTTTCTTATTAACTTATCGGTTGTTTTGCAGTTCAACGAGGCGCGTTGCATAACTCTTTACATGAAAAAAATTTTTCATGATAATAGTAATCAATATATGATTTTTATTATACGCAAAGGTGATTTGATCCTATGGCCAACGAACAGGTGTTAACAGCGGAACAAGTCTTTGAGCAGGCAAGCCGTTATTTGTCGGAAAAGGATGTCGAATTTATTAAGAAGGCGTATGAATTTGCCGACCGCGCTCATCGCGATCAATATCGCAAATCTGGGGAGCCGTATATTATTCATCCGATTCAAGTCGCCGGCATTTTAGTCGATTTAAAAATGGATCCCGCCACGATCGCGGCCGGATTTTTGCACGATGTTGTTGAAGACACGGAAGCGACGAAGGGAGATTTGGAACGGGAATTCGGCAGTGAAGTGGCGATGCTCGTTGATGGCGTGACGAAGCTAGGGAAAATTAAATATAAATCTCAAGAAGAGCAGCAAGCGGAAAACCACCGGAAAATGTTTTTGGCAATGGCGCAAGATATTCGCGTCATTTTAATTAAATTAGCGGACCGCCTTCATAATATGCGGACGTTGAAACATTTGCCGATTGAAAAGCAGCGGAGAATCGCCAATGAGACGTTGGAGATTTTTGCGCCATTGGCGCACCGCCTTGGAATTTCAAAAATTAAATGGGAACTGGAAGACACCGCCCTTCGCTACTTAAATCCGCAGCAATATTATCGCATTGTTAACTTGATGAAGAAGAAGCGGGCCGAACGGGAACAATATTTGGAAGAAGTCATTCAAGAAGTGCGCGAACGGTTGAACGAAGTCTCTATTCCATGCGAAATTTACGGAAGACCGAAACATATTTACAGCATCTATCGCAAAATGGTCATGCAAAACAAGCAGTTTAACGAAATTTACGATTTGCTTGCCGTCCGCATTATCGTGAACAGCATTAAAGACTGTTACGCCGTGTTAGGCATTATTCATACATGTTGGAAGCCGATGCCGGGGCGTTTCAAAGATTACATCGCGATGCCGAAACCGAATATGTATCAATCGCTGCACACGACGGTAATCGGCCCGAAAGGCGAGCCGCTGGAAGTGCAAATCCGCACGTTTGAAATGCATCAAATCGCTGAATTTGGCATTGCCGCTCACTGGGCCTATAAAGAAGGAAAGACAATTAAGCCAAATTCGTTTGAAGAAAAATTATCGTGGTTCCGGGAAATTTTGGAATGGCAAAATGACGCGAGCAATGCGGAAGAATTTATGGAATCATTAAAGATGGATTTATTCTCCGATATGGTGTTTGTGTTTACGCCAAAAGGGGATGTCATTGAATTGCCGGCCGGTTCGGTGCCGATTGATTTCGCCTATCGCATCCATTCGGAAATTGGCAATAAAACGATCGGCGCCAAAGTCAACGGCAAAATGGTGCCACTTGATTACAAGCTGCAGACAGGCGACATTGTCGAGATTTTAACATCAAAGCATTCCTATGGGCCAAGCCAAGACTGGCTGAAGCTGGCACAAACGTCACATGCGAAAAATAAAATTCGCCAGTTTTTCAAAAAACAACGTCGCGAAGAAAATATCGAAAAAGGAAAAGAGCTTGTCGAAAAAGAAGTTCGCAGCCTCGGATTTGATGTCAAAGAAATTTTAACAGCGGAAAACGTCAAGCGCGTTGCGGAAAAATTTAATTTTTCGAACGAAGAAGACATGTACGCCGCTGTCGGTTTTCATGGCATTACCGCTGCGCAAATTGCTCACCGTTTAACAGAAAAATGGCGAAAGCAGCGCGATTTGGAAGAACAACAGAAGAAATTGACAGAAACGATGCCGGAAGCAAAGATGCCGATCGCGAAAAAACGCGATTGCGGCATTCGCGTTCAAGGGATGGACAACTTGCTTATTCGTCTGTCGCGTTGCTGTAATCCGGTTCCCGGCGACGAAATTATCGGCTTCATTACGAGAGGCCGCGGAATCTCGGTTCATCGCGTTGATTGCCCCAACGTGCAGCCGGAGGAAATGGCGGACCGCTTAATTTCGGTGGAATGGGAAAGCGATGCGAAATCCAATCGCGAATATAACGTGGAGATTGAAATTACCGGATTTGATCGCCGCGGATTGCTAAACGAAGTGCTGCAGGCAGTGAATGAAACAAAAACGGATATTTCCGCTGTTTCGGGAAGATCCGATCATCGCAATAAAATCGCGACCATTCATATGACGATTGCCATTCGCAATATTGGCCATTTGCAAAAGGTTGTCGACCGAATCAAGCAAATTTCCGATATTTACTCAGTGCAACGAATTATGAACAATTAGAAAGGAAAAGTGAGATGAAAGTAGTAGTGCAACGAGCAAAGCGTGCGAAAGTGACAGTGAATGGCGAAACTGTCGGTTCTATTGGCCACGGCCTCGTTCTTCTTGTCGGTGTCACTCATAGCGATACGATCGAAGACGTGGCGTTTGTCGCCGATAAAATCGCGCATTTGCGCATTTTCGAGGACGAATCTGGAAAAATGAACCTTTCCGTGCTGGATGTTGGCGGAGAAATTTTATCTGTGTCGCAATTTACTTTGTATGGAGATTGCCGAAAAGGCCGGCGCCCGAACTTTATGGAGGCGGCGAAGCCGGATCATGCTTTGCCAATTTATGAAGCGTTGAACGAAGCGCTTCGTCAAAAAGGCATTCGGGTGGAAACAGGAAAGTTTGGCGCGATGATGGAAGTGGAACTAATTAATGACGGTCCGGTTACGTTGATTGTGGAAAGCAAGGAAAAAGCGGGGAACAAATAATGTTCGCCCGTTTTTTTATATCTTAACACGCCATCCTTCCCAAGTAGCCTAAATTTTTTTTTATTTTTTGGCTAACTGGGAAAAATAAAAAAAGATATGGAAGAGGAAGGATGAGCAAAATGCGACATAGCGCTAAAGGGGAATTTGCGCAGCGAAAAGCAAACGAATTATTTTCTATTGATTTTCATGAATTTATGCAAAAAGAGGCGGAACATACGGCGTTTGAATTGGCGTCTGAGTTTGGATTAACGTTAAGAGATGTACAAAAACTAAAAAAGCAAATCTCCCGTTCTTAAAACTTGACAAAACCAATGTTTATCCGTAAGATAAATTACAAAAATTATACATAATAACAACCAATGACGGAGAAAAGTAGTTAAGAATACACATGGCCAGAGAGGAAATGCCTTAGGCTGGAAGCATTTCTCCATGATGACTTAACGAAAGACACTCCGTAGGTTTCCCTTTGAACGTACCGTTTGTGCCAGTAAAAGGGAACGCGAAACATGCGTTATCGGTAAAAAGCGGAAGCATTTTGCTTCAATTAGGGTGGCACCACGGGAATAGCGCTCTCGTCCCTATTTTATATAGGGAAGAAGGGCGTTTTTATTTTGGGTGTAAGGAGGTTTGTCATGGCTTTTCAAATTCCACGAGGAACGCAAGACATTTTGCCTGGTGAAGCGGAAAAATGGCAATATGTCGAAAAAATAGCGCGGGATATTTGCAGGCGTTACAATTATCGCGAAATTCGCACGCCGATTTTTGAACATACGGAATTGTTTTTACGCGGCGTCGGCGATACGACCGACATTGTACAAAAAGAGATGTATACGTTTGAAGACCGGGCGGGAAGAAGCATGACGCTTCGTCCGGAAGGGACCGCTCCGGTGGTTCGCTCATTCGTTGAAAACAAAATGTACGGCGATCCGAATCAGCCAATTAAGTTATATTACATCGGTCCGATGTTCCGCTATGAACGGCCGCAGGCAGGGCGGTTTCGCCAATTTGTTCAGTTCGGCGTTGAAGCGCTTGGAAGCGATGATCCGGCGATTGATGCAGAAGTCATTGCGATGGCGATGGAGTTGTACCAATCATTAGGATTGAAAAAAGTAAGGCTAGTCATTAACAGCTTAGGAGACATAGAAAGCAGAAAGGCGCATCGTCAGGCGTTGATCGATCATTTCCAAAACCGGATTCACGAGCTTTGTGAAGATTGCCAAGTCCGCCTGAAAAAAAATCCGCTTCGCATTTTAGACTGCAAAAGAGACCGTGACCATGAATTAATGGCGACAGCGCCATCGATTCTCGATTATTTAAACGAGGAATCAAGCCGTTATTTTGAAAAAGTAAAAGCTTACTTGACGAAATTGGGAATCCCATTTGAAGTCGATTCTCGTCTCGTGCGCGGATTGGATTATTACAACCATACGACGTTTGAAATTATGAGCGATGCGGAAGGATTTGGCGCGATTACGACGTTATGCGGCGGCGGCCGCTACAACGGCTTAGTGCAAGAAATAGGAGGGCCAGAAACGCCAGGGATTGGGTTTGCGCTAAGCATTGAACGGCTGTTGGCCGCTTTAGACGCGGAAGGAGTTGCGCTGCCGATTAGCCGCGGCATTGACTGCTACGTTGTTGCCGTTGGCGAAAAAGCAAAAGAGGAATCCGTGCGGCTTGTTCACAAGCTGCGGAAAGCGGGAATTGTCGCTGATAAAGATTATCAAGACAGGAAAGTAAAGACGCAATTGAAAGCGGCGGATCGCTTACACGCGAAATTTGTGGCGATTCTCGGCGATGATGAACTTGCGAAAGAAGTAATCAACATGAAAGAGATGAGCACAGGAGAGCAAACAGAAGTGCCGCTACATTCTGTCGTAGACTATTTAAAAGAACGATTGTCGTAGGAGGGATTGCAGGCGTGTTTGGAAGGACTTATTATTGCGGGGAGATCACCGAGAAAGCGGTTGGCGAAAAAGTCGTTTTAAAAGGCTGGGTGCAAAAGCGCCGCGACCTTGGCGGATTAATTTTCATCGATCTTCGCGACCGGACGGGAATCGTGCAAGTTGTGTTCAGCCCGGAAGTATCGAAAGAAGCGTTAAATGTAGCGGAAAAAGTGCGGAATGAATACGTGCTGAGCGTGGAAGGAACCGTCGTTGCCCGCGACGAGGGAACGATCAATCCAAATATTCCAACTGGAAAAATTGAAATTCAAGCAGAACGCGTAACGATCATTAACGAAGCCAAAACACCGCCGTTTACCATCGCCGATCAAACAGACGTAGCCGAAGAAGTGCGCCTTAAATATCGTTATTTAGACTTGCGCCGCCCGGTGATGTTTCGCACTTTGCAATTGCGGCACCGTGTGACAAAAGCCATTCGCGACTTTTTAGACGGAGAAGGCTTTTTGGAAGTGGAAACGCCAATTTTGACGAAAAGCACGCCAGAAGGAGCGCGCGACTATTTAGTGCCAAGCCGCGTTCATCCCGGCGAGTTTTACGCGCTTCCGCAGTCTCCACAAATATTTAAGCAGCTGTTGATGGTGGCCGGATTTGAACGATATTATCAAATTGCTCGCTGTTTTCGCGATGAAGACTTGCGCGCAGACCGCCAGCCGGAGTTTACACAAATCGATATTGAAACATCGTTTATGAGTCAAGAAGATATTATGCAGTTAACGGAACGGATGATGGCGCATGTGATGAAAGTGGCAAAAGGAATCGAAGTTCCCCTTCCATTTCCGCGCATGTCTTATGATGAGGCGATGAGCCGCTATGGTTCGGACAAGCCGGATACCCGCTTTGGTTTAGAACTTGTAGATGTATCAGAAATCGTGAAACATTCTTCCTTCAAAGTATTTGCAGGTGCCGTTGCAAACGGAGGGCAAGTGAAGGCGATTAATGTCAAAGGGGCAGCAAATACATATTCTCGCAAAGATATCGATGCGCTAGCCGAATTTGTTGCACGTTACGGTGCAAAAGGGCTAGCATGGCTGAAGGTGGAAGAAGGCGGATTGAAAGGGCCAATCGCCAAATTTTTCACGGAAGAAGAACAAAGTGGGCTTGTCGAAACGCTTATGGCAGAAGCCGGCGATTTATTGCTGTTTGTCGCCGATCGTAAAGAAGTTGTCGCTGATGCGCTTGGCGCGTTGCGTTTAAAACTTGGAAAGGATTTAAACTTAATTGACGAAACAAAATTTAATTTCCTTTGGATTGTCGACTGGCCGCTATTAGAATACGATGAAGAAGATGGGCGTTATTACGCGGCGCATCATCCGTTTACCATGCCAGTTCGCGAAGATTTGCCGCAATTAGAGACAAGTCCGGAAAAAGTAAGGGCGCAAGCGTATGACTTGGTGCTGAACGGCTATGAGCTTGGCGGCGGTTCGATGCGTATTTTCGAACGGGAAGTGCAAGAAAAAATGTTCCGCGCCCTAGGATTTACGGAAGAGGAAGCGCGCAAACAATTTGGGTTCTTGCTAGAAGCGTTTGAATATGGCACCCCGCCACATGGCGGCATCGCGCTTGGATTGGACCGCATTGTTATGCTGTTAGCGGGACGAACGAACTTGCGCGATACGATCGCGTTTCCAAAAACGGCCAGTGCAAGCTGTTTGCTAACGGAGGCGCCAAGCCCGGTTAGCGAGCGACAGTTAGAAGAATTGCATTTAGTTGTTCAGCCAGAAAAAACAGAGTGAGCGATATTTGCTATTTCGTTGCAAAGATGCAAAGTGTATGATACAATGAACAAAAAGTTAGTCCTGATGTGTTCGTCGTATAACCTATTGTTTTGACCGAACAATAAGTTATGCGGGAGCCCGGAGTTTCCAAGCGGCGTACATGCCTTTAGTGTTCAAGGACGTGCAAACCTTGGAATAGGGCACCCACCTGCTTGGGAGCGGGTTCAAAACGAAGGCATCGACGGCACGATTGGGACTTACGCGCGATGGATGCTGCTACGTATCATTTGCCCAAGTTCCCTATGTAAAGGCGATGCTTTACATAGGGATTTTGTTTTTGTTTTGCCTAAAAATCGGATTGAAATTTGGCGGTTTGTTATTGTAGGATAAAAAGCGGTATGAAAATAAGAACGATGCAACGGAGGGTATAGATGTTACATCAATTTTCACGTAACGAATTGGCAATTGGAAAAGAAGGATTGGAAAAATTAAAAAATGCAACGGTTGCCGTTCTTGGCGTCGGAGGAGTCGGTTCATTTGCTGTCGAGGCGCTGGCGCGTTCCGGGATCGGACGCCTTGTTCTTGTAGATCGGGATAATGTTGATATTACAAATATTAATCGGCAAATTCATGCGCTCCTTTCCACGATCGGTCGCCCCAAAGTGGAATTAATGAAAGAACGCATTGCCGATATTAACCCGGAATGCAAAGTTATCGCGTTGCAAATGTTTTATACGGAAGAGACGTATGAACAATTTTTCAGCTATGATCTTGATTTTGTTATCGATGCTTCCGATACGATCATATATAAAGTCCATTTAATGAAGGAGTGTTTAAAGCGCAACATCCCGATTATTTCGAGCATGGGCGCTGCCAACAAAATGGATCCGACGCGCTTCCGCATCGCCGATATTTCCAAAACCCATACGGACCCGATCGCGAAGGTGATTCGCGCTAAATTGCGTAAAGAAGGGATCCGGAAAGGCATTCCTGTCGTCTTTTCCGATGAAAAGCCGATTATTATTCGTGAAGATGTCCGCAAGGTGGTCGGCAATGATCAATCACCGATTCGCAAAGCGCAAATGCCGCCATCTTCGAACGCGTTTGTTCCATCGGTAGCGGGGCTTATTATGGCTTCATACGTTGTGCGTGAACTTTTGAAAGATATTAAAATTTATCGGGTCGGTGAAGAATAAAAAACGTCGCAGAGCGTTTTCTGCGACGTTTTTTATTAAGATTTGGCGATGTGTTCCAAATTTCCATTTTTGTCCATTCGGAAAATATGGGCTGGCTGTACTCCATACTCTTCTTCTAAGATTAATTTGCGAGCACGTTCCATAATTTTTACTAATGCCTCGTAGTCTTCTTTAACAGTGGATTGCTGTTTTTCCAAACGCTCCAATTGTTTTTGCAGTTTTTCGTTGTGCGTCCGCAATTGCTCATTTTCGTGTTTTAGCTGTTCGTTTTCCATTTTGATCATTTCAAAACGTTCACCATCGGATTTTAACGTTTGCAAAAAAGCGATGCATTGTTCGAGCGTGATGGCAGGGACCGGAAGGAAGGCGGATGTTCCTTGTTGGAAAACGGCGAAATTGGCCGAAAGCGGCTGCGCCTTATTTTCCGATTGCCGTATTTTTTTGGCTTGTTCTAATGCCCGCTTCCGTTCTTTCCGCTGCTTTTTTGCTAATTCAATTGCTTCCACGTATCGTTTCCGAACTTCAGCGTTCCAGCGAAATCCGCATGCTGCCGCTGTCCGGTTTAGGTGATCGCCGACTTCTTCAAACGCAGCAAGCTGCGTGCCCCCTTCGCGAATATACCGCAGCACTGTCTCCGCCAATAAGATATCTTCTTCATGAGTCCAAGCGTCTTGTCGTGTTTTCATTTCACTACACCTCGCAATCCATTTAGATAGATTATATTCTTTCCTCATACTGCAAATTAAACTTTATATTATTTTATCCAAGTTGAAAGTTTACTAATCATTTTTTATAATGGATCTTCATTATGACAACTGGGGCAGATTGGCAGCAAAATAAAGGGCAGTGTCAAAAATTCTATGAAAACTCAGCACTGGAAGGATGCGTTTTAGCGAAAATAAAGGAGATGCCATCGCAATCGCGCTTGACAAACATGTCAATGGTTTGATTTTGGACTAACAAGGGCGAAGGGAACAAAACGAAGGCATATCAAAGAAGCTTCTCTTTCTTAGTCCCATTCCTTGCAGCTTCTTTTTGTAATACGGGCAGTCTTTGCACTTAAATATGAGAAAATCCTTTCTTTCCTTGATCTTTTCGAGTGTTTTCAAACAGTGCGGACAGGCCTTCAAAGGAGTTGGAATGTGTCCAGTACATAACCTAATGGCAAATAAAGAGCATTTTGTCAGAAGGAAACATCCATGTTTTCTCCGGAATTTGATGTTTGCTTAGAATGTCCATTCCCGCCATCATCGAAATAACCATTATCGAAAAAGGCACCAGATTTTCTCTGGTGCCTTTCCACATGAATTATTCTTCTATGTCTTGGAATTTCTTTCTTCTAAATTTGCTTAATGATTCATACACGATTGGGACAATTAAAAGTGTCAGCAATGTGGAGCTTGTTAATCCACCCATAACGGTCACAGCCATTCCTTTCGAAATTAATCCGCTGCCTTCCATTCCTATCGCTAGCGGTATTAATGCTCCAACTGTTGCGAGTGCTGTCATTAAGATTGGACGTAGACGAGTTGCTCCGGCTTCAAGTAAAGCTTCTCTTGTGCTTAGTCCTTCTTTTTCTTTATGAATCACACGGTCGATCAATACGATCGCATTGGTTACGACAATGCCGATTAACATAAGAGCACCGATCATCGCTGAAACACTAATGGTCTCACCCGTTATGAAGAGAGCCAATAATGCCCCAATAATGGTAAACGGTAATGAGAATAGGATGACGAACGGTGTAAGTGCGCCGCCAAATGTTACAACAAGGACAAAATAGACAATCGCAACCGCTGCTATCATCGCTAATCCTAATTGAGTAAATGTTTCGGTAATGTCTTCGGTTACGCCGCCTGTTGATATTTCAACATTTTTAGGCAGCTTAATCTTATCCACTTCTTTTTGCAGGCTTGACGCCACTTTTGATACGTCTTTTGTTTTTACTTGAGCGCTAACCTCTGCATAAATTTTTCCATCCCGACGGGTAATCGTATCGGACGTTTTCCCTTTCTTCACTTCCACTAACTCTTTAATTGGCACTTCAAATCCGAGAGGAGATTGAATCTTTTGATTTGTTAAATCATTGATACTTTCATGGCTTTGTTCTTTCATTTTAAAATATACATTCAGTTCTTTTCCGTCTTTTTCAATTGTTGTTACGACTGGATTCTGCCTTGTTGGCATAAGTGCTGAGCCAATTTGTGCTGCTGTTAAGCCAAGTTTGCTT
Organism: Parageobacillus sp. KH3-4; assembly: GCF_022846435.1. NCBI lineage: Bacteria > Bacillati > Bacillota > Bacilli > Caryophanales > Anoxybacillaceae > Parageobacillus > Parageobacillus sp. KH3-4. The sequence goes on from NZ_AP025627.1 coordinate 959,904, forward strand.
AATTTTTCATGATCAACCACTAACGTAAATTCATCATAGGCTTCTGAAATACTTGAGTCGATTTTCGTTAAATCTTTTTCCTTTTTCATGAGATCTTGGATTTTATTAACGATTGGCTCCAGTTCTTCCCTGCTTTCCCCATACACATAGTATACTAGTTGATTGTTGCCTGCATTACCGGAGAAATCTTGTTGTTGCCACTCCCCTTGTTTTACTTTTCTTTGAAGGTCTTTAATCACTTGTTCTTTTTCTTTATCAAAATCTGGAGTGTCATCATCATAAGCAACGAACATCATTGCACTGTTGGTATCCCCAGGATTCATTGGGTTTTCGCTGCCAACGGAAAGCTGCACTGTTTTCACGTTCTTTTTGTTTAAGAAATATTTCTCTGCCTCCAACGTATATTCTTTTACTTTCTCTAGCGTTTCGCCTGGAGCTGGTTTATAGGTAATGACCATCATTTTTTCTTCATCAGCAGGTAAAAAGCTGACGCCGATCACAGGGACGAGAAATACACTTGCAACAAGAAGGAATACAGCAATGAAGCTTGTTACAATTTTATGATTTAATGACCAATTTAAGATTTTCTTATATTGCCCTGCAAGTTTTCCATGTTTTTCTTTTTTATGCTCATTTTGTCCTTTTAATTCTTTTTGAAATAGAGTGTGTCCCATTAAAGGAACAATCGTAATGGCAACAAGTAATGAAGCGAGTAAAGCAAAAACAATGGTTAATGCAAAAGGTAAAAATAATTCTCCGACCATCCCTTTAACCAATCCAAGAGGAAGGAACACAATGATCGTTACAATGGTGGATGACATGATCGGGATAAACATTTCCTTTGTTGCTTCTCGGATTAACTGTTTTCCTTTTAATTTTTCCTCTTTTAAATGCAGTCTTCGATAAATATTTTCAATAACAACAATCGAATCGTCTATGACGCGTCCAATCGCAACCGTCATTGCGCCTAGCGTCATCATATTCAATGTAATATCTAATTGCTTTAATACGAGTAAAGCAATTAAGACAGATAGTGGGATGGAAATAGCGGCAATGAGAGTTGAACGAATGTTTCTTAAGAATAAAAGGATAATGATCGCTGCAAATAGAGCACCAAATAACGCTTTATCGACCATTGTTTTGATCGATTCTTCGATTGGTGTTGCCATATCAAAACTTGTTATGATTTCTAATCCATCTATTTTATCTGCAAATTTATTTAATTCTTTTTTTATTTCATGGACGACAGTTACTGTGTTCGCATCTGCCGCTTTAACAATTTGAAGGCCGATCGCTTCCTTTCCATTCGTCCTTGAGATCGATTCAGCTTCTTTAACGACTTGAATATCAGCAATCTCATCTAATTTTACTGTAGGAAGGCCTTGTGCTTGCTTGCTTAAGCCAATTGTTTGGGTGTTTCGCGCGATCGTTTGGTTGCCGGCGTTATTGTTTGGTGTGATCGCTGAATGGCTGGTGTTGGGCACCGATTGGACTCCTTGAAGGTCCGTGCCTCCAACATTTGCATTCATTCCATTATTTTGACTGCCGGCTTGTGGGATGATCGGGATTTCCAAATTCTTTAATTCTTCCAATGTTCTAATATTGCCATCTACTACAACGGATTGCTCTTTATCGTTAAACGTATACAAACCGAGAGGAAAGGATACATCGGAACCTTTGATTACATTTTGCACTGTTTCTTTATTTAAACCAAGCTGTGCCAATTTTTTGTCATCAAAAGCGATTTGAACTTCTTCGATTTGTTGGCCGGAAATTTGCACTGAAGAAACGCCGTTAATTCTTTCCAATGATGGGACAATCTCATCTTCCACAATTTTTGTAAGATCGGCTAGCGACGCATTTTTATCCGAAATGCTTAAAGCCATTACTGGAATGGAATTAAAGCTTATTTTCGAAATCTTTGGTTTGTCCACACCTTCAGGAAACTGTATCGACGTTAATGCTTCTTCTAATTCTTTTTTCGCTTCGTCCATATCTTTTTCATAATCATATGTAATTTGTACAGATGAGGCATTTTGAAAAGAAGTGGAAGTAACAATGTCTACCCCATTTAAATTTTTTACAGCTTTTTCAATCGGTATCGTCACTTTATTTGCTACTTCTTCTGGGGTCGCTCCCGGATAGGCCGTAACGACACTAATCACTGGCGTGTTGATATTCGGTATGGTTTCAAGTTTCATCGTCATTCCAGAATATAAACCTGCTGCCATAACAATGATGGTAAGCAGCCAAACAGCAAATTTGTTTTTTAAGGAAAAATGAATAATTCGGTCTAGCATTTTTTCAACCTCCCGTAGTTTTCCATTTTCGCTTGATTCATTCGCTGCAATAATCAATAATATATATGACCAATTAGTCATAAGTCAATAAATTAATTAAATATTTCCTTTAAATTTATGTAAATCATATTAGTGACTGTCCGGTCATTCAGTTTCTACCCCCCGTAGTTTTCCATTTCAGCGTGATTCATTCGCTACAATAATGAATAATTGGTCGTGTTCAATAAATTCATTAAAATATTTTCTTGAAATTTATGAAAATCATAGTCATATTCAGTGCATTTGGAAAGTGAGTGGAAAAAATGAAGGAAAAAGAAAAATTAATTATTGATGTTGCCATGAAATTATTTGCTGAAAAAGGATTTGACGCAACTTCTATACAAGAAATTGTTGATGAAGCCGGAATTTCTAAAGGCGCGTTTTATTTATACTTCAAATCAAAAGAAGCCTTGCTTATCGAGATTTTTAAATATTTTTATCATAAAAGGAAAAAGAAAATAGAAGAAATATGCAAGCGAAATCTTTCTCCGAGAGAAAAATTTATGGAATATCTTGTCTGTAATTATACAGAAATTAGTAAATATAAAGAATTTTTGATTATGCAAACTAGAGAGCAAGCCATTCCCATTAATGAATCGATCGCTAAATTGATCCATAAGATGTATGTGGAAACCAAACAATTTTATAAATTATCTTTAATGGACATTTACGGAAAGCGAATTGAACCATTTATCGGTGATTTAATCATTATTTTGCATGGTATTTTTCACTCTTATATGCATTGGACGTTATTTCAGAAAAAGAAGATCGACTATTATAAACTGGCAACATTCATTCTCCAACGGATGGATGATCTTGTCAAAGGTTTATTGAAAAGCGGCGAAGAAGCAATCATACCATTTGAAGAGCTGGAGCAAGGGCCCTTACATATTAGCCAATTAACAAAAAAGCTCCATAAGAAGGACCTGCTCCACCAAATAAGAAAAATAAAAAAGCACCATTCTCATTCATCAGACCTCTATATTACACTTGACGTACTGGAGGAGGAAATTAGTAATGAAAAGCCAAGAATTCCGGTCATCCAAGGAATGCTTTCCAATTTAAAAGATATAGAAGATACCTTGCCTTTACAAATGCAAATCAAAAAATATTTTCACTTAAAAGAAAAATAGCATCACATATAATCAACCGTTCTTTTTGCTTGGTTTATGTTCTCATCCTTTTCAGCAATGATGGCTTTCATAACCGAATCACATAAACTTTGTATCCAAAGGCTTCCTGAAATCGGGAAGTCTTTTTTTGTCCCTAAAATCTATATGTCGAATGATTCCATTTTCTCTCTGCTATCCTATCAAATTAGCAGCACCTTCCTTTGAATCCATCTGTTTGAACCGAATTCGCATCAGCTTAATCGAGGGGCTAAAGTAAAAAGCTATTGCCATTATTCATCTTGCATTTCCGTTTCATACCGATATGAAGGATGGCTCGTTTTGTTGAGCTCTCCTTTTCTTTACGTTATAGTTGGTATAGTTGTTTCATTTTTTTTCAAAAAAAAATCCATTATAATTAACAAGGGAAAGAACATTAATAGGGATAGCATAAATGTTCGCGCAAAAATCATGCCACGTCGATGCAAAAATGGCCAAGCAGTGCGGAATGTTGAAAAGGCTCAACTGGAAATGAAATCGAAAGAAGAATCGCTGTTTCTGTTTTTCATGAAGCGGTTTTGCCTAGATGAAGTGGGCAGAAGACGAATCAAACAAGTTTTTATGCTGTCAGACGAAATGAGGGATGCCTATGCTGTTTGCTTCAGAACCGCTTTCTGTTCGGATGAGACCGAGAAACATCGATGAGATTGTCGGGCAGCAACATATTATCGGCCCGCATACCGCGTTATACAAAATGATCAAAAACGGCCACGTTCCTTCGCTTCTTTTATATGGAGAGCCGGGAGTGGGGAAAACGTCGTTGGCGCATGCGATTGCTGGAACCGTGCAACGCGATTTTTTTGCGATTAATGCTACGTCTTCGGGGAAAAAAGAGATGGAAGAAGTAGTGGAAACAGCGAAACTGACAGGCAATGTTATTTTATTTATTGATGAAATTCATCGTTTTAACAAGGCGCAGCAAGATTATTTGCTTCCCCACATCGAGCAAGGGTTGATTACGCTCATCGGCGCAACGACGGAAAATCCGTTTCATGAAGTAAATCCGGCTATCCGCAGCCGCTGCGGGCAAATTAAGCAGCTAAAGCGGCTTGAGCCGGTCGATATTCTTGTGCTTTTGCGCCGGGCTTTGCATGATCGCGACAGGGGATTAGGAGCGCTTTCGATTGACATGGAAGAGCGGCTGCTTTCCATGATCGCGGAAGCGTCAGGCGGGGATGCCCGTTTAGCGTTGAATTTATTGGAAACAATCATATATGCTTCGCGGAAGGGCGACGGCTCCATCCATGTTGATGAGCAGACGGTAAGAGAGTGCGTAGAAAATCGAGGTTTTACCCATGATAAGAAAGGGGATACGTATTATTCGCTTTTATCCGCGTTTCAAAAAAGCGTTCGCGGCAGCGATGTGGACGCGGCGTTGCATTATTTAGCGCGTTTGTTAGAAGGCGGGGATTTGGCCGCTGTTTGCCGACGGCTGCTTGTGATTGCGTACGAAGATATCGGGCTGGCAAATCCGATGATGGGCGTGAAAGTACAGGCAGCGATTGCGGCGGTGGAGCGATTGGGGCTTCCTGAAGCGAGAATTCCGCTGGCAGTTGTTACGATTGAGCTGTGTTTGAGCGCAAAATCGAATTCTGCCTATAAGGCGCTTGATGCGGCGATTCATGATGTGCGCAACGGAAAAATCGGGGACATTCCTGATCATTTAAAAGATGCCCATTATAAAGGCGCAAGCGTGCTAGGCCATGGAAAAGGGTATCAATATCCGCATGATTATCCGAATGGCTGGGTTTTTCAACAATATTTGCCAAACGAGTTGTTAGGAGTAAAATATTATTCACCAAAGGAAAATGGAGACGAAAGATATTACGCGAAAGTATATGAACGATTAGAACAGTTAAAACAACAAAGTCATTTTCGAAAATGAAGGAAACGAAATTTTATGATATAATGACAATCGGTTTATTTATATAATTGAGGTGAGAGTATGGCCCATTCTCATCACGAACATGCGCACGTTCTTCAATGGGGAATTTTTTTTGCTGGATTATTGATTATGTCGTTTGGCATCGTATTAACGATTAAAGCGGATCTCGGATGCGCACCGTGGGATGTGCTGCATATCGGATTATATCGGAAATTCGGCTTGACGATTGGAACGTGGTCGATTATTGTCGGTGTTGCGATTTTAGCGGCTTCTGCTTTGCTTTTAAAGCAATTTCCGAGAATTGGCGCTTTTCTCAATATGATTTTTGTCGGCATTTTTATTGATTTATATATGATGATTCCTTATTTGCAAACTCCCGAAACGTTGATTGGAAAATTAGTTATGCTGCTTGTCGGAATTGTGATTACGGGCTATGGAATGGGAATATATATCTCAGCTAATATGGGAGCAGGCCCGCGCGACAGTTTAATGCTTGCATTAACGGAGCTAACAGGTTGGAAAGTGCAAAATGTCCGGATCGCGATGGAAGGATTGGTTCTCTTTTTCGGCTGGGTTTTAGGAGGACCAGTATCGATAGGAACGTTAATATTTTGCGTTATGATTGGATCTGTAGCCGGCATTGCTTTGCCGCAATGCCGGCGCGCGACAGAGCGGATGTTAATAAGGCCAATTCATGTAAGAACACAAGGTTTAAGTCGTTAGGGGGAATAAGATGAAGATTTCAACAAAAGGCAGATATGGATTAACAATTATGATTGAACTGGCAAAAAAGTACGGGGATCGCCCGATTTCGTTGCGTTCGATTGCAAAAGCGAACAATTTGTCCGAACATTATCTGGAACAGCTTGTTACACCGCTGAGGAATGCTGGGCTTGTCAAAAGCATCCGCGGGGCATATGGCGGATACGTGCTAGCAGATCATCCTGCAAAAATTACGGCAGGGGATGTCATTCGTGTTTTAGAAGGACCGATTAGCCCCGTGGAGGAGCTGGACGAGGAAGAACCGGCAAAACGTGAATTATGGATTCGCGTTCGCGATGCCGTGGAGGAAGTGTTGGACAGCACGACGCTGGAAGATTTGGCGAAATATAGCGAAGGTGATGATGAAGCATACATGTTTTACATTTAACCGTGAAAGGAGAATGATCATTGAACCGAATTTATTTAGATCATGCCGCTACCTCGCCCGTTCATCCCGATGTAGTAAAACGCATGATTCCGCTGATGACCGAAGTGTTTGGAAATCCGTCGAGCATTCATTTTTTCGGAAGACAAAGTCGGCAGGCGGTCGATGAAGCAAGAGCCGTTGTGGCAGCAAGTCTTGGCGCGAAAGAATCGGAAATCATTTTCACAAGCGGTGGAACGGAAGCGGATAATATCGCGCTGATCGGAACGGCGATGGCTAATCGCCATCGTGGACGCCATATTATTACATCGATGATTGAGCATCATGCTGTATTGCGTGCATGCCAGTATTTAGAAAAACAAGGATTTGAAGTAACCTATCTTCCTGTTGATGAACAAGGGAACGTTTCGCCAGCAGATGTAAAGGCGGCGCTTCGCGATGATACGATCCTCGTTTCCATTATGTTTGCCAACAATGAGGTAGGCGTGTTGCAGCCCATTCGCGAGATCGGCGAACTGTTAAAAGATCACCAAGCTTATTTTCACACAGACGCGGTACAAGCATACGGGCTTGTTCCGATTCTCGTGAACGACTATCATATTGATTTGTTGTCGGTTTCCGCACATAAAATCAATGGTCCAAAAGGGGTCGGCGCTTTATATGTCCGTGAGACAGTAAAATTTTCTCCGCTTTTTTATGGTGGAGAACAAGAGCGGAAACGTCGCGCTGGAACGGAAAACGTGGCGGGCATTGTTGGATTTGCCAAAGCGGTGGAAATTGCGCAAGAGACGATGTCCGACAAGCAGCAGGAGTACCGTTTGCTGAGAGAGACGATGCTTTCTATTTTTGCGGAGTCGGGAATTTCTTACGCTGTGAACGGAAACGAAGACCGTTGCTTGCCGCATATCGTTAATGTCGCGTTTCCGGGGACGAACGTTGAATCTATGCTTGTCAATCTTGATTTAGCGGGAATAGCAGCTTCAAGCGGTTCTGCGTGCACCGCCGGTTCAATTGATCCATCACACGTGCTTGTGGCGATGTTCGGCAAGGAATCGGAGCGCATTCGTTCTTCTGTTCGCTTTAGTTTCGGATTAGGCAACACGAAGGAACAAATTGCCAAGGCGGCAACGGAAACAGTAAAAATTGTGAAAAGATTAACAACTAAGTAGACGGGAGGTGAATAAGGTGAACAAGGCCCCAAAAGATACGCGCGTTGTTGTCGGCATGTCGGGGGGAGTCGATTCATCGGTGGCGGCGTTGCTTTTAAAACAGCAAGGGTACGATGTCATCGGCATATTTATGAAAAACTGGGACGATACAGATGAAAACGGCGTTTGCACGGCAACGGAAGATTATGAAGATGTTGTACGCGTCTGCAATCAAATTGGCATTCCGTACTATGCCGTTAATTTTGAAAAACAATATTGGGATAAAGTGTTTACGTACTTTTTGGATGAATATAAAGCGGGACGAACTCCGAATCCCGACGTGATGTGCAACAAAGAAATTAAGTTCAAAGCATTTTTAGAACATGCGTTATCGATCGGCGCAGACTACGTGGCGACCGGCCATTACGCCCGCGTCGAGTACCGCGACGGCGAATATAAAATGCTGCGCGGTGTCGACCAAAATAAAGATCAAACGTATTTTTTGAACCAATTAGGGCAAGAACAGCTGTCGAAGGTGATGTTTCCGATCGGCCACCTCGAAAAAGCGCAAGTGCGGCAAATCGCGAAAGACGCAGGGCTTGCCACAGCAACAAAAAAAGATAGTACGGGAATTTGCTTTATCGGTGAACGGGACTTTAAAAAGTTTTTAAGCAGCTATTTGCCAGCACAGCCGGGCATTATGCAAACGCTGGACGGCGAAGTGAAAGGAAAGCATGATGGAGTGATGTATTATACGATCGGACAGCGACACGGTCTTGGCATTGGCGGAAACGGCGAGCCGTGGTTTGTGGTCGGCAAAAACGTAAAAGAAAATATTTTGTACGTCGCACAAGGGTTTAACAATGAATATTTATATTCGACTTCGCTTATTGCGACAAATGTCAACTGGGTATCGGACCGCAAACCGCCAAAATCGTTCCGATGCACGGCAAAATTCCGTTATCGCCAGCCGGATACTGGCGTTACTGTGCATGTTATCGACGAGGAAAAAGTAGAAGTCGTCTTTGATGAGCCGGTTCGCGCTGTTACTCCGGGGCAAGCCGTTGTATTTTACAATGGCGAGGAATGTCTTGGCGGCGGAACGATAGATAAAGTGTTCCGCAATGGCGAAAAACTTTGGTATGTCGCCTAAAAAACGGCAGAATGCTGCAGAATCACGACATGCGCTGGGGCAGAATGCGACACGAAAACCTCAACTCTTATGCGGGTTGAGGTTTTCGTGTAATTAATAGAAAATTGCGAACATACGTGCTATAATGAGCGTAAGGAGTGAAGAGGAAATGGAGGAGAAAAACCGAGCAGGAATCGCATATATGCAAAAAGGAAATTATGAAGAAGCGATAAAATGTTTTCATGATGCGATTGAAGAAAATCCGCACGATCCAGTCGGCTACATCAATTTTGGAACGGTGTTGGCCGCGGCCGGAGAAGAGGAAAAAGCGCTTAACTTTTTCAAAAAAGCGATTGAGCTCGATAGCAACGCGGCGGCGGCATACTATGGAATGGGATCTGTCTATTACAAACGCCAGCAGTTTGCGCAAGCGAAGGATATGTTTGAACAAGCGATTCAGAAGGGGCTAAACGATGGAGACGTCTTTTTCATGCTCGGAATGTCATTGATGCATTTGGAGGCTCCACGTCTTGCGTTGCCGTATTTACAGAGAGCGGTGGAGTTGAACGAGCGCGATGTAGAGGCGGTGTTTCAGCTCGGGCTGTGCCTTGCGCAGCTTGAATTTGTCGATGAGGCGATGGGCTATTTTCAAAAAACGATCCAGTTAGATGAACGCCATGCCGATGCGTATTATAATTTAGGGGTTATCTATGCTTATAAAGATGATGTAAAGACCGCATTAAAAATGTTTACGACCGCGCTTCAGATCCGGCCGGATCATTTGCTTGCCGGATATGGGAAAAAGATGATGGAAAAGGCGTTACAACGATAAAAGGGCAGGGGATTCCATTGCAGCAGCCGGAATCATTTGTTTTCGAGGGAACATCGTTTATTAAAGGATCATATATTTCCACCATTTTTCATAATGAAGCGAATTTGTATTCCGTCGTTCGCGTCCGAGTCGAAGAAACGAACGAAGCGTACGATGAACAAGAAGTTGTTGTAACTGGATATTTCCCTAAAATGAACGAACATGATACGTATATTTTTTACGGGAAATTTCATGACCATCCAAAGTTCGGTCGGCAATATGTCGTAGAACATTTTCGCAAACAATTTCCTAACACAAAAGACGGCATCATTCACTATTTATCAAGCGATTTATTTAAAGGAATCGGAAAAAAAACGGCAAAAGCGATCGTCGAAGCGCTTGGCGAAAATGCTATTTCCAAAATTTTAGCGGACCCTAGCGTATTGGATGATGTTCCAAAATTGTCAAAGCAAAGAGCAAAAGAGCTGTATGATACGTTGCGTGCTCATGAAGGGCTGGAGCAGACGATGATCGCGCTTTCCCAATTTGGTTTTGGTCCGCAGTTGTCGATGAAAATTTATCAAGTATATCAAGATGAAACACTTTCCGTTATTCAGCAAAACCCCTACCAGCTTGTCGAAGATGTTGAAGGAATCGGATTTGGCCGCGCTGACGAATTAGGCTATCGGCTTGGTATTTCCGGCAACCATCCTGCGCGCATTCGCGCTGCGTGTTTGTTTGTGATAGAACGGGATTGCCTTCAAGAAGGGCATGTGTATGTGACAGAAAGACAGCTCCTCACAAACGTCAAACAGCTTTTGGAGGCGAAACGAAAAGAAACAGTCAGTGAAGAAGCGATCGAACAAATGTTGTTAATGCTTGCCGAGGAAGGAAAGCTAATCAAGGAAGACGAGAAATTTTATATTCCGTCGCTTTATTTCGCCGAAAAGGGAATCGTGGCAAACGTGAAGCGCCTTTTACAGCAAACGGAAGCGGTGGTGGCGTTTCCGGAATCGGAATTTTTGTTGGCGCTCGGAAGGCTGGAGGAACGTTTATCCGTTCAATACGCTCCCTCGCAAAAAGAAGCGATTCGACAAGCGCTTTCTTCCCCGCTGTTTATTTTGACCGGAGGCCCTGGTACAGGAAAAACGACAGTAATTAAAGGGATCGTGGAAATTTTCGCTGATTTGCACGGTCTTTCCCTCGATCCGAAGGATTACACGAAAGATCATCCATTTCCGATTTTGCTCGCCGCGCCGACGGGAAGAGCGGCAAAGAGAATGAGCGAGGCAACGGGATTGCCTGCGGTTACGATTCATCGTTTACTTGGATGGAATGGGGCGGAAGGTTTTACACATGACGAGGATGAGCCGATTAGCGGCAAGCTTTTAATCGTTGATGAAATGTCCATGGTCGATACGTGGCTGGCCAATCAGTTATTTAAGTCGATTCCGGACGGTATGCAAGTGATTCTCGTTGGCGATGAAGATCAGCTGCCATCTGTCGGACCGGGACAAGTGTTAAAAGATTTATTGCAAGCGGGCGTCATCCCGACCATTCGGTTAACTGAAGTATACCGGCAAGCGGAGGGCTCATCGATTATTGAATTGGCGCACCAAATGAAAAACGGGGCCATTCCCTCGGACTTAACTGCTCCAAAGGCAGACCGCTCATTCATTCGCTGCCAGACTTCACAAGTTGCTGAAGTTGTTCGGCAAATTGCCGATAACGCGCGCAGAAAAGGCTTCGCAGTAAAAGACATTCAAGTGCTTGCCCCGATGTATCGCGGTCCTGCTGGAATCGACCGCCTCAATCAGGTGCTGCAAGATTTGTTTAACCCGAAATCCGAGAAAAAGCGGGAACTTTCTGTTGGCGATGTCGTATATCGGGTTGGTGATAAGGTGCTGCAGCTTGTCAATCAGCCTGATGACAATGTGTTTAATGGGGACATCGGGGAAATTGTCGCCATTTTTTACGCGAAGGAAAATACGGAAAAGCAGGATTTAGTCGTCGTTTCTTTTGATGGCATCGAAGTGGCGTATTCGCGGCAAGATCTGTCGCAAATTACGCACGCGTACTGCTGTTCGATTCATAAATCGCAAGGGAGCGAATTTCCGATTGTCATTTTGCCGGTTGTAAAGAGCTATTATCGCATGTTAAAGAGAAATTTATTATATACGGCTGTGACAAGAAGCAAACAATTTTTAATTTTATGCGGCGAAGAAGAGGCGTTTAAATTAGGTGTTGCCCGCAGCGATGATGGCTCTCGGCAAACAACGCTGACGGAAAAATTGCGGAACTCTCTTGCCCCTGCTGTAGAGGGAGAACTGCCGATGGAAGACGCGAACGTCGGAATGGAAAACGTTTCACCGTATGACTTTATGGACGACTAGCCAAGCTAAATGTGTCTGGAAAGGTGGAGAGATCTTTGCGGACATTTTCACATATGAAAGGGCTTCCCGTATATGAGCAAAAAACAGGGAAAAACGTTGGAAAAATAAGTGACATTTGCTTTACCAATACGGGGAAAGTCCAAGGGTTTATCGTCGAAAGCAAAGGATGGTTTGCGCGCCATCGGTATCTTCCGCTTCATGGCATTCAAGCGTTCGGAGCGGATGGGGTCGTCGTTTATGATGCTGCGCTTTTGCGGTCGTTCTCCTCTTTGCCAACTGGCTACTCTCTTTACAGCGAACGCGGAATCGCCGGAAAACCAGTGATTACCGCGGACGGCCAGAAGCTTGGATTGTTGGAAGATGTATATTTTCACGGGCAATTGGGCATAATCGGAGGATATGAGATTACAGAAGGTTTTTTTGCTGATTTGACGGAAGGGAAAAAGCGGATGGACGCTGTTCCCTTTACGGTCGGAGAAGAAGCGATTATTGTAAACACAACGATGTAAGGAGAGTGGCTGTTTGTGCTCATTTGCCCAAATTGCAAAAGTAAAAATTTAGGTAAAATCGGCGTCAATCAATATTATTGCTGGGATTGCTTTATCGAGCTTTCTGTTTCAAAAGGGATGATTCACGCACATCAAGTCGAGGAAGACGGAACGTTAAGTTCGTTAGATGATTTGTTCGATGAACATGAGCGCACGATCCAATTTTAGGAGGGAACGAGCATGAATCGCGCAATGACCTCTTTGTTAGCGTTAGGATTAGGAGTTGCTGCTTATCAGCTGGCACAGCGCAACGGTTGGGTGAACAATCGTTCCATGAAAAAAATGCGCCGCCGTTTAGCGAAGGCGATTCGTTAAAAATAAGCAAGCGCCAATTCCCGCTGTTCCTTGCGGGAATTGGTGCTTTTTTGTATAATTCTGCTTTCTGTTCCTACACTAACGATAGGGGGTGTTGCCATGGGGGAGAAGCAATGGTTGTCCATTATTCGTGTGAGCAAATGGCTGTTTGTCGTTATGATGATTTACTTAATTGTTCGCATGAAAGAAGTATGGCTGCCGGTTGTGCATTTATTTATGGCCGCACTTATTCCATTTGTGATTGCTGCGTTTATTACGTACTTATTGCATCCATTAGTGGAATACATTCATGAAAAGGGCGTTCCGCGCTGGATGGCGATTTTATTGATTTATTTTCTCTTTTTCGGAGGCATAGGCTATGGTTTTTATAAAGGAATTCCGCTGTTGATCCAACAGCTGAAAGACTTGAGTGAAAGCTTGCCGGCATTGGCGGAAACATACCGGAGCTGGACAAAACAAATCCACAATGAAACATCGGCATGGCCACTGGAAATTCACACAAGAATCGAAACGATGATCGTACAGCTGGAAAAAACGGCGGCGAACGTGTTAACGGCGGTTATTAACGGAGTAAAAGGGCTTGTTAATTCCGCGCTGTTGTTTTTGCTTATTCCGTTTATCGTTTTTTACATGCTGAAGGATATCGAGCAGCTGAAAAAAGCGGTGTGGTACATGACTCCGAAACGGTGGCGCCAACCAGGGATTGCGTTCTTAAAAGATGTAGACGAATCGCTTGGCAGCTATATCCGCGGCCAATTGTTGGTCGGGTTCATCATCGGAACGGTTGCCGCACTTGCGTTATGGATCGTGGGCATGGAATATCCGCTTTTACTCGGGTTTATTATTGGTGTAACGAATATTATTCCTTATTTTGGACCGATTATCGGAGCGGTTCCTGCCGTAATTTTGGCAGCTACCGTTTCGCTCAAAATGATGCTTATTGTTTCTGCCATCATTTTTTTTCTTCAGTTTTTAGAAGGCAATATTTTATCGCCGTTTATCGTCGGAAAAAGTTTGCATATGCATCCGCTTGTGATTATGTTTGCATTATTTGTTGGCGGGGAAATAGCGGGGGTGCTTGGCCTGATTGTTGCCGTTCCGCTTCTTGCGGTGTTAAAAGTCGCTCTTCTTCATTGGAAAGAACATTATCGGCCGCATTGACAAATAAATGCCGCTTGTCTATAATCATTCAATGAAAAAAGTGAATACATAACGCGATGACGGATCGAGTATGTTACAGTCCATCTTAAAGCGCGAGTTCGCGCACAGAGAGGAATTTCCGTGGCTGAAAGAAATTCCAGATGAAGGGTAACAGAACGCTAATCCGGAGCGCAGGCAAAACCTGACGTATCGCCACGTTACGGCGTTAGAGGGGATGAACGGCTTGCCGTTCATAAGCAGGGTGGTACCGCGAGCATAACTCTCGTCCCTGAAGGGGATGAGAGTTTTTTATATTCAAGTTCAATATGGCGTAGAAAGGGAGGATTATGATGAAAAAGCTTACTTCAGCACAAGTAAGGAAAATGTTTTTAGATTTTTTCAAAGAAAAAGGTCACGCAATCGAGCCGAGCGCGTCGCTCATTCCTGTTGACGACCCGTCTTTGCTGTGGATTAACAGCGGCGTCGCCACATTAAAAAAATATTTTGATGGCCGCGTCGTCCCGGATAATCCGCGCATTTGCAACGTGCAAAAGTCCATTCGTACAAACGATATTGAAAATGTCGGGAAAACGGCGCGTCACCATACATTTTTCGAAATGCTCGGAAATTTTTCGATTGGCGATTATTTTAAACGAGAGGCTATTCACTGGGCGTGGGAATTTTTAACAAGCGAAAAATGGATTGGTTTTGAACCAGAGCGATTGTCGGTAACGATTCATCCAGAAGACAATGAAGCGTTTGAAATTTGGCATAAAGAAATTGGCCTTCCAGAGGAACGGATTATCCGTTTGGAAGGAAATTTCTGGGATATTGGTGAAGGCCCGAGCGGCCCGAATACGGAAATTTTTTATGATCGCGGCGAAGAGTTTGGAAATGACCCGAATGATCCAGAATTATATCCGGGCGGGGATAACGACCGCTATTTAGAAGTATGGAATCTCGTGTTTTCACAATTCAACCATAACCCAGACGGCACGTATACACCGCTTCCAAAGAAAAATATTGATACAGGCATGGGATTGGAGCGGATGTGCTCCATTTTGCAGGGAGCGCCGACAAACTTTGAAACAGATTTATTTATGCCGATTATCCGTGCGACAGAACGGATTTCTGGAGAACAGTATGGTGCTGATGCGGAAAAAGATGTAGCGTTTAAAGTGATTGCTGACCATATCCGGGCGGTAACATTTGCCGTTGGAGACGGGGCGCTTCCATCCAATGAAGGCCGTGGCTATGTATTGCGCCGCTTGTTGCGCCGGGCGGTTCGTTTTGCAAAACAGCTTCATATTGAACGTCCATTTATGTATGAGTTGGTGCCAGTGGTTGGCGAAATCATGGGGGATTTCTATCCAGAAGTAAAAGAAAAAGCAGCGTTTATTCAAAAAGTCATCAAAAACGAAGAAGAACGTTTCCATGAAACGTTGCATGAAGGCTTGGCGATTTTAGCAAGCGTCATCCAAAAAGAAAAAGAGCGCGGTAGTGATGTCATTTCTGGGGAAGACGCATTCCGACTTTATGACACATATGGTTTTCCTGTGGAATTAACGGAAGAGTACGCGCAAGAAAAAGGAATGAAAGTGGATCACGAAGGATTCGAACGAGAAATGGAGCGTCAACGGGAACGCGCCCGCGCCGCTCGCCAAGACGTTGACTCGATGCAAGTACAAGGCGGCGTGCTCGGTGATATTAAAGTCGAAAGCCGTTTCGTCGGTTATGATGAGTTACAAGCGCAGTCCAAAGTAACCGTGGTCGTAAAAGATGGCAGTCTGGCCGAGGAAGTGAGCGAAGGAGAAGAAGCGCAAATTATATTAGATGTAACGCCGTTCTACGCAGAAAGCGGCGGACAAATCGCTGACCAAGGATGGTTGGAAAACGAAACGGCGCGAGTGTTTGTGAAAGATGTCCAAAAAGCGCCAAACGGGCAGCATTTGCATCATATCATCGTCGAAAAAGGAACGTTGAAAAAAGGCGAAACATATATGGCGCGAATCGATGAAGCGAAACGGGCAAACATTGTGAAAAATCACACGGCCACACATTTATTGCATCAAGCGTTAAAAGATGTGCTTGGACCGCACGTCAATCAAGCGGGATCGCTAGTTGCCCCAGATCGCTTGCGCTTTGACTTTTCGCATTTCGGACAAGTAAAGCCAGAGGAACTGGAACGCATCGAAGCGATTGTGAACGAAAAAATTTGGCGCAGCATTCCTGTCGATATTTTCTATAAGCCGCTGGCAGAAGCAAAAGCGATGGGCGCAATGGCTTTATTCGGCGAAAAATACGGGGACATCGTCCGCGTTGTGCAAGTGGGCGATTACAGTTTGGAGCTTTGCGGAGGCTGCCACGTGCCAAACACTTCGGCAATCGGCTTGTTTAAAATCGTTTCTGAATCAGGCATTGGTGCAGGCACCCGCCGGATTGAAGCGGTGACAGGAGAAGCGGCGTATCGCTTTATGAATGAACAAATCGCCTTGTTGCAAGAAGTCGCGCAAAAATTAAAAACGAGCCCGAAAGAAATCACTCACCGCATCGATGCGCTAATGAACGAGATTCGCCAATTACAACGCGAAAATGAATCATTGGCGGCGCGCCTTGGAAATATGGAAGCAGCCAACCTTGTAAACAAAGTGAAACAAGTAAACGGAATTCCTGTACTAGCAAGCAAAGTAAACGCCGCTGACATGAACCATTTGCGCACAATGGTCGATGAATTAAAACAAAAATTAGGCTCAGCGATTATCGTATTAGCGGCTGTGCATGGGGAAAAAGTAAGTTTGATCGCCGGAATTACGAATGACTTAATTGAAAAAGGATACCATGCTGGAAAATTAATTAAAGAAGTTGCCGTTCGTTGCGGCGGCGGTGGCGGCGGTCGCGCTGACATGGCGCAGGCTGGCGGAAAAGACCCAAGCAAAGTCGGGGAAGCATTGCAATATGTCGAAACATGGATAAAATCCGTTTGATAATTGATGGAGATAGTGTACAATGGATGTAAGATAGGGAGATGCCAGAACGGAGAGCGAGGTGGAGACGGTGAGCTCATTTGACCAAACAATGCAGTTTCATTTTTCTGAGGAGCCGGCCGAGACGAACATTCGTGAAGTGCTGCTGACGGTGTATGATGCTCTTCAAGAAAAAGGGTACAATCCGATTAATCAAATTGTCGGTTATTTATTATCTGGCGACCCTGCTTACATCCCTCGCTATAAAGATGCCCGAGCGTTAATTCGCAAAGTGGAGCGCGATGAATTAATTGAAGAATTAGTGAAATTCTATTTACAAGGGCAACGAAAGGATTAACGTATGCGTGTATTGGGGCTTGATTTGGGTACAAAGACGCTTGGGGTGGCCGTCAGCGATGAATTAGGTTGGACTGCGCAAGGAATTGAAACGATTTCGATTGACGAGGAACAAGGAGAATACGGTTTAAAACGGCTTCGCGAAATTATCGATGAATACAAAGTCGATACGATCGTCGTTGGATTTCCGAAAAATATGAATGGCACGGTCGGACCGCGCGCGGAGGCGAGCCAGCGCTTTGCAAAAGTACTTGAGCACGAGTTTTCGCTTCCTGTCATACTGTGGGACGAGCGGTTGTCCACTATGGTGGCGGAGCGGATGTTAATTGCCGCTGACGTCAGCCGGAAAAAAAGAAGGAAAGTGATTGATAAAATGGCGGCTGTCGTTATTTTACAGTCGTATCTTGACAGCAAACAGTAAATGGAGGAGAAAAGAAGATGGAACACGGAGATCGCCATATTACCGTTGTCGACGAAGACGGCAATGAACAATTATGTGAAATATTGTTTACGTTTGAATCAGAGGATTTTGGAAAGTCTTATGTGTTTTATTATCCGGTAGGCGCGGAATTTGAAGAGGAGGAAGAAACGGAAGTCCACGTGTCGGCATTTATTCCCGGAGATGGGGAACAAGAAGGAGAGCTTTTGCCGATTGAATCCGAGGAAGAATGGGAAATGATCGAAGAAGTATGGAATACGTTCTGCGCCGAACAAGAGGAAGAAGTGGAGTAAGAAAATGAAAAGATGGCCGTTGATCATCGGCCATCTTTTTTTATGGAAAAGGGGAGACAGATGGCGAAAAATACGAAAATTTGTAGTATAATATCACGAGTGAGAGGAGGTTTTCCATGGATAATCACCAGTTTTTTCAAAAAGATGTACAAATTGTGCGAAAAATTGTATTGATTGTTTCCATCGTTGTTTTTACCGCATGTATCGCTATTGCAGCAGGAAGCTATTTCTATATAAAATCAGCGTTACAACCCGTTGATCCAGATGATCGTACTCCTATCCACGTGTCGATACCGATCGGCTCTTCCGTGAACGATATTGCCGACATGTTAGAAGAGAAACGGTTAATTAAAAGTTCATTCGTGTTCCGTTATTATGTGAAGCTGAAAAACCATGTTGATTTTCAAGCGGGAGAATATGAGTTAAAACGGTCGATGCCGATGGAAAAAATCATTGCTGTTTTAAAGACGGGGAAAGTAACGGAAAAAAGCGGGCTAAAGCTGACTATTCCGGAAGGGACGCAACTTACGCAAATTGCTGAGATTATTGCTAAGAAAACGGGATATAAGAAAGAGGAAGTGCTCCAACAATTAAATGACCGCAAATATATCGAAAAACTTATTCAAAAATATCCGTCTATTTTATCCAAAGACATTTTAAATAAAAATATCCGATACCCGCTAGAAGGTTATTTGTTTCCTGCCACTTATTCATTCCATGAAAAAAAACCGCCTATTCCGGAAATTATCGAAGCAATGTTAAGAAAAACAGAAAAAGTGCTAGCAAAATATGAACGCGATCGGAACGAAATGAATATGACGACACATCAGCTTTTAACGATGTCATCCTTAATTGAAGAAGAAGCAACAAAAAAAGCGGAGCGGGAAAAAATTGCGAGCGTATTTTACAACCGCCTCCGCACCGGCATGCCGCTGCAGACAGATCCTACTGTTTTATATGCGCTTGGAAAACATAAAGAGCGTGTTTATTATAAAGATTTGGAGGTCCAATCTCCATATAATACGTATATTCATAAAGGACTTCCTCCTGGACCAATTGCGAACGCTGGGGAAACGTCGATTCAAGCGGCGTTGAGACCAGCGAAAACCGATTATTTGTATTTTCTGGCTACGCCAGCGGGAGAGGTCATTTTTACAAAAACGTTAGAGGAACATAACCGCCAGAAAGAAAAATATATGGAGAAACGATAGGGCAATGCATGAATCGCTGGGGTACAAACAAAATATTTCGCATTTCGTATATTTTATGGTAGTATATATAAAGTTATCAATCACCATCCTGCCATAAGAGTCATTATGTGACTCTTATTTTTGCGAGGAGGAGCTCTTTTGGTCTCAAAGGAAGTAGCGCATTATATTGAACAGTTTCTTCCCGAACGGGATGAGCAAATAAAAGAGATGGAGCGTTACGCAGAGCAACATCATATTCCGATTATGGAGATTACCGGAATCGAAACGATGCTACAATTGTTAAAAATCGCTAAACCGAAGCGGATTTTGGAAATTGGCTCTGCTATTGGCTATTCCGCCATTCGCATGGCAAAAGCGCTTCCCGATGCGAATATCGTTACGATTGAGCGTGATCGCGAGCGGTATGAACGCGCGCTTTTTTATATAAGCAAAACGGGGACAAGCGGACAAATTCGCGTGATTTTCGGTGATGCGCTGAATGTATACAACGATGTCGCGAAATACGCCCCGTTTGATGTCATTTTTATCGACGCGGCGAAAGGACAATATCAGCGTTTTTTTCAAATGTATGAGCCATTGTTGAAGGAAAGCGGCATTATTATTACAGATAACGTATTATTCAAAGGGCTTGTCGCAACGGAAGAACCGATTGAAAATAAGCGGATTCGCCAGTTAGTGTCGAAAATTCGCCGCTACAACGAATGGCTGATCGGGCGAACGGATTATGAAACGGTCATTCTGCCGATCGGCGATGGGATCGCCATATCACGAAAACGAGGTGAAAAACGATGAAAAAACCGGAACTGTTAGTGACGCCGACGAGCGTTTCCCATATACATGATTTAGCCAATGCCGGCGCTGACGCGGTCATCATCGGCGAGCAACGCTACGGTCTGCGCCTGGCAGGAGAATTTTCCCGCGCGGATGTCAAAGAGGCGGCCGAGATAGCGCGGCAATATGGCCTCAAATTATATGTTGCGATGAACGCGATTTTCCATAACGACAAAGTGGACGAACTTGGCGATTATATAGCGTTTCTCGCTGATACTGGCGTGGATGCGATCGTCTTTGGCGATCCGGCGGTTTTAATGACCGTGCGCGAAGTGGCGCCGCATATGAAACTGCATTGGAATCCGGAAACAACAGCGACAAACTGGTATACGTGCAATTATTGGGGACGCAAAGGAGCGAAGCGCGCTGTCCTCGCCCGCGAATTAAATATGGAGGCGATTTTAGAAATTAAAGAGCATGCCGAAGTAGAAATCGAAGTGCAAGTGCACGGGATGACTTGCATGTATCAATCAAAACGCTCTTTAATTGGAAATTATTTTGAATATCAAGGAAAAGTAATGGAAATCGAACGGAAAAAATATGAAAAAGGCATGTTTCTGTATGATAAAGA
The DNA here is from genome assembly GCF_022846435.1 of Parageobacillus sp. KH3-4. Taxonomy (NCBI): domain Bacteria; kingdom Bacillati; phylum Bacillota; class Bacilli; order Caryophanales; family Anoxybacillaceae; genus Parageobacillus; species Parageobacillus sp. KH3-4. The sequence goes on from NZ_AP025627.1 coordinate 980,596, forward strand.
GCGCGACAGTAAATATCCGATTTTCGAAGACGAAAACGGCACGCATATTATGAGCCCGAACGATATTTGCATCATCGATGAGCTTAGCGAAATGGTGGACGCCGGCATCGACAGCTTCAAAATTGACGGTGTATTGCACGAGCCTGGCTATATTACGGAAGTGACGAAACTATACCGTCGCGCCATTGACTTATGTGCCGAAAACCGCAAGCAATATGAGGAAGAAAAGGATGAGCTGCTAGCGAAAATCGAAGCGATCCAACCAAAACATCGTCCGTTGGATACCGGATTTTTCTTTAAGGAAACGGTTTACTAATATACCGAGAAAAGGAGGAGTAGTCGGATGCTGTTAAAAAACGACAAAATTTCCGAGATCATCAACGGCAAGCGCGTCATCGTGAAAAAGCCCGAGCTTCTCGCTCCGGCCGGCAATTTGGAAAAGCTGAAAATCGCCGTGCATTACGGGGCGGATGCGGTATTTCTCGGCGGACAAGAATATAGCTTGCGCGCCAACGCTGACAATTTTACGCTCGAAGAAATCGCAGAAGGAGTGCGCTTTGCGAATCAATATGGCGCAAAAGTGTATGTGACAGCCAACATTTATGCACATAACGAAAACATTCCCGGGCTCGAAGAATATTTGCGCGCGCTAGAACAAGCCGGCGTTCACGGCATTATTGTCGCTGATCCGCTTATTATCGAAACGGCGCGCCGGGTGGCGCCGAAATTAGAAGTGCATTTAAGCACGCAGCAGTCGATGGCAAACTGGAAAGCGGTTCAATTTTGGAAAGAAGAAGGGTTGGAACGCGTGGTGCTCGCGCGCGAAACAAGTGCGGAAGAAATTCGAGAAATTAAAGAGAAAGTTGATATTGAAATTGAAGCGTTTATCCATGGCGCGATGTGTTCCGCTTATTCCGGGCGCTGTGTATTAAGCAACCATATGACGGCACGCGATTCCAACCGCGGAGGATGCTGCCAATCATGCCGATGGGATTACGATTTATATCAATTAAAAGGAGATAAAGAAATACCGTTGTTTGATGAAAACGACGCCCCGTTTGCGATGAGCGCGAAAGATTTGAATTTGATTCGCGCGATTCCAACCATGATTGAATTGGGCATCGACAGCCTAAAAATCGAAGGGCGGATGAAATCGATCCATTATGTCGCGACGGTAGTCGGAGTTTATCGTAAAGTGATCGATGCTTATTGCGCCGACCCAGACAATTTCACGATTCGCGAAGAATGGATTAAAGAGCTTGATAAATGCGCCAACCGCGATACCGCTCCATCTTTCTTTACGGGAATACCGGGCTATCAAGATCATATGTACGGTTCTCATAGTCGAAAAACGACGCACGAATTTGCTGGTCTTGTGCTCGATTATGATAAAGAAACAAAAATGGTCACATTGCAGCAACGAAACTTTTTTAAACCGGGAGATGAAGTGGAATTTTTCGGACCGGAAATTGAAAATTTCACACAAGTAGTGGAGAAAATTTGGGACGAAGATGGAAACGAATTAGATGCAGCACGCCATCCATTGCAAATTGTCAAGTTTAAAGTGGAGCGCGAAGTCTTCCCATACAACATGATGAGAAAGGAGAACTGACATGGGGAAGAAGCCTGTTGTCATCGGCGTTGCCGGCGGGTCCGGCTCGGGAAAAACGAGCGTGGCAAGGGCGATTTATGAGCATTTTGGCGGCCACTCGATTTTAGTGCTTGAACAAGATTTTTACTATAAAGACCAAAGCCATCTGCCGTTTGAAGAGCGGCTGCGGACGAATTATGACCATCCGCTTGCGTTCGATAACGATCTGTTGATTGAACATGTTCACAAATTATTACGGTATGAGCCGATCGAAAAGCCGGTTTATGATTACAAGCTCCATACGAGATCGGATAAAGTGATTCACGTTGAGCCAAAAGATGTTATTATTTTAGAAGGGATACTTGTATTGGAGGATGAACGGCTGCGCAATTTAATGGATATTAAAGTATATGTGGATACCGACGCCGACATTCGCATTATTCGGCGCCTGCTCCGCGACATTAATGAGCGCGGCCGTACGCTGGAGTCGGTGATCGAGCAGTACGTTTCCGTCGTTCGCCCCATGCATAATCAATTTGTGGAGCCGACGAAGCGCTACGCAGACATCATTATTCCAGAAGGCGGCCAAAATCGTGTCGCCATTGATTTAATGGTTACAAAAATTCGCGCAATTCTTGAACAAAAATCGATTTTATAATAACATAAACGAAACAATATAAATAATATAACAAGTAAACGTACGACAACTTTCCTCGTTGTTCGTACGTTTTACATACCACAATGAAAATAAGAAGGAAAAATATATAGAGGAGTGAGCATAATGGCAAACGAAAAGCAATACCCGATGACAAAAGAAGGGAAAGAGAAACTGGAACAAGAACTCGAGTATTTAAAAACAGTCAAGCGAAAAGAAGTAGTAGAACGCATTAAAATCGCGCGCGGATTTGGCGACTTATCGGAAAACTCCGAGTACGACGCCGCAAAAGACGAACAAGCATTTGTCGAAGCGCGCATCCAAACACTTGAAAACATGATTCGCAACGCGATTATTATCGAGGAGGACACGGAAAACCCAGACGTTGTTTCGCTTGGAAAATCCGTTACGTTTATTGAACTTCCAGATGGAGAAGAAGAGACGTATACGATTGTCGGCAGCGCTGAAGCCGATCCGTTTGAAGGGAAAATTTCTAACGACTCTCCAATTGCGAAATCGCTTCTTGGCAGAAGAGTCGGGGAAGAAGTTACGGTGCAAACGCCGGGAGGCGAAATGCTTGTAAAAATTGTCGCGGTAAAATAGGTTTAAAATAAAACACCTCGTCGAAAATGAAGATGAGGTGTTTTTTATGTGGAAAAAAAGAGCAATCGTGATACTTTCGATGATTCAAATCGGAATTTTCCTTCTTATCGCCCGGCTTGTTCAAGTCCAGCTAATTAGCACAGAGTCGTTTTCTAAACAAAACGTTAACTTGATCGAAGCAAGCGTAGCGCAGCGGACGCAAGAGATGGTCATTGATGACGGGCGGGGAACATTTGTTGATCGGCACGGGAAGCCATTGACGAAAGAATATACCCCCTCGCTTATTTTGTTCCCATTTTTAAAGGCGATGGAGTGGCCCGTCGAAAAAGTGGCAGCCATTCTCGATATCTCTCCTCAGAGCATTATCGATCAGCTGAAACAAGCGAAAGAACCGTTTATTTTTACAGCAAACGGCGCTCCATTTGCCTTAACAGAAGAACAAATGGAAAAAATTAATCAGCTGCATATTCCGGGCGTGTTTGCCGTAAAAAAACAGCGTCCGTTAAAGAGGACATATGCGCCGCATTTAATTGGTTTTACACGCGAAGACGCCCGCCTTTTGCGCTCCCGTTATCCGAAGCGTCCTCTTTCGCCCCATGTTGAAGTAGGAATTCATGGGTTGCAAAAGGCGTTTGACGAATTTTTAATTCCGGAAGGGGAGACGAAGCTGTTATATCATGTTGATGCAGAAGGAGGGCCTTTATTTGGGATTAACGTGAAGTATAGCGACCCCGGCAATCCGTTTTATCCCGTTTCCGTAAAAACGACGATCGATCGTGATTTGCAGCAGATTGCGGAAACGGTTGTGCAAAAGCACCGCTTGAAAAAAGGCGGCATTGTCTTGCTGGATATAAAGACGAATAGCGTGCTTGCCATGGTTAGCCGCCCCGATATGGATCCGCACAACCCGTACAAAAATCGCGGAGCGGAAAACCAAATGATTTTGCCGCAAATCCCCGGATCGATATTTAAAACGGTGATTGCGGCGGCCGCGATAGAAACAGGAATCGCTTCTAGGCAAACAACGTTTGATTGCAGTAAAAAAATAGACGGAGTGACGCCTGATGATGCTCATTCTTACGGAATGTTGGGATTTGATGAAAGCTTTGCCGCAAGCTGCAACAACGCTTTCGCGACGCTTGGAAAAAAGCTTGTTCAACAGGATCCTGACATTTTTGAAATATATGCAAAAAAGCTTGGATTATACCCGCTTTCAGGATGGCAAGGCGACGTATATCATGAAGAAAATTTTAAGCAATTCCCAGAAGAGAGAAAGGGAACGATCTGGCACGATGAAAATGATAAGCGTATACCGCTTGCGGTGGCGCAAACGTCGATCGGGCAAAAAGATGTGCGTGTATCGCCGCTGGCGGTTGCCAATATGATGGCAACAATTGCGCGAAACGGCGAGGCAAAGCAAGTGAGGGCGGTAAGTAAAATTTTATATAAAAACGGCGCCACCTTTTTTACGTTTCCGGAACAGCCGTTTTCTGACGAACAGCCGATTTCTCCTGCCACTGTTGAAAAACTGCAGCAATTATTGCGGAAGGTCGTTACCGATGAACGTGGCACAGGGCGCCAATTTCAGCCTCTTCCGTATGAAGTAGCCGGAAAATCGGGCACGGCAGAAACCGGGAAAATGTCCCATCACCAAGAGCTGATCAATAAATGGTTTGCCGGCTATTTTCCTGCAGATGCGCCAAGATACGCGCTCGTTGTCGTAGAGTTAGATAGCCTTGGCACGCAGACGGTGGCAAACGATGTGTTTTATGATCTTGTTCAGAAAATATATGAATTTGATCATCGGGACAGAAATGAACGATAACGACGAAACAGTTTATTAGGGGAGGATCGTCATGATACAATAAACACAGGGATACGAAGGAGGGACGAAACGGTTGGCCAAAGAAATGGGACCGCGCTTTGCGCAGCGGGCAAAGCGCCGCAAAATCAATCGCATTCTCAATGCAGCGATTGCTGTAGTAGTGTTGCTCATTATCGTCGTTGCGTGGAATTTGTTTTCCGATGGCGACCGACCGGACGAGCAGGCAGCAAAACCACAGCCAAAGACAGAAGTCAAAAAAGATAGTGACGAAAAAAAAGTAGAAGTAGAGATTAATGAACAACATGAGAATGACGAAGAGAACGAGCAAACAGATCAGGAAGAAACGAGCGAAGAAGAGCAAGAAGTGATCGAGACCCCGGGGGCCCCTGGATCGAATATAGAAAAAGAAATTGTCAATCCTGCATGGCAACCGATTGGCACCACTCAATCTGAACCTCATGTCACTCAGTTTAAGAAAAATTCTGTCGATTGGAAGGAAATGTTAGATGCCGTCAGTTATGCAACCGGTCTTTCCCAATCTGATATGATCGTGTGGTTTATCGGCAACAATGGGCCGAACAAAGCTGTCGCGACGATCTCTACAAAAGACAAAGCGCAATATTACAAAGTATATATTGAATGGGTGGAAAACCAAGGATGGAAGCCGACGAAAGTGCAGAAATTAAGAAAATAAGCGGATTTCCTTTTCCCAGGGAATCCGCTTATTTTTTCGCTTTAAAGTGAACGACCGCGCTGTAAAACCGCTTCCCGTTTTCCGCGACATGCATTTGGTGGGAAACGTGGTGGACGTGAAGTAAAAGCGCTTTATTATGCTCAATTTGTTCATTAATTTTTTTCTCTAATGTTTGCAAATCATCCGCTTCAAAAAATTCGATTTTATCTTCAATCAGATCAAGGGAAATATTCATAATCCGCCATGCCTCCTTTCCACCGCCAAGTGTAGCAAATTTCCGCGGAGTAAAACAATTGTTTTCGTTGAAGAAAATAAAAACTTATGATACATTGAGAACAGATTTAAAACAAAAAACATAGTATGTACATAGGAATTATAAAAATTATGGAGCGTGACACCATGGGAAGAGAATTTCTTGATTTGTTTGAAGCATGGGCAGATTCTTATGATCAATCTGTTAGAGGATATGATGAAGAATATCGCGAAGTGTTTGCGAATTATGAAGATATTTTGAATACGGTTGCCAGCAAGGCGAAAAGTGTTGTGCTTGAGTTCGGCGTTGGAACGGGGAACTTAACGAAGAAGCTGTTGGAGCATGGAAAAACGGTATATGGCATTGAGCCATCTGAATCGATGCGGAAAAAAGCGCTTGAAAAGCTGGGAGACAAAGTATCGATTGTCGATGGGGATTTTTTACAATTTCCTCTACCTTCTGAGCCGGTTGACACCATTGCCAGCACTTATGCATTTCACCATCTCACCGATGAGGAAAAACGAAAAGCAATCGCCAAGTATGGCAAGCTATTAAATAAAGGTGATAAAATAGTGTTTGCCGATACGGCGTTTCGCGATCACCAAACATTTCAGCGTGCGGTAGAAGAGGCAAGGGAGCGCGGATTTCATAGTTTGGCAGATGACCTAGAACGCGAGTATTATACGACGCTGGATGTGCTGACAAAACTATTTGAAGAAAATGGATTTACTGTCACGTTTACGCAAAAGAATGCGTTTGTATGGGTGATGGAAGCCGTAAAACAGTAAAAATAGAAAGAGGGAGACAAATGAAAATAGCAATTATCGGGGCAATGGAAGAAGAAGTGGCGATTTTGCGTGACAAAATGGAAGAGCGGAAAGAAACGATCATCGCCAATTGCGAGTTTTCATTAGGGCGATTAAACGGTGCCGACGTCATTTTATTAAAATCGGGAATCGGCAAAGTAAACGCAGCAATGGCAACAGCGATTTTGTTGGAACGATTTCGTCCGAATTATGTCATTAACACCGGTTCAGCGGGCGGCTTTTTATCTACGCTAAATGTCGGAGACGTCGTCATTTCCACCGAAGTCGTACATCATGATGTCGACGTGACAGCGTTTGGCTATGAATACGGCCAAGTTCCGGGGATGCCGGCGCGTTATAAAGCGGACGCAACATTAGTAAAGATCGCCGAGCAAAACGCAAAACAAATCAAGGATATTCAAGTAGTAAAAGGGCTTATTGCGACCGGCGATTCGTTTATGAGCGATCCGGCGCGCGTGGAATTTGTGCGCAGCAAATTTCCAGAGTTATGCGCAGCGGAAATGGAAGCGGCGGCGATTGCCCAAGTATGCACGCAGTTTGCCGTTCCGTTTGTCATCATTCGGGCGTTATCGGATATTGCTGGCAAAGAATCTGACGTATCATTTGAGCAATTTTTAGATACCGCCGCCAAACATTCTGCCGATTTAGTGTTATCCATAGTATCTTCGTTGCAGAAATAATCGAGGAAGGAATTCCTTCCTCGTTCTATGTTGGAAAGAATGGAGTGACGGTATGAAAGCAGCAAAAAGTGTCCATGACTTGATTGGCCATACGCCGGTGATGGAGATCACCCGATTTCCGTTGCCAAAAGGTGTCCGCGTATTTGCGAAATTGGAATATTTCAACCCGGGAGGCAGCATTAAAGACCGGCTTGGACAAGAGTTATTGCGCGACGCATTAGAAACAGGAAAATTAAAGGAAGGCGGAACGATCATTGAACCGACAGCGGGAAACACTGGGATCGGACTGGCGTTGGCAGCGATCGGCAAAAACATTAAAGTCATTTTTTGCGTTCCCGAAAAATTCAGCATTGAAAAGCAGCAAATTATGAGAGCGCTCGGTGCAACAATTGTCCATACACCGACGAGCGAAGGAATGCAAGGAGCGATTCGCAAGGCGCAAGAGCTCGCCCGGGAAATCCCCAACTCGTATTGCCCGCAGCAATTTGCAAATCCTGCCAACCCAAGAACGTATTATAAGACGCTCGGCCCAGAACTATGGGAAGACCTTGACGGACAAATCGACATCTTTGTCGCCGGAGCCGGTTCAGGCGGAACGTTTATGGGAACAGCCATGTTTTTAAAAGAAAAAAACCCGAACATTAAAACGGTCATTGTCGAGCCAGAAGGGTCGATTTTAAACGGCGGAGAGCCGGGACCGCATAAAACAGAAGGAATCGGCATGGAATTTTTGCCGGATTATATGGATCCAAGCTACTTTGATGCGATTCATACGATCCGTGATGAAGATGCGTTCCGCCGCGTCAAAGAGCTTGCTGCCAAAGAAGGATTGCTCGTCGGCAGTTCTTCCGGCGCCGCGTTTCATGCCGCATTGCTCGAGGCGGAAAAGGCAAAACCGGGAACGAATATCATCGTCATTTTTCCGGACAGCAGCGAGCGGTATTTAAGCAAAAAAATTTATGAAGGTGGGATTTAAATGAGACGAAAAACAAAACTGATTCACGGCGGCATTTCAGGTGATCCGCATACGGGAGCGGTTTCTGTTCCGATTTATCAAGTCAGCACGTATAAACAAGAAGGAATCGGCGGCCATAAAGGCTTTGAATATTCACGTACTGGCAACCCAACCCGCCACGCGTTAGAAGAGCTGATAAAAGATTTAGAAGAAGGATATGCCGGTTTTGCGTTCGCCTCGGGAATGGCGGCGATTACGGCGGTTATGATGCTGTTTAACAGCGGCGACCATGTCATTTTAACGGACGATGTGTATGGCGGCACGTATCGCGTCATGACAAAAGTGCTAAACCGCCTAGGGCTTGAGTCGACTTTTGTGGACACAAGCGATCTTTCTAACATCGAAAAACATATTCGGTCGAATACAAAAGCGCTTTACATTGAGACGCCGACCAATCCGCTCTTAAAAATTACTGACATTCAAGCAGCTTCTGCCATCGCCAAAGAGCATGGCTTGCTTACAATCGTTGACAACACGTTCAGCACTCCGTATTGGCAAACGCCGATTGCTCTCGGCGCTGACATCGTTGTCCATAGTGCGACGAAATATTTAGGCGGCCATAGCGATGTCGTTGCTGGTTTAGCGGTTGTCAATTCGGAAGAATTAGCAGAAAGGCTGCACTTTCTGCAAAACTCTACCGGAGGAATTCTCGGTCCGCAAGATTCATGGCTGCTTATGCGCGGCATCAAAACGCTTGGGGTGCGCATGGAGGAGCATGAAGAAAACACGAGAAAAATCGTCGAGTTTTTAGCGAGCCATCCAGCCGTTCAAAAAGTGTATTATCCGGGGTTGGAAACACATCCAAACTATGAGATTGCCAAAAAACAAATGCGCGGATTTGGCGGCATGGTCTCTTTTGATGTCGGAAGCGCGGAAAAAGCCGAGCAGGTGTTAAGCCGCGTCTGCTATTTTACGCTTGCGGAAAGTCTGGGAGCGGTAGAAAGTTTAATCTCGCTTCCGGCGAAAATGACGCACGCGTCCATTCCGAAAGAGCGCCGCGAGCAATTAGGCATTACCGATGGATTGATCCGCATTTCTGTCGGACTGGAGGATGTCGAAGATTTAATCGAAGATTTGGTACAAGCGTTGCATGGTTAAAATTACATCCCCACATTTTCTGTTTCATATGGTACAGTGAAGGATGGAAAGTGGGGGATATGATGGAACGGCAAAAGCGACAGTGGAAAGAAAAAGCTGACGATTACAAAATGTTTGCCGGTGTGTTGCTAGCGTTAAGCGTTTTTTTGTACATTGGCACGCTTCTTCCTACAATGGCGCCGGAGAAAAAGGTGTATTTGCTTTGCCTTATTGTGATATTGTTAATCGGCTCGTTTTCTTTTTTTCGCCGCGCGATCCAATATATCCGCTTATTGCGGGAAGCGGATGAATAAGCCTGCCTTTTCTTGCTGAAAAGGCAGGTTTTTTGCTTTGATGAAAAAGCGATTTACGAGTATGTGGAGCGTTTTGCTTATTAGTGGTTGAATTTCATAAATTGTTCAAAACCGCACGAAGAAACCGCCTGTTCTCCCATGTAAAATAAAAATAGATAGAAAGATGATAAGGGAGGAATTAAGGGATGTTCGCCATCGTGATGGGGATTGTGATTACTGCATCGATAGCGTTGATCATAACGGCGGAAGTAAGCGTGGAAGCGCAAAATTAAATTGAATAATAAAATGCGGTGAAATAAAAAGCGTAATATGACAAAAACGGGACAGTCATTCGCGATTGCCCCGTTTTTGTTGCGTTTATCTCCGTTTTTTCTTTTCATTCCGATAAAACTCATGGAACATTTTCATCAAAGCGCGCTTTTCGATGCGTGATACATAGCTTCTGGAGATGCCGAGCTCTTTCGCGATCTCGCGCTGCGTTTTTTCCTGCTGCATATCGAGGCCAAATCGGCTAATAATCGTTTCTTTTTCCCGCTCATTCAAGACGTCGGTATATTTTTTCACTTGCTCCAGTTCCATATTGAGCTGAATTTCGTCGACGATATCGTTCCCTTCCGATTTCAGGACGTCGATTAGGCTGATTTCATTCACACTATAAAATGTTATCTGTATTTTGTATGTGGTATAGTAATTGGTAAGATCGGCTTTTGGACACATCCTGCTTAATTTTAGGTTATTCTTAAATTGCTCGTTTTTTCTTGGCAAGAAAGATCCAATCCCTCTTGACTTATACTCAAACTTCTTTCATCATTAACATTTCCGTCTTCGCTCTTTTGTAAAATTCATGCGGCGGAAGATCGAGAATACTCGAATGAATCTTCGGTTCGTTATAAAACGACATATACCCCATCACAGCTTAATAGGCCTCTTCATAGCTGTCAAACTTTCCCTAGACATTCCTCCTCCAATAAACGATGGAACGCTTCAATATGCGAATTCCTATTCGGCGGCCGCGCTGGGATCCGTTCATATTCGATTGGAAATCTCTCACAGGCAGCTTCAAAGGCATGCGAGATGAATTGCGGTCCAAGTTTCTTTTCAATTGGATCGTCAACTTCGGCATTCATAGGCAAATCCTTCGCTTATTCCAAGCTCCGATAGCCATTCTTTGATTTGTTCGTCTGGCACTTTTTTCGCCAGTTGTGGTCAGAGAATAGCAGTGTGCTGGGTGTCCCACACCTACTGTTTCCTTCTAGACTTTTCTATTTGGTGATAATAGTAAGTCAAGCGATTGACTTCCAAAATCTCCAACGCTTTTGTATTAATCAAATTTTAATTCTATTAGATGTAACAAAATTGTTAAGTAGTGATGATGTTATTCATTTAGAACAACTAAAAGAGCTGAAAGAAAAAACAAGAGTGGAGGTTCAATGATGAAAAGCCTTCGGTTAAAGATCATTAGTGGATTTTTAGTGATCAATTTTTTATTAATCATCGTATCAATTTTTAGTTTAATAAAATTTAACCAATTAAACACAAAAGAAGCACAAGGAGCGCAGCTATTTATCCTAATTCTTTCTATTATCTCTATCATCATTGGCTTAGGGGTTGCCATTGTCATTTCTAACATGATTGTAAAACCAATTTTCCAAGTAGTAGATCGTATGAAAACGGTAGCAGAAGGAGATTTGTCTGCAGAGTTACTTGAAACAAAATCCAAAGATGAGATTGGTCAATTAGCTCAATCAATGAATGAAATGATTTTAAACTTACGAAATGTCGTTGGTCAAGTAAGAAACGCTGCAGAACAAGTAGCAGCATCTTCAGAGGAATTAACAGCAAGTGCAGATCAGACAACAGCTGCAACGGAACAAGTCGCTTCTGTGATTCAACAAGTAGCAAGTGGAGCTGAAACGCAAATGAATGGCATTGAGCGAAATTCTACTTCTTTAGAAGAAATTGCACAAGGGATTATCCGTATTGCTGATAGTTCTAATCAGGTTACAGAACTTGCAAAACAAACTACTCACCAAGCTGAAGATGGCGGAGATTCTGTTGTACGTACAGTTGATCAAATGAATTCAATCTATAAATCGGTTATAGAGACTGATAAAATGGTTAGGTCTTTATATGAATGTTCAAAAGAAATTAGCCAAATTCTTGATGTGATTAGTGGAATTGCAGATCAAACGAACCTTCTTGCTTTAAATGCGGCAATTGAAGCAGCAAGAGCGGGAGAGCATGGAAAAGGATTTGCGGTCGTAGCCGATGAAGTACGAAAACTTGCTGAACAATCTCAGACATCAGCAAAGCAAATAGCCGAATTAATTCTGAAAATCCAAAATGAAACAGAAAATTCTGTTAAATTAATGACGGAAGTTACACAGAACGTAGAGAATGGTCTTGAGATATCGAAAGAAACATCTGAAAAATTTGCACAAATCGTCCAAAATATGAAAGATATTTCACCACAAATGGAGGAGATTTCTGCAATCACTCAACAAGTGTCGGCAGGAGTACAAGAAATAACATCCACAGCGAATAAGCTTACAGCAATAGCAAAAGAAAACGCGGCGACATCTGAAGAAGTAGCAGCTTCTACAGAGGAACAACTAGCTTCGATGGAGGAAATTACTTCTTCAGCAAAAATGCTCGCAACGATGGCAGAAGAATTGCAAGAAGTAGTTCATAAATTTAAGCTATAAATGGGAGCATATCCCCATTTTATAGAACAATCAACATTCAAATCAGATGGTGAACATGAAAACAAATACTAAGACTATTAAAGAAATCATTACCAGTAATTTATTTACGAATGTATTCCATAGGCAACCGGATTGAAGAGATTGAACAAATGCTTGCGACCATTACGGAGATTTCTGAACAACTTGCTTGCGTTAAATGCAAACTTGCATTTATTTCGGCAGTTTAGGATAAATAATCAAAGTAAACTCATCGCTCCACTGATATTTTTTTGATACACAACCTTTTCAAGTACAGATTTGAGAAGGCTGTTTTTTAACTTTGGATTATCGGTTTGATCATGCACTTTTTTTGGGACGTGCTTCACTTGCGGGATGATTTTCACTTTTGCCTAGTCTCGTTCTTTTTCAAGGGCTAGTTCTTCTTGCGTTCTTGCGAGAGCTTTTTCCAGTTGATCTATTTGGTCAGCTGGGCAGTTGGAGAATTCGATAAAGCTTTTTTCATCGTATACTCCACGTTTTAAAAAGCCATGAAGATTCTATTTTTGTTTCTGCCTGAAGCCCAAGTGTACGAACACTTAGTTTAAATTTTTCATGATATTACCCAAAGGTGGGTATGTTCTGATAACAATTGCTTTCTTCAATGCTTTGAACACTAAATCGTTGCAAACGGTGTTTGGTGATTTTGCATTCTTTACGAGCCATGAACGTTTTGAATTCCATGTACTCTTCATCGAATTCGTCGTTATAAATCATAATAATTCAGACGAGATAATAATTCTTACTCCTTTTTTATCTTCTTATTACTTACCGTCTTGACAAGAATAAATAGACTAAATATGATAAAGGTATATTATTATCATTGTTATTCATGACAATATGAGGGCAATGCTTGTTTTCATTGACCAGATGGAAACACAACCCCGGCGTATCTTTATTGATATGCCGGGTTTTTTATTATGCGGGAGGTGAGGTTGTTCGTAGTATTGCACAATTTTAAGACCTATTATTGAAGGGGGATAACTAAATGAAAAGATGGCTTTCATTGATTTTCAGCATGTCACTTGTATTCAGCGCAATGTTTATGATGTCTGATACGCAGAAAGTCACCGTTGCAGCAGCTGGAAATCTTAATAAGGTAAACTTTACATCGGATGTTGTCTATCAAATTGTAGTGGATCGATTTGTCGATGGAAATACATCCAATAATCCAAGTGGAGCATTATTTAGTTCAGGATGTACGAATTTACGCAAGTATTGCGGTGGAGACTGGCAAGGTATCATCAATAAAATTAACGATGGATATTTAACAGATATGGGGGTGACAGCGATCTGGATTTCTCAGCCTGTAGAAAATGTATTTTCTGTGATGAATGATGCAAGCGGTTCCACATCCTACCACGGTTATTGGGCGCGCGATTTTAAAAAGCCAAATCCTTTTTTTGGTACCCTCAGTGATTTCCAACGTTTAGTTGATGCCGCACATGCAAAAGGAATAAAGGTAATTATTGACTTTGCTCCCAACCATACTTCTCCTGCCTCAGAAACTGATCCTTCTTATATGGAAAACGGCCGTCTGTATGATAACGGTACATTCATTGGCGGTTATACCAATGATACAAATGGCTATTTCCATCATAATGGCGGCACAACGTTCTCAAATTTAGAGGATGGGATTTATCGAAATCTGTTTGACTTGGCGGACCTTAACCATCAGAACCCTGTTATTGATAGGTATTTAAAAGATGCGGTAAAAATGTGGATAGATATGGGAATTGATGGTATCCGTATGGATGCGGTGAAGCACATGCCGTTTGGATGGCAAAAATCTCTGATGGATGAGATTGATAACTATCGTCCTGTCTTTACGTTTGGGGAGTGGTTTTTGTCAGAAAATGAAGTGGATGCGAACAATCATGACTTTGCCAATGAAAGTGGAATGAGTTTGCTCGATTTTCGTTTCGGACAAAAACTTCGTCAAGTACTGCGCAATAACAGCGATAATTGGTATGGTTTTCATCAAATGATTCAAGATACAGCATCAGCATATGACGAGGTTCTCGATCAAGTGACATTCATAGACAACCATGATATGGATCGGTTTATGATTGACGGAGGAGATCGGCGCAAGGTGGATATGGCACTTGCTGTATTATTGACATCCCGTGGTGTACCGAATATTTACTATGGTACAGAGCAATACATGACCGGTAACGGCGATCCCAACAATCGTAAGATGATGGGCTCATTCAATAAAAATACTCGCGCGTATCAAGTGATTCAAAAGCTATCTTCTCTCCGACGAAACAATCCGGCGCTAGCCTATGGTGATACGGAACAGCGTTGGATCAATGGCGATGTGTATGTGTATGAGCGACAGTTTGGCAAAGATGTTGTGTTAGTTGCCGTTAATCGTAGTTCAAGCAGCAATTACTCAATTACTGGCTTATTTACAGCTTTACCGGCAGGAACGTATACGGATCAGCTTGGCGGCCTTTTAGACGGAAACACAATTCAAGTCGGTTCAAATGGAGCAGTTAATGCATTTGACTTAGGACCAGGGGAAGTTGGCGTATGGGCATACAGTGCAGCAGAAAGCGCGCCAATTATTGGTCATGTTGGACCGATGATGGGGCAAGTCGGTCATCAAGTAACCATTGATGGTGAAGGATTTGGAACAAATATGGGCACTGTGAAGTTCGGAACGACAGCTGCCAATATCGTGTCTTGGTCTAACAATCAAATCGTTGTGGCTGTGCCAAATGTATCAGCAGGAAAATATAATATTACCGTCCAATCATCAAGCGGTCAAACGAGTGCGGCTTATGATAACTTTGAAGTATTAACAAATGACCAAGTCTCAGTGCGGTTTGTTGTTAATAACGCTACTACCAATCTAGGGCAAAATATATACATTGTTGGCAATGTATATGAGCTCGGCAACTGGGACACTAGTAAGGCAATCGGTCCAATGTTCAATCAAGTGGTTTACTCCTATCCTACATGGTATATAGATGTCAGTGTCCCAGAAGGAAAGACAATTGAGTTTAAGTTTATTAAAAAAGACAGCCAAGGTAATGCCATTTGGGAAAGCGGTTCCAATCATGTTTACACGACACCAACGAATACAACTGGAAAAATTATAGTGAATTGGCAAAACTAATGGAAGCCCCTTGAGATTCCAAGCATGATCTCAAGGGGCTAATTATGCTATCGTCTTTTTTCTTTTTCATTCCGATAAAATTCATGAAACATTTTTATTAATTTTATTTTACTCTAGTTTTGCGACATCATCTATGATATAAATTTTTTGTAAAAAATTATAAAAATTTTTTTTGATAACGATATATGGATGTAAATGCGCTACTTTATATCACAAGGGAGGATTTTTATGAAAACAAAATTTCAAAGTTTAAGTATGAAAATCTCTTTGTTAATTGTTAGTTTAATGATTATTTTATTAACTTTTAGTGTTGTTCTATTTTGGGAAATGATGAAACGTTCTGTAGAAAATACCATTTCCTCATACAGCATTGAAACTGCAAAAAATATTGTGAAACAAATGGATGTTGGAGAGTATCAAAAATTTTTAGAGGAAAAGTCAGAAAACGATACATATTGGGATCTGCGAAATGAATTAAATGATTTAAGAGAGAAAACGGGAGCGCTTTACGTTTATACGTTAGAAGTTGACGAACAAGAAAAGCACCCAAAAGTTTTAATTGATGGACAACCGAAAGGATCGAATGTCGCGTCTGAACTTGGACAACTGACTAGTACCACAACTTATGATGACGTGTTTCCCGTGTTAAAAGGAGGTACAAACAGCACGAAAATTCTGCATGATTCCGAATATGGAGATTATATCTCTGCCTTTGCTCCGATCAAGAATAACGGAAAAGTAATCGGGATTCTCGGGGTGGATATTGACGCAAAAAAGGTTGGTTTGATTCAGCAAAAAGTAGTAAAAGAACAATTGATGATATTTATATTTTTATTTGTGCTGGGAATTGGGCTTATTAGCGGTATTTCCTTTTTCTACGTTCGTAGACGATTAAAATCTCTAGAGGCGTTAAACGAAGTGGCTGAAAAAATCGCCTCAGGGGAGTTGAACGAAGCACAAAATCTATTAGGGAAAATACGAATACATGGGAAAGATGAGATTGCTAGTCTATCTCAATCCTTTAAGCAAATGATGGCGGGAATGCGTGAGATGGTGACAGATATTACGAAAAGTACATATGAAATGCTGGAAACCTTTAAAGCATTAAGGCAAAACATTGGGAGCGCCAAACATTCCAGCGAGCAAATTACAATGGCGATTAGAACAGTGTCTTCCAGCGCACAACAGCAGGAGACAAGCATGAATGAAACAGCTAATGCGATTGAGGAAATGGCTATTGGCGTTCAAAAAATTGCCGAGTCATCGTTTCTTATTGCGGAATCATCAAATGATGTAATGAAACAAGTGGAAAGAGGAAACGAAGAAATTGAGAAAGCAATAAAGCAAATTGATGACATGAGGCAGGCTGTTATGGAAGCATCCATTAAAATCACGGAGTTAGGCAACCGGATTGAAGAAGTTGAACAAATTCTTACGACCATTACGGAGATTTCTGAACAGACTAACTTGCTTGCGCTAAATGCAAACATTGAAGCGGCACGAGCTGGCGAGCATGGAAAAGGCTTTGCCGTCGTTGCCAACGAAGTGAGAAAGCTTGCTGAGCAAGCAAAGCATTCGGCACAAAAAATTGCCGAATTGATTCAACAGTTCCAAATCATGGCGAAAGACGCGGTTCATGAAATGGAGTCGGGGACCCAAGAAGTTGAAAAAGGAACAAAAGCTGTCCATAAAGTAGGGGAAGTGTTCCGATCTATTTTTCATGCAGTTCACCAATCCAATAATGAGATTCAAGAAGTTTCTGCGATTACGGAGGAAATGGCTGCTGGATCTGAACAAATTTCCGCTTCCGTTGAGCAATCGTCCTTCTTGACGAAAGAGGCTGCATCAAACGCTATGAAAGTCGTGGAATCTGTGGAAAAGCAAATGAAAGCAATGGAAGAAATCGCCGCTTCGACGGAATTGTTAGGGAAAATATCAGAAAAACTTGAACAAGCAGTAAGAAAATTTAGTTTATAAAAAAGTTGTCCGGAGAATTCCGGACAACTTTTTTTAGTGCGCCCGGAACAGGTGCAGTCCAAGGGTGAAAGTCCCAAACTGCGAGACAGAAGCAGCATCTAGCTTAACGCAAGAGTGTCCGCGGTGAATCAGAATCTGAAGGAAGCGGACGGCAAATTTCCGGTCTGAGGAACACGAACTTCATGCGAAGGTAATTAGTCTATCTTCGTTTTTCCTTTTCATTCCGATAAAACTCATGGAACATTTTCATCAATGCGCGCTTTTCGATGCGTGACACATAGCTTCTGGAGATGCCGAGCTCTTTCGCGATCTCGCGCTGCGTTTTTTCCTGCTGCATATCAAGGCCAAATCGGCTAATAATCACTTCTTTTTCCCGCTCATCCAAGACGTCGATATATTTTTTCACTTGCTCCAGTTCCATATTGAGCTGAATTTCGTCGACGATATCGTTCCCTTCCGATTTCAGGACATCGATTAGGCTGATTTCGTTTCCTTTCACATGTTATCTGTTTTTTACATACAAATTAAAAACAGAACCAAAAAGGGTTCTGTTTATTTTTTAGATGAGGTTCTAAATAAAACTATTACAAAATAAAATGTAGTACGGCGGCAAGGTGTAAACCTCTATTTGAAAAGAGGTGATAAAAAGGTTGGATTGGGGAAATGTATACTATTTAATCCTCTATACAATTAACACATTTATTCAATTTGGAACACTTGTTGCTGTTTGGCTTACCTATTTTAAAGACAAATAGGAAGATACCTTGCCGCCTTATACGCCGGGATATGGGGGTATCCCGGTTATTTTTCAGTATTCTCGTTATTGTTCCAACAAGTATTCCTGTATACTTTGTAGTAAAGTGTATGCGAAATGCGTACATATTATTATAATTTATTTAAATTAATTTCTTTTTAATTAAAAAGTCAATGATTATTTAGGAAGTTTAGGATAAATAATCAAAGTAAACTCGTCTCTCCACTGATACTTTTCCTTACGATATACAGCTTTTTCAAGAACAGATTTGAGAAGGCTATTCTTTAGTTTCGGATCATCGGTTTTATCATACAGTTCCAGGACATGTTCCACTTGCGGGATGATTTCCACTTTTGCCTGTTCTCGTTCTTTTTCAAGGGCTAATTCTTCTTGTGCTTTGGCAAGAGCTCTTTCCAGTTCGTCTATTTTGTCAGCCAAATAATTAGAGCGTTCGATAAAGGTTTTTTCGTCATAGATCCCACGTTCAAGAAGGTCATGCAAATTCCATTTTTGCTTTTGTGTTTCAATTAACTCTCGTTCCAATCGTTTTATCGCGGCTTGTTTCAATTCTATTGTATTTGTCTCATCCTCTTCCGGGCGATAGCTTTCCCAGTTTGCTTTATATGCCTCTAACCACAGCCGTAACGAGTCAATAAGTCTTTTTTCCACTAATTCGAAGTTAGAGGCTTTATTATCGCAGCGAGGGTTGTTATAGCATTTTAAATGCGGTTTTTGATTTGTGTACGGCCTATACACCATTGATGCGCCGCATTTGCCGCATTTAACGATCCCGGCAAGAGGGTTTGTTATCCCATTTACGAGTTGGTACGGAACGTGGTAGCGGCTTTTTAAAATATCTTGTGCCTTTTGATATAATTCTTCGCTTATAATTGGTTCATGCTTTCCTGGAACGTCGATCCATTCGTCCTTGTTTCTGGTCCGGGTATCTCTTCTTTTGCCTGGAACGGCTGATGGCTTTTGTTGTCGCTTTTTCCATTGAATTCGTCCAGCGTAAACGGCATTTTTTATAATATTCAAAACAGCGCTGCTATACCATAGCTTTCCGGTTGCGGTCCGATAGCCAAGTTCATTTAATTTATTGGCTATGGCGGCGGTACCCATGCGGATGGCCGGATTATCATGCGTATACCATTCAAAAATCATTTTGACAATCGGAGCTTGTTCTGGATGAGGTTCAAGGGTGCGGCCATTTTTACCTAAATCTTTGATGGTGTATCCAAACGGTGGATATGTGCCAATGTAGTTGCCTTCCTCCACGCTTTGAATGCGAGAACGTTGCAAACGCCGTTTGATGATTTTATATTCTTTCCGGGCCATAAACGTTTCAAATTCCATGTATTCTTCATCGAATTCGTCGTTTAAATCATACGTTTTGCGCAAGGTGATAATCTTTGTATTTGATTCTTTAAACGTTTTTTCAATGAGTCCTTGTTCTTGCTTGTCGCCGCGGCCAAGACGATCAATGTCAACGCAAAGCACAGCATCATATTTTCCAGCGCCGACTTCCTGTAGCAGCTGCAGCATTTGCGGCCGATGCAAAATACTGTCACCAGAAACGACTTCCTCGAAAATTTTTACGATGTTCAAATTCTTTTCTTTCGCCACTTTTAAAAGCATTTTTTTATGCTTCGCGAGCGTTTCTCCTTCACCTCTTGCCTCAGCTTCGAGATCGGCCCGTGATTTCCGCAAATATATAGCGACGCGGTCCATGCTCTCACCTCATTTATTCTATGTATGCATAACTTTTCCGCGTATTCCGTTCGATTTGCTCCAGGCGGGATTGACAAAGACTCTCTGGCACCCTAAACGTTTCCCTCATCTCAAGCAATATATGTTGCCGTGGCAAAGTAAAATCGATGAATCGCAGCATATGATATGGGATGGCAGCATATTGGGTAAAGCGTTTGGCGTCTCTTTCTTGCCAATCACGAAACATTTGTGTCATTTCTGTTTGATCGCCACCGTGACGCAACAAATGGCCTAACTCATGGAAAAATATTTCGCGTTTCTGGAATGGATCAAGATACTTGTGTATGTTGATTATCTTAAAACCTTCATCTTCATCGGCGTATGAACGATACCGACTGTACACAAGTTCAATTCCAAGTTTTGCTGCAATATAGTCCTCATTGATTTGTTCTGGATAAAAAATTCCCATTTGTTGATACATTTTCGATACAAAGGCTTCTAGTTCGAACGGCTTATAGACGTAAGTCATAGTTCCTCACCTCAAGTTTATTATACAAACATATGTTCTATTTAACAAGAAAAATCACTGATATTAGGTGATGGAGGATATATTTATTTTGCTTTGCCCCTAACCTATTTGATGTTTTTCTTTAAATAAATTAAAAAGCACTGCAAGGCAGTGCTTTTTAATTTATTTAGAAAACGCATTACGTTTATTATAAGAATTTTGTTGTAATTCTAATTGTATAGCTTTTTTTATTTTTTTCATAAATTCGTCATCGGATAAATATAGTAACCCATATTTATCATTTGCTTTTTCTAATTTTTTAAATAAATATTCAATATTTTGGGACTTACTAATACCTGATTTTATATCAACTGCTTTGATCGAATAGAAACTTATTGGTAAATCTTTGTTTAGAATGTTTTTGTAGTACTTTTGCTGTCCATAAAGAAGTATAGTCATTTTTGCAAGACAATAGTCGACGGATAATGTACTGATATTAAATTCAATTTGGAATTCTTTATAAAGACGATTTTCAACGATATAAGGGTTTATTAGCCCTTTGTGCCTAACAAAATGTAAAAATTCATCGTTAATTATATCGTCTTCTATATTACTGACCAGACTCTTTAATATAAATCCTGTACACTGATAATGCCCAAGCTCTATGCTTTTTAGTATGGCTTCAAAAAAGGTAAAAACACTTATTTTTAGATTTAGATCAGTTTTTGTGTCCTGCTTAGAATTCCTATTATTGATTTCTTCTATTCTTCTATTTGTGTTAGTTAAATTCAGATTTTTGCCAAATAGTTCATTTGTAGAAGAGGGGGTATGATTGTCATATGATTCTATATAATAAGTAGGTTTAGTGTTTAACACAATCATTAGTAAAGAATTTATTAATATAGTTAAAAATTTTAAATCATTTTCTTCAATAGCTCGAACTATCAGAGATCGATAAATAGTGATAATATCAATAGCCTTAACCATTTTATCTTGTTTTAGCATTTGATTTATATTGTTTAATATCGGGTTAATACCAACAATTTTATTTTGATATAATGAAATTGATAATTCTAATAAGATTGAGAAATATGTGGATAAGAGTTCATTATAAGATGATTTGATTTGATCTATCTTCTTATCAGGAAGCTTTTTATAAACTTTGAATGTTGTCGGTCCCATACTAAACAATTTTTTTATTGCTTTATTTCCGTACTCAATATGATTTTTCTCATAAAGTTTAGTAATCAGGTATGTATGATTTTTTAATATTGCCTTGTATAGATCTAAATAATCTCGAGGGTGTGTTCTCAAAAAATACAAGTATCTTTCTTCCGGGCATAAATAATATATTCTGTTATGTGAGTGAATATAGCTTAATACGTCTTCCCAATCTTTGTAGTTATTTTCATATAACTCATTCATATTATTATCTATAGATTGAATCAATAATTGGTAAACACTTTCAACTTTATAGTGTAAGTTGCTATATAATTTCTTTCTCTGAGAAATTAATATATTATTTAATATAAATATATTATTATTTTTAGCAAAATTGTCTTTAACAAAACTCAAGTAAAAGATGTCTTTTTTTATATCTTTTATATTCTTTTTCAATGTTGTTTTGAGGTTTAATCTTCTCCATAGAGAGATAATTGTAATAACACCAGTTATTAGAGAAAGGGAAAAAAGATAGAACAATAAGTTTATGGCACCCAAATGTTTTTCGGTAAAGTCTAAGCCAATGTTATTAAAATCCTTTAATGTTTTCAGGTGAATTTTTAATAAAGAACTACAGTGGCCGGTATAGACTAATGTAAAGGAACTTAAGATAATAAATATTATTAATAAAGAAGTGGGTGAACTTTGTTTAATAGATGAATGCGATAAAACTTTTTGCTCTCTATAAGTAAAAATATAAAAAGTAATGCTTAATGGTAAGATTAATGTTAACGTTTTGATAATAAAACTAAAGAAAAAAGTTAAAATAAAATCATTCTGGACTTTAAATCCCAAAAGATCCAAAAATAATCTATAGTTTTTTAAGTTGTTTAAACCAAAAAAGTTCACATTGGTAACATTGTTTTTGACAAAATAAAAAAGAATAAAAGAAAATAAAAATGGTGTTATTATTATAAAAGCTCCTAAATAGTAACGTATATTCTTCGTAATTATATTATAGGAAATAGTTAGAAACTTTAAGGTGTTAACAATGCGATTATGAACATTTGGATATTTTTGGTCTATTGCTTTTAATATATATTCAGTGAAATTTTTCCAATTAATATCATCATCGAATATAATAGTGATTATTATTCCTGAAATTACCCCAATGAAAAGAGAACTCCACAAAATCTTTCCACCATCCTTCATTTAATAAAAAGTGACAATTAGGTATTGTCACTTTTTGAATTTCCTGATAAATATTCATTAACAAAATAAGCATGAATATGTTCTAGAGGGATAATGTTATTAGATATCTCGTACGGATCTAATCCTTCTCGAGCATCTAA
The DNA here is from genome assembly GCF_022846435.1 of Parageobacillus sp. KH3-4. Classification (NCBI taxonomy): domain Bacteria; kingdom Bacillati; phylum Bacillota; class Bacilli; order Caryophanales; family Anoxybacillaceae; genus Parageobacillus; species Parageobacillus sp. KH3-4. The sequence goes on from NZ_AP025627.1 coordinate 1,003,457, forward strand.
CCAAGGAGCTTCTTGATGTGTAAGCTCTTCCAACTCTTTTCCGCTTAAATGTCCGAGATTATCCCAAACAAAATCTAAAATTTCAATAGCATCTTTATCCAAATTTAGATTTTTAATATCAATTTTCATATCATCTATCTCATTGTAATTATAATGATTAAACAGACGATACAATGAAGGACAAACTGGTCCATGAACCCATGCTTCAATTCTTTCACCAAATAAAGGTTTATTATGCACGGCAAGATAAAATCCTTGAGCGTAATAAACAAGCTTTTGTAATTTAAGGTGAGTTACAGCTTTAGGTGTGCCAGGAATACTTTTGGCTATAAAGTACTTAGCAACCTCCAATACATTATGCATATGTATTCCCCTCCTTTAATTCAAATTATATATATAATATAGTAATAAAAAAAGTCACGTTGGGTTTTGTGAAAAAGATCTTAGAAATATTTTTAATATTATGCTTAAATATTTACCATATTTCTATATATGCTTGATGTTTTCATGTATTCCGTTCGATTTGCTTCAGGCGGGCTTGACAAAGCTTTTCGGACACTTTAAACGTTTCCTTCATCTCAAGCAATATATGTTGTCGTGGGAGGGTAAAATTGGTGAATCGGAGCATATGATATGGAATGGCCGCATATTGAGTAAAGCGTTTTGCGTCTCTTTCTTGCCAATCACGAAACATTTGTGTCATTTCTGTTTGATCGCCACCGTGCGCAACAAATGACCTAATTCATGAAAGAAGGCTTCGCGTTTCTGAAAAGGATCAAGATATTTATGTATGTTAATCATCTTAAAATTTCCGTCTTCATCAGAGTATGAACGATGCTGGCTGTACACAAGTTCAATGCCAAGTTGTGCAGCGATGTAGTCCTCATCGATTTGTTCGGGATAAAAGATCCCCATTTGTTGATACGTTTTCGATACAAAGGTTTCTAGTTCTAATGGCTTATAGACGTAGGTCATGTTTTTTTCACCTCAAAACCATTATACAAACATATGTTCTATTTTACAACAAAAAGAAATATTCCCATAAAGTTTATGATAAAATATTGACGAACAAGGTAAGAGGTGGAATTTTTGAATAAAGAGGAAATGCTCGAATTGCTCAGTTTGTAATGGAAAGAGTAACCAAGGATTTTTACAAGAAGGAAAACTATATATTATTCAAACAGGATATGAACACATAAGGGATATAATAATTAAATACTAAAAATAAATATATCTATATTACTAGGGGATGAGGAAAGAAAGAGAAAATTGTTAAAGCTTATGTTATTTATTGATAAAGTACTAGGTAGAAATACAGAAGAAGCTTAACGGATATACTTTGGTATAAAAAGTGTGAGAAATGAGGGGGGTTCTTTGTGGAGAATTATAAGAGAGGTAACATCATGCAGCTAATAAAGAAACATCCTAAAATATATTTTGTTTTGTTGCCACTCATGTTTTTTTTGGTTCCGATATTCCTCAACTTCTTTGTTTTTTGGGATAGTGGTCTAGCGAAAGGAAGTATAGGCGATTGGATAAGTTTTTATGGTGGTTACATAGGTGGAATAATTGGAGGGATAGTTGCTTATATTGCAGCCAGAACACAAATTGTTGCTCAAAAGGAAAGAGAAAATGAATTACGTTTTGTAAATCAACTACCTACTCTTACAAAAATATCACTAGAGCTTTCCAAAATAAGATCTCAGTTAGAAGTGGCTAAAAATATTCCAAATAATTTACCGCCAGAAATGCCGGAAGAAGTCAGAAGAAACATATATAAAAGTCGATTGGAACTTGAACCTTTGATCAAAGAGAGATGGGCTAATTTAGAAAATATTATTAATCCATACTTATTGAGTGAATTATATAAATTTGTGGAATCCTATGAACGTACTATGGAGGTATTAGGTTATAATTTAATTGAATTGGAGTTAAAAATAAAAAGAAATCTAATCGAAAAAGATAAGTTAGAGAAAAAGATTAATGCAGGAAAAGCAAACGAAATAGAAAAACTTGATTATGAGTTATTAATAAATAACCTTCAGAACGATTCAATGAAATTACGAATGTTAGAAAACGATAAGAGACATTATTGGTCAGAGCTTGAACGTGCTTATTCAAAGGCTTGTGGCTTGGAAAAGAAAGTTAACGAACTTATTAAAAAAATTAGTGAAAAATTGGAAAATGATTGATGTTTTTATATAACTTTATTTTCGAGAATCAGCCACCTGTTGTTTGGCTGCTTCTCGTTCTTTTCAAGGAATAATTTTGTTTTTAATTATTGCGTACGAAAAACGAAAACATCTTATCGTGTTATTTCTACAGTAAAATAAACTTTATGTTCATAAACTAAAAGGTCACCGTAAAAAAATCGGTGGCCTTTTAGTAGTTTTATATCAAAATTAGTTTTAGGTGTATTATAAGTTCTTGTTTATAAGGCAAACAATGTTATGATTTTTCTTATTTAGGTATTCCTCACATTGAGATATTATTTTAAGAATACTTATTCTTGAGTAAATTTTTTCCTTGGAGATTCATTTGTGTTTTTGTAAAATGTGGAATGTATATAGAAGTAGTATAGTTCCAGGGGTGTTTCTTATGGATAAAAATAATTATGTAGAATTTATAGTATACGGTAATTTTTGGATATTTAGAGATGTTGAATATACACCTAAGGATAAGATTGCTGAAAAGGTTTATATGAAATCAGGGCAAGATGATTGTGGGAACCATCTTATTTTTTGTTTGTTTTTGGATAGTAAAGAAATTAAAGGAATGGATAGCAAAAAAGTATTAGAAAGAGCTAAAAAAATTGTTGAGCATGCTTTAAATATTATTTCTTTTAAGTATAGGGCTATGTTAGGTAGGCCAATCATAAGAGAGTTTTTTATTAATGGGAAAAGGCCTCAAGTAACTCATGAAGGAAGGATGGTAAAAGAATCTGACTTTCCAAAGTCATATGAAGAATTAAAGCAGTTGGCAAAGGAGCTAGAGGAAAATAAACAAAACCCTTACATTACAATGTATCGTAATATAATGCATATACAGGATGAGGTAGCACGCTTTATTTTGCTATATAGTTTTCTACAAATTGTAATTGGTCAAGGAAAACAGAAAGAAACTGACAAATTTATAAGAACTACTAAGTGGTACGATAAAACTAAAGATAGGAAAACGACTAAGAATGGGAAAAAACACAAAGAGACCATTTTTACTTGGCTCAGAAATTCAGTAGCACATACTAAATCAAAATTTAAAGTTGGTGACAAAACATTAAAAATGTCAGATATAATCGATGAAATTTATTACTATATAGGTACATTAGAGAAAATCGTAAAGTACGCAATAGAAAAAAACAAATTAAGGAAAAAGGAGTAAAGTTCTAATTTTGTTAGGAAATTCTTCTGATAACTAATATTTAAATATGAGAAATGAAGGTGAAAAATATGGATAAAGAGAGACTGGAAAAAATTAAAATTAACTCTAAAGACGCCTGTCAATACATGAAAAAGGTGGAAAAAGAGTACTTGTATGGACAAACTGTTAAAGATAAAAATGATTTTATTCGAGAGTTTTCAATTAACCATTCCGAAGAAGAGATAGAACTATTAATAAATGAATTAAACTCTATAAAGGATGGAGGATTGGTATTTTTTAATGGATATTCGGGAACATTTATTCCACTATTGGTTTCCATGTTCGCTTTTATAGGGAGTTTTATAAGTGCATTTTTTAATTTTTATAATTCGCTTATCCTCAAAATAATAGATTTATTAATAAAGAAAAAAGATAATCAAGAAATACGTTCAACTCTTGAAGAAGGGATATCAATGTATGAAGGGTTATGGTGGCGTATGGGCTTAGTTTTTATTCTTTCACTTATATTTTTTGGGACATGGTTATTATATAATACAATTAGATATAAGGAAAAATTAAAGTACATATATTTCCTTAATAGCGCAAAATTTCTCAAAACACAAAAACATAAAATTCTCGAAGATAATAATTGTTCTACTAATTTTTAGGGATACTAGATAAGTGAATCATTTGGTTATTTTCAAAAGGATAGAGGTATGATTTTCGTGAAACAGCCACTTGCGCTTTGGCTGTTTCACGCTCTTTCCACGGAATAATTTTATTCTCAACAAATTCAATAGCAAAACAGTCAATATGATGTATATCAGCTTCAGCAAGTGCAGCGTTTGTGTAGGTTGTTGTTGCGATAAACCATCCTTTAATGCAGCGATGATTCCGTTTTGCTCCAACAAGTTCGCGAATTTCTTTAACTGTGATTTGGCGACCGGAATTTATGTAATGTTTACATTGGACAGCAATTTTAAAATTTTCTCGTTTATCTGTGAGGATTAGATCAACACCTTTATCTTGTGTCGGAGGGGTTAGTTCTGGTTTGTATCCCATAGCCTTAAAATATAAATAACAGAGTCTTTCGAATTCGTAACCGTTAAGTTCTTGCAATGGAAGGCGGATAATTTCATTATCCGGACGCACGACATATTTTCCTGCTCTTTCACTGGAAGAAGCTGATTTTGCTGGAGCTGTTTGTTTCTTCGCTGAGGTTGGTTTGGAGGGCTTCTTCATAGCAGTTTTTTGAGGGAGTCCTGTAAAGGGGTTTTTATTTTTGTTTTCTTTTTTGCGCATGTCTGGTGCATAAGAAGAGGCTATTACACCTAAAGTTATAGCAACAAAAACGGTGACAACCAAGAAATAAATACTTAATTGAAATTGCCACCAGATGCCTATTCCACATAAAATAACAAGGACAGCTACCCCCTCATAGACGATTTTTTGTCGTTGCTTCCTTGACGGCATTTTTCTAGCCATTTTTATTTTTTCCCCTTTCTTGTTTTGCCTTCCATTTCACATACTCAATGTGCCTTTTGATTTCCTCGATTTCTTCTTCAGTCAACCCTTCGACGTCAAAAAAGAAAAGGTTTCTTTTATTTCCGTGTTTTTCTGTTCTTTCTTGACCTGTCAGCAGATAATCCACAGAAACTTCATATAAATCAGCGAGTTTAAGGAGTGTTTCATAATCTGGTTCTCTTTTCCCTTGCTCATACATAGCATATGTAGTCCGACCTACTCCAATTTTTTTAGCTACATCTTCTTGACGCAAATTTAGTTTATTCCGCAATTCATGCAATCGATCTCCTAGATTAATCATGGATAATCCTCCTTCTTCCATAATTATATAGTCACAATTAGTGACAAAAAATATTTTACACAAAACGTGTAATTAATAGTTGACATTACACTATATGTGACATATACTGAAATCAACGATACACAAATCGTGACATCAAGGAGGTGAGTAACTATGAGAGAATGGTTGAAGAAAAGACGTTTAAACAAAGAATTAACGCAAAAGGAAATTGCTAATTTAGTAGGGATTTCTCGCAGTACCTATGCCATGATCGAGAGCGGTGAGAGAAATCCAAGTGTTTCAGTAGCGAAACGTATTGCTGGTGTTCTTAAATTTGACTGGACAATTTTTTTTGACGACAAATGTCACGATTCGTGTATAAAAACGTATTCAGCGTAACTGTTTAACATGAAGGGAGGTGAATACTTTGTCAGCAATTCCTATGGTTGTACCTGCTGTCCCTCGTCATAGACATATCCCAAAGGGGGAGTCAGCGATGACGGGACAGCAGGAGCAATTCGCGGCGACTTACCGGTTTGGAAAAACGATCGTGCATGTTGTTGCGCCAGCGCCGATGAGCAATGAAGAGCTGGACAAAAAGTTGCGCGAAATTCACCAGATTGGCTGGGAAATCATGCGGCAAAGCGCAAAAAAATCCCATTTTAATCATTGTAAATCAAAAACATGAAAGAAGGTGTCGAAATGGAGGAAAAAATTTCTCTTTCTATAGAGGAATCGGACTTTTTTAATAAAGGCTTGAAATGCATTGAGTATATGTTCGACTCGTTTATTAATGGAGATTATGAGTCGGCCAAGATAGAAGTACAGGAGTTTCTATATGTTTTAGGGAGATTACAGGAAATTGAGGAGAAAAAGGCGCGGCGCGCGCAGCTGGAAGAGGTCATACAGTCTTTGCGTGAACGGGGAATAAAAATCGACTTTGCTTCACGGGTTTCTTCTTTTTAACGGTAATGCGAAAGATTCAGTCAATATTCGCAGAAGGTGATCGATATGTCAAAACAAATAAAAAAGCAGCAAGTGCGGCAACACTTACTGCAAATCATGAAAAATCATTCCTAACGACAATATAACATCTTTCGCGGACCATTTCCAGACTCCCGGCTCTCCCTTTGAGAGCCGGAGGCAAATACACATTTCCAACGTGAAAGTGAGGAACGGTAATGCAGGCAGCGATCCAACAGCAAGCAGGACTGGAGCATTTGTTTCCTTCGGCGCAGAAGCCGTTGAAAATCATTCGGCTGATCGGCTATTCGCGAATGAATACCGAAAGCGATCCTAACAAAGCCTACAGCATGGCGAAACGACCGTGCATGAAAGGATGGCAGGATTTAAACCGCCCAGGTTTGACGGAAAGAGAAATTCGTTCCTGGCTGCGGCAAAAAGGGTGGACAGGCCTTGTTATTCCGGACGGATATGACTGCGTGGACATTGACGATCGGGAAGAAGGGGAGCTGATTTTCAAAGCGCTCCTTCGCGAAGGGTACCAATTTCATGCGATTCAAACCGTGCGAGGATTCCAATTTTTCTTCCGGTCTACCGGCGCGATTAAAGGCCAAGACGCAACGGTGTTGATGGCTGGCGGTTTTGTCGGCGACTATCGCCTCTCTGGGAGAGGACAGATCGTGCTTCCAAGCGAGAACACAGGCGGACGCGAATGGGTCCATATAACAGATAAAGAACTGTCGCCGATGCCAATTTTCTTCGAACGGTTGAAAAAGATTGATAAAACGCAGCGTCCGTTTTCGATTCCTATGCACGAAGGTGGCCGGAATAACGCGCTGTACGCCCATTGTTGCCGTCTTGTTGAATTTGGCTATACGCCGGAGCAAGTTTCCGAGATTGCTAGTTTCTTAAACCGATATTTTTTCCTTCCGCCACTCGATCAGCGAGAGTTTTCCGCCATTTTGCATAGCGCGCTCAAACATGAACCGAGTGGAACGAACTATCATTCTCCGCCACCGATGGCTTTCCCAGTACGGAAAGAAGGGGAACCAAGAAAATTCAATTTAACTGAAATGGGGAACGCTGAACGTCTCGTTGCAAGAAATGGAGAAAATCTTCGTTATTGCGTTGAGTTTGAGGAATGGCTGATTTGGGACGGAAAGACATGGGTGGAGGATAAAAAGAAGCAAATTGAACGCATCGCGATTCGAACGTTTCGTGAAATGTACGCCGAAGCAGCGCACGAAGAAAACAACGATGCACGAAACGAATTGTTAAGGTGGGCGAAGGCGAGCGAAAAAAGCTCGGTATTTCTCAACTCGATTGCACGAGCCGAGGCGATGCTGCCAATCAGCCAGGAAGAGCTGAACAAAGATAAGTTTTTGCTGAATTGCGCTAACGGAGTCGTTGATTTGCGGACAGGACAACTTCTTCCTCATGCGCGCGAATATATGATGACAAAAAATACGCATGTCCCTTATGATCCAAACGCAAAATGCCCAACATGGATTGCGTTTCTTGAGTCGATTTTTCGTGATGGTGACAATGTGAAATACGAAATAATCAATTTCTTACAAAAAGCGATTGGCTACGCATTGACAGGCGATATAAGCGAGCAAGTTGTGTTTTTCCTCTGGGGAACCGGGAGAAACGGAAAATCGACGTTTATCAATACGATTAAAGCATTGCTGGGCGATTATGCAAAGCAGACGAATTCCAATACGTTTACGGCAAAAATGAACGATTCCGGGATCAATAACGATATCGCGCGTCTACATGGATCGCGTTTTGTATCAGCCATGGAGAGCGAGGACGGCCAGCGTTTATCAGAATCGCTTATTAAGCAACTTACAGGCGGTGAGCCGATCACAGCCCGCTTTTTGCGGAAGGAATTTTTCGAGTTTGTGCCGGAGTTCAAGATTTTCTTTACAACGAATCACAAGCCAATCATCAAAGGCGACGATGAAGGAATTTGGCGGCGCATTCGCCTTGTGCCTTTCACCTATACAATTCCAAAAGAACAGGTGGACAAGCACCTTCCGGAAAAGCTGATGAATGAGCTTCCTGGGATTTTGCGCTGGGCGGTCGAGGGATGCTTGAAGTGGCAAAAAGAAGGATTAGGAGAGCCGGATGAAATCAAGAACGCAACGGATGAATACAAAGAGGAAATGGACCTTTTAAGCAACTTCTTAAATGATTGCTGCGTGATTCATCCAGGCGCGAAAGTGCAATTGAACGAGCTGTACAAAGAATATATCTACTGGTGCGAGGAGAACAGCGAAATCCCGATGAAAAAGCAAAAGTTTTCTGCAAGATTAGTGCTGCGCGGGTTCGAAAAACGGAAATCCACCGGAAACAAAACATTCTTTTTCGGCATCGGTCTTTCCACCGAAAGTTACAAAGTTACCTCCAGTTACTCAAATTCCGGTAAATCGCCTATAGGTGAAAATATAACGGAAATACCGAAAAATAAGTCACCCGAGGTAACTAGTAACTTGGTTGAAGAAGAAATATAGTTACCTAGTTACCATGAGTTACTCATTTCTTGGTATTTCCCCTATAGGGCTATATATAGGAAAATACCCTATTTTAAGTAACTTGAAGTAACTTGGTAACTTATAAAGGAGGCTTTATATGTTATATAACCTTTTTTATCAAATAGAAAATCTTAATATTCAAATAAAAATAAAAAACAACAAATTAAGCTTGGTCTATGAAGAAGGCACATTGTCATTGGATTTAAAAAAGCAAATCAAGCAGCATAAACAACAAATCATAAAACGCTTGGAAGAAAACGAACAGGCGCGTAAAAAGGGCTTTTTAGTGTATTGCTACGGCGAATTTTACGAGTTTCGCTACGGTGCTGGTGCATATCTTTTCATCGAGCGCGAAGGGGAGTTGGCAATCGCTTGGCGTGCGAACTATCTGCCTGACGAATCGCGTCCGTACAAAATCAAAGTACTGGCCGAACGTGTTCCATTCGAAAGAGCATTCCAAGAGGCAGTCGGATTTATTGATTGGCTGCAACGGCAACGAAAATGGGGTGATTCGAATGTCAAAGCCGTTTAAATCGTTCCTATGGGAAGCGATCGAGAGAGTCAGGAACAAACGGGTGGGCCAGCTTATTGCGATGGGGCATACGAAAATGGAAGATGGGCGGCAATTGTCAAAGCTGACCGTCTCTGAGCTGAACCATGAGTATCGATGCATGAAGGAATTAAGAAAAAAGAAGGTGCGTGCATGATATACCGTTTCTTTTGCGAAATCTGCGATTTTGAAGTCTGGAGCATAACGGTCATTCCGAAATTAAAGTGCCATTGTGGCTTGTACGCTTTACACGATGAAAAGGAGGGGAAAGCATGAGATTTGATGTGTACACCTGCGGTATTTGCGGCGAAGGTTTTATTGTCGAAGAGGAAAAGCAACCTCACTCATTCTGTTTTTAGGAGATGGGACAAATGAAAGAGAACATAAAGGAATTTCTAGAATCGGTCTTTTTGTCGGCGGTATTTGCAATCGTTATGGGTTGCTTTCTCTATTATTTAACAGATTAAGATAAGCAGGGAGGATGAAAAAATGAAATGGCTGGCGTTGCTTATAACGATTATTCTTTTTCTTCTTTCTCATTCAAGTGGTGAGCCTTCTCCGCAAATTCGTGTTGTAAATGAAGGAACAAAAAGCATTTCGGAGATGAAACAAAAAGAAATCGAGGAATGGAGGGAAAAATATGGCGTACCTATCTCAAGTGAAATCGAACGGTAGGCAGTATATTTATCTTTGCATGTACGTGGGGAGCCAAGAATATTCAACGAGAAAAGAACGGCGTGTGTATTCATTCGGTGAAGCAAGAAAAGCGCTTCATCGAATGAAACGATGGAAAAGAAGATTCGCCGAGTTTCCTCAAGAACTGCTTGACCTTGGCTACGGCATGAAAGACCTGGAGCAATGGATTCAAACATTAGAAACAGGCATTACTCCAAAGGGAAGAAAATTTCCGGTAATAACTCAAAAACGTGCATTATTTTAAAGATATAATAATATCTATAAAAATCCACGCCGCGCTATTTTTGCATGTTAATTGCAGCGCTATAACCATAAATAATTTATTTAATTAGTTTTTTAATCGGGGGAAAAGGCTTCTTTTCCCCCGATTTTTTTCTATATGACCAAAATTTTTTGGTGATATGAAAACGAAAAAATCCTCTGTACATTTGAATTGTGGGGTGATGCACATGAATGAGCAAAATCAATCAACGACGGAACAAACAACGACTGAACAATCAATAACAGAACAATCGCCAACGGATCAATCAACGATAAATCAATCAACGGCAGACCAGTCAACAATATCAAATCTCAATTTCGTTGATATGCGAGAACATACATTGATTGAAACGAAAGAAGGAAATATCGCAGTCATTCATGAGATCACTCTTGGCGATGTTATTATTTCCGTGATATTGGCTGCTATGCTGATTTTTATGGTTCTTGAACGATTTATGAGGAGGTAGGGAAATGTACACGCTTATATTTTCAGCAACACCAAAAGATATACTGGCTACCTACCTCGTAATAATGGCTTCGTGCATCGCTGCTTTCCCCGTCACGATGTTTCTGATCGAAACATTGAAAGGGGTAAGACGGCGATGGTAAGTACAGGAACATTGGTCGCATATGCCTTTAAAGTTGTATTCGGAAATGGTGACATTTTAACAGCGCTCGGAGCATGGGCCATTTTCTTGACGTTATGTTTCATTACGATGGCGATTTATAAATCGGCGAGGTAAGGAGGGAGTAACGTGTCGAGTATTGGGAATGTATTTGACTGGGCCTTTTTCTGGGGCGTGTTTGGATTTTTATTGAAAACTGTTGCTCCCTTCGTTATGTTAGTCATCGCGATTGTGGCAGTGGGGATGCTTCTACATGGTGTGATCGTTGCGATCAGATCGAGGTCGTGATGAACAATGCCTCAATTTCAAACGTTTTTCACCCCGGCAAGGCTGGATGAGTTTTGGTACTACGTCAAGTGGCTGCTTTTCTATGTTGCTCCGATGATTATGATTATAGCTGCGGCTGGAGCCATTTCGATATTGATTGTGATGATAAAAAAATCCTTTGCCAATGCAGAAGAAATTAATAAAAAGGACAATCAAGATGATTATGAAATCCGGCGTTATTAAGGTTTCAACTAGCTTTGCTAGTGAAATAAATAATTACGATTTAAGGAGGAATTATCAATGCCTGTTTTAGGTGCAGCAATTGATCTTTCTGGTTTAACACTGCCGTTTACCGTTTCAGACTTGATAGGAAGTGTTAACTCTTTGGTTTCATGGGTAGGCCCATTTGTTCTATTAGCGCTTGCCATTGGTTTCGCACCAAAAATCATCGCATTCATCAAATCCATTCTTGGCCGTGCAACGGCGAAGTAATCCACTAAAAAAGGGGGAGAAATCCTCCTTTTTTAGTAGGAAGGCGTGGGATGTATTAAATGATTAAAAAAACAAGCAGTCTATTGTTATGTTTTTTCCTATTTTATCCGTTAAGTGCTTTCGCGTTTACGGTTTATGAAGTGAGTGGGATCGCCATTAAAAGTGGGCCATACTATTCGCCAAGTGATGATAAGTATATCGTTGAATTTGATCCAAATATAGTAAGAAAAGTGGTTTATGGTTCGTATACAGATGCTACTTTTTCCACACCAATGACCGTAAAAGTAAGGGAATTAGGGGAAAATGAGTATTTTTACGGTGTACACTACTTCACATGCAATTCCTATTATAAGGCGGAATACTTTGACGGATCGGGCACATTGGTGGGGACAGTAAAATTTCATGCGACAGAGTTAGTCAATCCTACATGCAATAGCGACACTTCGTTGGGAAACGGCGGTTCGGGCAGTTGCACTGGCTGTGATTTATTCAATTGCCCCGGATGGAGCCAGTACATGAGCAAATTAGACGAAATCAAAAATGTGATTCCGCCTGCGCCGAACTGGAATCAAGTCGCAGTGATTTTTCGCGATACGATCGTACCGCAACTCGTATCCGACTTAGAAGTGATGCTGGGAACAGCGCCATCGCCGCCAGCAGAGCCGCCGGACCTTCCAGGAGTGGACACGCACGGCATTGAGGACAAAGTGCCAAGCATGCCTGATTCAGGATTGGATACGTCGGGATTTACGAAAGATCGTATCGAGAGTGAAGCGCCGGAAATTGAATTTCGTGAAGACGAATCGGGAGGCTTCGATATTGTAAACCCAATAGATACTTTGCCGCCATTACCGGATAAAATGCCGGAACCGGGAAACACGGATGCAGGGGGATGGGACGCCGGACATCCTCAAGAACCTGAAGACGCGCCAATGCCTATTCCGAAAAATCAAGACGGGACACCGGATACAGGAGACGCGCCAATCCCGAGCCAAAACAACGACATCCCGCCAAGCCCCGGAGACAACAGTAGCAATCCACCAATACCGCAAGACGACGGCATGCCAGGCTCAAAATACTACAAAAAACACCCTGATGATCCGGATGGATCAGGTTAGTAGGAGGGGATTGAGTGAGAAAAACCTTATTTATAATATTATTCTCCACTTTCCTAATCATCACTTTAGATAATCAGCAAATATTTGCTGCTCCTGGAGGTTATTTTGATGGAAAAGCAGTACCTACCACATCAGGTGGTACAACTACGGTAATAACAGATAATAATGCAGGGACTGGTGATGGATTAAGGTATGGTCCTAATCCAGTTTTATACTTCACTGAAAATGTAAATATAAGAAAAATATATATCATCGCAGATAAAACAAGTGATGCAGCAGTATCTTTTTATTCCGATGATGCAGGGACTAAACTAATCCGGTCAATAACATTCGATAAATTTACTTATGGTGTTTGGAATGATATTTCAGTTGACAATGTAAAAAAGATAACATTTCACAAAACAAGTGTTAATAGTAATAATCCTGCAATTAAGGAATTTGATGTAATTACAGAACAAATGATTTCTTATTTAGAACCAGTAAATAATTTAACTGTAACCAAAATAACAGATTCAAGCGTCGCTTTACATTGGGATAATCCAAGTTCTGAAAACTTTATAGGAGTTGAATTATACAAAAATGGTAAGATGATTAGTTCATTGTCTAAAGAAAAAACAGAATATCAAATAACGGGGTTGGAATCAAATACTGAATATACTTTTGAAATTTATGCTGTCTATACACCTAGAATTAGATCCGTAGCAGTATTGAAAACAGTTAAAACATTAGAAGAAATACCAATAGTTGAAATAACAAATTTAAAGGCAGATGCAAAATATGACCGTGTAAAGCTTTCTTGGACTCTTCCAGAAAGTGAGTTTTTCTCACACGTCAATATTTACCGTAAAAAGGTTGAAGAAAAATTATTTTTTGACCGTTTATTTGGCGCGTCATCCGTTTCTGCAGCAACAACATCTGACGGCTACACTCCTATGTTTGAAACGAATGGAACGTATTGGACCGATTTGACGGTTGATCCAGAAACGACGTATTCGTACAAGGTGACGTCGGAGAACATCGAAGGAAAGGAGTCAAATGGGGTAACCATTGAAGTAACAACTCCCTCAGAACCTCTTCCAACGATGGATGGAGTGTCAGCAACACAAGATGAAAACGGTGACTATGTTGTGACATGGACAAGCCCTACCACTGGGAGAGTGAAAGTTTTGATTAGCGGCAAAGAATATGCGACCGTTGATGCCGCAACGCAAAAAATTGTTATTCCTAAAGAAGATATGAAGCTTAATTTTTTCGGAGGCTATGACGCAAAATTAGTGCCGATCAGCGAAAGGGGAACGGAGGGAAAACCTGTACAGGTTCCTGTGGTTGGAGAAACAAAAGTGGATCTGCCTTTTTCTTTTGATGAGTTCATGCAGACAGTCATTAGCATCCTTGCCTGGGCAGCACCGTTTATCTTGCTATCTCTTGTTCTCATTTTTTGGCGGCCATTTATCGAGTTTTTGCGAAAAGCGATTCTTGCTAAAGGAGGGCGTGTGAAGCAATGAATTTTGATATTTTGCAGGCTGTTTTAGAAATCATTTTTCAACGGTACATGGTTTATCTCGCGCCCGTTTTGTTCCTGTTTGCGGTAGTGATGTTTGGCGAGCGTCTTATTGATTTTCTATATAGGGTGATACGATGATTCATTTCTTTTTTCCACTTGTCATTGGCGGTATTTTGACAGATGCATTCGGCAAACTATTTGATGTCATATGGTCAGTAATCAAATGGATTGGCCGTCTGTTGAAAAAGCTATTTCAAGGGCTGATTGACCTTCTTGTTGGCTTTTTTGAAGTTATCTATGCGTTGATAGATGGATTGCTGTATTTTCTTTATAAAATCGGTGTCCTGGCCGTAAAGCTGTTTTTGTTGTTTTTTGAACTGGCAAAAATGATTGTTTCATTGTTTGTCGGCTTTGCCAAAACTCTTGCCAGCTTGGTGTATATTCCAAGAGGGGGAAGCGGCCATGGGTATTCTGAAATGTTGGGAAAAATTTTCTCAAGCATGAAACCTCTACAATTAGATCCCATTGCATATATATTGCTTTTTATTCTCTGGATGTTTACGGTTGTTGCCGCAATTAAGTTGCTATCGTCGATTCGGGTAGGAGGGGACTAATTCCATGAGCATAAGAGATCAGATTCACAGTTTTATTGATAAAATTTTTAACCCTCCTATTACGTTTCTTGATATGGGGATTGAGAAGTTACGTTCGGTGAGCCGCCTCACAGCGCAAGGGCTGAATGTGGGGAAGTATTTGTCGATATTCGGAGATTTACCGACATCATGGCAGCTTGTTATTTCGTCAGCGCTTATGTCAGTGGTGATTCTTGGTTCGTTGCTGATTTTCCGTTCGGTGATGAGAATCTATTATAGCTTGAAAGAAGGTGTGAAGTGGTGGTAGATGCGTTTTTCTATATGTTTGTACTTGGTTCCGGGGCGGCAAGTGGAGTGGGAGTCGTTGCGTTCATCGGCTGGAAGGTTGTGCAGTATTCGAATAGAAAAACGTTGAAAAAACAACAGCGAAGGGCGGTAGTATGATGACACTATTAAGAAGAAAAGAAAAAGACGAATTTTTTCCAGAAACAAACGATATTCTCATTGTGTTCGATGATGAACAGAAAACGAGTGATATTCAACGGATTGATGAAATTCGAGATAACTCTATATATGTAATCGGAAAATATAATATTCCAATTCATGATTGCGAAATAACAACAGGGCCGGAAGGCAGGCATTTTTTCTATCGCGCACCATCACGTTCCGTCCAGGAAACAAAGCGTTTGGCCGAACTTGAAAAAAGCATCGTGCTTCGGCAAATAACTTCTTACCGTCCGCCAAATCCGCCAAGTCAACTGGATATGACGAAAATTCTTCTATTTGGGCTTGTCTTTTTTGCTTTCATTATTGTCGGCATTTCTAGCTGTGGAGGTGGTTCGTAATGCAAAATCAATTGGCGTTTCTGATTTTTGAATTAAAAGGCATTATCGACACGATGGAGGAAATAGCAGACATAGACGACCAATGGGAACATCCCTGCATTGACAGGCTTCAATCAAAAATCAATGAACTTGTCGCGCTGATTCAACCGAAGGAGTGTTGAGAAAATGCAAGGTACAAGCAATGCCGAGAAGCTGCAAAGCGTCATTTCCGACGACTTATTTCCACAAGTGCAACATATTTCAGACGTAAAACAAGTACTGGAGGAAATGACAACAAAGGCACAAGAGCTGCAAGAATGGCAGATCAAAGCGATTTTATTGCTGGAAAGTCTTTCAAAAAATGAGTATCTGCATGGGAATAGCGATCCATATAGGGAGATTATTAACTTTATCATGGAAGGAAAAGTGCTTGTGGCCGATCCGCAATACTATATTGATACCATCGAAGCGCTGATTCCGAAACCTCCGAAACCTGTCATTGTAGCTCCGAACGGAGTCGAGAAAGGAGGAAAACGCTGATGGCGCATCATTTCTTTATACAGGGACCTTTAGGAGCAGGAAAAACGTTGTTGATGTCGGTTTTGGCGCATCATTGGCGCGAAAAAGTCCGCGCACTTGGCGGTGATATTCAACTATTTTCAAACTACGGATTAAAGGATTCGATGCCTCTTGAACATTATACCGATTGGTATAAGGTGGCCGAAGCGCAAGGGAGCATATGTTGCTGGGATGAGTCACAAATGGCGTTCTCGAACAGAAGGTGGTCAAAATACGGTGCGACAATTGCAACAGAAGTAATGATGTTCACACGTAAAATGAAAAGCGTGCAAATTTACTGTTCACCGTCTATTAATAACGTCGATAGTCGCATTCGCCAAATTGTTGAAGTGTTAATCAACGTTCGGAAAATCGGCGATCGCGGATTTGCAATCCATTTTACGGACTATCAAACGGGAGAATTTATGCATAAGCAATTTTTGCCGATGTGGAAAGCAAAGAAAATATTCAAACTGGGTTTGTATGATACGGACACGATAGTATTAGGTTTTCCTCTGCCGTCGACAGAACGAGAAGGAAATGAGTTTTTCCGGACGCTTGAAGAAATTCATGATAAAGCACGCGGGACGGTAAGGAGGGCTGCCCATGAATTACTCACTGGTGCCGGAGCATTATAAGGAGAAAGATCCGCGCAGTTTGCTCTATCATTTTCCATCTATTCCAGTCGTGAAATTCGCGAAAATTACGCAGAAATTCTATTTTTTCAAGCAGCTTGAAATAGCCCAGGATATTACCAACCGAATGGGGTATATTTTGCTGCCATCGGTATGCATGCACTGGGAGCGCGTAAAACAATTTGCTGATCGCCGTATTAAAATAGGTAGAAACTCGTTTTTTATGATGAAGCTGGAAGAATTGACGGAAACAGAAAACAGAAAGCTGCAAGAGTATCTGGAAGAAATACGCGAGCACGGGAAAACAAAATAGGAGGGAAAGCGATGATTCAACTCACTGATAAAGAGTTAGGAATCCTGCTTCTGCATATGGGGATTATGCGTAAAGAGATCAAAAAAGCATTAAAGCGAAATTATGGATTTTTTGAAGGTAAGAAAAAAGTTGCTTGCTATGATTCCATTACTAAGACGCTAGGCGAGCAATTAGAGAAAAATGGAGAGTGCTATTTATACCATCTTCCATTTGACGACGAACAGCTAAACATGCTTCATTCTTTCCTTATATTTTATACGATTGAATTAAAACGGCAGGCAGAACGGGAAAATATTGATTATCAAGCTAACGAAACATTGCAGCTGCTTGAAACTATATTACGCAAAATAAAGAAAGGGAGTGTAGCATAATGTTCATTTTAAAAATTTTTAAAAAGATGGATTTTTGGTTAAGTTTCATTTTTGCCCTTTCGACTATTGGGATCAGTTTTATTGTTGTTCCTTATGTGTTTCCTGATGTGCTACAAAGTATGTTTGCGACGTGCCTGCTTTTCGGTTTTTTTGCCGGAGAATTTCTTTGTGAGGTAAAGCATTTAATAAAAGAAGTAATTCAGGAGGAAAAGGAGCGTATTCGTGCCATTGAAGAAGTATAATGTTCATCCTACCGAACTATACAACCTTGTTAAGGAGTATAACCACAAAAATTTCATCCTCAATGAAGCACGCAAAAAAGGAAGCACGATCCTTATTGAGCATTACAGCCGCGAGGTGCAGCGAATAAAAAAACATTGCTATAACAAATATGGCATCATTTTAGATTGATGAAAAGGAAAACAGATAACATGTTAGTGTGATTTCATTTCCTTCTTTATCCTGCCCGATCGGCTCGTGCAAGGAGACATCTTTTCGCGTCTTTTTTAATGAACGCAAATGCATTAAAATTTCATTTTCGATACAGCGAGCTGCGTATGTCGCTAGTTTTGTTCCTTTGCTGGAGGAATAGCTTTCGATTGCTTTAATAAGACCGATGGTGCCGATCGAGATTAAATCTTCCACATCTTCGCCCGTATTTTCGAACTTTTTGACAATATGGGCAACGAGCCGTAAATTATGTTCAATTAAAATATTGCGAGCTTGTTCATCTCCTTCCGCCATAAGCTGTAAGTATTTC
The DNA here is from genome assembly GCF_022846435.1 of Parageobacillus sp. KH3-4. NCBI lineage: Bacteria > Bacillati > Bacillota > Bacilli > Caryophanales > Anoxybacillaceae > Parageobacillus > Parageobacillus sp. KH3-4. Next base: position 1,021,686 of record NZ_AP025627.1, read on the forward strand.
TCCTCTTCTTTTGCGCTTAACGGTTGGGGAAATGCGTTGTTTTTAATGTATGATACTAAAAACATTAATTCTTTAATGAGAAATGTGAATACAGATAAAATGCCAGACATCTTGTCACCCCCACCCTTTCTTGTTTTAGGCAGTTGCCTATTATTTATGTATATGATGAAGCAAGGTTGTACGTGTTTGGACAAAAAAAGAAAGTGTCGTATGTAAATATATGAATATTCTTGACATATGGATGTTTATAATAGTAGAATAACTTTGTCGTTTTTTGTCTAAAAGTGTCTTAAAAAGGAGGCGAGTAAATGAAAAAAATCGGATTAGCTTGGCAAATTTTTATCGGTCTCGTTCTCGGAATTATCGTGGGAGCCATTTTTTATGGAAATCCGAAGGTTGCTACTTATTTACAGCCGATTGGAGATATTTTTCTTCGTTTAATAAAAATGATAGTTATTCCGATTGTTGTTTCTAGCCTTATCGTTGGAGTCGCCAATGTTGGAGATTTGAAAAAACTCGGGAAACTAGGCGGCAAAACGTTTATTTATTTCGAAATTATCACAACGTTTGCGATTGTCGTCGGTTTATTGGCGGCGAACGTGTTTCAGCCAGGAGCCGGCGTTAATATGAAATCATTAGAAAAAACAGATATTCAAAGCTATATTGATACAACAAATGAAGTGCAGCATCACTCGATGATTGAAACAGTTGTCAATATTGTTCCAAAAAACATTTTTGAATCGCTATCAACCGGAAACATGTTGCCGATCATCTTCTTCTCTGTAATGTTCGGTTTAGGAGTAGCGGCGATTGGCGACAAAGGTAAACCGGTGCTTCAGTTTTTCCAAGGCGTGGCAGAAGCGATGTTTTACGTGACAAACCAAATTATGAAATTTGCACCGTTCGGTGTGTTTGCGCTTATCGGTGTAACGGTTTCGAAATTTGGAATGGAATCACTTATTCCGCTCAGCAAGCTCGTCATTGTTGTTTACGGAACGATGGTCTTCTTTATTCTTGCAGTACTTGGCGGCGTTGCTAAACTTGTTGGTGTAAATATATTCCATATTATAAAGATTTTAAAAGATGAATTAATCCTTGCCTACAGTACAGCAAGTTCAGAAACGGTTCTTCCAAAAATCATGGAAAAAATGGAGAAATTCGGCTGTCCGAAGTCGATTACATCATTTGTCATTCCGACAGGTTATTCCTTCAACTTAGACGGGTCTACGTTATATCAGGCGCTGGCTGCCATTTTTATCGCGCAGTTATATGGTATTGATATGCCGATTTCGCAACAAATTTCCTTGTTGCTTGTGTTGATGGTGACTTCAAAAGGGATCGCCGGAGTTCCGGGTGTATCGTTTGTCGTATTGCTTGCTACGTTGGGCACGGTTGGTATTCCGGTAGAAGGATTGGCGTTTATCGCGGGGATTGACCGCATTTTAGATATGGCGCGTACAGCAGTGAACGTTATTGGCAACTCGTTAGCAGCGGTCGTTATGTCAAAATGGGAAGGTCAATACAATGAAGAAAAAGGAAGAAAGTATATAGAAGAGTTGCAACAAAGCGCGTAAATGGCGAAAAAGCTGTCCAGGGGAAGGGGCAGCTTTTTTCCTTCTAGAAACTTATTTTTTTCTTTAGCGTAGTATAGTATAATTTTGTTGCCGAGCAGGCTGGGCGGATGAATGATTAGCGATATTTAGGAGGAGAAACATGCACGAATTAATTCAAAATATTTTTACGTTTTTAGTGGATTTAGGTTATGTCGGCATTGCTTTGGCATTAATGATCGAGATTATTCCGAGCGAAATTGTGTTGGCTTATGCGGGATATTTGGTGTCTCGCGAAGAAATATCGTTTGTCGGGGCCGTTATAGCTGGGACCATTGGCGGAACGATAGCACAGCTGTTTTTATATTGGATGGGATATTATGGAGGCAGACCGTTTCTTGATAAGTATGGAAAATATTTGTTGATTAAAAAGAAACATCTTGATTTATCGGAGCAATGGTTTAACAAATACGGCCCGGGCGTCATTTTTACTGCGCGCTTTATTCCGGTTGTGCGCCATGCTATTTCCATTCCAGCTGGTATCGCCAAAATGTCATGGAAAAAATTTACCTTTTATACAACGTGTGCGATTATTCCATGGTCGATTTTCTTTATTTTTTTAGGGGAACGGTTAGGAAACCACTGGCAAGAAATTGATGAAATTGCCCGTCCTTATTTGCGACCAGTGATCATTGCTGCAATTGTGGTTACCGTCATTTACATTGTGATGCAAATTTATCGGCGAAAACGGCGATGATCGCTTATTCCATGGTTGCTTCGTTTATGGTTCTTACGTTCTGTTGGCGAAAAGTCAAGATAGAGAGTGAGAAACTAAAGAATTCGAATTTGCATACTAAAATTCTTAATTATCCTCTTCCTATCACCAAGATTACGCAGGAGTCTCGTTTATGGCAGAAGTCGTGGGAAAGCAAAGTCGCACGTTTTTCATTTAGCGGCGGGAATGGCGAGCAACCGTTAATGAATGTTGCGACGATAATCAATAGTGTGGTCGCATCATTGACTGAATTTAGGCGTTTTCCCTTTATCCTGTTGCTTATCGTTCCGCATTGCTTTTAAAAAGCAAAGGAATTACATAACAAATAAAAGGCTGGAAAATAACTACCAGCCTTTTTGCTTTGCAAAAGAGTTGCTTAAGATGAGCTGCCACTGTCTTCTCTCTGTGAAGCTTGGGTATTTGGCAATATTAAAATTTCGACGCGCCGGTTTTTCATTCTTCCTTCAGGAGTATTATTTGATGCTACCGGTTTAAATTCTCCATATCCTTTCGCACTAAACAACCGCGGATCGAGCTTAGGATTTTCTAACAACAATTTCATAAAATTTACAGCACGCATGACGCTTAGTTCCCAATTGGAGGAGAATTGTGCATTGTGAATTGGCACATTATCGGTATGCCCGCTAATAATAATATTGCGCGGCGGATTCATGACAAGAAGCTGGGAAATTTCTTTTGCCAGCTGTTGATCTTGTGGTCGCACTTCTGCGCTTCCTGAATCAAACAAAATATCGTTTAATATCGTTATCGCTAATCCTTCCTCTGTTAAAGATGTTTTCAGTTTCCCGTTTAAATGTTCTTTCGCAATATATGTATCGATTTTTTCTTGCACTTCATGCAGTTCTTCTCTATCTTGTTTGTCTAGTTCCTTTTTATTGTTATTTTGCTGCTTGGGCTGCGAAGGGCGATGTTCTTGCTCCATTGGTGCTTGAAACTCGAGCACGCCTGTTCCGCCGGTTAATGCCGCATTAAATGAATGAGCAATTTGCTCGAATTTTTTTTGGTCAATTTGGCTGCTGGCAAATAGCACGATAAAAAGTGCCAGTAATAATGTTAATAAATCGGAATACGGAATCAGCCATGATTCGTTAATATGCTCGTCTTGTTTTTGCTTTTTTTTCTTATTCATTTCCTTTTTCTCCCTGTTCTATGATTTTTTTTCGTTCAGTTGCCGGAAGATAGGAAGCAAGTTTTTGTTCGATCGCCCGCGGTGCTTGTCCTTCTAAAATGGAAAGGACTCCTTCAATCATGACTTGCCGTATTTTTGCTTCTTCTTTTGATTTGCGTCTTAATTTATTAGCAAATGGATGCCATAACACATACCCAGTGAAAATCCCTAACAGCGTTGCGACAAATGCAGCGCTAATTGCTATACCAAGTTCGCTGATGTTGTCCATATTGCTTAATGCGGCAATCAGCCCGACAACTGCGCCAAGCACTCCAAGCGTTGGCGCGTATGTACCTGCTTGCGAAAAAATGGCTGCGTTCGCTTCATGACGCTCTTCCATCGCTTCGATTTCTTCTGTCATAACATCGCGAATAAAATCTTGCGTTTGCCCGTCAATTGCCATGCTTAAGCCATTTCGCAAAAACGGATCGTCAATTTCGTCTAATTTTGCCTCCAGCGCGAGCAATCCTTCTCGCCGGGCTATATTTGCCCAATCAACGAACAATGGGATTAATTCTTCGATGGTTGGGATATTTTGTTCTTTAAAAAGCACGCCGAACAGCTTTGGCACTTTTTTAATTTCACGAATAGGAAAAGCGATGGTGACGGAAGCCATAGTTCCAACGAGAATGATTAAGATCGCCGCAGGGTTTATCAATACGCTAGGATTGACGCCTTTAAGATACATGCCGACACCTACAGCGATAATGCCAAGAATAATTCCGATAATTGATGTTTTGTCCAAATGAAATCCCCCCGTCAAATCTTGAACATTATTGTTATTGGTGCTTTATAATTAATTCACATTTATCATATAATTAATAGCAAAGATTGAAAAGAGAAAATGGTATGACTGGAAAATAAAAAAAGGCTGCCCAATCCGCCGTCGTTGTTTTTTGGAAAGGACAGCCTTCCTATGTTTTATATTTTTTTCAATTTAAATGTTCCGACCATTAAAAACGACAACGTGATCATAAGGAAAATAAAAAATTGCGGGGGAAAATAATGGATCGTTAAATAGCTTAACGTTAGTAGTACTCCTGCAGCTGTAATTGGCAGCCCAGAAAAATAGCCGTTGTTTTCTGTAATATTAAAGCGGGCAAGGCGAAACGCTCCGCAGCCAATGTACAAAATCGTAAAAAACGCGCCTGGCGCGCCAAATTCATACAATATGCTTTGATACATTAATAGAGCGGGAGCTACCCCAAATGAGATAATATCGCTCATCGAGTCCAATTGCTTTCCGAGTTCCGACTCAATATTTAGCTTTCGGGCAACAGCCCCGTCGAAGCGATCGACTAAAGCTGCTAAAAAAATAAGAAGCAAGCTGACATGAAGCTGCTCTTTTAACGTCGTTAAGACAGAAAAACCGCCTAGCGATAAATTTGTCAATGTTAAAATGTTTGCTGTGTTTGCCTTTAATTTTTTTAGCGTGTAATCTAAATAATCCGATAAAAACATTCTTCTCCACACTCCTTTTTACCGTGAAAAACAAAGAAGGCAAAATCTACTACAATAATTATACTCATTTTATTTATAATATGAAAAGTAGTAAAAAACATGATCGCCATAAACTGGAGGGAACATATTTGTTAAAATGGCTGTACCGTCTTATGATTGAACTGACGAATCATTCTCTTTCATCAAAAATAATTGCCGTTTTTGCGAAATCCCGCTTAAGCGCGTTGCTTATTCCATCGTATGCAAAAATTTATGGTATTAATCAAGAAGAGATGGAGAAAAACTTAAAAAATTATAAAACGCTGCAACAGTTGTTTATTCGCAAGCTAAAAGAAGGAGCAAGGCCGATTGATCAAACGCAGAACAGCATTATTAGCCCTGTTGACGGGATTATTGAAGACATTGGCGTGATCCGCGAAAACAGCGAAATCGTCGTGAAGGGCAAGACGTATTCGATTGCGGAGATGCTCGGAAGCGCCGAGGATGCAAAGAAATATTTGAACGGATTATTCGTTATTTTGTATTTAAGTCCAAGCCATTATCACCGCATCCATAGCCCAATATCTGGAGTCGTGCAAAAGCAATGGACGCTTGGAAAAAAATCGTATCCTGTCAACCGCCTTGGCTTGAAATACGGGAAACGTCCGTTATCGAAAAACTACCGCACGATTACAGAAGTGGTTGCAAACGGGAAGCATATCGCGATTGTGAAAATCGGAGCGATGTTTGTCAACAGCATTGAGCTTACCCATGCGAGCAAGCAGCTTGTTAAAGGACAAGAAATTGCTTACTTTTCCTTTGGCTCTACCGTCGTTTTATTGTTTGAAAAGAACAGCATTGAAATTGATGAGCGAATCGTTGCACCGATGGGAGTGAAGGTGGGAGAGCGAATTGGCTATTTAAAATAAAAAAAGCCCTAAGGCCAAATTATGAGGAAAGCTTAATTTTATGCCCTAATGCACGGCGGTGAATCTCTCGTTCGATTAACTCAATGAATTCGGGGCTTAATTTCAATTCTTTTGCCTTGTAATACGATTCGATCAATAATTCATCAGATAGATACTTCATGCTGAAAACCTCCCTCAGCAATGGAATAGAATTTGCAATCAATACATATAATGGTAAGTTACTTTAACTGTACCATGATTTGTGATATAGAACAACCGTTCTGTTATCCACAGCTACTAGTGGATAACATGTGGAAAAAATGTTTATAAGATTGTAGAATTATGATTGCATGCTTGTGAATAATGTGGGTAAAACTTATCCACAATTTTGCAGATAACGGTTTTTGTCGAAAAAATTTTATATCAAAGTTTGTTTTGAAAGACTGGCGAAAATTATGTATGATGGTTAAAGGCAAGAAAAGGACGCGGAGACAGTGCGCGAAAAAGGTAAGGTGATGAATGTGCTCCATTATTTTTTGCCAAGTCAATTTGCTAAACGTGTACTGGACATTACTCCTAGCTCGCTAAAAGAAAAGGGAATTAAAGGGGTTATTACTGATTTAGATAATACGCTTGTCGAGTGGGATCGCTCAAACGCCACTCCGGAACTAATCGAGTGGCTTGAGAATATGAAACAAGAGGGCATTAAGGTAATGATCGTGTCTAATAATAATAAAAAACGAGTGCAATCTTTTGCGGAACCGCTCGGCATTCCGTTTATTTTTGAAGCACGAAAGCCGTTAACAAGCGCTTTTCAAAAGGCGTTGTCGATGATGCAATTGAGTAAAGACGAAGTGGTTGTCATTGGTGATCAATTGTTGACAGATGTGTTTGGAGGAAATCGGATGGGCTTAAATACCATTTTGGTTGTTCCGGTTGCACAGACGGATGGGCTTTGGACCCGTTTGAATCGAAAGATGGAACGGAAAATTTTAAAGATGATGCGGAAAAAAGGAATGCTTTATTGGGAGGAATGATAGTGGAACAACAAATTCGTTGCATTGGCTGCGGAGCGATCATTCAATCGGAAGATGAAACAAAACCCGGCTATGCGCCAAAAAGCGTTTTAGAAAAAGAAGAAGTCATTTGCCAACGCTGTTTCCGCTTAAAGCACTATAATGAAGTGCAGGATGTAGAACTGACAGATGATGACTTTTTAAAAATTTTACACAGCATTGGCCAGTCGGAAGCGCTTGTCGTAAAAATCGTCGATATTTTTGACTTCAATGGAAGCTGGCTTCCGGGGTTGCATCGGTTTGTTGCGAACAACCCGATTTTGCTTGTTGGAAATAAAGTGGATCTGCTCCCGAAATCAGTAAAATACCCAAAACTCATCCATTGGATGGTACAATCGGCAAACGATCTCGGCCTAAAGCCGGTTGACATATGTTTAGTGAGCGCTGTCAAAGGAATCGGAATAGCGAAAGTAATGGAGGCGATCGAAAAGCATCGGCTTGGAAAAAACGTCTATGTCGTTGGTTGTACGAATGTCGGAAAATCAACATTTATTAATCGCATTATTCAAGAAACGACGGGGAAAGGAAATGTGATTACAACATCCTATTTTCCGGGAACGACGCTAGACATCATCGAAATCCCGTTAGATGACGGAGCGGCGCTTTACGATACGCCGGGAATTATTAATCGTCATCAAATGGCGCATTTTGTCGATAAAAAAGATTTAAAAGTCATCACGCCAAAGCGGGAAATCCATCCAAAAGTATATCAGCTGAATGAACGGCAGACGTTGTTTTTCGGAGGACTCGCCCGGCTTGATTATATAAAAGGAGGGCGGCGGTCTTTTGTATGTTATTTCTCCAATGAACTGCCGATTCATCGAACAAAGCTGGAAAAGGCCGATGCGTTATACGCCAAGCAACTTGGCGAACTTCTGTCGCCACCAAGCAAACATTATATAGATCAATTCCCACCATTGGTGGCGCATACGTTTACCATAAAAGAGAGAAAAACAGATATTGTGTTTTCCGGCCTTGGTTGGGTAACATGCAACGAGCCGGGAGCGCAAGTCATTGCGTATGCGCCAAAAGGAGTTGACATTTTAATCCGAAAATCGTTGATCTAGTTTTCGGTTTGTATGTGTAAATGATACGGGGGAGAAGAGAACAATGGAAAAGTTATACGCGTTATTTGGTTGTCCAGTTCATCATTCGTTATCGCCGCTAATGCATAATGATGCGTTTCAGAATATGAACATTGCCGCTCGCTACCACGCATTTCATGTGGAACCGAAGCATTTAAAGGATGCAATCAGCGGGGTGAAGGCGCTTGGTATTTCGGGATTAAATGTGACGATTCCCCATAAAACGGCGGTAATCCCGTTGCTTGATGACGTCGACACAGCAGCGCGGCGCATTGGAGCTGTCAATACGATCGTAAATGAAAATGGGCGGTTGATCGGCTATAATACAGATGGCCCTGGATATGTTCGGGCGCTGGAGGAAGAAGTAAACATCGATATAAAGGAAAAACGCATTTTAATGATTGGAGCGGGGGGAGCGGCAAGAGGAATTTATTTTTCCCTTGTCGATAGAGGCGTCAAACAAATCGATATTTGTAACCGAACGGTATCAAAAGCAAAACAGCTTATTGATGAATGCGATGCCGCTGTTTCCTCGACCGCTTACTCGCTAAATGAGGCGGAAGAACGTTTAGGAGATTATGATATTCTCATTAATACGACGTCTGTCGGGATGTATCCTCACATGGAGGAAATGCCGATTTCCCTTGCGAATATGAAAGAAGGAACGGTCGTGTCCGATATTATCTACAACCCATTAGAAACGAAATGGTTAAAAGAAGCCCGGAAAAGAAATGCGATTGTTCAAAATGGAGTCGGCATGTTTGTATATCAAGGAGCGTTAGCGTTCGAAAAATGGACAGGGGTGTTTCCGGACGTCGAACGTATGAAAAAAATAGTGATCGAACAGCTTAGGAGGTAACATATGTTAACGGGAAAACAAAAACGCTTTTTGCGGGCGAAAGCTCATCATTTGAAGCCGATTTTCCAAGTGGGAAAAGGTGGAGTAGGCGAAAATATGATTAAGCAAATTGCCGACGCGCTTGAAGCGCGCGAGCTTATTAAAGTGAGCGTGCTGCAAAACTGCGAGGAAGACCGCCATGTCGTCGCCGAGCAGCTTGCACGGGGCGCGGGCGCGGAACTTGTACAAGTAATTGGGAATACGATTGTATTGTATAAGGAGTCAAAGGAAAACAAGCAAATTATATTGCCGCGCTAAACGGCAAAGTTGCGCATACGCATGGCGGAGGGAAGTATATGAAAAAAATTGGGATTTTTGGAGGGACGTTTGATCCGCCGCATTACGGGCATTTATTAATGGCTAACGAAGTGCTTCATGCGTTGCGGTTGTCGGAAATTTGGTTTATGCCGAATCGCATCCCTCCACATAAACAACATGAACAAGTGACGAAAAGCGAAGATCGCTTGCGTATGCTTGAACTAGCGATCGCTGATCATCCGCGGTTTCATATTGAAACGATTGAATTAGAAAGAGAAGGACCATCATATACGTATGATACGATGTGTCAGCTGCTTTCGATGCACCCAGATGATGAGTTTTATTTTATTATCGGTGCAGACATGGTGGAATATTTGCCGCACTGGTATAAAATTGCTGAACTGGTTCAGTTAGTGACATTTGTCGGTGTCAAGCGTCCGGGATTTTCCACTAAAACGTCTTATCCGATTATCGAAGTGGAAGTTCCGCAGTTTGCGGTATCTTCTTCAATGATTCGCGATCGGGTCAGAAGAGGACAAACGATTCGGTATTTAGTGCCAGAATGCGTAAGACTTTATATAGAGGAGAAGAAACTATATGGAACGACAAGAAGCGTTAACTATCGTTAAAAAACAATTGACAGAACACCGCTATCAACATACAATTGGCGTCATGGAGACAGCAATCAAGCTTGCCAAGCAGTATGGAGCAGATGTAAAAAAAGCGGAATTGGCAGCTATTTTTCACGACTATGCGAAGTATCGCCCGAAAGAGGAAATGAAACAAATCATTTTGGAGCAAAATATGCCAAACGATTTGCTTTCTTACAATGCTGAATTATGGCATGCTCCAGTGGGGGCTTATTTAGTAAAGACGGAAGTCGGGATTGAAGATGAAGACATACTAAACGCGATTCGTTATCATACGTCAGGACGCGCAAATATGACATTATTGGAAAAAGTGATTTATCTTGCCGATTATATTGAACCTGGACGCATATTCCCGGGAGTAGATGAAGTTCGCGATCTTGCAAAACACGATCTTAATCGGGCGCTAACGAAAGCGTTGCAAAATACGATTCAATTTTTGCTGAAAAAAGACCAACCGATTTATCCAGATACGATTCACACGTATAATTCATTAATTATGGAAATAAAGGGGGAATCTCAAGAATGACGGAACAGGAGATATTGCGATTGATCGTGCGGGCAGCCGATGATAAAAAGGCGGAAAATATCGTTGTTTTGAACATGAAAGGCATCTCCCTTGTCGCCGATTATTTTGTTATTTGCCATGGCAATTCGGAAAAGCAAGTGCAGGCGATTGCTCGGGAAATAAAAGAGAAAGCCGAGGAGCATCATATTTCTGTGAAACGGGTAGAAGGATTTCGTGAGGCAAAATGGGTTTTAGTCGATTTAGGCGATATTGTTGTTCATGTTTTTGATAAAGAGGAACGCAGTTATTACAATTTAGAGCGTTTATGGGGAGATGCGCCGCTTGAAGATGTAGCGAGCGTGTTGCAGCAGTGACGTACGAGTCATTCGCATATTGGTACGATGCGTTAATGAATGAAGCGCCGTATGATAAATGGCAGTCGTTTGTGCAAAAGAAGCTTAAAAAATATGGGCGCAAAGAGGCGAAACGCATTCTTGATGTTGGATGCGGCACAGGAGAATTGGCGATTCGGCTGGCAAAAGAAGGATTTTTGGTCACAGGCATCGATTTGTCGGAAAATATGCTTGCTATTGCACAGGCGAAAGCGGAAACGCAACATGTCGCGATTGAATTTTTTCAACAAAATATGGCGGAACTAGAAGGATTTTCATCATTTGATTGTGCCACGATTTTTTGCGATTCCCTCAACTATTTATTGGAAGAAAACGAAGTTCGGCAAACGTTTTTGCGCATTTATGAACTGTTAAGAGAAGATGGGCTGTTGTTGTTTGACGTTCATTCCACGTATAAAATAGACCATGTTTTTCAAGGTGCGGTATTTGCAAGTAATGACGAGAAAATTAGCTATATTTGGTCTTGCTATCCGTTTTCATTGCCGCATAGCGTTGAGCATGAGTTAACGTTTTTCGTACGCGGCGACGGCGGAACATATGAACGGTATGACGAACTGCACCGGCAGCGCACATATGAAATCGCTCAATATAAACAATGGCTGACGGAAGCGGGATTTGCCGTACTGGAAATAACCGCAGATTTTACCGATGAAGCGCCAAGCGAAACGTCTGAGCGCATCTTTTTTGTCGCGAAAAAATGAGCGATGTCCGTTTTTGCCGAAGAGCATGAAGCAGCAGCTCCTTCCGCTCTGAAAACGTTATGCTTTTCTGCCAAAGCCTGTTAAAGCGGGGCGAGCCGGCTTCGGCAGAAAAGCCGTTCTTGTTGTTTATCAATCTTAAAATCTTAAATTTGAGATAGCTTTTTTTGTTTTGTTCAGCAGGATTTTTTTCTTTTTTCACGAATTTAACCATTGAATTGCTTTTTTACTTTTTCGATGTCATCTTTGAATTTCTCTTGTGTCTTGGCAAATACTTGTTCAAATACCCCTTCCATTTCCTTTTCAAGCACTGCAATCCCTTCCCCGGTAATACCGCCTTTCACACAAACTTTTTCTTGCAGCGCTGGAAGTGTGTAAAGATTGCTTTTCAACAATTCCCCCAATCCGATAATCATGTCATTGGTTAACGCCGTTGCTTGTTCTTTTGTGATCGCTGTTTTTTTCACGGCAGCCTCTATAAACCGCTGAAGCAAATAGCTGAAAAAAGCGGGGCCGCAGCTTGCGATGTCTGAAGCGATTCGCGTAATTTCATTATCAATATAGGAAGGAACAGAAATGTGGCGAAACAGCTTTTCTATATAGGTTTGATAGTAGAGGGAACAGCGCTGCCCAAATGTGATTAGTGTGCTTCCAGAAAGCGCTCGGTTTGTAACGCTTGGGATAACACGCGCTACATGGCAAGGAACGGTTGCTTCCAGCTGCTGAACGCTAATAGGACTTGTAATCGATATGAGACAATGTTCCTTTGTCCACAAAGAAGCCAATTGCTGCAAAAGGGGGTGAATATCTAACGGTTTGACACATAAAAACACGATGATTGCTTTCTGCACCACTTCCTCTGCGCTAGAAGCAACGTAGACGTCTGGATGGTGACGCTGGATGTCTAACGCTTTTTCCAATGTGCGATTGGTAATAATAAGCTGGTCTTCTTTAACGGCACCGGATTCAAGAAACGCTTCAATTAAAATCCTTCCCATATTTCCTGTCCCGATCATTCCGATTTTCATGCTTTTCCCCCTTCCTTGATACAGTAACCGATAGTTTCTTCAACGATATGTATGAATGTTTTATTTGTTTTATGACTAATTTGAAAGGATGATGAATATGTGGGAAGCGATCAAAAAGTATGATAAACGGTGGTACATCCTCCTTTTGGCGGTGTTTATCGCGGTGGTTGCGATTTTGTTTCGTAACAATGAAATGAACGAAAAGGAGCAAGGTTCTGTGCTAACGGCGGAACGAATGGTGCAGGAAGCAGCGGAAAAACAAAAAGAAAAAGTGCAATCGAAAACAATTGTTGTCGATATAAAGGGAGCGGTCGTCCGGCCGGGAGTATACGAAATAACAGACACGGCACGCGTCAACGATGTGGTGGGGATGGCGGGAGGGTTTACAAAAGAAGCGGATCAAACAAAGGTCAACTTGGCAGCAAAAGTACATGATGAGATGATGATTTATGTACCGGCTCGTGGGGAAACGAACGTTTCTTCCACAGATGCTCCGCTTATTCCTTCAAGTGATTCTAAGAAAGTTCACATTAATACAGCATCGGAAGAAGAAATATTGCAGCTTTCGGGGATTGGTCCAACGAAAGCGGCGGCTATTATTGCCTATCGTGAAGAACACGGCCCATTTAAAAAAGTGGAAGATTTGCTAAATGTTACAGGCATTGGCGAAAAAACGCTGGAAAAAATAAAAGAGCAAATTGTTGTGCCGTAATATCGTTGACGCTTTGCTGGCTGCGCCTTACACTAGAGGTATGCGCGCGTGAAATAAGTTTACTGGACAAGCGGGGGAGGAAATATGGAACGAATTACGTGGGATCAATATTTTATGGCACAAAGCCATTTGTTGGCATTGCGCAGCACCTGCACGCGATTGGCGGTTGGCGCCACCATCGTCCGTGACAAACGAATTATTGCCGGAGGATATAACGGTTCAATCGCCGGTGGGGCCCATTGCATTGACGAAGGGTGTTATGTCATTGATGGTCATTGCGTTCGCACGATCCACGCGGAGATGAATGCGATTATCCAATGTGCGAAATTCGGCGTACCGACGGAAGGAGCAGAGATGTATGTAACCCATTTTCCATGTTTGCATTGCTGCAAAGCGATTATTCAAAGCGGAATTCGCGCTGTATATTATGCAAAAGATTATAAAAACGATCCGTATGCGCTGGAACTTTTTCAACAAGCGAAAGTTCGCGTAGAGCATGTGCCGTTTAATAAAGAAATTTTGTCGCTTCTCCAGCGCTGAACGGGCATCTCATGAGAAAGGGGCGTAACAATGCGTGGAAATATCGTTTATGCGGCGATTGCCGCCATCGCAGGGATAGCGGCTGGCTACACAGGGTCAAGCGTCTCTTTGTTGTTTATCGTGCTTTACGCGATTTTCCTTTTTGTGCGAAAAAGGCGCCTCTTTCTTGTTTCGCTGATGACAATCTGCATTTTTTATATGTACATCGTTTATATAGACAGCCATAACGAAACGCAATTGTCTAGCCGCATGACTTTATTTTCCATCCGTTTTATCGCTCCAGTTACAATGGATGGGGATCAGCTAAAAGCGATGGTAGAAGTGGGGAAAAAAGAAAAGCTGCAGCTTATTTACTATATGAAATCGGTGCAGGAAAAACAACAGCTTTCTTCGCTTTTGGCTTCTGGAACGGTATGTACGGTGAAAGGAACGCTTGAGCGCCCAGCGTTGCCGCGAAATCCTAATGCTTTCGATTATCGCCGCTATTTGCGATTTCGCCACATTCATTGGATTCTTAAGCCTCAATCGATTTCCCCGCAACATTGCCGCCGCATGTCCCCGACGTTGTATGAAAGGCTGCTTTTGCTCCGCGAAAAAGGACTTCATGTGATTGAAACGCATTTTCCATCGGAAACGGTTGGAATTGTTCAAGCGCTTTTATATGGCGAGAGGACGGAATTAGACGAATCGCTGTTGGAAGGATACCAAAAACTTGGACTCATCCATTTGTTAGCAATTTCTGGGTTGCATGTAACTTTATTAGTCGGAGCGGCGTTTTCCATTTTGAATCGCTTTATTACAAAGGAAACGGCGACGCTCATTTTACTGATTTTTCTTCCAATTTATATTGTGCTGACGGGCGCTTCTCCTTCGGTTATTCGCGCGTCTTTTATGGCGATGCTTTTCTTGTATGCGAATTACCGGAAAATGACGTTATCACCGCTTGACGCATTAAGCGTGACGCTGATGGTTATGCTTTTATTTGATCCGTATATGTTATGGGATGTTGGGTTCCAGCTATCGTTTATCGTGTCATTTGCCCTCATTTTATCTTCGCCAATGATCATGTCGTATCATTCTGCCGTTTTTCGTCTCTTTTTCACAACCGCTATTGCCCAGTTGAGCGCTCTTCCGTTTCTTTTATACTATTTTTTTGAAGTTTCTTTATGGAGTCTTCCCCTTAATCTTATTTTCGTGCCGCTTTATTCTTTTATTATTTTGCCGCTTTCTGTTGCATCTCTTGTAGCGTATTATGCGCATCCACTTTTTTCCGTCCCGTTTATGTGGCTGCTGCAAAAAATGATTGTTATTTCCAGTGACATTGTCGCACTTTTCTCATCCAGCCATTCGCTGTCCCTCATTCTTGGCAAGCCTTCTTTCTTTTTCCTTGTCTGTTATGCCGTTGTGATTTTGGTTGCATTTGTGCAAATGGAACGAAAACGCTACTTTAGTTTAGGATGGGTCTTATTGGTGATTGTGCTTCATGCGTTTAGCCCATATATAGATCGTTACGGCGAGGTCGTTTTGCTTGATGTCGGGCAAGGGGATTGCATATATATTGAATTGCCTTACCGAAAAGGAGTATATCTGATCGATACGGGAGGAACGCTTCCGCGGCAGAGGAAGCCTTGGCAAGAAAGAAAGCGGGAATGGGATGTAGGAAAAGATGTGGTTGTTCCATTTTTAAAGTCAAAAGGAGTGCGATATATCGATAAACTGATTGCTACACATGGCGATGTCGATCATATTGGAGCGGCGGAAGAAATTATTCATCTCCTTTCTGTAAAGCAATTAGTCATCGGCAAAGGGAAGACGGAAAATTCTCTCCAAGAAAAGCTGGTTCAACTTGCCAAACAGAAAAATATTGAAGTAGCGCAAATATCAAGAGGGGATAGATGGACTGAGGGAGGAATTTCATTTTATGTCCTTCATCCGTTTTCGACGTATCGCGATGATAATAATAATTCGATTGTATTGTATGCAAAGCTAGGCGGATTATCCTGGCTGTTTACGGGGGATTTGGAGAAAGCGGGAGAAACGGAGCTAATCAGCGCTTTTCCGCAATTAAAAGTGGATGTGCTAAAAGTGGCCCATCATGGCAGCGACACTTCCACAGCAGAGTTATTTCTAGACAAAGCGCAGCCGAAAATTGCGCTTATTTCCGTTGGAGAACATAACCGCTACGGTCATCCTGCACCGAATGTGATCGAACGGCTAAGGAAAAGGAACGTAATTATTTTGCGGACAGACCGGCATGGCGCGATTCGTTTTATTTACGCGAAAAAGCAAGGAACCTTTTTTGTCATGCTGCCATAGCATATATTAAAAAAGAAAAGAGACTGCTTATGTAAGCAATCTCTTTCACGAACCGAAAAATTTAATTAATGTTGCGATAATAAACATCGTTGCAAAAAATCCGAACGAGACAATAAAGCCGACGGCAGAGTCAACCGCGTCATTTCGCTTGCTTTGTACATCTTTTTCAAATACGTTCATCGTTTTC
Source organism: Parageobacillus sp. KH3-4 (assembly GCF_022846435.1). Taxonomy (NCBI): domain Bacteria; kingdom Bacillati; phylum Bacillota; class Bacilli; order Caryophanales; family Anoxybacillaceae; genus Parageobacillus; species Parageobacillus sp. KH3-4. The sequence continues at coordinate 1,037,914 of NZ_AP025627.1, forward strand.
CCCTCCTCGTGCAATCATTTTTTAGTATAGACGAAAAAGAAAAAAAAATCTATATCCCCCTTGTTCATTTCCTTCATTGACAACAGTTAACACAAATACTTTCTTGCGACCGGGAAAAGATAAAAAATGACCCGTTGACAAATAAGTCCCCGGAACTTATTTGTCAACGTTTATATAAAGGGGAATCGGTTTTCCCGCTAACCGGTTCCCTTGTAAAAATGAGAAAAACGTTGTATCTTTTCAACATAGAAAGATTGCAGAAGAATGGAGAAGAGAAATATGGTGGTTGACTTGTGGGGCAAAATAAAAAATCATCACCTTTCTCCCCTTTATTTATTATATGGAACGGAGTCGTTTTTATTAACGGAAACGTATGAACTTCTTATCCGCACGGTGTTAACCGAAGAAGAGCGGGAATTTAATGTATCGGTATACGATTGCGAAGAAACTCCGGTGCAAACAGCGCTAGAGGACGCAGAAACGTTTCCGTTTTTAGGAGAAAAACGGGTGATCGTGGTGAAAAATCCTTACTTTTTTACAGCGGAGAAAGAAAAAGAAATCACGCATGACTTAAAAAAGTTGGAATCGTACATAATGTCGCCTTCCCCTTTTTCGATTGTCGTTTTCGTTGGGGCGTATGAAAAACTAGATGAACGAAAAAAAATAACGAAATTAATGAAGGAACATGCGGAAGTTTTGGTTGCGACTCCGCTCTCCGAAAAAGAGCTACGCGAATGGATGATGGAAAGAGCTCAGCAAAGCGGCGCGACGATGGAGGAAAATGCGGTCGATGCTTTGCTGCAGCTGGCGGGAACGAATTTAATGACGCTCGCTAACGAACTGGACAAGCTCGCTTTGTTCGTTGGACGAGGCGGAATAATCCGTCAAGAAACTGTCGAAAAGCTCGTATCGCGTACGTTAGAGCAAAATGTGTTTGTGTTAGTGGAGAAAGTGACAAAACGACAAATCGATGAGGCGCTGCAAGTATTTTACGATTTGCTGGAAAATAATGAAGAGCCGCTGAAAATTTTAGCGCTGCTGGCCAATCAATTTCGCCTTTTATACCAAGTGAAATGGCTGGCAGCGAAAGGATACGGGCAGCAGCAAATTGCTTCCATCTTAAAAGTGCACCCATTTCGGATTAAACTTGCGATGGGGCAAGCGGCGCTGTTTTCTGAAGAAGAGCTTATGGCGGCCATCCGGCAAATTGCCGAAGCGGACTATGAAATGAAGAGCGGAGCGATGGATCGGCAGCTTATTATGGAGCTATTGTTGATGAAATGGAGCGGTAAAACGAAATGAAACAGTTTTTTATCAAGAAAAAGAAAACGACCTGCTGCCAGGTCGTTTTTATGATGCCATAATGCTGTTTAATTTTTTGGCTAAGCGGGATTTTTTGCGACTCGCCGTATTTTTATGAATAAGACCTTTCGTCACCGCTTTGTCTAATTTTTTAGTAGCGATGATGAACGCTTCTTGAGCTTTTTCAACATCTTTTAATTCAACAAACGCTTCGAATTTTTTGATCGCCGTGCGCATTGCCGATTTCATGGAAGCGTTGTGAGCGCGGCGTTTTTCACTTGTTTTTGCGCGTTTAATCGCAGACTTAATGTTTGCCATGGTTTCACCTCCGTCACTCTGCCATCTTTGTCCTTCTTGATTATTTCCACTGTTAGGAACATGCAAGAACAAGTGTTATTCTATCAAACGAGGTTAAATTATGCAAGAGTGTTCAAGCAAAAATACTTTACTGATGGCGGAATGTTATCACCAAGCGAATAAATTAAGAAAAAACGGTGACAATAGAAGAAAAATGATTCGTCTTATAGGGAGGAACGATATGAACCGCTCCATCGATTTAAGCGCATATTCCATACGAACCGACTTGGCGATCGAAGCGCACGAAATGGCGGTAGAGGAGCGCCTTCAGCAAAAAAAGGAAAGCTCTTCCCGCATTGAAGGGGTCATTATTCACGATCGCGAAATCGACGGGATTCAATTGTCATATGTAAAAGTAACGGAAAAAGGAGCAAAATCGATCGGCAAAAAACCAGGAAATTATTTAACCATTGAAGCACAAGGGATTCGTGAACATAATACGGAGTTGCAAAGAAAAGTGCAAGAGATATTTGCCAAAGAGTTCAGCGATTTTTTGCGACATTCGAACATCGGAAGAGAATCAAGCTGTCTTGTTGTAGGGTTAGGCAATGCGAACGTGACGCCGGATGCGTTAGGCCCGCTGACAGTGGAAAATTTGCTTGTTACGAGACATTTATTTCATCTTCAACCGGAAAACGTAGAAGAAGGATTTCGTCCAGTCAGTGCGATTGCTCCAGGTGTGATGGGGACGACGGGAATTGAAACAAGCGATATCATCCACGGAATCGTAGAAAAAATCAAGCCAGATTTTGTGGTCGTTATTGATGCATTGGCAGCGCGATCGATTGAACGAGTCAATGCAACGATTCAAATTTCCGATACGGGAATCCATCCCGGTTCAGGGGTGGGGAATAAGCGAAAAGAACTGAGCAAGGAAACGTTAGGAATCCCAGTTATTTCTATCGGTGTTCCGACTGTTGTCGATGCCGTGTCGATTACAAGCGATACGATTGATTTTATGTTAAAACATTTTGGAAGGGAAATGCGTGAAAACATGCGGCCGTCGAGTGCGCTTGCTCCAGCAGGATGGACGTTCGGAAAGAAAAAGAAATTCGCAGAAGAAGATATGCCATCAGCAAAACAACGTTCGACATTTCTCGGTATAATCGGGACGCTAGCAGAAGAGGAAAAACGCAAGCTGATTTACGAAGTGCTTGCCCCGCTCGGCCATAATTTAATGGTCACTCCGAAAGAAGTCGATATGTTTATCGAAGATATGGCAAATTTATTAGCGAGCGGTCTTAATGCCGCGTTGCACGAGCAGGTGGATCAACGTAATATCGGTTCTTACACTCATTAGTGAAAAAAGTTCTATCTTTTCCCGCTTGACCATACGTTAATTAGTAGACAAGCCGGGAAAGGGTGAGAACATGAAAAAGCAGCGTTCTTCGCGAATGATGGTGGCTGTGCAAGGCGCAAGTCTCAAAAAAGTGATTATTTTAGCGGTATTAGGTTGCATGATGATGTTTATGCTAGTGGGAGCCATTACTTCGTTAAAACCGGAGTACCGCATTTCGTCTTCTTCCGTCAGCAATATGACGAACCAATTTTCGCAAGAAACGTTTGTTCATTTATTTAGTTTTGAAAATCATTATTTTTCGCAACTGTTGCCCAAAGAGCGGCAAAAGCCGAATTATTCGGCATTGTTGTTTCGCATGGCCACAAGCATTAACCCGGACGACCCGCGCAGCCTGCTTGGCGGTGAACTTCCGGGATTTGCGCTATATGATAGTAAAATTATTGTTGCTGGGGAAGGAACGGATTATACAAACATGCCGTACGAATCTGCTCCGCCGCTTGAGGTAATGCTTGCAGAACGTCAAGCATCTTTAGAGAGTTTGGAAGAAGCGGATAAGAAGCACGAGGAAAAACAAGTTCCCCCGCCGACGCAAACGACGGGGGGAAGAAACGTCGTATATATTTACCATACGCATACACGTGAATCGTACTTGCCGGCTTTAAAAGGAGTTACTGATCCTGATTTGGCGTTCCATCGTACGGTGAATGTCACGAAAGTTGGGGAAAAGCTAGCGGAGGAAATGGAAAAACGGGGAATTGGCGCGGAAGTAAGTACGATTGACATTGAAGGGGAACTGAAGAAAAAAGGCATGAAATACTACCAAGCGTACGATATGTCACGAAAAACGGTGGTCGAAGCGATGAGCCGCAATCGCGATTTGCAATATTTCATCGATATTCACCGTGATTCAAGAAGACGAAAATATACGACCATCACGATTCATGGCGTGGATTATGCCCGCGTGGCGTTTATCATCGGCGGGGAAAACGCGAAGTATGAAAAAAATTTGCAGCTTGCCACGCAATTACACCATTTATTGCAAAAAAAATATCCAGGGCTTAGTCGGGGAGTGATTGAGAAAAAAGGGGCAGAAACGAACGGAAAGTTTAACCAAGATTTGTCGGAAAATGCGCTGTTAATTGAGTTCGGGGGAGTCGACAATACGTTTGAAGAGCTGTTTCGCTCTGCATCCGCTGTCGCTGATGTGTTCAGCGAATATTATTGGCAGGCGCAAAAAGTACAAGCGCCCGCACCGGCGGAAAAACGGTAAAGGAGCGGATGATTTTTGCTGAAATTTACTATTCAATTTTTTTTAGCAGTAATGATTCTTTTTTTCGGGGTGTTGCTCGGCATGCAGCAGGCAAATGAAGGCTTGCGGAAGATGAAAGGATTTGATGATCCAGCGTTTCCATCCGTCTTTCATATTTCAAAAGATCAAAACGGCGAAGTAGAAGCGTCCGTCTTCGGAAATAAAGTAATAGTGGAAGATGTACAAAAAAAGCAAGAAAAAATCGAAACGATGAGAACGTTTAATCTGTTTTCCGAACTTGGCAAACAGTTTGCCGAAGCGGTCAAATCGCTGACGGAGAAAATGCTTTTCCTTTTAGAAAAATGGTTAGGAAAATGAACTGGCATTTCTTATGGATGAATAGAAAAACTTTGCGCAAACATTGGCGAGCTATAGATAACATTCGCCGATGTTTTTATTTTTGCGGTTACGATGCACAACGCGGATGAACAAAGGATTAGGCAAACTTACCAAAAATGTTGAACCGCTTCACTTTTTATGAAAAACTATGTCATTGAATCTTGCTTGTTGTGTTGCTATAATCAAAGCTAGTGTAGTTACGGGAATAGTAGGAGTGAGAAAATGATGAATCGGGAAGAGAGATTAAAACGACGCGATCGGATTCGCAACTTTTCCATTATCGCTCATATCGATCATGGAAAATCGACGCTAGCAGACCGCATTTTAGAAAAAACGGGAGCGCTTTCCGAACGGGAAATGAGAGAACAAATGCTAGATTCGATGGAACTGGAACGGGAGCGCGGGATTACAATTAAGTTGAACGCCGTTCAGTTAAAGTATAAAGCGAAAAACGGCGAAGAATATATTTTTCATTTAATCGATACACCTGGGCACGTCGATTTTACGTACGAGGTGTCGCGAAGCCTTGCCGCTTGCGAAGGAGCGATTCTCGTTGTTGACGCGGCGCAAGGAATCGAAGCGCAGACGCTAGCAAACGTTTATTTAGCGCTTGATAATGACTTGGAAATTTTGCCAGTCATTAATAAAATTGACTTGCCAAGCGCCGATCCGGAGCGCGTTCGCCAAGAAATCGAAGAGGTCATCGGGCTTGACGCGTCGGAAGCGGTTCTCGCTTCTGCGAAGGTCGGCATCGGCATTGAAGAAATTTTAGAAAAAATCGTTGAGAAAATCCCGGCGCCGTCCGGCGATCCGGATGCGCCGCTAAAAGCGCTTATTTTTGACTCGCTGTACGATTCGTATCGCGGTGTGGTTGCTTATATTCGTGTAGTCGACGGAACGGTAAAGCCCGGGCAAAAAATTAAAATGATGTCGACAGGCAAAGAGTTTGAAGTAGTAGAAGTCGGCGTGTTTACACCGAAGCCAAAGCAAGTCGATGAATTAACAGTCGGCGATGTCGGCTATTTAACGGCGTCCATTAAAAACGTGAGCGACACGCGTGTCGGTGATACGATTACCGATGCAGAAAATCCGGCAACAGAGCCGCTGCCGGGATACCGCAAGCTAAACCCGATGGTATTTTGCGGCATGTATCCGATTGATACAGCGCGTTATAACGATTTGCGCGAGGCGCTGGAAAAATTGCAATTGAACGACGCCGCCTTGCACTTTGAACCGGAAACGTCGCAAGCGCTTGGGTTCGGTTTCCGGTGCGGCTTTTTAGGATTGCTGCATATGGAAATCATTCAAGAGCGCATTGAACGCGAATTTAACATTGATTTAATCACAACAGCGCCAAGCGTTGTATACAAAGTATATTTAACGGATGGCACAGAAGTCCAAGTCGACAATCCGTCCAACATGCCGGAACCGCAAAAAATCGACCATGTCGAGGAGCCGTATGTAAAAGCGACGATCATGGTGCCAAACGATTATGTCGGGCCGGTGATGGAACTGTGCCAAGGGAAACGCGGCAATTTCGTTGATATGCAATATTTAGACGAAAAGCGGGTAACATTGATTTACGAAATTCCGTTGTCAGAAATTGTATATGATTTCTTTGATACGCTAAAATCAAGCACAAAAGGGTACGCGTCATTTGACTACGAACTGATCGGCTATAAACCGTCGAATCTTGTGAAAATGGATATTTTGCTGAACGGCGAAAAAATTGATGCCCTTTCCTTCATCGTTCATCGCGATTCCGCTTATGAACGCGGCAAAGTGATTGTAGAAAAATTGAAAGATTTAATTCCGCGGCAACAGTTTGAAGTGCCTGTGCAAGCGGCGATCGGCAACAAGGTTATCGCCCGTTCGACGATTAAAGCGTTGCGGAAAAATGTCTTAGCGAAATGTTACGGCGGGGACGTATCGCGGAAACGCAAACTTTTAGAAAAACAAAAAGAAGGAAAGAAACGCATGAAGCAAATCGGTTCGGTGGAAGTGCCGCAAGAAGCGTTTATGGCGATCTTGAAAATCGATGACAATAAAAAGTAATTAGGATCATGCAAGGCTGTCTTTTTCACAGCCTTGTTTATTTTTCAGAAAGGATGTATACCGTGGCAAAATCAGCATATTTCCATATTCCGTTTTGCGCGCAAATATGTTATTACTGCGATTTTAATAAAGTGTTTTTTCACGGGCAGCCGGTCGATGAATATTTGCAAGCGATGGAAAGCGAAATGAAACGGACGATGGAAGCATTTCCGACCGACCGGCTTGATACGCTGTTTGTTGGCGGGGGAACGCCGACTGTTTTAGAAATGGAGCAGCTTGACTTTTTCCTGCAGAGCATTTATAAACATTTTCGCTTTTCTGTCGATGAAGTCGAATTTACATTCGAAGCAAACCCGAACGAACTTTCCAAAGAAAAACTGCAGTTATTAAAAGAAGCGGGGGTCAATCGCTTAAGTTTCGGCGTGCAAACGTTTAATGATTCATTATTAAAAGCGATCGGGAGGACTCATCGTTATGAAGACGTCATAAAAACGATTGCGTTAGCAAAAGAAGCCGGCTTTGAAAATATTAGCATTGATTTAATGTACGGGCTGCCGCAACAAACGTTAGCGCAGTTCCAAGCAGATTTAGAAATCGCCTTTTCTCTTGACATTCAACATATTTCTGCTTATTCGCTCATTATTGAACCAAAAACGGTTTTTTACAACTTAATGAGAAAAGGAAAATTGCTGCTGCCAAGCGAGGAAGAAGAAGCGCAAATGTATGAAGAAGCGATGCGGCAAATGGAAATGCACGAGTATCACCAATATGAAATAAGCAATTATGCCCGCCCCGGTTTTCAAAGCCGCCATAATTTAACGTATTGGAATAATGAAGAATATTATGGAATTGGTGCCGGCGCCCACAGCTATGTAGGCGGCGTCCGCCGCGCCAATGTCAGACCGATCAAAAAATATATTGCGAAAGTTCAAGAAACAGGTTTTCCGTATTTGGAAGCCCATCATGTAACAATATCGGAACAAATGGAAGAAGAGATGTTTTTAGGGCTAAGGAAAACGGAAGGAGTATCGAAGCGGCGCTTTCTCGAAAAGTTTGGGATGAGCATTCACGATGTGTTTGGGCGGGCAGTTGCTATGGAAAAACAAAAAGGGTTGCTTGAAGAAACGGAAACGCATATTCGCTTGACCCACCGCGGGAAACTGCTCGGCAACGAGGTGTTTCAAGCGTTTATCGGCGGAATCTAAACATTGACATTGGCATATGGATTTGATACTTTAATAATAGATTTAGCACTCGGGGTGTTTGAGTGCTAACAGAGGTGATAAGCGTGTTAACGGATCGCCAACTGCTTATTTTGCAAGTCATTATTGATGATTTTATTCGTTCAGGACAGCCTGTCGGTTCGCGGACGTTGTCAAAAAAACATGAAATTTCTTTGAGTTCGGCGACGATCCGCAATGAAATGGCTGATTTAGAAGAACTTGGATATATTGAAAAAACGCATGTTTCATCGGGCAGAGTACCGTCGGAAAAAGGCTATCGCTATTATGTCGACCATTTGTTGTCCCCGCAACGTTTGACGCAGGAAGATATTCAAAAAATCAAATCGATTTTTGCCGAACGAATTTATGAACTGGAGAAAGTGGTGCAAAAATCGGCGCAAATTTTGTCTGATTTAACGAATTATACGTCGATCGCCCTTGGGCCTGCCGTGAAAGACAATAAGCTGAAACGGATTCAAATTATTCCGCTGAATAAACAAACGGCTGTGGCGATTATCGTTACAGACACGGGTCATGTGGAGAACCACGTGATTACTGTTCCTGCTTCTGTAGACCCTTCTGACCTTGAAAAAATGGTCAATATTTTAAACGAACGGTTGATCGGCGTTCCGCTTATAGATTTAAAAGATAAAATTTATAAAGAAGTGGCGGACGTTTTGCGCATGCATATTCACAACTATGATAGCATGTTGAAAACCATTGCCGATACGCTGGACATCCCGCAAGAGGAAAAAATGTTTTTTGCCGGGAAAACGAATATGTTAAACCAGCCTGAATTTAGCGACATTCAAAAAGTCCGTTCACTAATGAGAATGATTGAGCAAGAAAAAGATTTTTACCGATTGTTGCGCAAACATAATCGAAAAGGAATTCAAGTAACGATCGGCCGAGAAAACCAGCTAAGCGGAATGGAAAACTGCAGCCTTATTACCGCTACGTATTCAATCGGCAAAGAGCAGCTCGGGACGATTGCTATCCTTGGGCCGACGCGAATGGAATATTCCCGCGTCATTACCATTTTAAACAGGGTCGCTTCCGATTTATCGACCGTATTAACCAAATGGTATCAAAATAACTAACATTGGTCATATTGGATAAATGGATGGATGTCTACAATCCATCCTTTCCTTGTGACTATTTATACATACATACATCGCTTTAAAGGGAGGTGAAACCGATGGAGAAAGAACGCGATGTAGCGCAAGAACAAGCTACATATGAACAAGAGCCGCCAAATGTGGAGCGGCAAGAGGAAATAAAGGAATATGAAGGAAACGAGCATCAGGAAAAAAACGCGTTAGAGGAGCAGGAAAAGACTCGGGAAGAAAACGAACGGCATGATGTGCAAGAAGATGGAATAGAGGAACAGGAAAAAACACAAGAAGAGCAAAACGAAGAATTAGCGGCGGCAAGCGCCAAAATTGCCGAATTGGAAGCGAAAATAAAAGAGATGGAAAACCGCTATCTTCGTTTGTACGCCGATTTTGAAAATTTCCGCCGCCGCACGCGACAAGAAATGGAAGCGGCCGAAAAGTACCGCGCCCAAAGCTTGGTTAGCGATCTTTTGCCCGCTTTGGACAACTTTGAACGCGCGTTAAAAATAAAGGCGGAAGACGAACAAGCCAAATCGATTTTGCAAGGAATGGAAATGGTGTACCGTTCCGTATTAGACGCGCTGAAAAAAGAAGGAGTCGAAGCGATCGAAGCGGTCGGCAAGCCGTTCGACCCTCATTTGCATCAAGCGGTGATGCAAGTGGAAGACAGCAACTATGAGCCGAACACGGTTGTCGAAGAGCTACAAAAAGGCTATAAGCTGAAAGATCGCGTCATTCGTCCAGCAATGGTCAAAGTGAGCCAATAACGCGTAATAGGAGGGTGATATTTATATGAGTAAAATTATCGGGATTGACTTAGGAACAACCAACTCATGCGTCGCTGTACTAGAGGGCGGCGAGCCAAAAGTAATTCCAAACCCGGAAGGAAGCCGGACAACTCCTTCTGTCGTGGCGTTTAAAAACGGTGAACGTTTAGTCGGGGAAGTCGCGAAACGTCAAGCAATCACAAACCCAAACACTGTAATTTCTATTAAACGCCATATGGGAACGGACTATAAAGTAGAAATCGAAGGAAAAAAATATACGCCGCAAGAAATTTCCGCGATTATTTTGCAATACTTAAAATCGTATGCGGAAGACTATTTAGGGGAGCCAGTGACGAGAGCGGTAATTACCGTTCCTGCTTACTTTAACGATGCGCAACGTCAAGCGACAAAAGACGCCGGACGTATCGCAGGTCTACAAGTAGAGCGCATTATTAACGAGCCGACAGCCGCTGCGCTTGCGTACGGATTGGATAAAGAAGAAGATCAAACGATCCTCGTTTATGACTTGGGAGGCGGTACGTTTGACGTATCGATTCTTGAGCTTGGCGACGGCGTGTTTGAAGTAAAAGCGACGGCTGGCGATAATCATCTTGGCGGGGACGACTTCGACCAAGTCATTATCGATTACTTAGTGGAACAATTCAAACAGGAACACGGCATCGATTTATCCAAAGACAAAATGGCGCTGCAACGGTTGAAAGACGCTGCGGAAAAAGCGAAAAAAGAACTTTCTGGCGTTACGCAAACGCAAATTTCGCTGCCGTTCATTAGCGCGAACGAAACAGGGCCGCTGCATATCGAAACAACATTAACAAGAGCAAAATTTGAAGAGCTGTCTGCCCATCTTGTTGAACGTACGATGGGACCGGTTCGCCAAGCGTTGCAAGATGCGGGATTGACTCCTGCCGATATCGACAAAGTGATCCTTGTCGGCGGTTCGACGCGCATTCCGGCTGTACAGGAAGCGATTAAACGCGAACTTGGAAAAGAGCCGCATAAAGGGGTCAACCCGGATGAAGTCGTAGCGATTGGTGCGGCGATCCAAGGCGGTGTGATCGCCGGCGAAGTGAAAGACGTCGTTCTGCTTGACGTCACTCCGCTGTCGCTTGGAATTGAAACAATGGGAGGCGTGTTCACGAAATTAATTGAACGCAACACGACGATTCCAACAAGCAAATCGCAAATTTTCACTACCGCAGCTGATAACCAAACAACGGTCGATATTCATGTACTGCAAGGCGAACGTCCGATGGCAGCCGATAACAAAACACTTGGCCGTTTCCAATTAACCGATATTCCGCCGGCACCGCGCGGCGTACCACAAATCGAGGTAACATTTGATATCGACGCCAATGGCATTGTCCATGTTCGCGCAAAAGATTTGGGGACAAACAAAGAGCAATCGATTACGATTAAATCGTCATCTGGTCTTTCCGAAGAAGAAATTCAGCGCATGATTAAAGAAGCGGAAGAAAACGCCGAAGCGGACAGAAAGCGGAAAGAAGCAGCAGAGCTTCGCAATGAAGCCGATCACTTAGTGTTCACAACCGAAAAAACGTTGAAAGAGGTAGAAGGAAAAGTAGACGAAGCGGAAGTGAAAAAAGCGCAAGAAGCAAAAGATGCGTTAAAAGCGGCACTTGAGAAAAACGACATCGATGACATTCGCAAAAAGAAAGAAGCACTTCAGGGAATCGTGCAGCAGCTTTCCATTAAGCTGTATGAACAAGCGGCAAAACAAGCGCAAGCTCAACAACAGACGGGAGCCGGCGACGCTGCGAAAAAAGACGATAATGTTGTCGATGCGGAATTCGAAGAAGTGAAAGACGACAACAAATAATAAAATTGAGGAAAAAGTCAAAGTCAGGCCTGTCTTGGCTTTGACTTTTTTGCTAATAAGGAGATGGCGGTTAAATTTATTGCAATCAAAAAGAAATAAATGATAAAATTACCCTTATGTGAGTGATCGGGAGTGGATGATTATTATGGCGAAACGAGATTATTATGAAATTCTCGGAGTAAGCAAAAATGCGACAAAAGAAGAAATTAAAAAAGCGTATCGGAAACTTTCGAAGAAGTATCATCCAGATATTAATAAAGAACCGGATGCGGCAGAAAAGTTCAAAGAAATTAAAGAAGCATACGAAGTACTAAGCGATGACCAAAAGCGGGCACATTACGATCAGTTTGGGCATGCGGATCCGAATCAAGGTTTCGGCGGGTTTCGCAGCGATGATTTCGACTTTGGCGGTTTCGGCGGTTTCGGCGGCTTCGATGATATTTTCAGCACCTTTTTTGGCGGCGGACGCCGGCGTGATCCAAATGCGCCAAGAGCTGGTGCCGATTTGCAATATACGATGACATTGACGTTTGAAGAGGCGGCATTCGGAAAAGAAACGGATATTGAAATCCCAAGGGAAGAAACATGCAACACGTGCCATGGCACGGGAGCAAAGCCAGGAACGAAAAAAGAAACATGTTCATACTGCCACGGAACAGGACAAATCAGCACGGAGCAATCGACACCGTTTGGTCGCATCGTCAATCGCCGCACATGTCCATATTGCGGCGGGACCGGGCAATACATTAAGGAAAGATGTACGACGTGTGGCGGCACTGGTCGCGTAAAACGGCGGAAAAAAATCCATGTGAAAATTCCGGCCGGAATCGATGATGGACAACAATTACGTGTCGCCGGCCAAGGAGAACCGGGCATTAACGGCGGCCCTCCGGGAGATTTATATATCGTCTTTCACGTAGAGCCGCATGAATTTTTCGAGCGCGACGGCGATGATATTTATTGCGAAATACCGCTTACGTTTGCGCAAGCAGCGCTTGGCGATGAAATCGAAGTCCCGACGCTTCATGGAAAAGTGAAACTGAAAATACCGGCAGGCACGCAAACGGGCACCAAATTCCGTTTAAAAGGAAAAGGAGTGCCGAATGTCCGCGGCTATGGCTATGGCGACCAACATGTGATTGTCCGCGTTGTCACGCCGACCAAACTGACGGAAAAGCAAAAGCAATTGTTACGCGAATTTGATCAATTAGGCGGTTCAAGCATGCATCAAGGACCACAAGGCCGCTTTTTTGAAAAAGTAAAAAAAGCGTTTAAAGGGGAATCATGAATTTTATGAAATGGTCAGAAATCAGCATTCATACGACGCATGAGGCGGTTGAGGCAATTTCGAATATTTTGCATGAAGCAGGCGCTGGCGGAGTGGTGATCGAGGATCCGTATGATTTAACAAAGGAACGAGATGCGTCGTTCGGGGAAGTTTATGAATTAAATCCAGATGATTATCCAGAAGAAGGAGTAATTATTAAGGCATATTTGCCGGTTAACAGCTTTCTTGGAGAAACGGTGGAAGAGATTAAACAAGCGATTAACAATTTATTATTGTATGATATTGATATCGGCAAAAATAAAATCACGATTAGCGAGGTGAACGAGGAAGAATGGGCAACCGCGTGGAAAAAATATTATAATCCTGTCAAAATATCAGAAAAATTTACGATCGTTCCAACATGGGAGACGTATGAACCGGTATCCAGCGATGAGTTAATTATTGAATTGGACCCGGGCATGGCGTTTGGCACAGGAACACATCCAACGACGGTGATGTGCATTCAAGCGCTCGAAAAATATGTGAAGCCTGGAGATACGGTCATTGATGTTGGCACTGGTTCCGGCATTTTAAGTATCGCTGCAGCGATGCTTGGCGCAAAATCAGTTCGTGCACTTGATTTAGATCCGGTTGCCGTTGATAGCGCGAAGCTAAATGTCAAATTAAATAAAGTGCAACATATCGTCACCGTTTCGCAAAATAATTTGCTTGACCATATTGAGGAACGAGCAAACGTGATTGTTGCCAATATTTTAGCGGAAATTATACTGCGCTTTGCCGACGATGCTTATCGCCTTCTAGAAAAAAACGGGTATTTTATTACTTCGGGAATTATCCAAGCGAAAAAACAAGAGGTAAAAGAAGGGTTAACGAAAGCGGGATTTACTATTGAGGAAACGCTGGTGATGGAAGACTGGATTGCTTTTATTGCCAGAAAAGCATGAAAAGAAGGTGTTGCTTTGCAGCGGTATTTTGTTTCAGACGACCAAGTGAAAAACGACCATTTTATTATTCAAGGCGATGATTACCACCATATCGTTCACGTCATGCGCATGGACAAAGGAAGCGAAGTGATTTGTGTTCTTTCTTGCAATAAAACGGCGCTATGCCGAATTGAACAAATTACCAATGAGCATGTGATTGTCCGTGTTGTAAAATGGATAGATGAACAAACGGAACTGCCGGTTCAAATTTATATCGCCCATGGGCTGCCGAAAGGAGATAAACTGGAGTTGGTGATTCAAAAAGGCACGGAGCTTGGTGCGTCTTCGTTTATTCCTTTTGTGGCGGCTCGCTCTATTGTCAAATGGGATGCAAAAAAAGCAAATAAAAAGCTAGAACGTTGGAAAAAGATTGCAAAAGAGGCGGCGGAACAATCACATCGCGGGAAAATTCCCGATGTACACGCACCGATGACGATATATGAACTTGTTGAATTTGCCAAAATCGCCGATTACCGGCTTTTTGCATATGAAGAAGAAGCAAAACAAGGAAACCATCAAATGCTTACTTCCGTTTTTCGGAAAATGAAGCGCGGGCAATCGCTCCTAGCCGTATTTGGCCCGGAGGGCGGATTTTCCAGCGAAGAAGTGGAATTGCTTAAACAGCATGGCTTTTTTTCCTGCAGCCTTGGGCCGCGGATTTTGCGGACCGAAACGGCGCCGCTTTATCTTTTGGCGGCTGCTTCGTATCAATTTGAACTACAGTGAGGTGAAAGCAAATGCCAACCGTTGCATTTCATACGCTTGGATGCAAAGTAAACCATTATGAGACGGAAGCGATTTGGCAGTTGTTCAAAAAAGCTGGCTATGAACGCAAAGATTTTGACAGCCGCGCCGATGTTTATGTCATCAATACATGCACGGTGACGAACACAGGCGATAAAAAAAGCCGCCAAGTCATACGCCGCGCAATTCGAAGAAATCCGGACGCCGTTGTTTGCGTGACAGGATGTTACGCGCAAACGTCTCCGGCGGAAGTGATGGCGATTCCGGGTGTGGACATTGTGATCGGCACGCAAGACCGCGGCAAAATTTTAGAATATGTGGAACAGTTTCAGCGCGAACGCCGGCCGATTAACGCCGTGCACAACATTATGAAAACGCGCGTGTTTGAAGAAATGGACGTTCCGGAGTTTAGCGACCGGACGCGCGCCTCGCTGAAAATTCAAGAAGGATGCAATAATTTCTGCACGTTTTGCATCATTCCATGGGCGCGCGGATTAATGCGTTCCCGCGACCCGAAAGAAATCATCCGCCAAGCGCAGCAGCTAGTAAACGCCGGCTATAAAGAAATTGTATTGACGGGCATCCATACAGGCGGCTACGGAACGGATATGAAAGACTACAATTTTGCAGCGCTTCTTCGCGATTTGGATGAGCAAGTTGTCGGTTTAAAGCGGCTCCGCATTTCATCGATTGAAGCGAGCCAAATCACCGACGAAGTGATCGACGTGCTCCGCCGTTCCGATAAGATCGTGCGCCATTTGCACATCCCGCTTCAATCCGGTTCGAATACGGTGTTAAAACGGATGCGCCGCAAATACACAACGGAATTTTTCGCTGAGCGGCTGGCACGTTTGCGCGAAGTCTTCCCTGAACTTGCGATTACATCAGACGTGATCGTTGGTTTTCCAGGCGAGACGGAAGAAGAGTTTATGGAAACGTACAACTTTGTGCGTGAACAGCGTTTTTCCGAACTTCACGTCTTCCCGTACTCGAAACGGACGGGTACGCCAGCTGCACGCATGCCAAATCAAGTGGACGAGGACGTCAAACACGACCGCGTCCGCCGTTTAATTGCGCTGTCCGATCAGCTTGCGAAAGAATATGCCTCGCAATTTGAAGGGCAAGTGCTCGAAGTCATACCGGAAGAACGTGATAAAGAAAACTTGGAAAGCGGGTTGTACATCGGATATACGGACAACTATTTGAAAGTGAGATTCCCGGCTACGGAGGAAATGGTTGGGGAAATTGTGAAAGTGAAAATTACAAAAGCCGGGTATCCGTATAATGAAGGGGAGTTCGTCCGCGTTGTTGCCGACGACATCCCGCAATCCGTAAAATTAAGCTCGTAACCCAGCATGGTAGCTGGGTTTTTCTTGTTTACGATAAAAATTTTTGTAAACTAGTTTTTCCGCTAAAATCGTGGTATGATGATAGATGTCAGACTTCTATATTGCGAAAGAGAAAGGAGATTTGCTGTAATGGAAAATAATATGGCAAAAATGATTGATCATACGCTGCTGAAAGCGGATACAACAAAAGCGCAAATCGTGAAGCTGTGCGAAGAGGCAAAACAATACGGATTCGCTTCCGTTTGCGTCAATCCGACTTGGGTAGCAACAGCTGCCGAACTATTAAAAGGTACGGACGTAAAAGTATGCACGGTAATCGGCTTCCCGCTCGGGGCTAACACTCCGGAAACGAAAGCGTTTGAAGCGAAAAACGCGATTGAAAATGGCGCGGCGGAAGTCGATATGGTAATTAACATCGGAGCGCTAAAAGATGGCAATGATGACCTTGTCGAACGCGATATTCGCGCCGTCGTCGAAGCGGCAAAAGGGAAAGCGCTTGTGAAAGTGATTATTGAAACGTGTCTGCTTACCGAAGAAGAAAAAGTGCGCGCTTGCCAGCTTGCTGTGAAAGCGGGGGCGGATTATGTGAAAACATCGACAGGCTTTTCAACAGGCGGCGCTACAACGGAAGATGTCGCACTGATGCGGAAAACGGTCGGACCAAACATCGGCGTGAAAGCTTCCGGTGGCGTTCGTGATATAAAAAGTGCAATGGCAATGATCGAAGCGGGGGCGACGCGCATCGGGACAAGTTCCGGCGTAGCGATCGTTGCGGGAAAAACGGCCGATTCCGATTATTAAAAACGTTTGCCATGAAAAAATAATATCGCGGATTCGATCCATCGGACAAAGGGAAGCGCAGCGACGGAGCAAATGACGTTAAATAGCACGCTGACGTGCGCTAATTGTACGTCTGGAGCAGAACTAAGCTTGACAGCAACAAGGGCAAGCGGATCGATAAAAAAGTAGAAGATAATGACTCCGACGACATTAAACCATAAGTGGGTATAAGCGGTTAATTTCGCTTCATACGTGGAACCGACGCTTGCTAGAAGGCCGGTTATGCACGTGCCGATGTTTGCGCCGAGCAAAATCGCGATGCCAGCCGGAAGCGTGAGAATGTGTTCATTCAAAAATCCCATTGCAATGCCGATCGTTGCCGCGCTGGAATGAATAATGGCCGTAAGGATCACGCCGATCATGATTCCGCTAAAAGGCGAAAGGTTCGTTTTTTGCAACCATTCATCCACAATCGGATATGAGGACAGCGGCTTTGCAAGCTGACTAAACCCACCCATCGCAAAAAATAAAGAGGCGAGCCCAACAACGATCATGCCAATGCCGTAAGCGGGGCGGTAATAACCAAAGAAAACGAGAGCCGCTCCAATGAAAAGCATCGGAATCACGCTGTCCCCGACGTCAAGAGTAATCATTTCCGTTGTGATCGTAGAGCCAATGTTGCTCCCTAAAATGACGCCGATCGATTGCTGAAATGTAAGATAGCCGGTGGAGACGAGCCCGACGGTAATGACCATCACCGCGGAGCTACTTTGCAAAAGCGCCGTGACGACCGTTCCAGTAAAAAATCCTTGCAAAGGAGTATTTGTAAAGCGCAACAGCCACTGTTTCAAGCGGTGGCCCGATAAAGCATAAAGTCCTGATTTCATCATGAACATGCCGATAAGGAAAACGATGGTATATATGGAAAACAAAATGAGCAATTGCACCACTTGTCCTTTCCTCCTTTCCTCCTAAATTTGTATGGGGAAGGACGGAGAACAATGACAAGTTTTTTTATTGACCTGTCGCGCAAGCATATATTATAATTGACAAGTACACGTATAGTAATAAAATGGTTGTTGCTCGGAGGGAGGGAAGCAGGATGTCAAAGACAATCGTTCGCAAAAACGAATCCATTGATGACGCTCTTCGTCGCTTCAAACGTGCCGTTTCGAAAACAGGTACATTGCAAGAAATCAGAAAGCGCGAATTTTATGAAAAGCCAAGCGTCAGACGGAAGAAAAAATCTGAAGCGGCTAGAAAGCGCAAGCATTAAAAGAGGGTGTATATATGGGTCTTCTTGATCGTTTAAATGACGATATGAAGCAAACGATGAAAAACAAAGAAAAGGATAAACTCTCCGTCCTTCGGATGTTAAAAGCGGCGTTGCAAAACGAAGCGATTAAACTTGGCAAAAGCCAATTATCGGAAGACGAAGAGCTAACCGTTCTTTCTCGCGAATTAAAGCAGCGTAAAGACTCCCTCCAGGAATTCGAAAACGCTGGTCGCATGGACCTTGTTGAAAAAGCAAAGGCAGAAATCGAAATTGTTCAATTATATATGCCAAAACAATTGACAGAAGAAGAGCTTTTGGAAATTGTCAAACAGACGATTGCGGAAGTAGGTGCTTCTTCGAAAGCGGATATGGGCAAAGTGATGGGAGCAATCATGCCAAAGGTAAAAGGAAAAGCGGATGGCTCTCTCGTCAATAAGCTTGTTCAACAACAACTTTCACAATAATGGAATGGGTGTTCCGTGAAAGCGGGCACCCTTTGTTTTTACCGCCCGAAACAACAATTGGTGCTAACCCCCTTTTTTATCTCATATGTATGAGATGAAAGGGGGTTCTTTTTTATGGTGAAAAAATGGCGGCAACATATGAGAAGATGGCTTACAGACAAATTGGAGCTTCCCGCCGATATTGTCATGGACCTTCCCCGCATTACGATGGTTGGACAAATACATATTTATGTCGAAAATCATCGTGGTTTACTCACGTTTAGCGACAAAGAGCTCCGCTTGCTTTTAAAACAAGGCCAGCTCCTTGTCCGCGGTGAAAAGTTTGTCATTAAAACCATTTTGCCAGAGGAAATTTTGCTTGAAGGAAAAATAAGCCAAGTTATTTATATAGATGAGTAATGCTTTACAATTTTGTAGCCAATGATCCGAAAGAGGGAGCGGAAGGAGGAAATGGGATGAAGAACCAATGGATAAACTTACTGGAAGGCAGCGTAAGGGTGAAAGCGCAAGGGAAAGGTGTGGAACGATTGATTAACGCGTGCGTACGCAACGATATTGCCGTTTGGAATGTAAAAAAGCATGGCGATCATATTGCGACGTTTTTTATTTTGCTAAAAGATGTCAGGCGGCTGCGCATTGTCGCCAGAAAAAGCGATTGTAAACTTTATTTTGTGGGAAAAGTGGGATTCCCGTTTTTTTTCAAAAACATGCTAACGAATCTTGGCGTTTTTGTCGGCGTCTGCTTCTTTTTTGCCATCGTTTTTATGCTTTCCAATATGATTTGGGGGATCGATATTAAAGGGGCAAAACCGGAGACGGAATACCGCATATTGAAAGAATTAAAACAAATGGGAATCGAAAAAGGAGCGTTGCAATTTTTCATTGATGATCCAGTTACGATTCAGAAGAAATTGATGGATCGCATTGACAACATTACATGGATCGGCGTGGAACTTAAAGGGACGACGTTTTATTTTCAAGTGGTGGAGAAAAACGAACCAAAAGAGCCAAAAAAAATCGGTGCTCGCTATTTAGTGGCAAGAAAAGAGGCGGTTATTACGGACATGTTCGTTGAAAAAGGGCAGCCGCTTGTTTCGGTCAACGATCATGTGACGAAAGGGCAGTTATTAGTGTCGGGCATTATCGGAAAGGAAGGGCGAACAACGTTTGTGCCGGCGCGAGGGAAAATTTTTGGCGAAACATGGTACAAGTCTACCGTTGTCCTGCCGCTGGAAGCGACGTTTCAAGTATTAACGGGAAAATACATAGAAAAACATTATATAGCGGTGAAAAATATTTCGATTCCAATATGGGGGGTTCAAAAACCTACGTTTCGCCATTATAAAATAGACCGACAGAAAAGACCGCTCCGCTTTTGGAAATGGGACTTGCCTATTTATTACGAACGTGTCGTTTTTCGGGAAACGCAAGAAGCGAAGCGCAGCTATACATGGGAAGAAGCGCTTGCAAAAGCAAAGGAACTTGCCCGCGAAGAATTAAAGGCGAAATTGCCAGAAGATGCTAAGATTAAAGGAGAAAAAGTTTTGCATCAAGCGAGAGAGAATGGTAAAGTAAGGGTAGAGTTGCATTACCAAGTGATTGAAAACATCGCGATACCACAACCAATAGTTCAAGGAGATTGAGGATGTCAGAAGAGTTTGTAACCATCAGTCAGCAATTGGAAAACGCAAATGAAGCAATTGCGCTTTTCGGCATTCATGACGCCCATTTAAAGCGGATGGAACAGGAACTGGGAGTTTCCATCGTAACAAGAGGAGAATCGGTGAGCGTTTCTGGCACCCCGGAACAAGTGCAGCTTGTTGACGACTTGTTGCGCCATTTGTTGATTCTTATCCGGAAAGGTATTTCCATTAGTGAACGGGATGTGATGTATGCGATTCAATTGGCGAAACAAGGAACGCTCGATTATTTGATTAGTTTATATGAGGAAGAAATTATAAAAAATGCTAAAGGAAAATCAATACGTGTAAAAACGTTGGGGCAGCGCCATTATGTCTCCGCCATTAAACAGCATGACCTTGTTTTTGGAATTGGACCTGCCGGAACAGGAAAAACGTATTTGGCGGTGGTGATGGCTGTCTGCGCCTTGAAAAGTGGACAGGTGAAGCGCATTATTTTAACTCGCCCGGCGGTGGAAGCAGGAGAAAGTTTAGGATTTTTGCCGGGAGATTTAAAAGAAAAAGTCGACCCTTACTTGCGTCCTCTTTACGATGCGCTGCACGATGTATTGGGGGTGGACCATACGCAGCGGTTAATTGAGAGAGGAACGATCGAAATCGCACCGCTGGCGTATATGCGCGGGAGAACGCTCGAAGATGCTTTCGTCATTTTAGATGAAGCGCAAAATACGACACCGGCGCAGATGAAAATGTTTTTAACAAGATTAGGCTTTGGTTCCAAAATGGTCATTACCGGTGATATTTCACAAGTCGATTTGCCAAAAGGAGTAAAATCGGGGCTTGCCGTGGCAAAAGAAATATTGGGAGCGGTCAGCGGCGTATCCTTTGTCTTTTTAGAGGAAACGGATGTCGTGCGCCATCCGCTCGTGGCGAAAATTATTGAAGCATACGAAGAGGCTGGCATGTAGAGAAGAAGACCCGTTTTTTAAAGGGTCTTTTCTTTAAAGCGAGGGGAAAACCGTTGGAGAGGATTCGCTTTTTTCTAGAACATATTAATCACGTTCGCTTCGTTCGTTATCTTTTGTTTTTGTTTTTAGGGCTGTTTTTATTCACGGCATTATATGCTCAAGTAAAACCGCGCCAGTATGAAATGCGTTTATTTGATATTGCGACAGAAACGATTCGGTCACCGATTACCATTGAAGACAAGGAAACGACAGAAAAACTAAAAAAAGAAGCCGCCAATAAAGTGGCGGATGTTTATACATTAAAAAAAGAATACGCGGAAAATCGCGTCGATTTAATTTCATCGCTATTTACCACCATCGTTGAAATTCAGGATGAAGCCAGGGGAAAAAATAAGGAACAAGCGGAAATGGTCGATAAGCTGAAAGAACGGCTGCCGCAGGAATGGTTTTCTTATTTGTCCGAAGGCGAATGGGAAAAGCTGCTTCAAGCGGCTCCAGAAGATATAAACACGGCAAAGGAAGCAGCGGTAACGGCTGTTCATTCCATTATGGCGGAGCGCATCACGAAATCAGAATTGGAGAGGGCAAGGGCGAAAGTGCAAGATGAATTGGAGTATGTCATTCTTCCGCCGGCGTTAAAAAAAATTGTTGTAAAGTTGACGAAACAGGCAATCATTCCGAACGTTATTTACGATCGTGCCGCTACGGAAGAAAAACGAAGACAGGCGATGGATGAAGTAAAACCGGTAAAAATTTTGCAAGGACAAGTCATCGTCGAGGAAGGGCAATTTATTACAAATGAAATTTATCGTCAGCTTCAGCTTGTCGGCTTATTGCAAAATGATCGTTCTTTTCAGCCGCTTATCGGTCTTTTTCTTTTCGTGTTATTATTGTTATCGCCCGTTATTTACTACTTTGGGCGAGAAAAGACGAACACGAACTTGTTCGTATATGCGACCATTTTTACGATCATGATACTTGTGATGGAACTGATTCGTCTCATCCCGGAGAGCGATACGTTTTCCGCCGGTTATCTTGTGCCGGTTGCTTTCGGCACCATGCTCGTTCGCATTTTCATCGGGGAACGGATGGCGATTATTACAAGCATTCTTTGTGCCGTATGTGGCAGTTTAATGTTTCACGAGGAAACCGGTACGAACGGCACGATTCAAGTTTCATTGGCGGTTTATTTAGTAACAAGCGGGCTAGCGGGAAGTTTCTTTTTACATAAACAGCTGCGAAAAGCAAAAATCTGGCAGGCAGGGGTATTTGTCGCTTTCATTAATATTGTTGTTATGCTTGCGCTAAACTTGCTGAAAAATGGTCATTATTCGTTAGCAGAAACCGGCATATTTCTGCTGATGGCATTTGCTTCCGGCATTTTCTCAGCGATTTTAACGATCGGGCTTTTGCCGGTTTTAGAAGCGAGCTTTGGCATTTTGTCATCGATGAAATTAATTGAATTATCGAACCCGAACCATCCATTGCTTCGCAAAATTTTAACAGAAGCTCCTGGAACATACCATCACAGCATCATGGTTGCCAATTTAGCGGAGGCTGCTTGTGAAGCAATTGGCGCAAACGGTTTATTAGCGCGCGTTGCTTGCTATTACCATGATATCGGGAAAACGAAGCGCCCCCGCTATTTTATCGAAAATCAAATAGGTGGTAATCCGCATGACCACTTATCGCCACAGTTAAGCAAAAATATTATTCTTGCCCACGTATCTGATGGGGTTGCTATTTTAAAAAAGCATCGCATGCCGAAAGAAATTATCGACATTGCTGAACAGCATCATGGAACGACATTGTTAAAATATTTTTATCATAAAGCGCTTGAGCAGATGGGCTATGTGTCCGAGGAAGAATTTCGCTATCCTGGACCGAAGCCGCAAACGAAAGAGGCGGCGATCATTAGCATCGCTGATAGCGTGGAAGCGGCGGTGCGATCGCTTTCTAATCCATCTCAGGAAAAGATTGAAAAAATTGTCCGCGGCATTATTGCCGAACGGCTGCAAGACAATCAATTGAACGAGTGTGATATCACGTTAAAGGAGTTAGAAACGGTAGCGACATCGCTTTGTGAAACGCTAAATGGCGTATTCCATTCGCGAATTGAATATCCGGAGATTCGAAAGGAAAAGGTGAAACACGCATGATTCTCAACATTGACTTTATCGACGAGACAAATGAAGTGACAAAAGAACAAATGGATATCATCAAACGGCTGCTAAACTATGCGGCAGAAATCGAGCATGTTCCTAATGGAGCAGAAGTGGGCATTTCGTTTGTGGATAATGAGCGAATTCGCATCATCAATCGCGACTATCGGGGAAAAGACCAACCGACAGATGTCATCTCCTTCGCTCTCGAGGAAAAGGGAGAAGGAGAAGTTGAAATTGTCGGCGCGGACGTTCCTCCGTTGCTTGGCGATATCATTATTTCGATTCCAAAGGCGAAAGAACAGGCGAAAGAGTATGGACATTCGTTCATGCGCGAGCTTGGCTTTTTAGCGGTGCACGGTTTTTTGCATTTGTTAGGATATGATCATAAAACAGAAGAAGAAGAAAAAATTATGTTTTCCAAACAAAAAGATATCCTAGAACGATATGGGTTGACGAGATAAAATATGAATTGGAGAAAAGAAAGAAAACGGTTTGCTTGCGCATGGGCGGGAATTGTCGCTGCGGTAAAAAAAGAAGCGCATATGCGCGTTCATATTGTGTTGGCTATTGTTGCGATAATTGTCGCGGCGGCCTTTCACATTTCCAAGCTGGAATGGCTTATTCTTTTGTTAACGATTGGAAGTGTCATTACGTTGGAACTAGTAAATACGGCGATAGAACGTGTCGTTGATTTAGTGACGACAGACTCTCATCCTTTAGCGAAAGCGGCGAAAGATATCGCTGCGGGTGCCGTCTTGGTCGCTGCAGTTGTTGCAGTTATTGTTGGAATCATCATCTTTCTGCCATATCTCGTATAACAAATATGCAGAAAAATTCTAATTTTTCTGTCACATTTTTAATTAAGAAAGATGAAAATTACAGAGATTTTTTGTAAAATAAAAGAAGGAAGCTTATTGCTCCTCTGGCGGGAAAGGAAGAAAAACGTTGAGAACAAATGAACTGATCGAAGAGGCGAAAAAGGCGAGAGAGTACGCTTACGTCCCTTACTCGAAATTTAAAGTTGGCGCTGCATTGTTAACAAAAGACGGGAAAGTGTACCGCGGCTGCAATATTGAAAACGCCGCTTATAGCATGTGTAATTGCGCGGAACGGACGGCGCTTTTTAAGGCGTATTCGGAAGGGGATACAGAATTTGTCGCACTTGCTGTTATCGCTGACGCGCCCCGTCCGGTACCGCCCTGCGGTGCATGCCGCCAGGTCATTTTTGAACTATGTCCAAGTGATATGAAGGTAATATTGGCAAATTTAAACGGTGATATTGCCGAATTAACAGTGAAAGAACTATTACCAAAAGCTTTTTCAGCGGAGGATTTGCATGAATAAGGAAGGATACAAATCAGGATTCGTTTCCATTGTTGGTAGACCAAACGTTGGAAAATCGACATTTTTAAACCGCGTCATTGGTCAAAAAATCGCGATTATGAGCGATAAGCCGCAAACGACGCGCAATAAAATTCAAGGTGTTTACACAACAGATGACGCGCAAATTGTTTTTATTGATACGCCAGGAATGCATAAGCCGAAACATAAGCTTGGCGATTTTATGATGAAAGTAGCGTTAAACGCGTTAAAAGAAGTGGATCTTATTTTATTTATGATTAACGCCGAAGAAGGATTTGGGCGCGGTGACGCGTATATTATTGAACGGCTGAAAGAAGTAAATACGCCGGTGTTTTTAGTCATCAATAAAATCGATCTCGTTCATCCAAACGATTTATTGCCGTTAATTGATCAGTATAAAGAGCTTTACCCGTTTGCGGAGATCATTCCGATTTCTGCGCTGCAAGGGAACAATGTCGAAACATTGGTGGAACAAATCAAAAAATATTTGCCGGAAGGTCCGCAATATTATCCGCCTGACCAAGTAACCGACCATCCGGAACGGTTTATTATTGCGGAATTGATTCGCGAGAAAGCGCTTCATTTGACGCGCGAAGAAGTCCCGCATTCCATTGCCGTCGTGGTAGAGACGATTGAGCGGCGCGAAGATAGCGACACAGTGTATGTCGGTGCTGTTATTATTGTCGAGCGGGATTCACAAAAAGGGATCATTATTGGAAAACAAGGTCGAATGTTAAAAGAGATCGGGCAACGGGCGCGTGTCGATATCGAAGCGCTTCTTGGATCGAAAGTATTTTTGGAATTATGGGTGAAAGTGCAAAAAGATTGGCGCAATCGGCTGGCGCAGTTGCGTGATTTTGGGTTTAGAGAAGAAGAGTATTAATTAGAAAATTTTATATAACATAAACGTTTCACGGCGAGGTCAACCTATATCTAGACGAAAAATAAGCAACGCTGCAGGCGGAAAGAGGTGTGGTTCCATGCTTGATTTTACATGGAAGCTGTTCAGTCAAACCGGCAACATTGACACATATCTTCTTTTCAAAGAGCTGGAAAGAGAACAACAACCTAGTAGCGATAAACAAGAGACGGAACGCAAAGAAGTCGATCAACCTGTTTTTTGATCGGCGTTTGATGGTCGGTGGTGATGCGATTGTTTGAAAAATGTGAAGCGATTGTTATTCGCGCGACTGATTATGGCGAAACAAATAAAATTGTCACATTCTTCACGAGAGAATGGGGAAAGGTGGCTGCGATGGCGCGTGGAGCAAAAAAGCCAAGCAGCCGCCTTTCTGCCGTTACCCAACTGTTTACATACGGTTACTACTTAATTCAGAGAAGCCGCGGTGTCGGGGTTTTGCATCAAGGCGATATTATCGATTCGATGCGGGCGACCCGCGAAGACATTTTTACAGCGGCGTACGCGTCTTATATCGTGGAGCTGACGGATAAAATAACAGAAGAACAACAGCGCAATCCGTATTTGTTTGAACTGCTTTTGCAGACGTTACAATATATGAACGAAGGCCGCGATTTAGAGATCCTTACTCGCATTTATGAAACGAAAATGTTGTCTGTAATGGGCGTTCCGCCGAAGTTAGATTATTGTTCCGTATGCGGCCGGACAGAAGGAAAGTTTTCCTTTTCGATAAAAGAGGCTGGGTTTCTTTGTCATCGTTGCGAGCAATACGATCCGCACCGAATTCCGCTTTCTGCAGCCGCCGTAAGATTATTGCGTTTGTTTTACTATATGGATTTATCAAGGCTTGGTGCGATTTCGGTCAAAGAGGAAACAAAAAAAGAGCTTCGCGCGGTTCTTTCCTCTTACTACGATGAGTACTCAGGGCTATCGTTAAAAACAAAACGTTTTTTAATGCAAATCGATGAACTAAAAATGGTTAGTAGCTCCCGCAAACATCAGGCGGAAAGCGAAAGTGGGAACGGCTGATGATGAAAAAATGCGATGCCGTCACTTTATGAAGACAAAATTTCCTTTTTAAAAACAGGAGTGTAGTATAATAAACTTAGGAGACGATAGCGCGATATAGCTTTCAGTAAGGTGGTGAGCAACGATCGAACTGAATAAACGCCAAGAACAGATTTTGCAAATCGTAAAAGATCATGGTCCGATTACGGGAGAGAGTATTGCCGAAAAATTGAATTTAACAAGAGCGACATTGCGTCCGGACTTAGCGATATTAACAATGGCCGGATATTTGGAAGCACGGCCTCGGGTAGGGTATTTTTATACAGGGAAAACCGGTTCTCAGCTGTTTGCTGATAAAATAAAGAAGATAAAAGTAGAAGATTATCAATCAATTCCGGTTGTTGTCAACGAAAATGTTAGTGTATACGATGCAATCGTCACCATGTTTCTTGAAGATGTCGGCACGCTGTTTGTCGTTGATGACGAATCTCTTCTAGCCGGTGTGTTATCAAGAAAAGATTTACTGCGCGCAAGCATTGGCAAACAGGAGTTAACGACGATTCCCGTCAATATTATTATGACGAGAATGCCAAATATAGCGGTTTGTTATAAAGATGATCCGCTTATTGATGTAGCGGAACGGTTAATTGAAAAGCAGATTGATGCGATGCCGGTAGTGCGGAAAACAGAGAAAGGATACGAAGTCATTGGACGAATAACGAAAACAAATATGACAAAGGCGTTTGTCGCGCTAGCGAAAGACGATTTGTTATAAGAAAAAAAGGAGGAGAAAGATGAATCAACGCCTTGTTTATGTTGTTTCCGATTCAGGCGGGGAAACGGCGGAACTTGTGGTGAAAGCAGCGGCAAGCCAATTTTATAGTTCTCACATTCAATTAAAGCGCATACCATATGTGGAAGATAAGACGACCCTTGCCGAAGTCGTTGCGTTAGCGAAAATGAACCAAGGAATTATCGCGTTTACGCTCGTTGTTCCGGAAATGCGCCAGTTTCTTATTGAGGAAGCTGCACGCGAAGGAGTAGTGGCGTACGATATTATTGGACCGCTTATTGAAAAAATGAGCGATTTATTCAAGCTGACGCCGCGATATGAGCCGGGGAAAGTGCGCGTGCTTGATGAGGATTATTTTAAGAAGATTGAAGCGATTGAATTTGCGGTGAAATATGACGATGGACGTGATCCGCGGGGAATTTTGCGTGCCGACATCGTTTTAATTGGTGTATCGCGTACCTCGAAAACACCGCTATCGCAATATTTGGCGCATAAACGGCTAAAGGTAGCAAACGTACCGATTGTGCCGGAAGTCGAACCACCGGAACAACTTTTTAAAGTGCCGTGGGAAAAATGTTTCGGATTAAAAATCAGCCCGGAAAAATTACTTTCGATTCGCCGCGAGCGTCTAAAATCACTTGGCTTAAACGACCAAGCCATTTACGCGAACATGGATCGCATTAAAGAAGAACTTGCCTATTTTGATGAAATCGTGAAAAAAATTGGCTGTGACGTTATCGATGTGACAAATAAGGCGGTAGAAGAAACGGCGAGCATTATTATGAAAAAAAGAAAAATATAGCACATTCACGATGATGTGAACTGTGCTATTACTTTTTTATAGCGTATTTTTATCATTTATATTATAATAAAAAATTGCGAGAAAAATGAACAAAAGCAGGTTTAGAGCGTATAGAGAACGAGTAAACTATTTATAGCCAATTGTCAAGGGGGAAAAGGAAAATCTTTTTCGACAAAATCTGCTCGTTAATAAGTGAAAAAAGAAGGATTTTCAGGAACGGTGTAGAATAATTAGGAGGTGCGAATCTGATTGCTAAATTGACTTTAAACCAAAGCGCAGCTGGCAATATGATGATAGCAGTCAGATCTAAACATTGAGGCCGATCGTTTTTGTCGACGCCGATGCTTGCCCAATAAAAATTGAAATTTTCTCGCTTGCTTGCAAATATAATATACCAAGCGTGTTTGTTTCTTCGTACAACCATTTCTCTCCTTCACAAAAAATGCAATGGGTATATGTGGACACAGAAAAGGAAGCGGTCGATTTATATATTTTGAACCGTGCGGCGAAGGGAGATGTTGTTGTTACCCAAGATATCGGATTGGCAAGCATGCTCGTTAGCCGCGGCGTGCATGTCATTTCCCCGCGCGGGAAGGTGTACGAAGATGGAGAAATGGATGGTGTCCTCTACTTCCGCTATCTTCAAGCGAAACAGCGGAGGCAAGGTGTGTACCGGAAGGGAATGAAGCGGTTTTCAGATCAGGATCGTCGTGCCTTTCTGCAAAATTTCGAAAAAATTTTGTCGAAACTCGAAGGAAAATAGACATAGGTCGAGAATAATAAGATACGGAGTTGTTTATATGGGATACCGTATTCCCGAAGAAACGATTGAAGCGATTCGTCGTACTGTTGACATCGTCGATGTGATCAGCGATTATGTCCAATTAAAGAAGCAAGGGCGCAACTATTTTGGGTTATGCCCGTTTCATGGGGAAAAGACACCGTCGTTTTCCGTTTCCCCAGAAAAGCAAATTTTCCATTGTTTCGGTTGCGGTGCTGGCGGAAACGTATTTTCGTTTCTAATGGATATTGAAGGCATTTCCTTTCTTGAGGCCGTAAAACGGCTAGCGGTAAAGGCGAACATCGATTTGTCAAATTTACAACTAGACGATGCGAATAGAAGCCGTACCGATGCAGGCGAAACGAAAATGATGGTGGAAGCGCATGAGCTCTTGAAAAAATTTTACCATCATTTGCTTGTAAATACAAATGAAGGTCAGGAAGCTTTTGATTATTTACAAGCTCGAGGATGGACGCGAGAAATCATTGATCAATTTGAAATCGGTTATGCACCTAACTCGTGGGATTTTGCGGTCAAGCTTTTGTCAGGACGCGGCTTTTCGCTCGAACTAATGGAAAAAGCTGGACTAATCATTCGCAAAGAAAACGGAGGCTATTTTGATCGTTTTCGCCATCGAATCATGTTCCCGATTCATAATCATCATGGGGATACTGTCGGCTTTTCCGGCAGACTTCTAGGAGAAGGGCAGCCAAAATATTTAAACAGCCCGGAAACTTCTATTTTCCATAAAGGGAAAATTTTGTACAATTTTCACCAAGCTCGTTTACATATACGAAAACATCAAGAAGTTGTTTTATTGGAAGGATTTGCTGATGTTATTTCTGCTGTACAAGCAGGAGTTGCCCATTCCGTCGCAACGATGGGAACGGCTCTAACGGAAGAGCATGCGCGCATTCTCCGGCGCAATGTCGACACCGTCATCGTTTGCTACGATGGCGATGCTTCAGGAATCGAAGCGACATTTCGCGCAGCGGAGGTGTTGACAGAAGCAGGATGTCATGTGAAAATTGCAACAATTCCTGATGGCCTTGATCCTGATGAATATATAAGAAAATATGGTCCGGATCGGTTTCGGCGAGATATTATTGATACGGGCAGCTCGTTGATGGCGTTTAAAATGATGTATTTTCGCAAGGGAAAAAACTTGCAAAACGAAAATGACAAAATCCGTTATATTGAGGAAGTGCTTCGCGAGATCAGCAAGCTGCCGAACCCAATTGAGTGGGATTACTATTTACGGCAGCTGGCTGACGAGTTTTCCCTTTCGCTATCCGCCTTGCAGGAGCAGTTAAACCGCTACAGAGATACCGTTAAGCATTCTCATCATGTAGATCGGGAAGAAGCATCAAAACCGCTGTTGCAGAAGAAACTTCTTCCGGCATTTCAAAATGCGGAGCGAATGCTGCTTGCTCATATGCTGCAAAACCGTGATGTAGCGATGGTAGTTCAGGAAAAGATCGCAGGCAACTTCAATCTCGAAGAGCATCGGGCGATTGCTGCTTATATTTACGCGTTTTACGAAGAAGGAAATGATCCGGACGTCAGTTTGTTGCTTTCACGCCTTCCTGACGACTTAAAACCTCTTGTGACAGAGCTGTCGTTATTGTTGATCAATGACGAAGTTTCCAATCAGGAACTGAACGATTACATGAGACATGTGTTGAATTATCCAAAATGGTTAAAGCTAAAAGAAAAAGAGCAAGAAAAAATGGAAGCGGAACGAAAAAAAGACTTTTTGACTGCCGCGCGCATCGCAAAAGAAATTATTGAAATGAAAAAAATGTTATCTTCGTAATATGATGTTATTAGTTTAAAAAGGAGGTAGTGAAATGGCTGAAAAACCAGCTCGTTCAAAACAAATTGATTCAGATGCAACGCTTGAGCAAGCGAAAGAACAACTAACAGAGCTCGGTAAAAAGCGCGGTATTTTGACGTATGAAGAAATTGCCGAACGTTTAGCCGCGTTTGATCTTGATTCTGACCAGATGGATGAATTTTACGAATACTTAGCGGACCAAGGAATTGAAGTCATTAGTGAATCTGATTTAGAACATGATCCGGATATCGACGATTTAGCAAAAGAAGAATTTGATTTAAATGATCTATCGGTTCCGCCCGGTGTGAAAATTAACGATCCTGTGCGCATGTATTTAAAAGAAATTGGTCGCGTTCCACTATTGTCTGCCGAAGAAGAAATTGAGCTGGCAAAGCGAATTGAGCAAGGCGACGAAGAAGCAAAACGCCGTTTAACGGAAGCGAACCTCCGTCTTGTTGTTAGCATTGCCAAACGTTATGTCGGTCGCGGCATGCTGTTTCTTGACTTAATTCAAGAAGGAAATATGGGTCTGATTAAAGCGGTCGAAAAATTTGACTATCGCAAAGGATACAAATTTAGCACATATGCAACATGGTGGATTCGTCAAGCAATTACGCGGGCGATTGCCGACCAAGCCCGTACGATCCGCATACCAGTGCATATGGTGGAAACGATTAACAAACTTATTCGTGTGCAACGTCAATTGCTTCAAGATCTTGGCCGCGAACCAACTCCGGAAGAAATCGCTGAAGAAATGGATTTAACTCCGGAGAAAGTGCGAGAAATTTTAAAAATTGCCCAAGAACCGGTGTCACTCGAAACGCCGATTGGCGAGGAAGACGATTCGCATTTGGGCGATTTCATTGAAGACCAAGAAGCGACGTCGCCATCGGAGCACGCGGCTTACGAACTGCTAAAAGAGCAGCTTGAAGATGTGCTAGATACGCTTACGGACCGTGAGGAGAACGTGCTTCGCTTACGTTTTGGACTAGACGATGGTCGTACGCGGACGCTCGAAGAAGTCGGAAAAGTGTTCGGGGTTACCCGCGAACGTATCCGACAAATTGAAGCGAAAGCGCTCCGTAAGTTGCGCCATCCAAGCCGCAGCAAACGGTTGAAGGACTTTTTAGAGTAAGAGTAATCTTTTTACAATAGTTTACTTCTTCATATTTCTTGAGAAGTAAACTATTTTTTCTTTTTTCTTTGCGAAAGGCGGATGGGCATGGACGAACGAAGACGTGAAATCATTGTGCGGGAAATTGAATATTGGAAGCATTCCCGCCTCCTTCCAGAGCAATATTGTGATTATTTGCTGGCATTATATACAGAGGGCGAATATAAAAAGCGCCCAAGCGACATCGTGCGAATTCGCCGACAAGGAATGATCCGTTTCCTTTTAGTGGCATTGATTTGTCTATTGTTGCCAGCGAGTGTTCTTGTCATTTATTTTACTGAATTGTCATTCGTTTTGCAAATGCTCCTTTTATCTCTTTTTTTCCTTGCATGCATGGTAGCAGCATGGATGTGGAAGAGAAAAGGAAATATCATTCATATCCCGCTGATTAGCGGTGCGCTCATTTTTCTCATTGCCTCGATTGACATTGGCGAATATTATTTTCCAAAACAAAAGGCAGTGACCGCAGCGATTGTTTTTGCAAACTGTTTAGTATGGATATGGATAGGAAAGCGGTTTCGGTTTCTTTATTTATTGATATCAGGCGCGATCGGAATAGGGATTTTAGCTGTTTTTCTTCTATTTTGACTTTATTTTTTGTTTCGGTAATTTTGTGACAGATATAAGTTAGGGCTTTCCCTTTACGATAATTTACAGTAAAATAAAATTGTTTGTAGCGGTTACATTTTCCGAACAATGGTCATGCACGAGGGAGGTAAAAAAATGAATCGAAACCCGCTAATCCCATTTTTCATCATTATGGTGTTTGGAATCGGTCTTACTCTTGGTCTTTCATTTAAGGGGCTTGGCGATGCGAAAGAGCTGGCAAAAGAGAAAAAGGGCGGCGAGAAAACCGAGCAGGCTGCCGCGGCAAATCCGGAACAATTTTATCAACAAACTTGCAGCAGCTGCCATGGACAAAATTATGAAGGCGGGGTTGGTCCGTCGTTAAAAGGAGTAGGTAAGCGGCTTTCGTTAGACGAAATTAAAAACGTAATCCAAAACGGCCGCGGCAACATGCCTTCAGGCCTTGTTCCGCCAGATAAAGCGGATGAAATGGCAAAATGGCTTTCTAAGCTGAAATAAAAACAAAAAATCCCTTTACCTTAGGTGAAGGGATTTTTTGTTTGTGATACAATATACAGAAGACTAAAGGATGTGAAACAAAGAGATGAATGAATTTCGTCTATCCAAGCGTCTTGAAACGGTTGCTTCTTTTATTCCAAAAGGGGCGAAGCTGGCTGACATTGGTTCGGATCACGCGTATTTGCCGTGCTATGCATATTTACATGGATATATTACAAAAGCGGTGGCCGGTGAAGTAGCGGATGGCCCGCTTCGTTCCGCCAAACTGCAAGTCGAAAGAACCGGGCTAAAAGACGTCATCTCTGTGCGAAAAGGTGACGGCCTGGAAGTAATTCAACCTGGAGAAGTGGATTGTATTACGATTGCCGGTATGGGAGGAACATTAATTGCCAGCATTTTGGAGTCTGGAAAAGATAAGCTTTCCGGTGTAAAAAGGCTGATTTTGCAGCCAAATGTCGGCGCGCATATTGTCCGCAAATGGCTGCTCGACCATAATTGGGAATTGACGGCGGAGCGCATATTGGAAGAAGAAGGGAAAATTTACGAAGTGCTTGTTGCGGAAAAAGGCGATGGGAAAAGACCATATGGAAATATGGAGGCGGAATTATTGCTAGGCCCATTTTTATCGAAAGAAAAAAATGATGTATTTTTAAAAAAATGGAACAATGAGCTTGCTCATTGGAAACAGATCGTCCGCCAATTAAAAGAAAAGGCGGAAACGGAGTCTGCCATCGCAAAAAGACGAGAACTAGAGGAAAAAATTAAGCTTGTGGAGGAGGCATTGCGGTGAACAAGATTCCAAGCGGTCAAGAAATCATTCAATTATTGGAACAATTTGCGCCGAAACATTTGGCGATGGAAGGCGACAGAATCGGACTGCAAATCGGCACGTTAAATAAACCGGTCAAAAAAGTGATGGTTGCCTTGGATGTTTTAGAAGAAGTAATTGATGAAGCAATTGCGGAAAGCGTGGATCTTATTATCGCGCACCATCCGCCGCTTTACCGTCCGCTAAAACAGATCGTCACCGATCAAGCGCAAGGGCGCATCATTGAAAAGTGCATGAAACATCATATTGCCGTTTACGCTGCTCATACGAATTTAGATATTGCCGCTGGCGGAGTAAACGATTGGTTGGCGGAGGCGCTGGGGCTAGAGCATGTAGAGGTATTGGTTCCGACGTATGAAGAGCCGTTGAAAAAGCTTGTCGTATATGTTCCAGAGACACATGCCGATCTCGTTCGCGAGGCGATCGGCAATGCGGGGGCAGGCCATATCGGCAACTATAGCCATTGTACGTTTAACAGCCGCGGCATCGGCACTTTTTTGCCGCTGGAAGGGGCGAATCCGTTCATCGGGGAAGCAGGGACGCTCGAGCGAGTGGAAGAGGTGCGTATCGAAACGATTGTTCCAGCTTCATTGCAAAACAAGGTGATTTCTGCGATGTTAAAAGCACATCCGTACGAAGAAGTGGCATATGACATCTATCCGCTTGAAAACAAAGGAAAAACGTTTGGATTAGGAAGAATCGGACGTTTGCCTGAAAAAATGACGCTCGCGGAGTTTGCCGAACATGTGAAAAAAGCGCTCGACGTTCCAGCGGTGCGCGTTGTTGGTGATTTGCAAGATGCAGTGCAAAAAGTTGCGGTGGTTGGTGGCGACGGAAATAAATATGTCGCGCAGGCAAAATCAGCTGGCGCTGATGTGTATGTGACAGGGGATGTTTATTATCATGTGGCGCACGATGCCATGATGCTTGGGTTAAATATCGTTGATCCGGGACATAACGTCGAGAAAGTAATGAAACAAGGGGTTGCCCGCTTTTTAGAAAACGAGTTTGCCAAACGTGAGTTTGCGACGGCCGTCTGTATTTCCACCGTCCATACGGACCCATTTACGTTTGTATAAAATATATGGCTGGCTCAAAAAGTGGTCCTTTTGGAGCCAGCCTTCTTGCTAGTCTTTTTTCGCTTTTACTTTCGGCAAAATTTTATGCAGCGGTACTTTCCGTTCGCGCTTCCATGTTTTTGGATCGTTTGGGTCAAATTGTTCTAAAAAGTCGATGACTTCTTTTGTAATCGGAGTCGGGGTAGAAGCCCCCGCTGTGACAGCTACTTTTTTTGCGTTTTTAATCCAGTCGATCTCGATTTCCGTCACATCGGCAACGCGATATGCTTTCGTGCCAGCAATTTCTTCCGACACTTGCGCAAGGCGATTGGAGTTGTTGCTTCTTGGATCACCGACGACGATCGTGACGTCGGCTTCTTTTGCCTGCTCTGCCACCGCTTCTTGACGGAGCTGGGTTGCTAGACAAATTTCTTTATGCATTTCAACATGCGGGTATTTTTCTTTTACTTTTTTCATAATGTCGGCAACGTCCCATTGGCTCATCGTTGTTTGGTTTGTCACCATGATGCGGTCGCTTTCAATCGTCAGGCGTTCTACATCTTCGACCGTTTCGACAAGATGAATGTGTATTGGGTCGATGCCAACCGCTCCTTCTGGTTCCGGGTGCCCTTTTTTGCCGATATATATAATTTCATAACCGTCCGCTAGTTTTTCTTGAATTAAGTTATGCGTTTTTGTCACATCTGGGCACGTCGCGTCGATCGTGACGAGCCCTTTTTCGCGCGCGCGCCTTTTCACTTCAGGAGATACGCCGTGCGCGGTAAAGATCACGGTTCCTTTGTCAATTTTTTCGAGAATCTCCAACCGGTTCTCGCCATCAAGCGTAATAATCCCTTCTTCGGCAAACGCGTCGGTAACATGTTTATTGTGAACAATCATCCCGAGGATATAAATCGGTCTTGGCAACGTAGGGTCTAATGCTGCATTTCTTGCGATCACCATCGCATCAACAACCCCATAGCAGTAACCGCGCGGGGTAATTTTGATCACTTCCATATTTGTTCCTCCTCAACTCCGGCGTGCGAAGGGAGACTATCCCTTTCTTTTACATTATATCGGAGAAAGGAATCGAATACAAAGAATTATAACGTATTATTAAATATATAGCTTTGGCGTAGATGGCCGCGGTGTTTTTGCCGATGGGGAACGTTTATTTTCATTTGTTTTCGATTTCGGTACGGTCCGCTTTTTGGATCGTTTTTTGGATGAAGATGACGTTTTTTTCTTATTTTCTTGAATGTTTTTTTCTGTGTCGTTCTCTTCTGGATCGGTTGTTTTTAGTTCTTTCCATATTCTTATCATGCCAGGAAGGTTTTTGATTAGCGGTCCGTATTGCTGCACCATTGGCATAACGTTTTGCGCGATGCCTAACATTTTTTGGGCGTTTGTCAACATGCTGAGAAAGCCCCCGCCCGTGTTTGCACCAGCGCTTGCACTAGCAGCGCTTTGGATTGCCGGACCCATCCAAGGAGATGCCGGGGACAGCGGCTGCCCTCGCGAAAACAATCGCGATAAGAAGCCGCCCAATCTTGGATATGGACCGGCCGCTCTCATTGGGGAAAATGGAAAAGCGCGTGCCATCGGGGGAGAAGGAAAGGTTGGCGGTCTGTTATATATCATTGTTTTGCCTCCTTTCTAGGCTAAGAATAGAAACAATATCCCTTTCATAAAGTATGCGAAAAAGCAAGAAATGTTTTTCCCCGCAATGGATGGTTGAAGTTGCGGTATTGCGGCAAAATCGGATATAATGATGAATCGAGTTATTCGGCTTTGTTTAGTCGAAGCAGAAAGGAGCAGTGGTATAATGAAGGAGACGTTGTTTGAGCGATTTTCATTTCAGCCATTTATTATTGAAGCGATCAAGGCGCTTCGTTTTTATAAACCAACGGAAATTCAAGAGAGAATTATTCCCATCGCTCTTCGCGGGGAAAGCGTGATCGGCCAGTCGCAAACAGGAACGGGAAAAACGCACGCCTATTTGCTGCCGATCATAGAAAAAATTGATCCGGATCGCAAAGTAGTGCAAGCGGTTATTACCGCGCCGACACGGGAACTTGCGACGCAAATTTACCATGAAATTTTAAAAATTACAAAGTTTTGTCCGAGCGATCGGCAAATTACGGCTCGCTGCTTTATCGGCGGAACCGATAAGCAAAAGGCGATCGAAAAATTGAAGACGCAGCCGCATATCGTAGTCGGAACCCCAGGACGAATTAACGACCTCATTCGCGAACAGGCGCTGCTCGTTCGTACGGCAAGTACGCTCGTCGTCGACGAAGCGGACTTAATGTTGGATATGGGATTTATTGTCGACGTCGACCAAATTGCTGCACGCATGCCGAAAGAACTGCAAATGCTCGTGTTTTCCGCGACGATTCCGGAGAAGTTAAAGCCGTTTTTGAAAAAATATATGGAAAACCCAAAATATGTCCACGTTGCGCCGAAGCAAGTGGCGGCGGAAAAAATTGAGCATGTTCTTGTGCCGCTTCGCAGCCGGGACAAAGTGAAGTTGTTGCATGAAATGTTGGTTGCGTATAATCCGTATTTAGCGATCGTATTTACCAATACAAAAAAGATGGCCGATGAAGTGGCGGACAAGCTGATTGAAAAAGGGATGAAAGTCGGGATTTTACACGGCGATTTATCGCCGCGCGAGCGAAAGAAGATGATGAAGCAAATTCGCGATCTAGAATTTCAATATATTGTTGCTACCGATTTGGCCGCCCGCGGCATTGATATTGAAGGGGTAAGCCATGTCATTAACTATGAATTGCCAAAAGATTTGCAGTTTTACATTCATCGCGTCGGACGCACCGCGCGCGCCGGTTACACGGGAATTGCGGCGACAATTTATGAGCCGTCGGATCAAGATGCAATCACCAAATTAGAAAAAATGGGGATTGCGTTTCTTCATCGCGATCTCATCCGCGGAGAATGGGTGGATTTGCCGCCTTGGAATCGGCGCAGCAAGCGGGCAAAGCAAGATGGGGAAATAGCGCAGCTTCTTGAGAAAGTAAAAAAAGCGAAACAAGTCAAGCCGGGCTATAAGAAAAAACTGCTTGCTGAATTGGCAAAACAAAAAAAGCGGCAGCGGCGCTAAAAAACAATAACATGTGAAATGAGAAAGGGAGAAGAGAAATGTTAAAAATCGGCTCGCATGTATCGATGAGCGGGAAAAAGATGCTGCTTGCGGCAAGCGAGGAAGCTGTTTCCTACGGAGCAAATACGTTTATGATTTACACGGGAGCCCCGCAAAACACAAAGCGCAAAAAAATCGAGGAGCTGAACATTGAAGCGGGGCTTGCCCATATGAAAGAACACGGCATTGAAGAAATCGTCGTGCATGCTCCGTATATCATTAATATCGGCAACACGAAAAACCCGGATACGTTCGCCCTCGGCGTCGAATTTTTGCGTTCGGAAATTGAACGGACTGAGGCGATCGGCGCGGAACAAATCGTTCTTCATCCAGGGGCGCATGTCGGTGCGGGGCCGGAAGCGGGAATCCGCAAAATTATTGAAGGATTAAACGAAGTGTTAACGCGCGAACAAACGGTGCAAATCGCGTTAGAAACGATGGCGGGAAAAGGTTCGGAATGCGGCCGAAGCTTTGAGGAGCTCGCCCAAATTATTGACGGTGTCACCCATAACGAGAAATTGTCCGTTTGTTTTGACACGTGCCATACGCATGATGCCGGTTATAACATCGTCGATGATTTTGATGGCGTTTTGCAAGAATTTGATCGGATCATCGGTTTAGACCGTCTTAAAGTGCTTCATATTAACGATAGCAAAAATCCGCGTGGAAGCCGGAAAGACCGCCACGAAAACATTGGTTTTGGTCATATCGGTTTTGCTGCATTAAACTACATCGTTCATCATCCGCAGCTTGCCGATATTCCGAAAATTTTAGAGACACCGTACGTCGGAGAGGACAAAAACAATAAAAAGCCGCCGTACAAGCACGAAATTGCCATGTTGCGCGCGCAAACATTCGATGAAGAGTTGTTGACGAAAATCATGAATGAAGAATAAAAAGGGCAAAAGCGAAATGCCCTTTTTATTTTTTATGAACGAATGTTAAAAATAGTTCGTTTGCTTTTTTCGCGATTTGCGGCGATGTAATTTTGGCCAGTTCTTTGATCCATTTTTTTCTTTCCTGAGGATCAAACACATTAATTTTATTGGTCCGAGCGATATGGAGAATTTTTTTCGCTTGTTCCACCGTTAATGGAATGCCGTAATCATGGCTATAGGAAACAAGCTCCTCTGGGGTAATCGTTTTTATTTTTTGTTGGATAAGCTGTTGATAAATGTTCATTTTCGACTCCTCCTCTTCCATACGTATCATATGAAATGCAGCGCCTAAAAGTGTATGGTATAATAAAATAAAAAAAGAAGGGTGGTTTTTTGGCGCAAGGAATCTCCTAGCCATATTGTTATCGTTTTTTCTTTGTTTTTTTGGGCGCTTCGCTTGCGGCATTTTCCATCGAGCGGCTTTTAATACCGAACCAAATTATTGATCGTGGGGTCATCGGGATTCCGCTTATTTTAGATTATTTAATTCCCGATGATTGGTTGTTTTTAAACTTTGCGACTCTTGTCATTCTCCTTAACGCCCCTCTTATGTATTTTGGCTATAAGCAAATTGGAAAGACGTTTATGCTTTCATCGATCGTTGGCATCCTGTTTCTTGCCATTGCAGAACGTTTTTTTACCATTTTGAGCCGCTGACGACACAGCCGATTTTAGCCGCTGTTTTCGGAGGGCTCGCGTTGGGTCTTGGCGTCGGCTTTGTGATTTGGCACGGTGGATCTGTACTCGGTGATGACGTATTACATTGCATTTAAAACGATCGATGCGGTCATTGAAGGATTGGACGAAACGAGGGCTGTTTTGATCGTTTCCGACCGTTGCGAAGAAATATCGGATGCGATTTTGCATCGGTTAGGAAATGGCACGACCAAGCTGCTCGGAAAGGGCGGCTATACCGATGAACAAAAAGAAGTCATTGATGCGGTAGTAACTCGTTTGGAAGTCGATTGTGAATGAAATTGACCGTGACGCGTTCATTGCGATTATGGTTACGCACGAGGTAAAAGGCGCCAAATTTAAATCGGCGATTCATTAACGTTTACAAATGGCGTTCGATCCGTTATACTACGTTCATAGATAAATCGTAATCATTCTGAATTATCGGGAGAGAACGCCATGGAAACAGAATATGTGTTGAAAATGGAACATATATCATTCCGGTATGAAAAAGAGAATGTGTTAGAAGATATTAATTTGACTGTGCCCAAAGGTGCGTTTTTAGGGATTGTCGGTCCGAACGGATCAGGGAAATCGACATTGTTCAAATGCGTATTAGGATTATTAAAGCCGCAGCAAGGCAAGATTTATTTGTTTGGAACCCCCATTGAAGCGTTTAAAGATTGGCACCGTGTCGGTTATGTGTCGCAAAAAGCAAACAGTTTTAATACAGGGTTCCCCGCCACCGTCTACGAGGTTGTCGCAAGCGGATTGACGGCTAAGCGCGGAATGTTCCGTTTTTTTACGAAAAAAGACAGACAGGCGGTGTCGGAAGCGATTGAAGCAGTGGGGATGAGCGCTTTTTCGCAACGAAACATCGGGGAATTGTCCGGCGGGCAGCAGCAGCGCGTATTTATTGCCCGAGCGATCGTCAGCAAGCCTGAATTGCTGATTTTAGATGAGCCGACGGTGGGCGTCGATGTTCACCACGTGCAAAGTTTTTACGACATGCTCGATGAACTGAATCGGCGCCTTGGCATGACGCTGATCCTCGTCACGCATGATATCGGAACGATCACGGAAAAAGTGACGCACGTTGCGTGCCTAAACAAACATTTATATTTTCATGGGAAAGCCGAAGAGTTTGAAAAACTCGAGGAGCAGGCATTGTCGCAGTTTTACGGACATTCACTGCAAGTGCTTTCTCACCAGCATTGATGGAGGAATGGCGCGATGATCGAAGCAATATGGCAATACGAATTTTTACGTAACGCGTTTATAGCTGGAATATTAATCGGTTTCGCTGCTCCGCTCCTCGGTGTGTTTATTGTCGTTCGCCGTCTGTCGTTAATTGCCGATGCGCTCAGCCATGTGACGCTTGCCGGCATTGCGGCGAGTCTGCTTTTAGGTAAAAACTTTGCTTATTTTGCAAACTGGAACCCGCTTTATGCTGGGATGGGATTTTCTGTCGTCGGCGCGCTGTTTGTTGAAAAATTGCGGTCGATATATAAACATTATCAAGAATTGGCGATTCCGATCATTCTTTCTGGAGGAATCGGCCTCAGCGTTATTTTTATTTCACTTGCGGATGGATTTAATACCGATTTATTTTCCTATTTGTTTGGCAGTGTCAGTGCAGTAAGCCGCCAAGACGTATGGACAGTGCTGGCGATCGCCTGTGTCGTTATCAGCATTGTTATATTGTTATATAAAGAATTGTTTCTCCTTTCGTTTGATGAAGAATATGCGATGATTTCCGGCATTCGCGCAAAACTGATTCATTTTATATTTATCGTTTTGGTAGCGCTCGTGATCGCCGCATCGATGCGGATTGTCGGCGTTTTGCTTATTTCTTCGTTAATGACGCTTCCTGTTGCCGCGAGCATTCGAATTGCGAAAGGGTTTAAGCAGGCGATTGGCTATTCGATTTTGTTTGGCGAATTATCTGTTATCGCTGGGTTGCTGCTGTCCTATCAGTTTGATCTGGCGCCTGGCGGAACGATCGTCATGCTTGCCGTTCTCATTTTGCTGATCGTCATCATGTGGAAAAGGGGATAAGAGTATGAATGTTGCGGAAGCGATTCGCCTAATGAAGGAAAAGGGTTTTAAACATACGGGCAAGAGGGAAGATATGCTGCAGCTATTTGCCAGCACTGATAAATATTTAACTGCCAAAGATGTATTGGAAGCATTGCGGAACGATTATCCGGGATTAAGCTTTGATACGATTTACCGCAATTTATCGCTGTTTGTAGGGCTTGGCATTTTGGAAATGACCGAGTTATCGGGCGAAAAGCACTTCCGTTTTACGTGCAGCGCGTACCATCATCACCATCATTTTATTTGTGTACAATGCGGAAAAACAAAAGAAATTACGACTTGCCCGATGGACGATTTAACCGAACAATTGAAAGGGTATGAAATATCGGACCATAAATTTGAAATATATGGAAAATGCCCAGAGTGTCAAAGGGATACCTCAACGTAAGGCGAGGATATCCCTTTGCTTATTTTATAGAAGCCGTTCAATATGCCGCTTTGCTTCAAGCCAGTTTTTGACGCGGATGACTTGTTTCGGAAGAGGGCCTTGATTATATGGGGTATCAAATAAAATGACAGGAATATTGCATTGTTCGGCAATATCACAAGCGTTGTCATATTTGTCTTCGAAAAAGGCAGCGATATGATACGTTTTTACCGCTTCAATTTTGTCGTGCGAACCGACCAATTCAATATGATGATAGTGAACGCCGTTTGTTTGGAACCACCGTTCCGTAAGCTCATATAAATGTTTTCCGCGGGCGCTTATGTAAAATAATTCATATTTGTCTTTCCAGCCGTTAATTACCTCAAGTGCATGTTCCGCCAGCGGAGCGCGCTCGTAGATCATTGCCTCGTATTTTTCCATCCACTGATCCATTTCTTCTTCCGTCGTATCATACAGTGGGGCTAAATTATATTGGGTGATGTCATTTAATGTTAAATTTTTTTGAAAAGATTTGTTCAAATATGGAATAAAAGTGCTCGGACAAGTAACTGTCCCGTCAATATCAATGCCAAGCCGTTTTTTCATATTTATTCTGCACTCCTTTAATTGAACGTCCGTGTATATTGTAGCACCATTAGGACAGATAGTGCATTATTTTATGGTCTGTTGCCGATATGGCTAGATTCGTACGGCCGTCAGTAATGGACAAAGACGAATAGCAATGCTTCCCATTCGTTTTTTCACCATAGAAAATATTCACATTTATAATTTCGCATAAACTTTTCATACTAATAAATGCTCCTTACTTAAGGAAAGCGAGGGAAGCATATGGTGGATGATCGCAATCGCACGTATAATGAAAGCTACGTGCAATCGACCGGAAAAGATGAACAAGAACGAGATTTTATGGAGGAAACGGCGGCAGAAGTGGGCGAGCCAGTCCGTCGTTATGATGAACGAGGTGAAGAAAAAACCGATGGAGCAGGGATAGGTTGGCTGGCACTTGCTCTTTCGATTATTTCCTTATTTATTTGGCCTGTCTTATTAGGAGCAGCAGGCATTATTGTCGGATTTCTCGCACGCCGCCGTGGCGCAGAAACGTTAGGCGCGTGGGCAATCGGTATTGGCATTGTGGCGATTATCGTTCGCCTGTTCATCATGCCATTTTATTATTAGCGAAAAAAGCTTGGCGCTTTGAGCGTCAAGCTTTTTGTTTTTGTTTGGCAAAGTATTCTTCCGCCAATTTGTCCACTTCTTTTTTCAATTCTTCGACCATTTTTTCTTCAGGCACTTTGCGGATGATTTTGCCGTGCCGGAATAATAGACCTTCGCCGCGCGCGCCGGCGATGCCGATATCTGCTTCACGCGCTTCGCCCGGTCCGTTGACGGCACATCCGAGCACTGCCACTTTAATCGGTGCTTTTATTTTCGAGATATATTCTTCGATCTCATTGGCGATGCTAATTAAATCGATTTCGATGCGTCCGCACGTCGGGCAGGAAATCAGCGTCGCTGCATTTGACGCCAAGCCGAACGATTTTAATATTTCCCTTGCCACCTTTACTTCTTCTACCGGATCGGCGCTAAGCGAAACGCGGATCGTATTGCCGATGCCTTTGCTTAAGATGGCACCGATGCCAACGGCGCTTTTGATCGTTCCGGCAAATAGCGTGCCGGATTCGGTAATGCCGACATGAAGTGGATAGTCAAACGTGCGCGCCGCTTTTTCGTATGCCTCGATCGCCAACCGCACATCAGACGCTTTTAACGATACGATAATATCATGGAAATCAAGCTCTTCTAAAATGCGAATATGGTATAGCGCGCTTTCGACCATGCCGTCAGCGGTAGGATATCCGTATTTTTCCAAAATCCGTTTTTCCAACGATCCGGCATTGACGCCAATGCGGATCGGTATGCCGCGTTCTTTCGCCGCTTTGACGACTGCTTCCACTTTTTCGCGGCGCCCAATATTTCCGGGATTGATTCGGATTTTATCGACTCCGCCCTCAATCGCTTTCAGGGCGAGTTTATAGTCAAAATGAATATCGGCAACGAGCGGAATGTTAATGCGTTTTTTTATTTCCGGAATCGCGTTGGCTGCGCGCTCGTCTGGACAAGCGACGCGGACGATTTGGCAGCCTGCTTCTTCCAGCCGCTTTATTTGTGCCACCGTCGCTTCTACGTCATGCGTTTTCGTCGTTGTCATGCTTTGAATGATAACCTCGTTCTTTCCGCCGATCGTTAAATTGCCCACGCGAACGGGCCGCGTTTTTGAACGATGAATAATTTCACCCACGAGAAATTCGCTCCTTTAAGAAACAAGTTCATGTCGCTTTCTGAATTATTGTAACAATGTTTATCGTCATTTGACAAGAAATTCGCAGCTTAACGTTGGTATACGGGGATTTTATATTTTTTGCCGATTTGTAATGTTTGCGCTTTTTCCCCTGGATTCAACGCTTCAAAATCGGCGATCACTTTGTCAATGGAAACAGGAAGGGGCCCGTTTTGTTGCCTTTCCATAATGGATAGTAGTGTATCCCCTGGGTTGACGGTCACCGTTTGATACGGGATAGAAACGTGTTTCTTTCCGTCTGCCGCGCGTTCGGGACCTGCCGCTGTTTTCATGGAAATGCTCAATGTTCCTGTTGTGAC
The DNA here is from genome assembly GCF_022846435.1 of Parageobacillus sp. KH3-4. Lineage (NCBI taxonomy): Bacteria > Bacillati > Bacillota > Bacilli > Caryophanales > Anoxybacillaceae > Parageobacillus > Parageobacillus sp. KH3-4. The sequence continues at coordinate 1,082,764 of NZ_AP025627.1, forward strand.
GTCATGGTAAATGATATAGATGGAAAGACATATGACGAAGATAGTGATTGCTTTTTTCACGTGCTATTCCCCCAATGAACGTTGTTAGTAACTATGTATGCTTGTCCCGAAAAGAATATGTAAAATACGTTTGCCTGTTTTACGGAAACTTAACATTCGCTTAATAAACGCATAAAACTTGTTCGTTACAATGTGCTTGTACGTGGATGACAAAAGACAATAGGAGGGTCAATCGATGTGGAAGAAGTCCATAAAATTTGGAATTGCGGCATTGCTAATAACGGGGGTGCTTGCGGGGTGCGGAAAATCGAACAACACCACTAAAGAAAATTCTGGAAATGGAGAAGCGAAGCAAGAATCATACTCCGGAACGATTACGTTAGCTGGATCTACCGCCCTTCAACCGTTGGCAGAGGAAGCAGCGAATGAGTTTATGGGAAAATATCCTAACGTCTCGATCACCGTGCAAGGAGGCGGAAGCGGAACAGGCGTGAATCAAGTTGCCGCTGGTGCTGTACAAATCGGAAACTCGGATGTTCCATCTGCAGAAAAGTTGGAAGACAAATCAAAAGCAGGAGAGCTTATCGATCATAAAGTAGCAGGAATTGCTTTTGCGATTGTAGTGAATAAAGATGTTAACGTCGATTCGCTAACGCTAAAACAAATTCAAGATATTTTCTCTGGAAAAATTACAAATTGGAAAGATGTTGGCGGAAAAGATGAAAAAATTAACGTTATTAACCGTCCTGCTTCCTCTGGAACGCGCGCGACGTTTGAGAAAACGGTGATGAAAGGCGTAAAAATAAACGAAGCGATTGGAACGGTGCAAGATTCCAATGGCGCTGTTGAACAAGCGATCAACTCGACGCCAGGGTCGATTAGTTATGTTGCGATGTCATACTTAATCGGCGAAAAGAAAGATTTAAAAACGTTAAAAATCGATGGTGTGGAACCGACGGTCGAAAATATCAAAACGGAAAAATATCCTTTCTGGTCTTATGAATACATGATCACCAAAGGCGAGCCGAAAGATGCGGTGCGCGGATTTATCGAATACGTGAAAAGCGAGGAGTTTGCTCCGAAAGTAAAAGAAATGGGTTACATTCCTATGTCCGAATTAGAGTAATTCCATGAAAGGCTGGCTACACCGTTAGCCAGTCTTATTCTTCGTGAGGTGATGGAAGAATGAAGGGGAAAGGACAGCTCAATTATTGGAAAAGCGAATATATCGGAAGAGCGCTCGTAACTTGTTGCGGCCTATTGATCGTTATTACTACGCTTTCGATTATTGCGTTTATTTGCGGAAAAGGAATTCAGTCATTTATAGATAATGGAATATCCCTTAAAGAAATGCTGTTTTCAACCGAGTGGAAGCCAAGCGACTCCGAACCGAAATACGGCGCCGTTATTTTTATTGTCGGATCGACGCTCGTGTCGATTGGAGCGGTGTTAATAAGCACGCCGATCGCGCTTGCTCTCGCTGTTTTCATTAATTTTATTTCTCCAAAATTCGGTTCGGCCGTGCTAAAACCTGTTTTGGAACTGCTTGTCGGCATTCCTTCCGTCGTTTACGGTTGGCTAGGTGTTACGATTCTTATCCCGCTTCTTCGCGAATCGTTCGGCGGGGTAGGATTTAGTTTGCTGGCCGGAATTATCGTATTAAGCGTGATGATTTTGCCGACGATCACCAGCATCGCGTCAGATGCGCTAAGCGGTGTTCCGTTTTCTTACTTAGAAGCGTCATACGGGCTTGGATCCACGAGATGGCAGGCGATTAGCCGGGTGATCGTTCCAGCAGCACGAACAGGAATTTTCACCGGCATCGTCCTTGGGCTGGCAAGAGCGTTCGGCGAAGCGTTGGCTGTTCAGATGGTTATCGGAAACGCGGTGAAACTTCCGGCAGGATTGTATAGTCCGACGGCGACACTGACGGGGATTTTAACGATGGATATGGCTAATACGATAAACGGCACTGCTTGGAACAATGCATTGTGGACGTTGGCGATGATTTTATTGTTTATCTCCTTTTTCTTTATTTTTCTTATAAGAATGATCGGACGAAAAGGGGAACGATAATATGGCATCGAGAATGGTGGATAAAGTTTGGACGGGCGTATTTTATGTCGTTGCGGCATTCGTCGTTGGCTTGCTTGTTTTATTTTTTGCGACGATTTTATCGAAAGGTTGGGGATTTTGGCAACCGGATTTTCTATTTGGCAAACCGAGCAACACGCAGGCGGGGGGAGGGGTTGGTCCACAGCTGATTAACTCGCTTTATATGCTTGTCATTACGTTGTTGATTTCTGTTCCATTAGGATTAGGAGCGGGAATTTATTTGGCGGAATACGCCAAGCAAGGAAGAATGCTTAACTTTATTCGCTTGTGCATCGAAACGATGGCGTCCCTTCCGTCGATTGTTGTCGGATTATTTGGCTTGTTGGCGTTTGTGACGCTGACGGGATGGGGATATACGTTAATTGGCGGCGCGCTGGCGATTACGATATTAAATCTGCCGGGATTGACGCGCATATGTGAGAATGCGATTTTAGATGTTCCTTCAAATATAAAGGAAGGCAGTCTGGCGCTAGGGGCGACGCGGTGGCAAACGTTGGTGAGGGTAATTCTTCCGGCCGCTCTCCCGCAAATAATGACAGGGGTCATTTTAGCGGCAGGGCGAATTTTTGGCGAGGCGGCTGCATTAATTTATACGGCAGGGTTAACGACGCCGCTGTTGAACTTTGCCGCTGATTTATCAAGCCCGGCGCATCCGTTGAATGTGTTTCGTCCGGCGGAAACGTTAACGGTGCACATTTGGAAGTTAAATTCGGAAGGAATTGTTCCGGACGCAAAAATCATTGCAGCGAAATCCGCGGCGATATTGGTGATTATGGTTCTTTTATTTAATATTGCCGCCCGTTTGGCGTCCGTTGCCCTGCAGCGCTATTTTGCAGGAAATCGCCGAACAACAAAGAAGAAGATGAGCGGCGCTGCATAAAAAAGGCCACTATCGGCAACGATAGTGGCCTATTCGTTGTGCGGTTTGGATGAAGGTACTTCTTTCATTGCCAAAAATAGCACGACGATCGAGACGAACCAATGAATAAACGGGGCGTATGGCACAACTGTTTGCAGCGCCTCCATCACCGCGAAAAATACCGTGGATAGAGTGACGGCATATGCCGACATGATCCAAGTATGGCGATATTGCAATTTTTTATCAAGGGTGCTGCGCAAAATCAGTCCGAAGAAAGCGAGAATACAGATGCCGATAAATTTGCTTGCGCTTGCGAATAAATAAATAATAATGAACAATAGCGGGATAAAAACAGGCAATAGCGACTGCATCGTTTCGATAAAGGAATGGACGTCTTCGTCTGTTATTTTCACATTTGGAAACGTTGAGTAACTGTAATATTGTGCTTGATGATTGGCGATTAATATGACCTCGTGTTTTAAAAGCCCGATGGCGTTGTTAAAGCGTTCCACGTCCTCTTTTGTCACTTGGCCGGTGCTATCAAAAATGATCGTAAAGCCGTGCTGGTCGATATGAATCGGCTCTTTTGCAGAAGAATGCAATTGTCCGTTTTCAATCGTAAAGGAAGGAAGTTCGTTTTGTAAAAGGGCGCTTGTATTGCGGATTCCTTCCACGAAAGAAGTGGTTAAGTAATAGGCCATCGGCAAGATCGAAAGAAAGGTGAGCAAAAACACATACCCGATTGTTTTTCCAATTCCTTGAAAGCGGAAACGAGCGATATCTCTTGGTGAATATAAACTTTTCCATAGCTGCACAAATACGTTCATCCTTGACACATCCTTCCTATTCTCCATTGTTCATTGTATATTGTGCGCGTTGATAATTCAACTAAAGACGCAAACAAAAAAATTCCTAGGGACGTTTTTGTTCCTAGGACAAACATAGTTACACTTTAAACGTTTGTAAAAGTCCATTTAATTGATCGACGAGTTCGGTTAACGATTGGGAAGCATGTAAAACCTCGTCCATGGAGGCGCTTTGCCGACGAGTAACGGCCGCTACATGTTCCATGTTTCCAGCGATTTGTTGCGCGATCGAAGCAATCTCTTCCATGCTTGTGGACATTTGTTTCGTTTGTGCATTGACGTCATGAACGATGGAGGATACTTCTTTCGACTGTCGTGAAACGTTGTTTACCGCATGGACAATCCCTTTAAACGCCGCTTCCGTTTGATAGACCATTTCCATTCCGTGTTCGAGCACCTGCGAACCGCGGGTCATCGATTGCACTGCGCGTTCTACTTCATGCTGAATTTCTTTAATAATAGTTTGAATTTGTTTCGAAGCTTGGCCCGTTTGAGAAGCCAATTTTCTAATTTCATTTGCCACTACGGAAAAACCTTTGCCATGTTCCCCGGCCCGGGCCGCTTCGATCGCCGCGTTGAGCGAAAGAAGATTCGTTTGGTTCGCGATATTGCTGATTAAGGAGACGATTTGGCCGATTTGTTTCGATTGTTCTCCTAACAGATAGATGGATTCCGCCGTTTCTCCTACCGTTTTTTGCACGACGCTCATTTGTTTTACCGTTTGATTTGCGAGTTCATTTCCCGCGTGTGCCTGCTCGCTCGCTTTGCTTGTCGAGGCTTCCACGCTGGCGATGGCAGCGGCTGCCTGCTCCATTCCATCGGCGATTTCATGGAAAAATTGCGAAAGTTTAATGGAAGAACTCGCTTGCTTTTCGGTGCCGCTCGCCGCTTCGCACATGGCGATGGCAATTTGTTCTGACGCTTTTTTCGTTTCGGAGGAGATGCGCCGTAACGTGTGCGAAGATGCGGTGATATGTTTCGAGCTTACGTCGACATGTTCAATAAGTGTCGTAAGGCTGTCCACCATTTGGTTAAATCCATCCGCCAATGTCCGGATATCTTTGCTAGAATAAGCGAGTCTGATTTTTGTTTGCAAATTTCCTTGTCCCACTGCGTTCATCGCTTGTTTTAACGAAGCGATCGGTTGAGTAAATCGGCGGATCATCAAAAAACCAATAAAGCTTGCGAACAGTATGGTAAGCAGCGAGACAAGGATGCTAATCCATCCATATTCCACAACGGACTGCAAATAGTCTTCTTTTTCGAGAGCTAAAACATATATTTGACCATTTAAATCAATCGAACGTGCGAATGATAAAGTCAATCCTTGGAAATGGATAATTCCTTGTTTTTGTTTTTCGATTTGCTTGGTGACCGAACGAGGCAAGGACGGCAGTCGGCTAGAAAAATCCCCTAGTTTTCCAACCCCTTTTTCGTTTGTAATGACAAATTGCATCGGCCGCAAGCCGAGGGACTGAAACTTGCGCTGATTCAGCGTGAGCACGTAAAGAAGTTTTTTATTAAATTCCTCATTGGTGGTTGAAGATTTTAACATAGAAATTTTTTCAACCATTACTTCGGTGGACAGCTGCATTTGTTGTTCAATGGAGCGGATCGCGACTTGCTTATTTTTTTCATAACCGATCAAAGTGGTTATGGACGAGGAGATGCACGTGATCAGAACGATGATTAACATTAAGATGGTTTGTAAGTTCCAGCTACTGATCCACGATAACGATGCGAAACGCGCGGCGTTGATTTTAGAGGGGAATGAAAGCAGCTTTGGCCAAGCACGCTTTTGTCGTTTCATTTTTTATACGCTCCTTTATCCATTGAAATCTAGTCATATCTCAATGTAGCGAATGATTTTGAATATTTTGTTAAGGAAGTGTATAGAGTGTGTTAAGTGAGAGGGGGGAGTTTACAAACAAATAAATTGAAACATTGTGGCAGTTTTGGTAAGCTAATTTTAAACGAACGCATAGTGGTTATACTATTTTGCGTTCGAATACATAAAACAAAAAAAGGAGGAGTTAACATGGCTTTTGAATTACCACAATTACCTTATGCTTACGATGCGCTAGAACCGCACATTGACAAAGAAACGATGAACATTCACCACACGAAACATCATAACACGTATGTAACAAACTTAAATGCTGCTTTAGAAGGACATGCGGATTTACAAAACAAATCGCTTGAGGAATTGCTCGGCAATTTGGAAGCACTTCCAGAAAGCATTCGCACAGCGGTTCGCAACAACGGCGGCGGACACGCGAACCATTCTCTATTCTGGACGATTCTTTCGCCAAACGGTGGCGGCGAACCAACTGGAGAATTAGCGGAAGCCATTAACAAAAAATTCGGCAGCTTTGCCGCGTTTAAAGAAGAATTTACAAAAGCAGCTACGACTCGCTTCGGTTCCGGATGGGCTTGGCTTGTTGTCAACAACGGCGAGCTTGAAGTGACAAGCACGCCAAACCAAGACTCGCCATTAATGGAAGGAAAAACTCCGATTCTTGGTTTAGACGTTTGGGAACATGCCTACTACTTAAAATATCAAAACCGTCGTCCAGAATATATCGCAGCGTTCTGGAACATTGTGAACTGGGATGAAGTAGCAAGACGTTACAGCGAAGCAAAAGCGAAATAATCAAAACGAAAAAGACTAAGCTAAACGGTGCGTTTAGCTTAGTCTTTTTTTATTTTGTCGGATGTTTGCATAGCATTGTGCATAGAACAGTGGAAAATCGCCAAACTACCCTTTAGACAAAAAAGGGGAGTTTACCATGGCAATCATAAAAAAAATTACTGGTCAAGAACAAATTACCCGGGATTTAGTCTTGCTGTTATGCATCAGCGGGTTTTATGCATTGAGCGTTTCCCTTTCCAATACGTTTGTCAACGTGTATTTATGGAAACAATCTGGGGAGTTCCGCGATTTAGCGGTGTACAATTTGTCAATTGTTACATTGCAGCCGATGACGTTTATTGTAGCTGGAAAATTGGCAAAAAAAGTTGACCGCATTATCGTATTGCGGTTAGGCGTATCTTTTTTGGCGGTTTTTTTTATTACCGTTTTGCTTGTCGGCAGTAGCGCGCATAACTACTTGATTTTATTAGGCGCTCTTTTAGGTGTCGGATATGGGTTTTATTGGCTGGCTTTTAACGTATTAACATTTGAAATTACCGAACCGGAAACTCGCGATTTTTTTAACGGGTTTTTCGGCATTCTCACTTCGATGGCCGGAATGGTCGGACCGATCGTTGCCGGGTATATTATTTCTTCGTTGGCGAATGCGAAAGGATATACGCTGATCTTTTCGATTTCGCTTGGCTTGTTCGTCATTGCTGTCATTTTCAGCTTTTTTCTCAAACGCCGTTCCGCAAAAGGAAATTATTTATTTCTTCGCATTTTAAAAGAGAGAAGTTATAATAAAAATTGGCGGTTAATTACGAACGCCCATTTTTTCCAAGGATTGCGCGAAGGAACGTTCGTGTTCGTCATTTCTGTGTTCGTGTACATCACTTCGAACAGCGAGCTGGCGCTTGGAAAATTCGGTTTCGTGAACTCGCTGACATCGTTTATCGCCTACTATGTTGTGTCGAGATTGATGAAGCGAAAATATCGCAAGAAAGCGATTTTATGCGGCGGTCTATTGTTATATGGTGCCATTTTCCTGATCGTTTTTCACGTTTCTTACCCACGCCTTATTTTGTACGCGGTTATTATCGCCATCGCTTATCCTTTATTGCTCGTCCCGTATTCGTCATTAACGTTTGATGTGATAGGAAGAAGCTGGAATTCGGCGGAAATGCGAATCGAATACATTGTTGTTCGCGAGTTGTTTTTAAACGGCGGGCGCATTGTATCCATTCTCGCTTTTTTGACGACGATCGCGTTTTTCGAGGAAAAATTGGGCATTCCTGTTTTAATGTTGATACTCGGCACTGGGCATTTGATCATTTATTTGTTTGTGCGACGCATTCATTTAGATGATAAAGGAACGAATGAAGAGAAGCGTTCCTTCATTCCGCCAAAGCTAGCGAATGAAGAAGGGGGCTCTCCAGTATAGGCAAGCCCTCTTTTTCCATGGTCTTTTTTCTAGAAAAGTTGCCATCTTTCTTTTACAATAGAAAAAAAGCGGCAAAAGAAAAGGAGGAGGCTAGTTGAAAAAGAAAAAAACAGCACAAGTGCCGTTCCGGCTGAATATACTTTTTTTCGTTGTGTTTTTGCTGTTTTCGGCACTTATTTTACGGCTCGGCGTCGTACAAATTGTCTATGGGGAAGATTATCGGAAAGAGGTAGAACGTACGGAAGATGAAATTGTCAGCACCCCGGTGCCACGCGGAAAAATTTATGACCGCTTTCATCGCGTCATTGTGGATAATACTCCGGAAAATGCCATTACATATACACGTTCGAAAACGACGACTCCGGAAGATACATTGAAAGTTGCGCGCAAATTGGCGAAATATATTGATAAACCGGTCGATAAAGTGACGGAACGTGATATGAAAGACTATTGGATTTTAACGAGAAAAGAGAAAGCGGAGAAAAAAGTAAGCAAAAAAGAGCGAAGAGAGCTAGAAAAGAAAGGATTGTCGCAAAAAGAAATCGATAAAAAAATATACGAACTTACATTAAAGCGCATTACGCCAGAGGATTTGCGCGAGATTACAAAAGAAGAATTGGAAATTATCGCGATCAAGCATGAAATGGATAGCGGCTATGCGCTGACGCCGCAAATCGTAAAAAATAATGGAGTGACGAATGGAGAATACGCAGTGGTAAGCGAACATTTGGAGGAGCTGCCGGGAGTAAGCGCAACGACGGATTGGAAGCGTCATTATGTGTATGGAAATACGTTCCGTTCGGTGCTCGGCAACATTACAGAAGATGACGAAGGATTGCCGCGCGAACGTTTAGATTATTTTTTGGCGCATGATTACAGCCGCAATGATCGCGTCGGCAAAAGTTACATTGAAGCGCAGTATGAAGATGTGTTGCACGGCAAAAAAGCAAAAATTAGAAACATTGTCGACAAATCCGGCAATGTCATTTCTACGGAGAAGGTATATGATGGAGAGCGCGGAAAGGACCTTGTATTAACGATTGATATCGAGCTGCAGCAGCGGGTGGAAAAGATTATTGAAGAAGAGCTGCAAGCGGCAAAACGAACTGGAAATTCTCCGTTATTAGATCGCGCCTTTGTCGTAATGATGAATCCAAAAACGGGAGAAATTTTGGCGATGGCCGGGAAAATGTATACGAAAGATGAGAACGGTCGAATAAAACTGCGCGATTATGCGCTCGGCACAATGACTTCCGCGTATGCGATGGGATCGGCGGTCAAAGGCGCCACGGTACTGACGGGATTTCAAACGGGAGTGTTGCATCCGAACACGTACATCGTCGATGAACCGTTGTATATTAAGGGAACAAAAGTAAAAAGATCGCATACGAAAGTTGGGATGGGAAGAATTAATGAGTTGACAGCATTGCAGCGTTCTTCCAACGTATACATGTTTAAAACGGCAATCGCGATCGGAGGCGGCGTATATCGCCCTCATCAGCCGCTACGCATTAATCCGGAAGCATTTACGACAATTCGGAAATATTTCGCTCAGTTTGGTCTTGGCGTGAAAACAGGAATTGATTTGCCAAACGAAATCAGCGGATTCCAAGGAACATCAACGCAAGCGGGGTTATTGCTTGACTTGGCGATAGGGCAATACGATATGTACACGCCGCTTCAATTAGCGCAATATGTGTCGACAATTGCTAACGGTGGCTATCGTATGCAACCGCAAATCGTTAAAGAAATTCGCGAACCGAGCGATAATCCAAATGAATTAGGACCGGTCATCCGCAGTTTTGAGCCGGTCGTGTTGAACCGCATTGATATGAAAACGGAATACATTAAACGTGTACAGGAAGGATTCCGCCGCGTGATGCAAGAAAATCCTGGAACGGCGGCACCGTATTTTGCCGACGCACCGTATAAGCCAGCTGGAAAAACTGGTACGGCGCAAGCTTTCTATGACGGCCCAATAAAAAGCAAACGAAATGCGCCAACCTACAATTTAACATTAGTTGGTTACGCTCCTTATAACGACCCGGAAGTCGCGTTTTCCGTTGTCGTTCCATGGGCGCACCAAGGTCAAGGCTACCCTATTAACAATAAAATCGGCAGACGAATTTTAGATACGTATTTTGAGCTAAAGGCCGAGAGAGCAAAAGGAAATATCGCGAACAATGCGACAAGCGGAAACGCGGCAACAGATACCGAGACAAATGAATAACAACCATTACTCGCAAAAAAGAAGGCATTTTCCGTGCGATGCCTTCTTTTTTTAACAAAATTTTAACATTCGATTAAAATGGCGTTAATAGTTTAGTTATAAGCTGGATAAAGAAGAACTCAGTACAATCAATTGATGAAACGTTTTTCGTGAAAGTGATGGAGATCTGGGTGGGATTTACCTTTTTATAGCAAAATAAAAGGGGAGACATTTTATGGGTGTAACCGTGGTAATGGAACGGACGAATGTGAATACATTAAGGGAAACGGTGAACAAAGAGACGGTATACCGCTCACATCAACTAAATGTATGGTACGGAGAGCATCATGCTTTGAAAAATATCGATTTATCTTTTTATGAAAATGAAATTGCGGCGATTATCGGCCCGTCTGGTTGCGGAAAATCTACTTATATTAAAACGCTAAACCGAATGATTGAATTATCGCCAAATGTTCGAATTACTGGAGAAGTTACTTATCGCGGGCGTAATATTTTTGATCGTTCTTATCATGTAGAACAATTGCGCACGAATGTCGGAATGGTTTTCCAAAAGCCGAATCCATTTCCTAAATCCATTTACGATAATGTTGCTTACGGCCCGCGTATTCATGGGATACGAAATAAAAGCGTATTAGACGAGATTGTCGAAAAAAGTTTACGTGCTGCGGCGCTTTGGGATGAAGTAAAAGACCGCCTTCATGAGCATGCGCACGCGCTTTCGGGAGGGCAACAGCAACGGCTGTGCATCGCCCGCTGTTTAGCGGTTGAGCCTGATGTGATATTGATGGATGAGCCAACTTCTGCGCTAGACCCGATTTCAACGGCGAAAATTGAAGAATTGATGCAGCAGCTAAAAGAGCATTATAGCATTATTATCGTTACACATAATATGCAACAAGCGGCTCGTATTTCGGATAAAACGGCGTTTTTCTTAAACGGGGAAGTAATAGAATACGGAGATACACAGCAATTGTTTTCCAATCCGAGAGATCAGCGAACAGAAGATTATATTTCAGGGCGATTCGGATAAACATGAAAATGGGGCTATTCCCTTGCATTAGGGAATGCCCCTTTTTTATCGGGCTGGCTTTTTCGCGATCAGATTGGCTATTTCTTCATAGCTCATTTCGCTATGTACTTTATAGGTACCGGCATGGACGTAGCGGGTTAGCCCGCGCGTTTGTAAATAAGTGACAAACTCGTCCGCGTCAGAAATAATATGAGCGTCCTCCAGCTTTTGCGCAAAGTCGTTCGATCTTTCTCCTTTTTTAATCGTCAAAAAGTAAACATATACAATTTTTGGCGGCTGTTGATTGTTTGAGACTGCAGTGATTTTGTTTTGTTTCGCTGCTTCTTTCAATTTTGTATATTCCGTTTTTTTGATCGCGACCATTCCGTCTTTTTTCAGGGCATCATGAAGTTTTGCAGTGGTCATGAAGCCGGATTCCGCGTAGTAAGCGGCGCCGATAATGGAAGTAGCAAACAGCATGCCAAGAGCGATGGCGCGTATTTTTTGTTTTGTCATCGTGCCAGCCCCCTCAAAATCATGCGCACTTCTTCTGTTGTCAGAGCGGTTTCTCGGGCGATTTGCTCATAAGAAAGCCCTTGCTTATAGAGTGTGAATACACGGTTTTTTGTGAAAGCGGAGCGGTCGTTGTCATGGGCCGGCGCGATATGCGGCGGGCTTTCATGGCGAATTAACAATTCTTCTTCTAATACTTGCAATCGTTTTTTTAGTTGATACGTTTCTTGCGCGAACGATAGTGTAAGTTGATCAAGCTGTTCCTCTATTTGTTTCACATCGTCTTTGGCAAAAAAGGAAATAAAAAAAAGGAAGAGCGATAAGCCGAGCAAAGCGATCATGGCATATTCGAGCATTATCATCACCCCATTTCACTATATCATAGCTTTGTTTTTTCGATAAATACTTAATCACAAATTTAGATATGGAAATTGCCGCGAAAAAATGCTATCATAGAAAAGTCTGATTATAATAAGTTCAACTATAGTAGTTTGGGAGGGAAGATACATGCGCGTGAACATCACATTAGCTTGCACAGAATGCGGTGAACGTAACTATACTACGTCCAAAAATAAACGCAACAATCCAGATCGCCTTGAATTAAGAAAATATTGCCCAAGAGACAAAAAAGTAACGCTTCATCGCGAAACGAAGTAAGCAGTAGGAAACAAATTTCCTGCTGCTTTTTGTCTTTTTATGCGGCAGGGCCCCATTTTTTTGGAGGCTGCGAATCAATGCAACGATCGAAAAATTTTTTGTGGAACGCTGAAAAAGCAAGACGAATGGAGGAAAAGCGCGATGGAAGAAAAAAAGCAGATTCGCGAGAAAATGAAAGCACGGTTGCAACGATTAACAGAAGAGGAAAAACGAGCATATGATAAACAAATCGCTGAAAGGTTATACGAGCTTCCATTATGGAAAAGATCGAAAACGATCGGCATTACTGTTTCCAAAGGGAAAGAAGTGGATACAAAATCCATTATTGAACGGGCGTGGTATGAAGGGAAAACGGTGAGCGTGCCAAAATGCGATCCGGCAACAAAGACAATGGTTTTTCGGAAAATTCAATCTTTTTCCCAGCTGGAATCCGTTTATTACGGCCTATGGGAGCCAATTGAAAAACTGACGGATGAAGTCAAAGGAAGTAATATCGATATCATGATTGTTCCGGGAATATGTTTTTCAAAAGATGGCTACCGCATTGGATATGGAGGGGGGTATTATGACCGCTATTTGCAGCACGCATCTATACCAACAGTTTCATTAGCCTATTCCTTTCAAGTGATCGAGTCTCTTCCAGTGGAAAAACATGACATCCCTGTTCAAATGATTATTACAAACGAAGGAGTTATCAAATGTAATGAATGAAAATGAATGGATGTACGCGTTTGCTTCCGCCGTGGTGGCGATTGGCGGCTTGTTAGTTCGTTCCCTTTCCATTTCCGGCGCGATGGCAACGGTACTCGTCGGAACGATAGTCGGCAAAGCGTTTTCATGGAAAGGGATGATGTTATTAGGCGTGTTTTTCGTTAGCTCCAGCTTTTGGAGTAAAATTGGCAAAAAAAGAAAACAGAAACTAGCGGAAAAAGTAGAAAAAGGGGAACGGCGCGACTATATCCAAGTGCTCGCAAACGGGGGAGTCGCTGCACTTATTAGTTTTTTGGCGATTTCTAATCCTTCTTCGCTTTGGCTCGATCTTTTTATTATTTCTATTGCTGCCGCAAACGCGGATACATGGGCGTCGGAGATCGGCAGTTTAAGCCGGCAAACGCCGAGGTTATTGACGAATTTCAAACAGGTCGAAGCCGGAACGTCGGGGGCGGTGACGCTGCTAGGCATGATCGCTTCTTTTTTAGGAGCTGCTTTTATTGGGATTATGAGCGCGATTCAATGGAAAGATATTTCCATTGTTACGATAGCATGTTTCGGATGGCTCGGCAGCTTTTTTGATACATTGTTCGGCGCGGTTTGGCAAGCTGTTTACCGCTGCCCTGTGTGCGGGCTTGAGACGGAACGGAAGGAACATTGCCGACAGCCAACTGTGCATATCAAGGGGTGCCGTTTTGTAAATAATGATGTAGTCAATGCTTTATCGATTGCTTGCTGTACGACAATTTATATTCTTCACCATTTATTAGGGCGATATTTATGAAAAACGGTCCATTTTTGGTCCGTTTTTTGCTGTTTTTATATCACTTCGATTTCATAATTTGTGGGCGGATGGGAAAAAGAATAAAAAGGGATTCGCATCATGAGGGGGGGGAAAGAAGGATGAATAAGTTTGTCTATTCCGTATTGGCGCTGATAGTCGGTGGCATCGTGTATCGTTACCGTTATCCGATTGTAAACGCGATATTGCGCGTCCGACCTTTGCAAAAATGGCTCGTTCGCTCTGCGATGAACGTTCCGTCTGTCCGCAATACAATCATTTCTCAAGTATTCCGATAAGTATGGTACAATGAAACAGCGGGGGGTTATTTTCTGGGCTGACCGGCTATGAAGGCGCACTTCGTGCTGTCATCCCTCCATGTTTTACCGTGTTTTTTCAAAAATTATGTTCTTTTTATTCAAGTGACATCTGACGATATGTGATCATGTAAAATTGCTGGGAGTTTCATTTTGCGAAAAGAAGGGAGAGGAAACTTTGAATGGGAAAATGGAATTGCTGTTCTGGCAGCTTGTTTATTTTTTTATTAAGCAGCGTTATCGAATCGTTCAGCTCGCCAACGATTCGCGCGAAATTTGGCTGGAGTCGTTGGAAAACAAACATGTCCCCATTGTTCGGCTTGTACGTTATGACATCGATTGGAGCCAATGGTTAAAACGGGATATGGAATATGCTTGGCGCATTGCTGAACAAATTTCCAAACGGAGGATAGGGAAATTTAGCAAAATTGTAAATATTTATATTTCGACATATCCCCCAGTTGACGATTGGGAATTTTTAATCGAGAAACCGCTGCCGCTTTTACACCAGCGCAATGCTGCTTTTCAGACATTTCTTATGCATTCTGGCAATATCCATATTTCATTGCAGCAGTTAGCGGATATCGTCCAAACGCCGATCGCTTTTCCATCGGTAGCGGACGACCGTGACCCATTTTTCGAAGCAGATCGGCTCAAGCGGTCTATTTTACGGGAAGCGAGAGAGCAGCAGGAAAGAGAAAGACGATTGTTTGAATACGGCAAGCCTGTGTTTACGTATATTTTTATCGCTCTGCAAGTGATTGTCTTTCTGTTAATGGAGCGAAGCGGAGGTAGCACGAATCCGGACGTTTTGATCAAATATGGCGCAAAATTTAATCCCCTTATTCAAGCGGGGGAGTGGTGGCGCTTTTTTACACCGATGTTTTTACATATCGGTTTTTTGCATTTATTAATGAATACGTTCGCCCTTTACTATTTAGGAATGGCGGTTGAACGTCTTTACGGATCATGGCGATTTTTCTTTATCTATTTTACCGCCGGGTTTTTTGGGACGCTTGGCAGTTTTTTATTCACTGCTTCTCTTTCCGCAGGAGCGTCAGGCGCCATTTTTGGTTTGTTCGGAGCACTCCTTTATTTTGGAACGGTGTATCGCCATCTGTTTTTTCAAACGATCGGAACAAATATTATCAGTTTGATCATTATCAATCTGGTATTTGGAATGATAGTGCCCGGAATTGATAATGCTGGGCATATCGGCGGATTAATTGGCGGATTTCTTGCCGCTGGCATCGTCCATTTGCCAAACCATTTGGATTGGAAAAGACAAATGCGATCATTGCTCATCACAGTGGGCATCGCCGCTTTCGCCTTATATATCGGGCTTTAACGAGAAATTTGCTGGATGAGGCGAATTTTTTCTCCGTCTTTTGTCTCGGTGAGCACGAGTAAATGGGAATAATCTTTGCTTACTAAAATAAGCGGCGTTGTGCTGCCGATTGGCGAGAGGATGGATCCATCCTCTTTTTTTATGCCGAGAAAATAAGATTTATACAGCCCTTCCCACAGCTTCCCGATTATCTCTTGCGTTTTTTCCATGGAAAGATCGGGCAATGGTTGTTCGTTGTAAACGATTAAATCAGGCAAATATAAAGAATAGTACCGTTGATTTTGGATGGAAAAATGCGATAAAAGCGATTCCGATGTGTGTCGAAGGAATTCGGTTGTTGTTTTGTTTAATACGTTCTGCCACTCTTTTTCATCCTGTGTCGCTGCGCGGTGAAAGGAGGAAAGCGGACTGTACGGAGAATCGATCACGTATAAGTAATCGCTTGTCATTGTTTGGCTGCTTGTAATAGTTTCCTCTTCATGAAGTTCCCCATAGTGAAATGAAATCGCTTGAAAAAAGTGGCTATCTCTCGCTGTTACTATTTTTTCTTGCGTTAATGTTTGGCTGTTACTCTTCCATTTGCTGAGACGGTCAACAAGACGCCCGTCGGCAAAAAGCAAGGAAATATCTTGGCGCAAGTAGGCGTTCCGGTCTAATGCAGATGACGTCGACCAAAGCAAAGAATACTTTCCATCCCGCTTTTGCGATTGCAATTGGAGCGTTGTTTTTGCCTCGCTAAACGTTACGCGCGGATTAATCGGAAAAAAGATGATCGCTTCTTTTGTCGGTCGGTGAATGAAAAAAGAAAATAATGAAATGATCAATAAGAGCGCCGCTATCAAAACTAATTTTTTCATCATGGCCCCCTACATGGACAAGTTTGTTACCAATATATGAGCGTAAAGGGAAAAGTATGTATGAATTTGTTTTTCGTTGTCAATCATGGATGGTATCACGGTTGGAACAAGATGCAGGTGAGAGAATGGAAAAAGAAACAAAAAAGCGCTTCGTTTCTCCGCATCTCCAAGAAAACATAACGTATTTGCGTAAAAAACTTGGCGTTGGAAAAAGTTTTGATGTGATTCAGATGGATGTAGAGTATGCCGGAAGAGCAATGTCATTATTTATGATTGATGGATTTGTCAAAGATGATATTTTGCATTACTTAATGAGGAGATTGTCTTTTCTTGAGGAAAAACAACTGCAAGTACATCCGCTCGAAAAACTACTGAAAACGTATCTTCCTTACGTGGAATTAAGTAAAACGGATGATTTAGATGAAGCTGTCGATG
The DNA here is from genome assembly GCF_022846435.1 of Parageobacillus sp. KH3-4. Lineage (NCBI taxonomy): Bacteria > Bacillati > Bacillota > Bacilli > Caryophanales > Anoxybacillaceae > Parageobacillus > Parageobacillus sp. KH3-4. The sequence continues at coordinate 1,099,538 of NZ_AP025627.1, forward strand.
CGGTACTCGCTGGACCGACGGCATTGGTCGTAGATGGTGTCGATTATATTATTCTCATCGATGCGCGCACATATCCTGTTCGCGGGCCGCAAGAACCTGACATTGAGAGGGTGGTTCGCGGGGCGCGTGACGGTTTTGTAGAAACGATTGTATTCAATACGGCATTAATTCGGCGGCGCGTCCGCGACCCATCATTGCGTATGGAATATTTGCAAGTTGGCCGTCGTTCCAAAACGGATATTTGCGTTTGTTATATTGAAGATATTGCCGCCCCCGAAATTATCCAGCATGTAAAAAGAGCGATTGCCAATATTGATACGGATGGGTTGGCGATGGGCGAGAAAACAGTGGAAGAATTTATTTCGGGGCGGCATTGGAATCCTTATCCAGTAGTCCGTTATACAGAACGACCAGATACAGCCGCAACCCATTTATATGAAGGCCATGTGTTAGTCATTGTCGATGGTTCCCCAAGTGTATTAATTACACCGGCAACGTTTTGGCACCATCTTCAGCATGCGGAAGAATACCGCAATAAACCGATCGTCGGCGCATATTTGCGGTTAGTTCGTTTTTTGGCGGTTTGGGCGTCCCTTTTTCTATTGCCGCTCTGGTACTTAATGATGACGGAGCCGCAATGGTTGCCCGCTTCTTTATCCTTTTTAGCAAAAGCAAAACTTGGCGATATCCCGCTGTTTGTTCAAATTGTCATGATTGAAATTGGCATTGATATGTTGCGGATGGCGGCTATTCATACTCCTTCTTCATTAGCTACTGCACTGGGGCTCGTTGCGGCACTGATGATCGGCGGGATAGCAGTAGAAGTCGGATTGTTTTCGAATGAAGTCATTTTATATTTTTCGGTGGCGACAATCGGAACGTTTGCGACGCCAAGCTATGAAATGGGGCTGGCGAATCGGATTGTTCGAATCGGATTGTTAGCGTTGACGGGATTATTTAGCATATACGGTTACATTATTGGGATTACCGCGTGGATTATTGCCCTTATGCGGATGAATTCGTTTGGCATTCCATATTTGTGGCCGTTTATCCCATTTTCTTATCGGGCGATGCGCGATGTGCTTATTCGCTCTCCGATGCCTTTAAAAAACCGGCGCCCGACGGTGTTGCATCCACGTGATCCCGATCGGTAAAACAGGCTCTATTGACGTTTTGTTCTAGCAGCCTGTTTTTCTTTTTGTTCTTTTCTTGACGGATTATCTGTTTCCTTATACATTTATATTGGATAGAAAAACGTGCAGGTGAAACAATGAAAACGGTATACGACGTGCAGCAACTTTTAAAGCGGTTCGGAACGATTATTTACGTAGGGGATCGCTTGGCAGATTTAGAGTTGATGGAAGAAGAATTAAAAGAGCTATACCGGTCGCAGCTGATTGATGTGAAAGATTACCAAATGGCGCTTTTGATATTAAGGCATGAGGCGCAAATCGAAAGAGAAAAACGAATGAAAAAGGAATGAAGCAAAACATGGCGGAAAAATGGCTTGTTGGCATTGATTTAGGCGGAACGACGATTAAAATGGCGTTTTTGACTGCAGATGGTGATATTGTACATAAATGGGAAATCGATACAGATCTTTCAAACAAAGGGGAGAACATCGTCAAACATATAGCGCAATCGCTAGAGGACACATTGCGTCGCCTAGGAGAAAGCAAAGAGCGGCTTTTGGCGATCGGGATTGGCGCGCCAGGTTCGGTGCATAAGGAAACAGGGATGCTTTATGAAGCGGTAAATTTAGGATGGAAGAATTATCCTCTCAAAGAACGGCTAGAGCGGGAAACATCGCTCCCTGTGGCGGTAGATAATGACGCGAATATTGCCGCGCTTGGAGAAATGTGGAAAGGGGCTGGCAATGGCGCGCGCGATCTTATTTGCGTCACGCTTGGCACTGGTGTCGGCGGCGGAGTAATTGCCAATGGCCAAATTGTGCACGGCGTCAACGGCGCTGGTGGAGAAATTGGCCACATGACAATGATTCCAAAAGGCGGCGCGCCGTGCAATTGCGGCAAAACCGGCTGTTTGGAAACAATTGCTTCTGCGAGGGGGATTGTGAGAATCGCGAAAGAAAAATTATCACGATGGAACAAGCCGACTTTGCTTCGCAGCGAAACTGTAACCGCCAAAGCGGTATTTGATGCAGCGAAAGCGAACGACGAACTGGCGCTCGAAGTGGTGGATGAAGTAATGTTCTACCTAGGATTAGCGTTGGCGAACGCGGCGAACGTGTCCAATCCGGAAAAAATCGTGATTGGCGGCGGTGTGTCAAAAGCAGGCGATATATTGGTGGAACGCGTCGGCGCTTATTTCCGCCGTTTTGCGTTTCCGCGCGTTGCAGAAGGAGCGACGATTGTGCTGGCGACGCTTGGCAACGACGCGGGAGTGATCGGCGGCGCGTGGTTGGCGAAAGCGTCGCTGCATATTTGATCACAAAGTGAATGCGGCAAGAAATGAAACGATTCACCGAGGGAATAGCTTTCGGTGAATCGTTTTTTGTTTCATTTTCCACATTCCTCGCTCATATGTTGAAGGTAGAACATCAGGAAGGAGAGGATGCTTTGAATATATATGCTTCTCTTGGCGACACGCTAGCGGCGTATAGCGAATGTTTTTCCGTTCCTTACGAATTACTGCTAGACTCTAATCCGCATATCAAAAAAGATCGGCTAGAGCAAGGAGAAATTGTGCGTATTCCAGGATATGAAACCGTTTGTACGTGGGAAGAGTTAGCGCATTTTTTCCCTGTGTGTAAAGAAGCTTTGCGACGGATGAAAGGAGCGGCGCAAATCGTCAACGGATCGGTACAGCTACCAAAACGCGTTATTTCCCATGTTGTTCAAGGGCAAAAGGAGTACGATTTTTCCGCGCTAAAGCAAGATATTGAAGCGCTTTGCCGCTGCTATCCGTTTGTACGCACAAGGGCGATCGGATATAGTGTGCTCGGCTTGCCATTAATCGAAATACAAATTGGGCAAGGGCCGATTCGCGTTCATCTGAACGGTTCATTCCATGCGAACGAATGGATTACATCAGCGATTATCATGACGTTTCTCAACGATTACTTGCTGGCGGTGACAAACGGCAAGACGCTTCGAGGGCATCATATGCTTGACTATTATAAAAAAGTGACATTATCGGTTGTGCCAATGGTGAATCCAGATGGAGTCAACCTCGTGTTGCACGGCCCCCCAGAGCAAGAACCGCATCGCAGTAAAGTGGTGCGAATGAACGGAGGATCCGTTGACTTTTCGCAATGGAAAGCGAACATTCGCGGCATCGATTTAAATAATCAATTTCCGGCAAAATGGGAAGTGGAACGCGCCCGGAAAATTCCGAAAGCGCCGGCGCCGCGCGATTTTCCGGGATTCGCGCCGCTTACGGAACCGGAAGCAAAAGCGATGGCCGCATTGACAGAAGAAAGTGATTTTGACATGATTGTAGCGTTTCATACGCAAGGAAAAGAGATATATTGGGGATATGAAGGGTTGGAGCCGCCTTGTGCGGAAGAAACGGCAATGGAATTTGCGAAAACGAGCGGTTATCAAGCGGTAAAGTATATCGACAGCCATGCGGGATATCGCGATTGGTTTATTCAAACATGGAAGCGAAGAGGGTATACGGTGGAACTGGGGGAAGGAGTCAATCCGCTGCCAATGGAACAGTTTACGGAAATTTACGAAGATAGCCTTGGCATTTTTCTAGCAGCGCTGTATATGGCTTGAGGAAAAAAGAAATATCGCACTATAATAGCAAATAAAAAAGTAGGGAAAGGAGAAAGAAGATGGCGATTGTTGATGTAACGGTCATTCCGCTCGGCACACCGACGCCGAGTGTCAGCGAATATGTCGCAGAAATGCAAAAAGTGCTGGAAATGTACAAACGTGATGGGAAAATCGATTTTATGTTGACCCCGATGAATACGATTATTGAAGGAGAACTGTCTGTATTGTTTGAAGTGATTCAAGCGATTCATGAAGTGCCGTTTTCGAAAGGAATCCAACGCGTGGCGACAAATATTCGCATCGACGACCGTCGCGATAAGAAACGGCGAATGGCGGACAAAATCGCAAGCGTACAGGAAAAAATGAAATAAAAAACGCAAGAGGCATGCACGCCTCTTGCGTTTTAATGCGTACCTGTCGGAAAACCGTGGTGTAATACGGTCATGACGGTAAACCAGCCAAATACGGCGAAAGCTCCAATGGCAAAAAGAATTCCGAGTATATTTTTTTCGCGCAGTGAGCGGACAATTCCGTAAAGCGCTAACAGTGTTATTAATCCGAAGATAATGACTGTGCCCATTATGTTTCCCCTCCTTTTCGAAATCGTCCGTATACAAGATTATGTAGCAAACCGACTAATTCCTTTTCATTGTAATCATTTTTTAATTATTTGTCGAGGGCGAAAATATGAATCATCTTATGATATATGCGTCTCAGCAACTTTTTATCCTTTTCCATTGTAACACGCTTTTTGAAAATATGTAAGCGGTCCACTAGCGAATGACAAATAAATAAAAATTGCGATAAAATAATGATGTGCCAATCGCTTTTAGCCGAAGCAGAGAAAGTGTATACAAGAAAGATAATCCGTTTTTGATATTACTGATGGATTTGCTGAAAACGATTTTATTTGGAATGATAAGGAGGAATCGTCATGAAATGGGAGCGCATTCCGGTTGGGCCGATTCAGGCAAATGCCTATATTTTATCACACGAGGATGGGACTTGCGTTATTTTCGATCCGGGCGGTGAAGGTGACAAAATTGCGCGGCGCATTGAAGAACAGCAATTAACGCCGCTTGCGATTTTATTGACACACGCTCATTTTGACCATATCGGCGGCATTAACGAATTAAAGCAAAAATGGGAGGTGCCGATTTATATTCATGAAAAAGAAAAAGAGTGGCTCGCTGATCCAGCTTTAAACGGATCTGCTTATTTTGGAGTCGGGCAAGTTGCCATTCACCATGAACCGACATGCTTGCGCGGGGAGCAAACGTTACAAATCGGAGCGTTTGCGTTTGAACTGTTGGAAACACCGGGGCATTCGCCAGGAAGCATTTCTTATTATTGCAAAGAGATAGAAGCGGTGTTCTCGGGCGATGTGCTGTTTTTAGGAAGTATTGGACGCACCGATTTGCCTGGTGGAAATCATGAACAGCTGTTGCGCAGCATTCATGATAAACTGCTTGTGCTGCCGGAAGAAACGATCGTATTATCTGGACACGGAAGTGAAACAACCATTGGAGCGGAGATGGATACGAATCCGTTTCTCCATGGATTTTAATGGACGGAAGGATATATCCTTCCTTCTCTTTCAAGTCAACTCTTTCATACCATAAAACGGAATGATAATAATCGTTTTCTTGACGCAAAAGCGACACGGTTTGCTGAAAAGGTCAAGTCTCGATGATTGTGTAAAATTCCACTCTCTCGATCATTGGCAAACAGAATCGCTTTTTGTCGCTTTTCTTTTTATACAATTTCTGCGCTTAATCTTCTTAAAAACAAAAAACCCTTCTTTGTAAAAAAGAAGGGTTTTTGGGGGATGTTCTATCCATCTAATGGGAGGGGATATAGTTAAGCTACTACGATAACGATATAACAATATTTTCATTATGTCAATAGTAAAAAGAGATAGAAGGAGAAGGAAGCGAGCGATGAATCCGGTTTATAAAGCGATCCAAGCTTCGGAACGGCGACGATTATCGTATGCAGATTACATGCAGCTTGCTCTATACGATGAGCGGTACGGCTATTATATGGGGGAAAGAGCGAAGATAGGAAAAGAAGGGGACTTTTTTACGAGCAGCCATGCTTCCTATGTTTTCGGCAAACTGTTCGCTTCTTTTTTTCTCCGCCTTGTAGAGAGGAATCATGTTCCTCCGCATATTTGCGAGTTTGGAGGAGGAGACGGCAAATTTGCTCGCGCTGTGTTGAACGAATGGAAGGAAAAAAGCCCCGATACATACAGAAAGCTAACATACACGATGATTGAAATAAGCCCTAAACAACGAGCAAAACAGCTGCAAACGCTTGGCGATGTTTTCGAAAAAGTGAAGCAATATAAAGATATACAGGAATTCCGGCAGCGCGCTGATTCGTTTTCGGGGATTGTGTTTAGCAATGAGTTTTTTGATGCTTTTCCCGTTCATGTCATCACAAAGGAGAACGGTACGTTATACGAGCTGTTTGTTGCGGTGGACGGCAACGAACTAGTGGAGGAAAAACATCCGTTAGAAAATGAACGCATTATCGAATATTTGCGCGAAAGGCAACTTTCTTTGACAGACGGGCAACGTTTAGAAGTGCCGCTCGCGCTGAAAACGTTTCTTTTGGAGACAGCCCAGTTCTTTCGTCATTGCGTAATGTTTACGATTGATTATGGCTACACGGACGAAGAATTACAATTGCCGGCAAGGCGGCAAGGAAGTCTACGAGGATATCATCGCCATCGGTTGATAGCCAACCCGCTTAGTCACCCCGGGGAAATGGATATAACCGCCCATCTTCAATGGGACGCGTTGCGGATGTATGGCGAACAAGCGGGATGGCAATGCGTTTCCCTGCTAAGGCAAGACCGCTTTTTGCTCGCAGCGGGGATATTACAATATTTAGAAGAACATGATGACGAGAATCCGTTTTCCGAGAAGGCCCGGCAAAACCGCGCGGTTCGTTCGTTAATCATGGATGAAGGGATGAGTGCCGTTTTCCATGTCATGATCCAGCAAAAAGGAGTGAACGTTCACTGGGATCATATATGGGTGCAACGAGAGTTTTTACAATTTTCATAAGCATCGTGCAAAAAAGAGCGGGAGAAATCGTCCTCCCGCTCTTTTTCCTTATTCGCCCATTCCCGGAACCATCATAAATGTTGTCCAATACGTAAACGCAGCAAAGAAAATCGTTAAGTACGCCCCGAAAATATAAATGTACATTCTTTCCGTCAATTTCAAAAAGCCGAGAAATAAGAAAAACACTGTTTGACCAAAGAAAATTAATGAGGTCGTATGCATATGTCCGAGATAAAACATAACTGCAAAAATTCCAGTCCAAAATGCGAGGACGCGGAACATGCGATCCATTATGTATCCCTCCTTTTTAGAAGCAAGTCCCTATCTTCCACTATTATAATGTACCATTTATATGAATGTAAATAACGCTTTCTGTAAAGTGATGTTGATGATATTTAAAATTGGCGATGGCGGCGAAACATAGACCGCTTTTCTGCCGATGGCGACAGAAAAGCGGTGAATTCGCACATCGTTAAGTGACGCGCAACATGTTTACTTTGCCGCGTCCGCACGGTAGGAACAACGGTCGCAGCCATTCGTTATATTTTCTATTTCCGCTAGTTCAATATCCGGGAAAAGAACTTCAAACATTCCTTGCAAAAAGGCGTGATGCATTTGGCAAGTAATTTCCGGTTCTTGCAGAGCGATTTCTTTAAATGGGCAGTTAAAAATTTGTAGATACATTTTCTGTTCTTTTTCATTATATTCCAATACCGGATAAAATCCTGCCGTTTCTGCCGCTTCTTTAATGATTTCCACTTTTTCGGCGAACGTTAGCTGCTGCGGGGATTTGTCATGAGGGAGTCGTTGGGCCACGAGTTCTTTTCCAAAAGTTTTTCCTGTTTCATAAAGCGCTTGTTTCCCGGCGTTTCCAAGCTTCATCATTGTTTGTATCGCAATTTTCGAAAGAAGCTGATAATCACGAAACGGAAAATGAAGTTGGATCACGTCATCAGATAGGCGATAAAGGCGGCTTGGGCGTCCTCCTTTTCCTGTTTTTTGCGTTTCCGACACGATCATATTCACATCTTCCAGTTTTGTTAAATGAAGGCGCGCGACATTTGGATGGATGTTAAACGCTTCTGCAATTTCTTGAACCGATACTTTCTTATGATTTTTTATAATGTACTCATAAATATGGTAACGCGTTGGATCCGATAATACGTTCGTAATTTTTAATGTTTGGTCCATTCCTTTTCACTCCTAAATCAATCATTACGTTTTTATTATAATACAACGGTTTTTTTGAAGGGAATGGTATTTATCGCTGCTATCGTCAATATCGTGAAAAGTTCATGAAATGTTCATGAAAAATTTTTATGTTTGAAGCAGGAAAAGAAAAAAATAAGTCGAAATACTTAAAAAAGAAAGGGGGAATGGCATGAGCAAATGAACGAAATCGAATATCTTGCTGATCGCCTCATCAAAGAAGCGAGTGTGCTTCATGTGTCTGATATTCACATCGTTCCGCGCAAAGACGATGCAGCAGTGCGTTTCCGGCTTGATGGATTGCTGATGGAAAAAGAAGTGCTCACAAAAGAAATATGCGAGCGCCTTATTACCCATTTTAAGTTTTTAGCTGGAATGGACATTGGAGAACGTCGCCGGCCGCAAAGCGGAGCGATGGAAACGAAGCAACAAGGAGAAATCATTCACTTGCGCCTTTCCACATTGCCGACATCTTACGATGAAAGCCTCGTTATTCGGCTTCTTCCGCAAAACTTGTTTCTTCCTCTATCACAACTTTCTTTATTCGCCAATGCCGCAAAAACGTTACTTTCCCTTTTTCAGCAACCTCAAGGGCTAATCATTTTCACAGGACCAGCCGGTTCAGGAAAGACGACGACATTGTATACGTTGCTGCGCGTCTGCCAATCCGAATGGAACCGCAATGTCATCACATTGGAAGATCCCGTTGAAAAGCGAATCGACAATATATTGCAAGTGCAAATCAATGAGAAAGCAGGAATCACATATGCAAACGGCTTAAAAGCGGCTTTGCGGCACGACCCGAACGTCGTTATGATCGGTGAAATCCGGGATGCTGAGACGGCAAAAATCGCGGTACGTTCCGCGCTGACGGGACATTTGATAGCGTCAACGATGCATACGAAAGACGCTGTTGGGGCGATTTACCGTTTGCGTGAATTCGGGATTCCGCTTCACGATATTGAGCAAACGCTGCTCGCCGTGACAGCGCAGCGGCTTGTCGATTTAGTCTGTCCGTTTTGCGGAGAACATTGCTCGCTATTTTGCCGCAAATATCGCAAAATTCGCCGCGCCGCCGTTCACGAACTGCTTCATGGGGACGCGCTGTCTGGCGCAATTCAATCCGTACAAAGCGGGAGAAAAACGTATCACTACTATACGCTGCAAAACGCTATTCGAAAAGGAATTGCTCTCGGATTTTTGCCGCCGCGCCTTCTTTGCGCCAAGGGGGGAGAAAATGAATAAACGAAAATGGTCGCTGCGCCAGCAAGGGATGTTTTTAGTACGGCTTGGTAACTTGCTTGAAAAAGGGTATTCATTATTGCAGGCGATTGAATTTTTAGAAATGCAGCAGCCGCTTTCCCACCGCCGGGACTTACAGCGTTGTCTTGATCATCTTCGTTCTGGGCTGCCATTTTATCAATCGATTGATTCGCTTCATTTTCATCGGGAAGCAATCGGCTACTTGTTTTTCGCGGAACAGCACGGGGATTTGCCGCACGGAATCGCGGAAGCAGGAAAAATGCTGTTACACAAGGCCGATTATTTGCAAAGGCTCCGGAAAACGAGCAGCTATCCGCTTCTTTTGCTTCTCTTTATGGTAATGATGCTAGCGCTCGTGCAACATATGCTGCTCCCTCAATTTTTCAAGTTTTCTGCATCTTTCGCTTCTTCTCCATCTTCCTTTACCTCCCTTTTCCTGCAAATTGTTTCTACCATTCCCGACATGTTTGTTGTTTTATGCATTTTGCTCCTCGTCTGCTTTCTTTTATACGTCAGCTGGTTTCAAAAACTCGCGGTGCCCGCACAAATCCACATCGTAATGAAAATTCCGCTGATTCGTTCTTTTGCAAGGCTGTATTTTACGCATATGTTCGCGATGCAATTAGGCCATTTATTACAAGGCGGTTTATCGGTTTACGAAGCGCTGCAAGTATTTGCGCGGCAGGAAAATTTGCCGTTTTTGCAAGAGGAAGGAAAAGGGATGAAGGAACAGCTTGTAAAAGGAATCGCGTTAGATGCGATTATCTCCTCACGCATGTACTATGAACAAGAACTGGCGCTTGTTATCCGCCACGGTCAGTCAAATGGGGAATTGGCCAAAGAATTAAGTCACTATGGTGAGTTTATCTTTCAAACAATGGAAGAACGGATAGAAATGTCGATGAAATTTATTCAACCGATATTGCTTTCCTTCGTGGGCATTCTCGTTATTTGCATGTATTTAGCAATTTTGCTTCCAATGTTTTCAATGATGAGTCATTTGTAGGAGGGGATTTCCATGAATGAAAAAGCGTTCACATTGATTGAAATGTTAATCGTGTTAATGGTTATTTCTGTTTTGTTGCTCATCGTCATTCCGAATATAACGAAACATAATGGCATGATTAATAACAAGGGCTGCGAAGCATTCGTAAACACCGTCCAAGCTCAAGTAAAGGCGTATGAAATGGAACATAACAAAATTCCGACGATACAGCAGCTCATTGATGAAAATTATATTAAGTCAGATCAGTGTCCAAACGGACGCAAAATTCAAATCAATAGCGATGGGGAAGTACGTGAAAGCGGTGCGTAATCATGGCTTTACCCTCATCGAAATGCTTCTCGTTTTGGCCGCCGTCACCGTATTGATGGCGCTATCTTTCCCTTTTTTCAATCGCGTTGCGGAACAAAAAACAGAATGGTATATCATCACGCAGCTTCGCGATGACTTGTTGTATGCACAACAATATGCGATGACACATCAGACGCCGGTAGCGGTTACGTTTGCGGAAAACCGTCCAGAGTATCGGATTGACGAAATGCAAGAAGGGAAAACGATTTTAAAACGATCGATCTCTGGAAAATGGAAATTTCAACTCACTACATTGACAATGCCGCTCATTTTTTTAGAAAACGGCAATGTCAATAAAGCAGGATCGCTATTGTTAAAAGGGAAAGACAAGACATATAAAATTGTATTTTTATTAGGAAAAGGGAGGTTTTATGTGCAAAAAATGTAATGGCTTTACCTTAGTGGAAGCCGTTTTTGCCTTGGCGCTGTTGCTTGTCGTTACAGCGGTACTATTGCCTTTATTTACACAAATTATGCTGGAACGCGAAAATGTTGCGTTAAAGGCAAAGGCGCAACAAATATTGGACGCGGCATTATACGAAGAAAATATACGGCAAGAAACGACTATAGCGGAGGGACGGACAACGTTTGTCATTCATTCCGATTATGAAGAAAACAATATATGGAAAGTATGCGTGCGCTGGAACGACTACGCAGGCCGTAGCGCAGAAAGGTGTGGGTATGCCAAACGATGATCGATTCACGAGAAAAAGGATTTACTTTTTTGGAAATGCTGCTTGTTATAGCGATTGTTTTGCTTATGACGTCCTTGTTGCCGCTTCTTTTCGATGCTCGTTTGTTTAAGTATGAAAACATTAATGGATTTCATCGCATCGAATGGGAAATTTTTGTACAACAGCTCAAAAAAGAGTTAAATGAGTCGAAGCAGTGGAAAACGAGTGGCACAACATTATATTTAGAAAAATTTACAGGAGAACAAGTCAGCTTCGAACTGTATCAATCATCCATTCGCAGACAAGTGAACGGCACAGGCAATGAAACGGCGCTACAATTTGTCGAAAATGTCACATATATATTGGCAAATCGCGGAATTTTTCTTCGCGTAACGTCGTTGGAAGGAAAAACATATGAAGCGTTTATTTCCCGACTTTTTTAGTAAGGTGGCGGTGGGTAATGAGAAATCAAAGCGGCGTGATTTTTCCGATCACAGTCATGGTTTCCTTTTTCTTTCTGTTAGCGCTGTCTCATGTGCTCACGTTGTATCAGGTGGAAATGGAAGCAATGGCGTACGAACAACAATCTCGTGAAGTTGATGAAGTGATGCAAATGGCCGTTTTTGACGTCAAAAATCAGATTGCCACTTTTCCTGATTTGCAAAGGGATAAAGGTGTTTTCGCTTATCCGGTCGGAAAGGCAAATTATACATGGGAAAAAATCGACGAAACGAAAATAAAAGCGGTGATTTCCGTTCATTCCGATGAAGGGATTCGCCGTAGCGCCACGTTTATCGTTTTATTTCCATCGCTTGATATTATCGAGTGGATAGAAAATCATTCGTCGTAAACAGTTAGCGATTGCGAAACATATCGTATGCTGTTAAAAAGCGATAGGGTAGTGCATTTATTCTGGATTTGTAGGCGGAAAACAAAGCGGTTGCAATGGATGACGGATGATCGATGGAGATGGTTTTCGGAGGCTCACTGATAGAGAAGCAGAGATGATTAGCAAATCAAACGGTGAAGAAAATAGTAAAAGAAATCGCAACAACGTTTAAAACAGAAAAAGAATGGAAAAGCTAAGCGAAAAGGGGGGACGGCATATATGTCGACAAACGATTACGTAAAGTTTTTTACGCAACAGCTCGTAACCTATATGGACTTGCCGAAAGAAGAGCGCATCAAAAAACGGATGCAGCGCAAACGAGAGAAGCCGCCGATGTCGTACCGATGGTTTGGGTTGATTCCTATCTCCCTTCGCCTCCTGTTTCGGCGCCATTCGTAAAGGAGCGTTTCTTATCATCGACGCTCCTTTTTTTAATATGAAAATGGATAAAGGATAAAACAGAACGATTAGGAGCGGGGATGCAAATAAAATAGTCCACCGTTAATGACGGAAACGATGATTCTCGGTTTATATTGCTCTTCAAGCGCTTCTTTTTCAATATAATAACATTCCGGTTTTTCTTCCATTCCTTCATAAAAATGGTCAAGAAGCGCCAAATCTTCCGCCCATCTTTTTTTTGCCTGTTCCGCCCATGTATGATCGTCTTGTGAAATGCGCTTGTAAATGTATCGCTCTAAGCGTCCGATACCGCTCATTGGTTTAATAAGCGGGGAAATCGTAAAACAATAATCAGGTATTTTCGGGACAAGCTTCAACTTTTGTAACCGGTCATGAAATTGTTCGATGATCGTTCCGCTAATTAGGTGCAAGCCGAGTGATAACATGTTGTCTTTCTTTCTGTCACACTGGTAGGCAATTTTCACATTTAATCCGAGCCAAGGATGAAGCGGAATGTGCGATTGTTCGGAAGAAGCCGCTTCCTCATATAAGCGGATGAAGCTACCGCGTTTTTGCGCGGAGCGGAAAATTTGATGCAATCTCGGTGAACCAAAATGCAGCCGTTCCCCTTGCAGAGAGTTTGTTTTCTCCGTTTGCTTTGTAATAAGCGTTAGCTGCATCGGCGCAGGAGCCCCTCCGGTCTGTTCGATATAATGCCAATAAAACGGGCGGTTCATTAATTCTTTATCCATTTCCACCGACAATTGCACTTGAATATATCCATCACCTGCTTCGAGAATGTCGCATTCATTGGCGCGAAAATACCGTTCTAAAAATTGCTGAATCTCATGTTGCTGCATATTGTTCCCCTCCTTTGGCAAGCTGGTCTGCTAGCTCAATCATCGCGATAATATTCTCCATTTTAATTTTCATTTCTCCTTCGCTTTGGGAGTTCAAAAACGCGTCTTGCAAATAATGTTCCAAATCGGCGAAATTCATTTTTGCTAAAATGTCGTCCAACTGGCCGATTACCCGTTCAAATAGGCGGATTTTTTCATATAGAAGCGTCAAAATATGTTCTTCCACGGTATTTTTTACAGCAAAATTGTAAATGTATACATCGCTTGTTTGCCCGAGCCGATGAACGCGGCCGATTCGCTGTTCGAGCCGCATCGGGTTCCAAGGCAAGTCATAGTTGATGACATGGCGGCAAAATTGCAAATTAATGCCTTCTCCGCCCGCTTCGGTTGCGATAAAAACTTGCGCGTGATTTTTAAACAACTCTTTCATCCAGTCTTTTTTTCCGCGTTTAAATCCGCCGCGAAACGGGACGGAAGAGATGCCGTGCTGTTTCAAGAACCATTGTAAATACAGCTGGGTTGCCCGGTATTCGGTAAAAATAATGACTTTTTCCTGAATCGATTGAATGAGCTGCAGCGTTTTTTCTGCCTTTGAATTGACGGAAACGGCATTGATTTTTTCCATTAGCTTGTGGAAGGAATCTGGAATCTTTCCTTCGTGTTTGTCCATCATGTTTTTTACGGTTACAAATAACGCTTCGCGGCTGCTGCACGCTTCTCGCAACATTGTAATGAGTGAAAATGGTGTGCCAAATGACAGCGCTCCGTCGTATTTTAACGCTTGTACAGCCTCATACAATTCCCGCTCCTCTTTCGTAAATTCAATGAGCACAGTTTTTACGTGGCGCTTCGACCATTCGATGCGGGTATCAACGCGGCGGTTGCGAATCATCACTTTATTCACAAGTGCTTTTAAATGTTCATTTGTTTGGAGAGTGCGCGTTTTTCCGTACGTTTTTGCAAAATATTCCGCGTTTCCTAAATGCCCGGGCTTCAGTAAGGAGACAAGGTTAAAAATTTCTTCAATCCGGTTTTGAATCGGCGTCGCCGTTAAGAGCAAGCAAAATTTCTTTTTTAAATTTTGGACGAACTCATAGTTTTTTGTTTTATTGTTTTTCAGTTTGTGCGCTTCATCAATAATGACCATGTCGTATTGCTGCTTGTAAATGATTTCTCGATGCGGGCTTTTTTTGGCCGTGTCGATCGAGGAGACGACGACATCGCATTGTTCCCAGACGTAGCTTTTTTTCTGTTGCACCGCAGGAATAAAAAACTTTTCATTCAGCTCCATTACCCATTGCGACACAAGTGAGGCAGGGACGAGAATCAATGCTTTTTTGACTAATCCGCGGATCATATATTCTTTTAAAATAAGACCTGCTTCAATCGTTTTGCCAAGCCCGACTTCATCAGCGAGAATCGCTTTTCCATTCATGTGTTCAACGACTTGCCTTGCCACTTCCAGCTGGTGCGGAAGCGGAGTCAAATGCGGTAAATGTTTTGGCGCCTGCAGACCGTCAAACTCGGGCACGATCAAATGAGTAGCGGCTTCCAGCGCTAACTCATACATTTCCCAGCTGGACCAAGGCCCGTCTTTTTCGATTCGTTCGATAAATTCCTTCTTCCACGTTTCGTCCATTTCGATGTCGACCATTGCACCCACTCCCTTATTTTTACGAACATTACATTTACATATTTTTTAAATATACGCATATTAAATGTTATTTTCCGTTTTATTGCAGTAAAAAGTTCGGTTATTTTTTTGTTGCCGTGATCGATTTTTTGATGGTAGTATATTAGTAAAGTTAGAAAGTTAAAATTTATTTTGCGATTTTTACTAATAGTGTGCCCATTTTCTTGAAAATTATATATCGCGGCGGATGAGAACAAGGGGAGAGACTACGCCACGTAGCGCCGAAGGAGCAAGCGGAAACGCGAATCTCTCAGGCAAAAAGACTCTTGTTTGACGCAGCTCTGGAGAGTGTTCACGATCCGTGAACCACCAAAGAGGAAACCTATTGTCAATAGGGAAACTTTCAGGTGCCAGGACAGAGCCTTCACTCATCATGAGAGGGGGGAGTCTGTCCTTTTTGCGTTTATGTAAAAATTTAGGAGGGAACGCAATGCTAAAACGCACGCCGTTATTCGCTGTTTACAAGCGTTATGGAGCTAAAATGATCGATTTTGGCGGATGGGAGCTCCCTGTCCAATTTTCCAGTATTAAAGAAGAACATGAAGCAGTGCGCACGCGCGCCGGTTTATTCGATGTATCACATATGGGGGAGTTTGTCGTCAAAGGAAATGACAGCCTTTCGTTTTTGCAAAGAATGATGACGAACGATATAGCGAAATTAGGAAACGGCCGTGCGCAATATACGCTGATGTGTTATGAAGATGGCGGAACGGTGGATGACCTGTTAATTTATAAAAAAGCGGATGGCCATTATCTTCTCGTTGTCAACGCCGCCAATACCGAGAAAGATTTTGCATGGCTGAATGAACACTTAGTTGGTGATGTGGAGCTAGTCAACATTTCTCAGGAAATTGCTCAGCTTGCTTTGCAAGGGCCGCTTGCAGAAAAAGTGTTGCAAAAACTAACGAATACGAAGTTATCGGCAATCCAATTTTTCTCGTTTCAAGATGATGTAAATATTAACGGTGTGAAAGCGCTCGTTTCCCGCACGGGTTATACCGGGGAAGACGGATTTGAAATTTATTGCCGCGCAGAAGATGCCGTAGCGCTCTGGGACACGATTTTAGCAGCAGGAAAAGAAGAAGGCGTGCTTCCATGCGGACTGGGTGCGCGCGATACCCTCCGTTTTGAAGCGGCATTGCCGCTTTACGGCCAAGAGCTGTCAAAAGATATTACGCCAATTGAGGCAGGGCTTGGATTTGCGGTAAAAACGAACAAAAATGCCGATTTTATCGGAAAAGACGTGTTAAAAAAACAAAAAGAAGAAGGAACGGCGCGAAAACTGATCGGCATCGAAATGATTGACAAAGGCATTCCGCGCCACGGCTATAAGGTATTTGCCAATGGGGAAGAAATCGGCTTTATTACGACAGGCACGCAATCGCCGACATTAAAGAAAAATATCGGTTTAGCGCTGATAAAATCGGAATTTGCCGAGGTCAATACGGAACTGGAAATCGAAATCCGCAGCAAACGTTTAAAAGCAAAAGTAGTCGCGACGCCGTTTTATAAGCGGGCGAAGTAAGAGGAAAAAGGGGAGAAGGGACATGCTTCATCGCTATTTGCCGATGACAGAAGAAGATAAGCGGGAAATGTTGAAAGTAATTGGCGTTGATTCGATTGATGATTTGTTTGCCGATATTCCGGAAAGCGTGCGTTTTCGCGGCGAGCTAAATATAAAAAAAGCGAAATCGGAACTGGAACTGTTTAAAGAACTGTCCGCGCTTGCCGCGAAAAACGCGGATGCGAAAAAATATACGTCTTTTTTAGGCGCAGGAGTGTACGATCATTACATTCCGGCAATTGTCGATCATGTGATTTCGCGTTCGGAATTTTACACGGCGTATACCCCGTATCAGCCGGAAATCTCGCAAGGCGAACTGCAAGCGATTTTCGAGTTTCAAACGATGATTTGCGAGCTGACGGGGATGGATGTGGCCAATTCTTCCATGTACGATGGCGGCACGGCGTTGGCGGAAGCGATGCTGTTAAGCGCGGCGCATACGAAAAAGAAGAAAGTGCTACTAGCGAAAACCGTTCATCCGGAATACCGTGATGTCGTGAAAACATACGCAAAAGGGCAGCGGCTTCATGTAGTGGAAATTCCGTTTCAACATGGTGCAACCGATTTAGAAGTGTTAAAGGCGGAAATGGATGATGAAGTCGCTTGCGTCATCGTTCAATATCCAAACTTTTTCGGACAGATCGAACCGCTAAAAGACATCGAACCGATAGCCCATAGCAGCAAAAGCATGTTCGTTGTCACAAGCAATCCGCTTGCTCTCGGCATTCTTGCTCCGCCTGGAAAATTTGGCGCAGATATTGTCGTCGGCGATGTCCAGCCGTTTGGCATTCCAATGCAATTTGGCGGACCGCATTGCGGCTATTTTGCCGTCAAAGCCGAATTAATGCGGAAAATTCCGGGCCGCCTTGTCGGACAGACGACAGACGAGGAAGGGCGCCGGGGGTTTGTGCTGACATTGCAAGCGCGCGAGCAGCACATTCGCCGCGATAAAGCGACGTCCAATATTTGCTCGAACCAAGCGCTGAACGCACTCGCCGCGTCGGTGGCGATGACGGCGCTTGGCAAAAAAGGCATAAAAGAGATGGCGACGATGAATATACAAAAAGCGCAGTACGCGAAAAACGAATTTATTAAACATGGATTTGCTGTGCCGTTTACCGGTCCGTTTTTCAACGAATTCGTTGTCCGTCTTCATAAGCCGGTAGCGGAAGTAAATAAGCAGCTTCTGCAAAAAGGAATCATCGGCGGCTACGATGTCGGCCGCGATTATCCGGAATTGCAAAACCATATGTTAATTGCGGTGACCGAATTACGGACAAAAGAAGAAATCGACACGTTCGTAAAAGAATTGGGGGATTGCCATGCATAAAGATCAGCCGCTTATTTTTGAATTAAGCAAACCGGGCCGCATTGGCTACAGTTTGCCGGAATTGGATGTTCCAGCTGTCCGTGTCGAAGATGTCGTGCCGGCCGATTATATTCGCACAGAGGAGCCAGAACTTCCAGAAGTGTCCGAACTTGATATTATGCGCCATTACACCGCGCTGTCCAAACGGAATCACGGCGTTGATTCCGGTTTTTATCCGCTCGGTTCGTGCACGATGAAATACAATCCGAAAATCAATGAAAATGCCGCCCGCCTCGCGGGATTTGCCCATATCCATCCGCTTCAGCCCGAGGAAACGGTGCAGGGCGCGCTCGAATTAATGTACGATTTGCAGGAGCATTTAAAAGAAATCACCGGGATGGACGCGGTTACGCTACAGCCGGCCGCAGGAGCGCACGGCGAATGGACGGGGCTGATGATGATTCGCGCGTACCACGAGGCAAACGGGGATTTCCAGCGGACGAAAGTGATTGTTCCTGATTCGGCCCATGGAACGAATCCGGCTTCGGCAACGGTAGCCGGTTTTGAAACCGTCACGGTCAAGTCGACGGAGGATGGGCTTGTCGATTTGGAAGATTTAAAACGCGTCGTCGGTCCGGACACAGCGGCGCTGATGCTGACAAACCCGAATACGCTCGGCTTATTTGAGGAAAATATTTTAGAAATGGCAAAGATTGTGCATGACGCTGGCGGAAAACTGTACTATGACGGGGCCAATTTAAACGCGGTGTTAAGCAAAGCAAGGCCGGGGGACATGGGCTTTGATGTCGTACACCTCAATTTGCATAAAACGTTTACCGGTCCGCACGGCGGCGGTGGCCCAGGCTCCGGCCCAGTCGGGGTTAAAGCAGACCTTATCCCGTTTTTGCCAAAGCCGGTCGTGGAAAAAGGCGAAAACGGCTATTATCTCGATGATGACCGCCCGCAGTCCATCGGCCGTGTGAAGCCGTTTTACGGCAACTTCGCCATCAACGTCCGCGCTTACACGTATATTCGTTCGATGGGGCCGGACGGTTTAAAAGCGGTGGCGGAATATGCCGTGCTAAATGCCAATTACATGATGCGCCGTCTCGCCGAATATTACGATTTGCCATATGATCGCCATTGCAAGCACGAATTTGTCTTGTCCGGCAAACGGCAAAAGAAACTCGGTGTCCGCACGCTCGATATCGCCAAACGTTTGCTTGATTTCGGCTTCCATCCGCCGACGGTATATTTTCCGCTTATTGTCGATGAATGTATGATGATCGAGCCGACGGAAACGGAATCGAAAGAAACGCTCGATGCGTTTATTGACGCGATGATTCAAATCGCCAAAGAAGCGGAAGAAAATCCGGAAATTGTCCAAGAAGCGCCGCATACGACCGTCGTGAAGCGGCTCGATGAAACAAAAGCGGCACGCAAACCGGTTTTGCGCTACCAAAAGCAATAAAATGAATGTTGCAAGCGATTCATTCCGCTGGGAATGGATCGTTTGTTTTTATACATTAAGAATAAGAAAAAGTAGTAAAATAATAGTAAAGGAAGTGAGAAGATGCTCATCGGCTACATACAGGAAATCATGCGTTATCCTGTCAAATCGTTTCAAGGAGAAAGTGTACAAAAAACGAGAGTGATGGATTACGGGCTGTATGGTGATCGAAGCCATGCATTTTTGGATGAAACGAGGCCAGGGAAGTTTTTAACGATTACGCAATTTCCAGAAATGACTCAGTACCGCTCGAAATTTAGCGGTGAAGAAAGTTTAGAGGAATATCCAGCCGTGGAAATCATTGCTCCAGACGGAACTTGCTATCAATGGGGCGATAAAGAACTGACAAAGGAAATCGAAAGGAAATCAAAACGGAAAGTCTCCTTCATTCGTTATGCTCCCGATCATGTTCCTCTTGGAGCAATTGAAGAAGAACATATTCAATTCGTAACGGACGCTTCTGTACAAAAGCTGGCGGAAATATGGGGGAAACGGGTCGATTATCGACGGTTTCGCCCGAATTTATTGCTGTCATTAGTTCATAAAGTGCCTTTTATCGAGGAAACGTGGTTTGGGCGGCGACTGAAAATTGGCAAAGAGGTAGAAATTCAGATAAAAAGGCATTGCGAACGGTGCATGATTATCACTGTTGAACCGGAAACAGGGGAAAAGGATCATTCGCTATTAAAAACGGTTGTCCAACACCGAAATAATTATTTTGGCGTTTATGCTTCTGTCATCAAGACGGGAGAAATTCATGTCGGCGATGAAGTGTATCTTTTAGACTAATGGCTGCAGGATAAATACGGACTTGTTTCGAGAAGCAATGTTCATATCTGAAACGGACAAGTTCCTTTCTCTGCAAAAATGTAAAAGAGATGAATTCATCTGCTTTTTATTGACATAAAAATTATGTTAGTTTAGTATATAAACTAATGTGATTAAACAGAAACAGTGATTCGTTTTTATTTTTGCACATCATAGAGGAAATAAAAGACTGGGCAACACCGACTGAGTAGAGTGCGGAATCCGTTTTGGCCGTGGGCGATCGGCGGATGACAGGAAAAAGTAAACGCCGAAGAATTGCTGCGTGCGTTTGCGTATGTCATGGCTCACGAGATAAACTGTTTTCATATAGCCGCTGTCGATGGATATTGGCCAGAGGCTCATCCGCCTATTCGCGCGGCATACGAAAAAAGGTTGCAGAAGGAATGAACGTATATGGTGCGAACAGGAAATATAGGACTCGTCAAAAAAATCAATAAACAGATCGTATTAAAGCTGATTCGCGAAAAAAATAATATTTCGCGGGCGGAGATCGCCAAAATCACCGGATTAAACAAGGCGACGGTATCAGCGTTAGTCGATGAATTAATTTCCGAACATTTTGTCAGCGAAAGCGGAATTGGCGTTTCCACCGGCGGACGCCGGCCGCTCATGCTCCGTTTTAACGAAGCGGCTGGCTCATTAATCGGCATAGAGTTAGGGGTCAACTACATTTATGCTGTGTTAACTGATTTAAATGGCGAAATCATTTGGGAAAAGATGTGCCATTTCCGTGCCAATGAAAAGCAGGAAGCAATCATTCAAAAAATGATCGCGATGATTCACGAAGCCATTCGCCAGGCGCCGACTACTCCGTATGGAATAATGGGCATCGGTATTGGCGTGCCGGGGATTGTAAATACAGAGGAAGGGATTGTCATATTTGCGCCAAACCTTCATTGGGACCATGTTGCTCTCGCTTCCATTCTTCAAAAACAATGGCCAAATTATCCGATTATTATTGAAAACGAAGCCAAACTGGCGGCGCTTGGCGAGAAATGGTTTGGCGCCGGCAAAGAGTTTGCGAATTTTGTGTATATCAGCGCGGGAATCGGGATCGGCGCCGGGATCATCATTCACAACCAGTTATACCGCGGTATTGATGGCATTGCCGGCGAAATCGGTCATCATGTCATTGACATTCACGGCATTCGCTGCAGCTGCGGCAATAACGGATGCTGGGAGATGTACGCGTCAGAAAAGTATATCCAGCGCCGGCTCGAACAAGAAAATTATTATTCCATGCTAGAAGACTTTTCTGTGGAAAAAGTGCGTGCATTGGCCGAACGCGGCGACAAGAAAATGGCGCAAATATTGGCGGAGGTCGGCCGCTACCTGGGGATTGGCATTTTACATATCATTTATGCGTATAACCCGGAAGCCGTTATTGTCGGCAGTACGATTGGCAAGGTGGGCAAATGGGTGCTGGAGCCGGCACGGGACGAAGTCAAAAAAAGGATATTAGTGAAAAATGGGAACGGCCCGTTCATTATTCCATCGCAGTTATTGGAAAAAAGCTGTGCAATTGGCGCTGTGGCTTCCGTATTAGAAAAAGTAGTGATGCCTTCGGAGTTAGAAGTCATTTCATAGCAGTCTAACCGGGTGCCCTAAAAGTTTTTTAGGGCACCTTATTTTTGCATAATAAATTCTTCACTTTGGCAGAAAGCAAAGCGGTGCCGACTGTTTTCTTTTATGGACGGCAATAAGAAAAAAGGATAGATGAAAGCAGTCCACAGCTCTCATCTATCCTTTTTAACTGCCATTAAGCTTTTTTCTTGATTTTCCCCGTCCACGTTTTAAAACCGCCTTTTAAATGGTACAAATCGCGATAGCCTTTGCGGTACAGCATTTGCGCGGCGCGGCCGCTGCGCAGCCCGTTTTGGCAGTATAAGTAAATTGGCTGATCTTTTCGCAACTCTTTCATGCGCATGCGCAGTTGGGTCAAAGGAATATTGCGCGCCCCTAAAATATGTCCAGCCGCAAACTCATCCGGTTCGCGGACGTCAATTAATTGCGCTTTGCGGTAACCGGCGCGGAATTCTTCTTCCGTCAACGCTTTCACCATTTTTCGCTGCATCAAGTAGGTGACGACCGAATAGATGATAATCGCGCCGAGAATGATCAATAGTACTTTCACAAACCAGTCCTCCTTTTTGTACATTCGCTAACATCTATTATATAAAGGTTGCTATTTGGAAGCAAAGCATTTTCATAGCGACGTCATGTAAAGAAAAAAAGAACTTTTTTCGCGACATAGCGTTTTTCTTTCCATCATTCGGATTGTTTGTTAAACTAGTAGACGCAAACTTTAAATAAAGAAGGGTTGAAGGATGGCGAAAGAAGTTTGGCGTTTTATCGATTCTGGATATGGTTCTCCTTCGTTTAATATGGCGATGGATGAGGCGCTTTTAGACTGGCATAGCGAAGGAAAAATTCCGCCAACGATTCGCTTTTACGGCTGGAATCCGCCGACACTATCGATCGGGTATTTTCAAAAAGTAGAAAAAGAAATTGATTTAGAAGCGGTAAAACGGCACGGCCTTGGATTTGTGAGACGCCCGACAGGAGGGCGCGGTGTTCTTCATGATAAAGAGCTGACGTATAGTGTCATCGTTTCCGAAGAGCATCCTAACATGCCGAAAACGGTGACCGAGGCGTACCGGGTGATTTCGCAAGGAATTTTAGAAGGATTTCGCTTTCTAGGACTAAACGCTTATTTTGCTGTGCCAAAAACAGAAGAGGAAAAAGCGGATTTAAGAAGCCCAAGATCGGCTGTCTGTTTTGATGCGCCGTCATGGTACGAGCTCGTCGTCGAAGGACGCAAAATCGCGGGAAGCGCGCAAACGCGGCAAAAAGGAGTTATTTTGCAGCACGGCTCGATTTTGCTGGACTTAGATGAAGATTTGCTTTTCAGCCTGTTTAAATATCCAAACGAACGGGTGAAAGAACGACTGCAGCGCAATTTTAAAAACAAAGCAGTCGCGATTAACGAATTGACTGACCGTAAGATTACGATCGAAGAAGCGAAAGAGGCGTTTTATAAAGGATTTGAAAAAGGACTTGGCATTGTTTTAGAACCGTATACGTTATCGCAAGAAGAAATCGAGTATGTCAACGAATTGGCGCGGACGAAATATGAAAGTGACGAGTGGAATTTCCGGCGTTGATGGGATTGGAGCCATGACAAAAAAGACGGGATTTTCGTTTTTTATGTTTTTTATTTGACAAAATTAAAATATTTTGATCTAAACACAATATATAGTATGATTGTAACAAAAAACATACTATATATTGTTTTTTTATGACTAATATGGTAAGGTAAAAAAGACAGGACATGCAGACAGAAAAACGATGAATAAAAAGAAGAGGAGAGATTCGAGAATGACGGTCGCGTCTTCGGAAAAAATGAAAATTAATATCGAAAAGCTGAACGAGGATATCCGCCTTTTTCCGCAAGTGCATCCGATTACGGCGGACATGAAAATTACACATAAAGGCGTGTCTCGTTTAGTGATGTTAGATCGCTACTCATTTAAAGATACGGAAAAATTGACGCTGGGAGTCGGTGATTTTGTCGTATTGACGATTAAAGAAGATCCAAAGTTTCCAGCGCGTGGGCTTGGCTTTATCGTCGATATCGATTGGGAAGCGAAAAAAGCGAAAGTGCTCGTTGAGGAAGAATATCGGCACGTGCTTGAAGGAGAAGAAGCAGAGACGGGAATCGTCGTCCGCTCGCTTGATATTATCGACAAACCGCTCGAAATTTTTTACGAACAAATTGCCAAACGCAATGCGACAGGCTTGGCAGCTGTTGAAAAAACAGAGGAAAAACGAAAAGAATGGTTTGAAAAGTTTTATCAAGAGCTTGTTAGCTTGAACTTTGTTCCGGCGGGACGCGTATTGTATGGAGCGGGATCCGGGAAAGATGTGACCTATTTTAACTGCTATGTCATGCCGTATATCAAAGATTCGCGCGAAGGCATTTCCGAACATCGCAAACAAGTCATGGAAATTATGAGCCGCGGCGGCGGAGTCGGTACGAACGGTTCGACATTGCGTCCGCGCAACACGTTAGCGCGCGGGGTGAATGGAAAATCGTCCGGATCGGTCTCCTGGCTTGATGACATCGCGAAATTAACCCATCTGGTCGAGCAAGGCGGCTCCCGCCGTGGCGCGCAAATGATCATGCTGGCAGACTGGCATCCGGACATTATCGAATTCATCGTCTCAAAAATGCAAAACCCGCGCATTTTGCGCTACTTAATTGAAAATATGGAAGATGAAGGAATTAAAAAAGCGGCGCAAGATAAATTGAAATTCACGCCGCTTACTGAACGGGAACGCGCGATGTACCAAGCTATCGTCAACTTCAAAAACGTTCCGGGTCACGGCGGCTTCAGTGAAGAAATTATTAAAGAAGCCGAGGAAAAATTGCGGACAGGCGGCACATACACGGTACATAACCCGGACTTTTTAACAGGAGCGAATATTTCCGTCTGCCTGACGAAAGAATTTATGGAAGCCGTCGAAAAAGATGAAGAGTACGAATTGCGCTTCCCGGATGTCGAAACGTATTCGGAAGAAGAAATGCGGATTTACAATGAAAAATGGCATGAAGTCGGCGATGTGCGTGAATGGGAAAAAATGGGCTACCGCGTGCGCGTTTACCGCAAAATTCGTGCTCGCGAACTTTGGAAACTAATTAACATTTGCGCGACGTATTCCGCGGAACCGGGTATTTTCTTCATCGATAACGCCAACGAAATGACGAACGCCCGAGCGTACGGACAAAAGGTGGTTGCGACCAACCCGTGTGGTGAACAACCTCTCGCGCCATATTCCGTCTGCAACCTGGCAGCCATTAACTTGGCAAATATGGTCGATAAAGAAAAGAAAGTCGTCGACTATGAAAAATTAAAACGCACCGTCGAAATTGGTGTAAGAATGCAAGATAACGTCATTGATGCAACGCCATATTTCTTGGAAGAAAACAAAAAACAAGCGCTCGGAGAGCGTCGCATCGGTCTTGGCGTTATGGGATTGGCGGATTTGCTTATTTATTGCGAAAAAGAGTACGGTTCCGAGGAAGGAAACAAACTTGTCGATGAATTGTTCAAAACGATTGCGACGACCGCATACCGCGCTTCCATTGAATTGGCAAAAGAAAAAGGCAGCTTCCCATTCCTTGTCGGAAAAACCGAGGAAGAAACGAAAAAGCTGCGGGAAGCGTTTATTAACACTGGCTATATGAAACGGATGCCAGAAGATATACGCCAAGATATTTTAAAATATGGCATTCGCAATTCGCATTTACTTACTGTCGCTCCGACGGGATCGACTGGAACGATGGTCGGTGTGTCAACTGGTCTTGAGCCGTATTTCTCATTCTCATATTACCGGAGCGGCCGCCTCGGCAAATTTATTGAGGTAAAAGCCGATATTGTTCAGGAATATTTGGACAAACATCCGGAAGCAGACCCGAACAACTTGCCGCACTGGTTTGTGACTGCGATGGATCTATCACCGGAAGCGCATGCCGATGTGCAATGCATCATTCAGCGCTGGGTTGACTCTAGCCTTTCCAAAACGGTCAACGCTCCGAAAGGATATACCGTCGAGCAAGTGCAAAAAGTATATGAACGCTTATGGCGTGGTGGCGCAAAAGGCGGCACTGTGTATGTGGACGGAAGCCGCGACGCGCAAGTATTGACGTTGAAAGCGGAAGAGAACACATTCGAAGAGCAGCTTGAACTTCTTTCGGAAGAGGAAGAGAACAAAGAAACGAAACGCGCCGTTGTTCTCGTCGATACGATTCAAGACTTGCGGGCAACGGACGTAACGATCGGCTCCGAAGTTGGCAACATTTGCCCGGTTTGCCGCGAAGGCACGGTCGAAGAAATCGGCGGCTGCAACACATGCACAAGCTGCGGTGCGCAGCTGAAATGCGGACTGTAAGCAGGACAAAAAGGATGAAACGGAAAGCTGGCTTAGTCGGCTGGACTGAGCCAGCTTTTTTCATTCATAAGAGCGGAGTGACAAAAATATAGTAGTATGAGGCATCATATTGACTAGGGGGAGGATAACAATGCTGATCCATATTGTACAGAGAGGAGAAAACCTATGGGCGATTGCTCAGCGCTACGGAGCGCCGCTCGAGCAGATTGTCACGGCCAATGGACTGAAAGATGCTAATCGCCTCACGATCGGGCAGGCGCTCGTCATTCCCGTTCCATACCGCTATCATACCGTTCGTTCAGGAGAAACGTTATGGACGATCGCCAGGCGATACGGCGTTTCCCTAGATGCGATTGTTCAGGCCAACCGAATCAGCAATCCTTCTGTCATTTACCCGGGAACGGTTCTTCTTATTCCGCCGAGAACACACACGGTGCAGCGCGGAGAAACGCTGTCGCAAATCGCCGAGCGTTATGGGACGACCGTGCAAGACATTCTGCGAGCCAATCGGATTGCCGATCCGAATGTAATTTTCACCGGCATGGTATTAACGATTCCGCATTCTAAGCCGGTCATTGAAGTGAATGCATTTACGATTGATTCAGGGGAACAAGGAGCACAGCAAGTACGGGAAGTAGGACGCCATTTAACGTATGTCTCTTTGTTTGCGTATGCGATCAGAGAAGATGGCGGACTTCAACCGTTCGATGACGCAGCCATCATTCAAGCGGCAACCGCAGAAAGGGTTGTGCCGGTGATGGCGATCACTAATTTTACATATCAAGATCCGGGATCAAGATTGGCGCAGACGATCCTTTCCAATGTACAACTACAAAATCGGCTGCTTGACAACATTGTTCGTACGATGCGGGAAAAAGGATATCGCGGGTTGAATATTGATTTTGAAAACGTCTATCCGACGGATCGCGAGCGGTATAATCAATTTTTGCAGCGTGCTGTGGAGAGGCTTCATCGTGAAGGATACTTTGTTTCGACTTCTCTCGCCCCAAAAACAAGCGGGGAGCAAAAAGGACTGTTATATGAGGCGCATGACTATCCCGCCCATGGGAGAATTGTCGATTTTGTCGTGCTGATGACGTATGAATGGGGATACCGGTTCGGGCCGCCGCAGGCGATTTCCCCGATTCATCAAATTAGAAGAGTGCTTGATTACGCAGTCAGTGTCATTCCAAGAAACAAAATTTTTATGGGGTTTCAAATTTATGCGCGCGACTGGGTGCTTCCGCATGTACAAGGTCAAGAGGCGGAAACATTCAGCCCGCAGGAAGCAGTAGAACGTGCGATCCGCTATGGAGCAGCGATTCAATATGATCCAACCGCCCAATCCCCGTTTTACCGCTATGCCGACAGCCAAGGGAGGACGCATGAAGTGTGGTTTGAGGATGCTCGCAGCGCCCAGGCAAAGTTTGACTTGGTGAAAGAGTACCAATTAAGAGGAATTAGCTATTGGGTGCTCGGTTATTCTTATCCGGAAAATTGGGCGCTGTTAGAGGACAACTTTCACATTCGCAAACGATAATAAGCGGTTTTTTCCAACGAAGGTGCGTGTAATCGTGTCCACTCCGGCGGCACGCGCTTTTTTCGCTTGCGGACATGTGTTTATAGCTGCTGCAATTCGAGCCGTTTCTTTATTTGATGAATTTCCATATCATGTTTTCCGGTTTTTGCGCTTAAATACTCAATATCGATTTTTGCGCTTCTCCAGTCATTGGAAAGCAGTTCAAACATCCGGCGGTGATCGGCCAATTCTTCTTCGATTTTTTTGAAATGGCTTCTTGTTTCAATGATGAAATTGTCTAGTTTTTCTTCCCAGCGTTGTTGCCGCTCTTCTAACCGCTGCTGTTGCTCTTCTAATCGTTGTTGTCGTTCTTCCAATCGTTGCTGTCGCTCTTCCAATCGTTGTTGTCGTTCTTCCAATCGTTGCTGTCGCTCTTCCAACCGCTGCTGTCGTTCTTCCAAGCGAAGTTGATTTTCTTCGAGCCGCTGTTGTCCCTCTTCGAGACGAGCGAGTTGCTCATGAACCGGCTGCAGCTCTTCTTTTAAAACGGAACGAAACAATTCGATTAATTCTTGCGCCATTTTGTGTCCCTCCTTTCTATTGACTCCATTGTACCATTGCCGGAATGGAATGTCATGATGGATAATGGGAGAAAAGAAGTTTTTTAAAAGAGGCGGAGGAGAAATGAATGATTCATCAAATGGGATTGTATGAGAGACCTTTCCGTTCCATCCAATCCGGAAAGAAAACGGTGGAAGTGCGGTTATATGATGAGAAACGTCGCGGCATTCAAGTCGGGGATATCATCGAATTTGTGAAAGTGCCTGATGAAAAGGAAACGGTGAAAATAAAAGTGATGGCATTGCAGCCGTATGAAACGTTTGCCGATATGTATCGCGATATTCCGTTTTCTTTTTTTGACTGTGAAGGATGGACGATAGAGGAAGCGCCGGAGGCAACCTATAACATTTATACGAAAGATAAGGAACGGCAATGGAGGCGTTAGCCATCCATATACAATTGCTGGAGGAATAAAAAACGAGGAGAGAAGACAAAGATGTCGTTAGAAGTTATTTCTGAGCGGTTTCGCCGCTTTGCCATTCGTGAATGCCGAGACTCTAGTGAACTATATGAACAGCTGGCGTTAAACATCGCCGAAGATGAGGAGCTATTGCGCCTTGCTTCAGCCGCTCGAAGCAACCAACCGATTCCGAACTTGCTATTTGGAGCGGTTCATTATTTATTGCTCAAAGGATATATGCATGAGCTGCGCGAATTTTACGGAAGTATAGCCGACCGGCCGCGAAACCCGCAGCATGCTTTCCCTTATTTCCGTGATTTCTGCATCCGCTATCAAGAAGACATTACAGCGATGTTGACAAGTAAACTCGTGCAGACGAATGAGGTTCGGCGTTGTGCGTATTTATATCCTAGTTTTTGTTTTATTTATGACATGGCCAAAAAGCCTTTATCGCTCATTGAAATTGGCACAAGCGCCGGTTTGCTGCTGGCGTGGGACAAGTACCGATACGATTACGGCCTGCACGAGACATACGGAAATCCGCATTCCAATGTTTTGATTACCTCCGAAATTCGCGGAGAGCGTTTGCCATTTTTGCTGCCGAAAAGCCCTCCGGTTGCAGAGCGTATAGGGATTGATTTGCATGTAAATGATTTGCAAAGCGAAGAAGATTGTCTATGGATGCAAGCGCTCATTTGGCCCGAACATAAAGATCGGCGCGAACTGTTTCAAAAAGCCGCCTGCTGCCTGCAGCAAACGCCTGTCCGCCTATTAGAAGGAGATGGAATAGCGCTCTTGCCGAATATCGCGGCAACGATTCCGGAAGATACCGCTTTATGCGTTTTTCATACACATGTAGCCAATCAAATTCCAGACGATGCGAAACATATGTTGCTAGAGCGGATTAAGGAGATCGGTCAAACGAGAGACGTTTTTCATTTATATAACAATATGTGGGATGTGAAATTGCGTCTTGACTACTTTGTTGATGGCAAGGAATACAACAAAATCATAGGGGAAACAGATGGACACGCCCGTTGGTTTCGCTGGGAGCTTGATTGCAGTTAATTTAGCGAAAAGACAGAACAGATCAATCGTTGTCAGACAAATCGTTTAACAATTGATGAAAAAGTTTTGCGGTTAATTGCGCCGGATTTGATAAACCGAATCGCGCAAAACGTCTCTGGCATGTTCAACGCCCTCATCGGAAACGACAACTGTACAGTTTATTTATATATTTTCGAAATGTCCTTCATTTATCTTTCACTGCTGATTGGCAAATTTTTGGGGTGGTGTTGCGCGCCGATCGCCACCGATGGAAGATCTAGGGATACTTTATGGAGGGGGGAGCCTTTTCTAGGTTCCATTTATTCGACAACGGGGGAAAGGTCTCTTCTTTAATTGGGTAAAAATGAAAGACGAGCGAAATTTTTGCACATTATCGATCAACTTTTCGGGTGGGCGAGAAATAATTGCTCGCTCCAATTTTTGTGGAGACAATAGTGAAAGCAATGTTTTTTCCATTTCCGTTCATACTAACTGTGAATATAAACGGAAATGGGGTGGATGGATAGTGAAACCGTTTATTCCGCAGCTTGTCTATTTTGAGCCAGAGGCGCTTTCATATCCGTTAGGAAAAGAGTTGAAAGAGAAATTTGAAAAAATGAATATTGACATTCGCGAAACAACATCGCACAATCAAGTGCGCGGCATTCCGGGAGACAATGAGCTGCAGCGGTACCGCAACGCGAAATCGACGCTTGTCGTCGGGGTAAGGCGGACGTTGAAATTTGACACATCGAAGCCATCAGCGGAGTATGCGATTCCGCTGGCAACCGGCTGCATGGGGCATTGCCATTATTGCTATTTGCAAACAACTTTGGGAAGCAAGCCTTATATTCGCGTCTATGTCAATTTAGACGATATTTTTGCGCAGGCGGAAAAATATATTGACGAGCGTGCTCCACAAATTACCCGCTTTGAGGCGGCGTGTACGTCCGATATTGTCGGAATTGACCATTTGACCCATTCTCTTAAGAAAGCGATCGAGTTTATTGGTGCGACCGAATATGGACGTTTGCGTTTTGTCACGAAATATGAGCATGTCGATCATTTGCTTGATGCGAAACATAACGGAAAAACGCGTTTTCGTTTCAGCGTCAATTCCCGCTATGTCATTAAAAATTTTGAACCGGGAACATCTTCGTTTGATGCGCGATTGGAAGCGGCGAGAAAAGTGGCAAACGCAGGATATCCACTTGGGTTTGTTGTCGCGCCGATTTATATGCATGAAGGCTGGGAAGAAGGGTATTTCGAACTGTTTGAACAGCTGTACGAGCGGCTAGAAGGAATGGATCTGTCGAATTTGACATTTGAATTAATTCAGCACCGATTCACAAAGCCGGCAAAAAAAGTGATACAAAAACGTTATCCAAAAACAAAGCTTGATCTTGACGAAAGCAAACGCAAGTATAAATGGGGACGATACGGAATCGGCAAATATGTGTATCCGGATGACGATGCAAAGCAGCTCGAAATGACAATGCGCCGCTATATCGCCGAATTTTTTCCGGAAGCGGAAGTGCAATATTTTACGTAATTGTTGCCATTTCAAATTCTCATGATATAATGATACTGATTGTTATTTTTTTCTTTACAACGGCTTTACGGGAGGGGGACAAAAATTGCCAACACCAAGCATGGAAGATTATATCGAACAAATTTATATTTTAATCGAAGAGAAAGGATATGCCCGAGTATCCGATATTGCTGAGGCATTGTCCGTGCATCCCTCCTCTGTGACGAAAATGGTGCAAAAATTGGACAAGGACGAATATTTAGTCTACGAAAAATATCGCGGTTTAGTGTTGACGGCGAAAGGGAAAAAAATCGGCAAAAGGCTTGTATACCGTCATGAATTGCTGGAACAATTTATGCGCATTATCGGTGTCGATGAGGAAAATATTTATCATGACGTCGAAGGAATTGAACATCATTTAAGCTGGAATGCGATTGACCGCATCGGCGATTTAGTGCAATATTTCCAAGAGGATCCAAAGCGCATTGAGATGCTTCGCAACATCCAAAAACGGAACGAACAAGCAGAAGAGTAAGGTAAGTCTTACTCTTTTTTATTTTTAATAAATGCGAACATGACCTTTCCTAGTTTTCCGCTATGGGGATGAGAACGAGTGACGAACGGAAAAGTAGGAGATCAAGTTCTAATTATTGTGTGAATTTTCATTTCTTGGTCCAGCGAATTGATGTTTCGGAGAATCAAACTGCTTTTTGCCGTTTCTTTTTACACAAAATTTCGGAGTTAATCAAAGTGGGACACCCTCTCACCAATCGTTCAAGCTTCAATGTTGTGTAAAATCCACTTCCAGTCAGCCAACTTAGCTTTCTGAAAAAATATATCCACATTGTGCTTTTTTACACAAAGTTTCATGCTTCATCCATATTTTTTGCTGAATTTGTTAACGGTGTACTAAATCGCGCGTTTCCCTCTTACATATATACAAACGGCAAGTAAGGGGGAGGAGGCATGGACATTGACATCGTATTTTCCGGCGGCGGGATCAAAGGTTTTGCCCTCATTGGCGCTTACGAAGCAATTGAAGCAAAAGGGCTCCGCTGGAGGCGGCTTGCCGGGACGAGCGCGGGATCGCTCGTTGCCGCGTTGATTGCTGCGGGATATACAAGCAAGGAAATGATCGATTTGCTTGACGAATTGGAGCTCAAGCATTTTCTGGATGAGCGAAAATGCCTTTTTCCTTTTCCGCTATGGAAATGGTTGCGTATTTATTGGCGGATGGGGCTTTATAAAGGAGAGGCGTTTGAACAATGGATAAAGGAGGTGCTGGCGGCGCGCGGCGTCAAAACGTTTGGCGATTTGCCGAAGGAAAGTTTATCTATCGTTGCGTCAGATGTGACGAATGGAAGAATACTTATTTTGCCGGATGATTTGCCGCAATACGGAATGAATCCGGCGACGTTTTCTGTGGCAAAAGCAGTGCGAATGAGCGTTAGCATCCCGTATTTTTTTGAACCAGTAAAATTGCAGACAAGGGAAGGAGGATGCATCGTCGTAGATGGCGGTGTGCTCAGCAATTTTCCGCTTTTTTTATTTGATGAGGAAAAACAGGTGAAAAAAAGGCCCGTGCTTGGCATACAGTTAAGCGTGAAACTCGCGGAAAGACCAAAGCGAAAAATTAACAATGCCATTCAATTGTTTGAAGCGCTTTTTAGCGCTATGAAAGAGGCGCACGACGCCCGCTATATTTCTAGGCGCCACGAAAAAGATATTGTGTTTCTTCCTGTCGAAAATGTTTTTTTCACCGAATTTTCCCTCACTCCAGAAACTAGAGACCGCTTGATTCAATATGGGAGAGAAAGAACTGAACAATTTTTAAAAAAATGGACGTACTAAAAAGGCGGAGTGTGAAAACTTGATTGCTTGCTGGATCGCTTGCCTCACTATTGGCACGCCCTAATTATTGTGCAAAAATTTTTTCTCTATTTGATGATTGACGTTTTTTATACAATTTTTAGACCTTAAATTTGCTATAATGCGTTGGAAATCGCACAGCAAAAATAAAAGAATCAAGCTAGAAAGACGCTCGATTCTTTTTTTTGCCCTTTTTTCCTTCGATGACGGTTAAATGAGTCGTTGCCGTCCGTTTTTTTGGCAGGCGCTTCATTTTTGGAGCCGTGCTTTTTGCTTTTTGTTTTCGAACCGCTTGGGGATGGAGTTTTTTCGATTGGCGAACCGCTTTTAAATAAGCGATATGATCTTTATTGATACGCCGCTTGTAAACGAAATGGTAAAAAACATATATCGCCGCGATCACAAGAACGATGAACATTACGCTGCGAAACAGAGCGGTCGGCTGTTCAAAAATGGTGTATACGAGACCGAACACTCCGAAAAAAAGTGTAATCCCGACAAGCGGATGAATGGAACCGCGTCGCAATAAATCCACCCCCCTTATACCGTTACTGAACTGCTTTTGTTTCGATTTCCATGCTTTCCTCTAAACGGAGCAGCTCTTGAAAGGAAGCAATTGCCACTTCGACTTGGTCATCGGTCGGTTCTTTGGTGGTAAGAAGCTGCAGCCATAAACCAGGATAGCCAAGCCAGCGCAAAACAGGGATATCACGCAATTTATTCGTAAACTGCAACACCTCAAACGAAATGCCGAGCACAACCGGGATGAGAGCGAGCCGGTTGACGACTCTTAACCAAAGAGGATCCGTTGGAACAAACATATACACAAATACGCCGACGATGACAGTAAACAAGATAAAACTGCTACCGCAGCGGTAGTGAAGCCGGGATGAGCGCTGGACGTTCTCTATCGTGAGTGGCAGTCCCGCTTCAAATGCGTTAATCACTTTATGTTCCGCGCCATGATATTGAAAGACGCGTTTGATGATCGGGGTCAAAGAAATGAAGTAAATATAAGCTAGAAGCAAAATGAGTTTAAACATTCCTTCTATGAAAATTTGCGCCATTTTCGTAGGAAACAACGGTTTTAAAAATGCTGCTAAAAATACGGGAACGAGCGTAAAAATCGTTTTGGCAAACAAAAACGACAACACGCCGACAACAGCGACGCCAAGAACGAAGGGAAGCTTTGACGGATGCGCTTTCGCTTCTCGCGTAGCTTCTTCATTTTCGTCCAGTTCATAACGCTCGCTGGCAAACTGCAAATGTTTTGCGCCGTTTGCGCTCGCTTCGATGATCGCAACAATTCCGCGAATAAACGGAATTTTTTTGAGAAAGGCAAGCGTCGGATTCGTTTGGCGCGGCAAACGAAAGTATTCAATGGAACGGTCTTTGCGGCGAATTGCCGTGACAGAATGCGCTTTTCCGGCAAACATGACCCCTTCTACCACTGCCTGGCCGCCGTATATTGGTTTTGTTATGTTTTTCATTGTTGACACCAACCTATTTTTATTTTCTAATTTTATTCTACAAGAATCGTCTAGAAACCTCTAGATTGGTGCAGTAATTATTGTTTCCAAAAATTTCAACGTTTACACATATGATATTACACTTTTTATCGTTATATTCAGTTTATGATCGGTCATACTACTACCTAACAAGGGAGGTGCAAAGCAACATGGCGGAAAATCAGGAGCAATTTGAGCAAAATAAGAGGGAACGTCCGCTGTCTCTTCTGATGAAAGTCGTGATTACCGGATTTGTCGGCGGAGTATTTTGGAGTCTATTAGGATATTTAGCTTACTTTTTTCATTTTACGGAAATCAGCCCAAATATGATTTTAATTCCGTGGGTTGCTGGTGACTGGAAATACGGAAAGCTTGGAAATTATATCGCCATTTTTCTCATCGGATTATTATCTATATTAGTTGCCCTTATTTATTATGCTGTATTAAAACGGATTAAAGGGATGTGGGCAGGAGTTTTGTACGGCTTCGTTTTATGGCTTGCTGTATTTTACGGGCTAAATCCGCTTTTTCCGAACTTGGAAACCGTTGCGCGTTTAGAGCGGAATACGATTATTACGACGCTTTGCTTATACATTTTATACGGGGTTTTCATCGGGTATTCGATTTCGTTCGAAACGCAAGAAATGAACAGGCAAACGCAATCGCCGGAGGCAAATAAGTAGTGGGAGGCGGTGCTTTTTTATGGTAAAATAACAATGTTTAAATATTTTTTCGATTTATTGAAGGGGTTAGGAACATGGCGCATCTTCTTCTCATTAACGGTCCGAACTTGAACCTCCTTGGCAAGCGGGAACCGCATATTTACGGAAGCACTACGCTCGATAGCCTAGAACAGGAGTTAATATCGTTTGCCAATGAACGCGGCGCGGCGTTAACGTGCTTTCAAAGCAATCATGAAGGAGCGATTATTGACCGCATTCACGAGGCGGAAGGAAAATATGACGGAATCATTTTAAACGCCGGCGCGTTTACCCATTACAGCTATGCGATTCGCGACGCGATCGCCAGCATTAGCATCCCAGTGGTGGAAGTACATATTTCCAATATTCACGCGCGCGAGCCGTTTCGCCACCAGTCTGTCATCGCTCCGGTTGTTGCCGGGCAAATTGTTGGGTTTGGGTTAACGGGGTACCGACTAGCTATTTTAGCGTTACTAGAAATAAAGGGAAGAGGAGATGAATAATGGAAAAATTAAAAAAATTACGTGCATCGTTTGCTGAATACGGCATTGACGGAATGCTTGTAACAAATCCGTATAACCGCCGCTACATCACTGGTTTTACAGGGACGGCGGGCGTCGCTGTCATCAGCCAGGACAAAGCGGTGTTTATTACGGATTTCCGCTACGTTGAACAGGCGTCCAAACAAGTGCAAGGTTTTGAAATTGTGAAACATACCGGATCGATCGTCGAAGAAGTCGCAAAGCAAGTCGCCCGCCTCAACATTCAAAAGCTCGGCTTTGAGCAAGAAGACGTTTCTTACGCGACGTTCAAATCATATGAAAAAGCGGTTGGCGCTGAACTCGTTCCAACTTCGCATGTCATTGAAAAGTTACGCTTGATTAAGTCGGAATCAGAGATTAAGATATTAAAGGAAGCGGCGGCAATTGCGGATGCGGCGTTCGAACATATTCTTTCTTTTATCCGACCAGGCGTAAAAGAAATTGAAGTCGCGAATGAGTTAGAATTTTTTATGCGAAAACAAGGTGCGACTTCTTCTTCGTTTGATACGATTGTCGCATCTGGCTATCGCTCCGCATTACCGCACGGAGTGGCAACCGACAAAGTCATCGAAAAAGGGGAACTCGTCACCCTTGATTTTGGCGCATATTACAAAGGGTATTGTTCCGACATTACAAGAACAGTGGCAGTAGGCGAAATTAGCGATGAGCTGAAAACGATTTATAACATTGTGCTTGAGGCGCAATTGCGCGGCATGGAAGGGATTAAGCCGGGGATGACCGGAAAGGAAGCGGATGCGCTTACTCGCGATTACATTGCGGAAAAAGGCTACGGAGATTATTTTGGGCATTCGACTGGCCATGGGATTGGATTGGAGATTCACGAAGGGCCAATGCTATCTGTTCGTTCCGATGTCGTGCTGGCGCCGGGCATGGTCGTCACTGTGGAGCCGGGCATTTACATAGCGGGGCTTGGCGGCGTGCGCATTGAAGATGATACGGTTGTCACCGAAAACGGTAATGAAGCGCTGACTCATTCGCCAAAAGAGCTTATCATTTTATAAACTCATGTGTGGGAGGATTTTAACGGATGATTTCAGTAAACGATTTTCGCACAGGATTAACGATTGAAGTGGATGGCGATATTTGGCGTGTTATTGAATTCCAGCACGTCAAACCTGGTAAAGGGGCGGCGTTTGTCCGTTCAAAACTTCGCAATCTTCGCACGGGCGCGATCCAAGAAAAAACGTTCCGCGCCGGCGAAAAAGTAAACCGCGCGCAAATCGATACGCGCAAAATGCAATATTTATACGCCAACGGCGACCAGCACGTATTTATGGATATGGAAACATACGAGCAAATCGAACTTTCTTCGCAGCAAATTGAATATGAATTGAAATTTTTAAAGGAAAATATGGAAGTTTACATTATGATGTATCAAGGAGAGACAATTGGCGTCGAACTTCCAAACACCGTTGAATTAAAAGTGGTAGAAACAGAGCCGGGCATTAAAGGCGATACTGCTTCTGGCGGATCAAAGCCAGCGAAGCTGGAAACCGGCCTTGTCGTTCAAGTTCCGTTCTTTGTCAACGAAGGCGATACGCTCATTATCAATACGGCGGACGGCACGTACGTTTCCCGTGCCTAACGTTGTTTGCCCCTTGCGCTTGACGCAGGGGCTTTTTTGACTTTTTTCTTTTCGTCGGTGGCGGAGGAATCAATCGGCAAACTATTCGCTTTTTTGCCGTTTAACTTTTTTCTTTTCGTATAAAAGCGATGCGCTAATAAGCATGATGCCAATAAAGATGTAATTCATCGATGTCAACGTCTCTCCCGCCAGCGAAAAAACGTGAAATAGATCAAAAATTCCGAGAACTGCAAATACACACCCAAACGAAAATGTTATTTTCCCGAATAGAGAAAGTTTCCCCATAATTTCCACCTCTTTATTTTTTTGACCTTTTATCCTCCGCTTTTACTTTCATTATGGAACGATTTCCGCAGCCATGTCTATCTATTATCAATTCTTAAGGGCATATTGCACACATAAAAAAATCCTTCTGAAATTCCCTATTCCAGCATATGTTTGTACTAACCATCTATTTGTCACAGGTTGGATGTGCTTCATTCGTTTTGGCGGCGATGATTGCCGTCAGCGTGCTGCGCAATGATTCCAAAAAAGCATTGGCCATCAACGCGTTTTTACGGTGATAATCGCCACGATGACGATCGGTTTGCTTTTCTTTTAGCGGACGAGCTTTCTTTTGCGAAGTTTAGGACGCATTCTTATTCTCAACGGCGTTTAAGTCATAAATTCGTGTTTCGTTCCATACATATGAACTAGTCCAACAGGGAGGGGGATGAAATGCAAGCAATATGGGATATACTTCCAAAAACGATTGCCGCCATATTGCGGCAACAGCCTCCTTCATGGTGTGAACAGATGGAAGAAATTCGCATAAGGGTGCTTCGGCCGTTAGAAATTATCGTGAAAGGAAAGGCACAATTTCTTCCGTATGAAGTGACTCGTGAAGATGGCATGCATTTGCTGAATAAATTGAGCCAGTATTCGATTTATGCAATAGAAGAGGAATTGAAACGCGGATTTATTACCGTACAGGGAGGTCATCGTGTTGGACTAGCAGGAAAAGTAGTTACTGAGGGAGGAAGCGTAAAGGCGATTCGCCATGTGACATCTTTCAATATCCGCATCGCGAAACAGAAAATCGGCATTGCCGAACCGCTTGTGCCGTATGTGTACGACGGGCGCTGGCATAATACGATGATCATCGGTTCGCCGCAGACGGGGAAAACGACGCTGCTGCGCGACGCGGCACGAATGATCAGCACTGGGGTTCGCGCGCAACGCATTCCGTCGCAAAAAGTCGGCATTATTGATGAACGTTCGGAAATTGCTGGATGCGTGAAAGGAATTCCGCAATTTCAGCTCGGAAACCGCGTTGACGTGCTCGATGCGTGCCCGAAAGCAGAAGGAATGATGATGATGATCCGTTCGATGAGCCCGGACGTGCTAATCGTAGATGAAATTGGCCGCTCCGAAGACGGCGAGGCGATTTTAGAAGCGGTGAACGCCGGGGTATGTATATGGACGACGGTTCATGGGAGAAATCGGAAAGATGTGCTGCAGCGTCCGACATTGCGTCCGATTATGGAGCAAGGCGTGTTTGAAAGGTTTGTCGAATTGACAAACGAATATGGACCAGGGACGGTAAGGCGCATTACGGATGCGAGTGGTACGGTGCTGTATGAACGGGCGGTGAAAAGCGGATGAAGCTTGTCGGCGCGATTCTTATTTTGCTGACAACAACGTGGACTGGATTTGAGGCAGCGCGAATGTTGCATGAGCGGCCAAGGCAGCTGCGCCAGTTAAAGGCGGCCTTGCAAGCGTTAGAAGCAGAAATTATGTATGCACATA
This sequence comes from Parageobacillus sp. KH3-4, assembly GCF_022846435.1. Taxonomy (NCBI): domain Bacteria; kingdom Bacillati; phylum Bacillota; class Bacilli; order Caryophanales; family Anoxybacillaceae; genus Parageobacillus; species Parageobacillus sp. KH3-4. Next base: position 1,138,991 of record NZ_AP025627.1, read on the forward strand.
CCCCTTTGTCGGAGGCGGCCTTGCATATTAGCAGGCAAATATCGTTGCCGCTGTCCAAGCTATTTGAACAGTTCGCCGTCAAGTTGCAAGTTGGCGAAACGAGCGTGCAGCAGGCATGGGAAGAAAGTTTGCAAGATGTATGGGAAACGACTGCGCTAAAGCAGGGGGAATTGGAAATTATGAGACAATTCGGAGAAACGCTTGGACAATATGACCGTCATACGCAGCAGAAACAAATCGCGCTGGCGCTCGTTCATTTGGAACGGGAAGAGGCGGATGCGCTCGAAAGGCAGGCGCGTTATGAAAAGATGGCGAAAAGTTTAGGGGTTCTTGCGGGGCTGCTGCTGGTGATTTTATTGATTTGAACGACTTCCAAGGAAATAAGGGTTTCTCGCCTATTATATAACAGGAGGCAGAACGAATGGGCATGGATGTGGACGTTATTTTTAAAATCGCTGGCGTCGGGATTGTCGTCGCATTTTTGCATACAGTGCTGGATCAAATGGGAAAGAAGGAATACGCCCAATGGGTGACGCTTCTTGGCTTTATTTACATTTTATTTATGGTCGCTTCGATTGTCAGCGATTTGTTTCAAAAAATTAAAGATGTGTTTTTGTTTCAAGGCTAGGGGGGAGCGACGATTGAAATTTTGCAAATTGTCGGTCTTGGCTTAATTGCAACGTTTTTAGTGGTGTTATTAAAAGAACAAAAATCGGGTGTGGCATTTTTGCTAACGGTATTTGTCGGATGCGTTATTTTCCTTTTTCTTGTTGATCAAATTGGCGAGATTTTGCGCATGCTGCAAAAAATAGCGACTGATACAAAAATCAATATGGTTTATTTTGAAACGATTTTAAAAATTATTGGCATTGCTTATATTGCCGAATTTGCTGCGCAAATTTCGCGTGATGCCGGTCAAGGGGCAATCGCTTCCAAAATTGAGCTTGGCGGAAAAATTATTATTTTGGCGTTGGCTATTCCCATTTTAACGGCAATTATTGAAACGGTAATCGGTTTCATTCCTTTGACGTAACCAGAATAGGAGGTGATCGATTGAAGGTGAAGGCAGCAGCGGTAATCGGCCTATTTTTCTTCTTTTTTTCTCCATTTATGGTACAAGCTTCTTCGCCGAATGATCAACTTGTGCAAAAGCAAATGGAACAGCTCGATGTAAGTGAAATTCGTCAATATTGGGAAGAAATTGCCACAAAATATGGGGGGTTTTTGCCGGAAAGCCAAAGAGGGTCGCTCACCGAATTTTTAAGCGGAGAAAAGCAATTATCGCTAAAAGAATGGCTGATTGCGTTTGCGAAATTTCTTTTTTATGAATTGCAGACAAATGGAAAGCTATTAGGCACATTAATTTTATTAACGGTGTTTAGCATAGTGCTGCAATCATTGCAAAATGCGTTTGCGCAGCAGGCCGTCAGCAAAGTTGCTTATGCGGTTGTTTACATGGTGCTTATGATCATTGCGTTAAATAGTTTCCGGATCGCGATCGATTACGCATTAGACGCTGTCCAGACGATGAGTCATTTTATGATCGCGATGATCCCGCTGCTCTTGGCGCTATTAGCTTCTTCAGGGGGAGTAATATCCGCGGCGTTTTTCCATCCCATTATTCTTTTTCTGATGAATACAACAGGAACGATTGTCGAATACGTAACGTTGCCTCTTTTGTTTTTGGCGGCGCTTTTAAATATTGTCAGCACGTTAACCGACCATTATAAAGTAACGCAGCTTGCCGAATTGCTGACGAAAGTTAGCGTTGGGATACTTGGGGCAATTTTGACGGTTTTCCTTGGCGTCATGTCCGTGAAAGGAGCGACGTCAGCGATTGCCGACGGCATTGCGTTGCGGACGGCAAAATTTGTAACGGGAAACTTTATCCCGGTTGTTGGAAAAATGTTTACCGATGCGGCCGATACCGTTGTGACCGCCTCCATGTTATTGAAAAATACGGTCGGCATCGTCGGTGTTGCCATTTTATTAATCATCGCAGCGTTTCCAGCACTGAAAATTTTTGCTATCGCGCTTGTTTACAAGGTTTCTGCAGCGGTCATGCAGCCGCTCGGAGGGGGGCCGGTCATTTCTTGCCTTAGCATCATGAGCAAAAGCATTGCGTATGTTTTCGCTTCTCTTGCTATCGTATCGCTTATGTTTTTTCTTAGTTTAGCCGTTATCATCACGGCTGGGAACATCACGATGATGGTTCGTTAGAGGAGGAAAGTCATGCAGGTCGTGATCGAGTGGGTTACGAACATTCTCGTTTTCATTTTATTTGCTACGATGATTGATTTGCTGCTTCCATCTAGCAATATGCAAAAATACGTGAAAATGGTCGTTGGACTTATTTTGCTTTTGCTTATGTTGTCTCCGATTTTAAAGTTATTTTCCATCGATCCGGATCGCCTCATCGCTTCTGTCATATCGGAAAGAGGAAATCAACAAGAGATGATGAAAAATGAAATCGAAATGAAGAAAAAAGAAATACAAGCCTCACAACGTGCATATATTTTAGAACAAATGGCTGTCCAGATGAAAAACGAAGTGGATGAGGAGTTGATGAAAAAATATGGATTAAGCGTGGAGGACGTTTCTCTGCAAACAAAAGAAAAAGAAAATTTGCAAATCCCGGAAGATATTGAAACGATTGAAGTATTGCTGGCAAAACAAGAGAAACTGGGAGAAATTCAGCCCGTTATTATTGACGCGTCAACGCCGATGGATGAACTAGACCACGCCCAACGACTTGAAAAAGAGATACGCGCATTGTTAGCAACCAAATGGGAAATAAACGAAAATAAAATCGCTGTGCAAATAAAGGGGAGGGAATGGGGGGATGCTCGACTTCATTAAACGATTGTTTTTGCCTGCGAAAAAAGAAACGGGGGAACAGAAACGAACGCCGTTTTCGTACATGTTTCTTTTATTATTAGCAGGGATAGCGTTAATGGTAATGAGCCATTTTGCCAAGGAAGAGAAGGTCGTATCCACCAATAAAGGAAAGGTAGAAGAGCATGTGCAACAGGCGGAACCAGTGTTTGGGCAAAAACAAGATGCAAAGTCCAAAATTATCGCCGCTTATGAACAACGTTATGAAGAACAGCTGAAAACCGCGCTCGAGGCGATCGAAGGGGTTGAAGATGTGACAGTTGTTGTCAATATTGATACGACGGAAACGAAAATATTGGAGAAAAACCGCGTCACGCAACATCAAACAACGGAGGAAACGGATCGCGAAGGCGGAAAGCGAAAAATTGAAAACCAGTCTATTAACGAAGAAGTGGTTGTCATCCGCGATGGTGACCGCGAAACGCCGATTGTGTTAACGACGAAAAAACCGGAAATTCGCGGAGTGTTGGTAGTGGCGAAAGGTGCTGATAATTTACAAATAAAAAAGTGGATTGTCGAGGCAGTTACGCGGGTTTTAAATGTTCCAAGCTATCGTGTTGCGGTATTGCCGAAAAAATAATGTGTTTGTGGGGGAGGATCGTTATATGTTAAAGAGACAAACTGTTTGGCTGTTAACGATGCTAAGTTTAGTCGTTGTTTTATCCGTTTATTATGTAACAGCGCCAAAAGACACGAATGACCATATCGCTTTTATGAATAATGAAAATGTGGCGAAACAACAAGCAGATGATAAAGAAAAAGCGGATGTGGCCGTGGAGGAAATGGAAACGAAAGGCGGAAATGTTGCTTCCAGCGAATCGAGCGATGACGTATTTACTGCTCTTCGCATGCAAATTGAGGATGAACGAAGCCGGTTGCGCGACCAATTAAATGACATTGTCGCTTCCGCAAATGCTACTGCACAGCAAAAAAGCGACGCGCTTGATAAGATTGAAAAGCTAGAAGCGCTAGCGGAAAAAGAAGCGACATTAGAAACATTGATCAAATCAAAAGGAGGCTATGATGATGTGCTCGTCCGCGCTGACGATGACAAAGTGCGCGTGACGATTAAAGCAAAAAATCATTCTGCAAAATCTGCCAATGATGTGATTCATATAGTAAAAAGTGAAATTCCGGAAGTCGATGTTGTGAATGTCGAATTCCAGCCAGCTGGATGACGAAAAATAGCTGCTCTATAAAGGGCAGCTTGTTTTTATGATAAAAAACCGTTTTATTGTATAATCATTATGTGTATAATCGTTATGAGTAGATTTTATAACTACCTTTTAAAAATAGTGGATAACCTCTTTTATAATCTGAACTGGAAAGAAAGGTGTGGGGAATATGAAAATCCAGGAAATTCGCGAACTTATTCGTTTAATTGATCAGTCAAGCATCGAAGAATTTATTTATGAGCATGATGGAACAAAAGTACATATGAAAAAACCGACGGCCGTAGCACCAGTTCAGGCGGCGGTTACGCCTGCGGTCGAACACACGGTAAAACCGGCAACGGAGGAAGTAAAACCGCAAGCGCCAACGCAACCGGTTGCTCCACCGACGGAAGCAAAACCGCAAGAATTGCCGAAGCAAGAAGTGAAAAATACAGAAAATTTACATAAAATCACTTCGCCGATGGTCGGTACATTTTACGCAGCTCCATCTCCAGACGCGCCTCCGTATGTAAAAGTGGGCGATAAAGTGAAAACAGATACGGTCGTTTGCATTATCGAAGCGATGAAGTTGTTTAACGAAATTGAAGCCGAAGTAAACGGAGAAATCGTTGAAGTGCTTGTCGAAAATGGTCAGCTTGTTGAGTACGGACAACCTCTATTTCTTGTGAAACCGGAATAAGGGAGAGAACGAGCGATGATTAAAAAAGTGTTAATTGCCAACCGCGGGGAAATCGCCGTTCGAATTATTCGTGCTTGCAAAGAGCTTGGAATCGAAACGGTTGCCGTTTTTTCAGAAGCGGATCGCGACGCGCTCCATGTACAGCTCGCAGACGAAGCGTATTGCATTGGTCCAACAGCATCAAAAGAAAGTTATTTAAACTTTACCAATATTATGAGTGTGGCCACATTGACGGGGTGTGACGCCATCCATCCAGGGTACGGGTTTTTAGCGGAAAATGCCGCGTTTGCCGAGCTATGCCGCGAATGCAACATCACGTTTATCGGCCCGAGCCCGGAAGCGATTACGAAGATGGGGATTAAAGATGTTGCCCGTGAGACGATGCGGGAAGCTGGCGTGCCAATCGTCCCTGGTTCGCAAGGAATTATCGAGAGTGTGGACGAAGCGATTGCGTTGGCGGACGAAATCGGTTATCCAGTTATCATTAAAGCGACGGCAGGCGGAGGCGGAAAAGGAATCCGTGTTGCGAGAAATGAACAAGAGCTCGTGAAAGGAATTAACATTACACAGCAAGAAGCGGCCACCGCGTTTGGCAACCCGGGGGTATACATTGAAAAATATATTGAAGATTTCCGCCATGTGGAAATCCAAGTGCTTGCGGATTCTTATGGAAACGTCATTCACCTAGGCGAGCGCGATTGCTCGATCCAGCGCCGCCTGCAAAAGCTTGTCGAGGAAGCGCCATCGCCGGCACTCGATGAGGAAACGCGCCAAAAAATGGGGCAAGCGGCGGTGCAAGCGGCGCGCGCCGTCAATTATACCGGCGCTGGAACAGTGGAATTTATTTTTGATTATCATGCGAAAAAATTTTATTTTATGGAAATGAACACGCGCATTCAAGTAGAGCACCCTGTTACGGAATTAATTACAGGGATCGATTTGATTAAAGAACAAATTCGCATCGCTTCGGGGGAAAAGCTGTCGCTTACCCAAGACGAAGTAACGTTCAACGGATGGGCGATTGAATGCCGGATCAACGCGGAGAATCCGGAGAAAAACTTTATGCCATCACCGGGGAAAATCAACATGTATTTGCCTCCCGGCGGTTTAGGCGTCCGGGTTGACTCCGCGGCATATCCGGGTTATACGATTCCGCCTTATTACGATTCAATGATTGCGAAATTGATCGTACACGCTCCTACCCGTGAAGAGGCGATCGCCCGCATGAAGCGAGCGTTAAGCGAGTTTATCATTGACGGCATTCATACAACGATTCCGTTCCACATAAAATTATTTGAGCACGAAAAATTCGTAAAAGGCGAGTTTAATACGAAATTTCTTGAGTTATATGATATTATGAAGTCATAACGGGAGGTGTTGTGTACGATGTCAGAACATATTTTTGAGATGGAGCAGGAACAAGGCGGATTAGGAAAAGTGGAAATCGCGCCAGAGGTCATTGAAGTTATCGCCGGCATCGCCGCAAGCGAAGTGGAAGGAATTGCGCAAATGCGCGGGAACTTTGCTGCCGGCGTTGTCGAACGCTTTGGAAAGAAAAATCATGGAAAAGGTGTAAAAGTCGATTTAAGAGAAGAAGGAGTTGCGATCGATATTTATTGTCTCGTTCAATTCGGCGTTTCGATTCCGAACGTGGCGAAAAAAGTCCAAGAAAACGTTCGCCAAGCTCTCTTTAACATGACGGGGCTAGAAACGAGCGAAGTGAACGTCCATATTGTCGGCATTCAGTTTGACGCAGGAAAGCAAGAGCAAGAAGCGGGACAATGAACAAATAAAGGTGAAGGGGCGCATTCGCTTAGCGTGGTGCCCCTTTGTATTTTTGCGGAAAGTTTGTTATTGTAATGAACGAGCCTTTTTTTATTGCAAGGGAGATGCAGGGGGCAAAGGAAAGCTTCGGTTTTGGCGCAGGGGCAGGCGGAGAATAAACCGCAATGATTTGTGCCAACGGCAGTATCGTTTATCCGAAAAATGTGGTATGATCATCATATAAATGTTCGTGTTTAAGGAAGGAGGCGAAAATGATGAAGAGGCATGAAGCGCGGGAAAAGGCGCTGCAGGCGCTATTTCAAATTGATGTCGGCCGCATTCCTCCTGAGGAGGCGCTGCAAAACGTAGCGGGCGGTGAAGAGGTCGATTCGTTTTTGCGGCAGCTTGTCTTTGGCGTTACGGATCATCAAGAAGAAATCGATGAATTGCTGCGTGCCAATTTGGAAAAATGGACGTTGGAGCGTGTCGCCAACGTTGACCGCGCGATTTTGCGAATGGCGACATATGAAATGAAATACCTTGACGATATTCCTGTCAAAGTGAGTTTAGATGAGGCGGTCGAATTAGCAAAAAAATTTGGCGATACGAAATCAGGCCGTTTTGTCAACGGCGTGCTTTCGAAAGTGAAAGATGCGTTACATATTCAAGAATAGAGAGGGGAAATGGGAACGATGACAGCACAAATCATTAGCGGTGCAGAGTTGGCAAAAGAAAAGCGTTCGCAATTGGCAAAAGAGGTGGAACGGCTGAAACGGGAAGGAATCGAACCGGGGCTTGCCGTCATTCTTGTCGGCGATGATCCTGCTTCTCATTCTTATGTGAGAGGAAAACAAAAAGCGTGCGCAGAAGTCGGAATTCGCTCTACATTGTTGACATTTCCGGCTACGATTACGGAAGAATTTTTATTGGGGAAAATAAAAGAGTTGAACGAAGATCCGGCTGTGCATGGCATTTTAGTGCAGCTTCCGCTTCCAAAACATATTAACGAATTGAAAGTGATTGAAACGATCTCGCCTGAGAAAGATGTCGACGGGTTTCATCCTATTAACGTAGGAAGAATGATGGTCGGGCAAGATGCGTTTCTCCCTTGTACGCCATACGGCATTTTAGTGATGGTAAAGTCCATCGGGGTAGATATCGCCGGAAAACACGTAGTTGTCGTCGGCCGCAGCAACATCGTCGGCAAGCCGGTCGGACAATTATTTTTGCGCGAGCATGCGACCGTTACATATTGCCATTCACGAACAAACGATTTAGCTTCCATTACGCGCCAAGCCGATATTTTAATCGTTGCTGTCGGGAAAGCGCGCCTTATTGGGGCGGAACATGTGAAGCAAGGGGCCGTCGTCATTGATGTCGGCGTCAACCGTCTAGAAAACGGCAAGTTATGCGGCGACGTCAATTTTGAGGAAGTAAAGGAAGTGGCAAGCTACATTACGCCGGTTCCAAAAGGGGTCGGACCGATGACGATCACGATGTTGCTTCATAATACGATCGAAGCGGCAAAGAAACATGCGCATCGGAAAGTTCACGAATAAGCGAGGGTTATGCTTGTGGCAGAAGTAAAATATGTGACTGTTGGAGCGCTGACAAAATATATTAAACGCAAATTTGAAGTGGATCCACATTTGCGCGACTTATGGATCAAGGGGGAAATTTCCAACTTTAAATATCATTCGCGCGGCCATATGTACTTTACGTTAAAAGATGAGCAAGCCCGCATTCAGGCAGTCATGTTCGCTGGATACAACCAACATTTGTCGTTTCGTCCGGAAGATGGCATGAAAGTGCTCGTTCGTGGCGAAATTTCCGTTTACGAGCCGAGCGGCAACTATCAAATTTACGTGAAAGAAATGCAGCCAGAAGGAATCGGCAATTTATATTTAGCGTACGAGCAACTAAAAAAACGGCTCGAGGCGGAAGGGCTGTTTTCTCCCGAACATAAAAAGCCGATTCCTGCGTTTCCTCGCTATATTGGCGTCGTTACTTCGCCAACTGGCGCGGCGATTCGCGATATTGTGACGACAATTCGCCGCCGTTATCCGATCGCGACGGTGATTTTGTTCCCGACGCTTGTTCAAGGGGAGGAAGCTGCCGGATCGATCGTTCGTTCGATTGAAAAAGCGAACGAGCTTGGCTATATTGATGTGCTTATTGTCGGACGCGGGGGCGGCTCGATTGAAGAGCTATGGGCGTTTAATGAAGAAGTGGTCGCCCGTGCGATTTTTGCTTCCAAAGTGCCGATTATTTCCGCGGTTGGGCACGAGACGGATTTTACGATCGCTGATTTTGTCGCTGATTTGCGCGCCCCGACGCCAACTGGTGCCGCGGAGCTGGCGGTGCCGCATGTGACGGAGTTGATGGAGCGAATTTCGCAACGGAAATTGCGGCTGATGCGCGCGATGAAAGAAAAAGTGGCGGCAGAATCAGAGCGGCTTTTGCGTTTGCAAAAATCATATGCGTTTCGCTATCCAGAAAAACTATACGAGCAAAAAGAACAGCAATTGGATTCTTTATTAGAACGGCTGCAACGCCATACAGAGCGGCTTTTCGATAAAAAACGCGAACGGCTCGAACAGTTGCGCCTGAAGTTGTTGCGGCATCATCCAGCTGAGCAGCTATCAAGAATGAAAGAAAAACACGAATCTCTTCTCAAATCGCTGGAAAAAGAAATGCGCTCCCTTGTTCATCATCAACAGCTTCGCTTTACGTCTCTCGTTTCACATTTACACGCGCTTAGCCCGCTCAAAATTATGGAGCGCGGCTATAGCTTAGTTTATAATGAAAAAAAAGAACTGGTAAAAAGCATTCGCCAGCTTCAACTAGGTGATACGATTCAAGTACGCTTGCAAGATGGGCAAATTGATTGTCACGTATGGGGAATGGAGGAGAAGCAGTTACATGAGTGAGGAAAAAGAACTTACTTTTGAAGAAGCGATGGCAAAGTTAGAAGAAATTGTGGAAAAATTAGAAGAAGGAAACGTGCCGCTTGAGCAGGCGATTTCCTTTTTTCAGGAAGGAATGAAGCTGTCAAAGTTTTGTCATGATAAATTGCAAAACGTAGAAAAGCAAATGGAATACATTTTACGAGAGGACGGGCAACTCGCTCCTTTCACGCTTCAGGAGGAGGAATAGCTTTTGAATCGGGCGGAAGTAGAACGGTTTTTACAAGAGCAAAAGCAGCGTTTGGAAAATGTTTTGCCGCGTTATATTACAAGAATGGCTGCTCCTGAAACGATTAAACGGGCGATGGCTTATTCGCTGGAGGCAGGGGGAAAGCGCATCCGTCCGCTTCTGTTGTTTGCGACGTTGCATTCGTTCGGAAAAAAGCCGGATATTGGACTTCCGGTGGCGTGCGCCATTGAGATGATTCATACATATTCGCTGATTCACGATGATTTGCCGAGCATGGATAACGATGATTTGCGGCGCGGCAAGCCGACGAATCATAAAGTGTTTGGGGAAGCGATGGCCATTTTGGCGGGCGATGGATTGCTCACTTACGCGTTTCAAGTGATCGCTGAAGCCAATGATGCCCGCATTTCTCCAATGACAAAAATTCGGCTAATCGAAGAACTGGCGAAAGCGGCGGGACCGGAAGGAATGGTGGCGGGACAAGTTGCCGATATCGAAGGAGAAGGGAAGCAGCTTTCGCTTGAACAGCTGGAATATATTCATCGCCATAAAACAGGGAAAATGCTGCAATACAGCGTATTGGCTGGCGCGCTCCTTGCAGGCGCGAAAGACGAACAGCTGCGCCATCTCGATATGTTTGCCTCCCATCTCGGTCTCGCTTTTCAAATTCGCGATGATATTCTTGATATTGAGGGATCAGAAGAAAAAATTGGCAAACGGGTTGGCAGCGACATTGAAAACAAAAAAGTGACATATCCATCGCTTTTAACGATTTCCGGGGCAAAAGAAAAGCTATCATTCCATATCGCAGAAGCAAAACGTTATTTGCAAAAAGCAGAAGTCGACGACAGCGTACTAAGTTATATTTGTGATTTGGTCGCGACGCGTGATCATTAAGGAATCATCCATTGCTGATTTGTTGTCAATATGTTATATTAAAATAATAGAGAGTTTTTCCATGTATGCCGTTATCACAACTGTGTTAGCGGCTCTTTTTCTCTTTTGGAACGGAAATCGATTTTTTATGTTTAATCATGTATAATAATAACTAACTTCTGTATTATTATATCAACTGCGATAAAAGCGAACGATTAAAACGAAAGCGAGTGATCTCGTTTGGATGTTACCAAAATTAAAAACCCGCGCTTTTTAAAAAGCATGTCAACGAAACAACTGATTGAGCTAAGTGCTGATATCCGAAAGTTTTTAATTGAGAAGCTGTCGAAAACCGGCGGGCATATCGGTCCGAATTTAGGCGTTGTCGAGCTGACGATCGCGCTTCATAAAGTGTTTGACAGCCCGAAAGATAAGCTGATTTGGGATGTCGGCCATCAATCGTACGTCCATAAAATTTTGACAGGGCGTGCATCCGAATTTGATACATTGCGGCAATATAAAGGTTTGTCGGGCTTTCCAAAGAAAAATGAAAGCGAACATGACGTGTGGGAAACCGGCCATAGTTCCACGTCGTTGTCTGCGGCAATGGGGATGGCGATCGCCCGCGACTTAAAGGGAACGGATGAATATATCGTTCCGATTATTGGTGACGGAGCGTTGACAGGCGGTATGGCGCTTGAGGCGTTAAATCATATCGGTCATGAGAAAAAGGATATTATCGTTGTTTTAAACGATAATGAAATGTCGATTGCTCCGAACGTCGGCGCTTTGCATAATGTGTTAGGGCGGCTGCGGACAGCCGGCAAATATCAATGGGTGAAGGACGAGTTGGAGCTGTTATTAAAAAGAATTCCTGCTGTCGGCGGCAAGTTGGCGGCAATGGCAGAGCGCATTAAAGATAGTCTAAAATATTTGCTCGTTTCCGGCGTTTTTTTTGAGGAATTGGGATTTACGTATCTCGGGCCTGTCGATGGTCACAATTTTGACGATTTGTTTGAGAATTTGCATTACGCCAAAAAAATAAAAGGCCCTGTGCTTCTTCACGTTATTACGAAAAAAGGAAAAGGGTATAGTCCGGCGGAAAATGATAAAGTCGGAGTATGGCATGGCACCGGTCCATATAAAATCGAAACCGGCGATTTTCTAAAGCCGGTGGATGCTGCGCCGTCATGGAGCGAACTTGTCAGCGAAACAGTGCGGAAGTTGGCGCGCACAGATAAGCGGATTGTCGCGATTACGCCGGCGATGCCAGTCGGCTCGAAACTGGAAGGATTTGCGAGCGAATTTCCTGAGCGAATGTTTGATGTCGGGATTGCTGAGCAGCACGCGACAACGCTTGCCGCGGGGCTTGCTTCGCAAGGGATGAAGCCGTTTCTGGCGATTTATTCGACATTTTTGCAGCGGGCGTATGACCAAGTCGTCCATGATGTTTGCCGGCAAAATTTAAATGTTTTTTTCGCGATTGACCGGGCCGGGTTAGTCGGCGCGGACGGCGAAACGCACCAAGGTGTGTTTGATATCGCCTTTTTACGCCACATTCCAAACCTTGTCATCATGATGCCAAAGGATGAAAACGAAGGGCAGCATATGGTGTATACGGCGATTCAATACGATGACGGGCCGATCGCGCTTCGTTTTCCGCGCGGCAACGGACTTGGCGTAAAGCTCGATGAAGAATTGAAGAAAATTCCGATAGGAACGTGGGAAGTATTGCGCGAAGGCCGCGATTTAGCGATTTTAACGTTTGGCACTATGATTTCCGTGGCGCTAGAGGCGGCAGAAAAGCTTGCCAAAGAGAATATTTCCGTGAAAGTGGTGAACGCGCGTTTTATCAAACCGATGGATGAGGCAATGTTGCATGATTTGTTAGAAAGCAATATCCCTATTTTAACGATTGAAGAAGCGGTATTGCAAGGCGGATTTGGCAGCGCCGTTTTGGAGTTTGCCCATGACCATGGCTACCATCAAACGGTAATTAACCGAATGGGCATCCCCGACCGTTTCATTGAACACGGCAGCGTCAAAGAGCTGCTGAATGAAATCGGCTTAACGACAGCGCATATTATCGACCGCGTGAAAACGATGATACCAAGAAAACAAAAAAGGGCATGAAAGATGAAAGGGAAAAAAGAACGTCTGGATGTATTACTTGTTCAACGAGGTTTAATGGAGACGCGTGAGAAAGCAAAACGGGCGATTATGGCCGGGCTTGTGTATACAAACGAAGTCCGACTAGACAAGCCTGGCGAAAAAGTTCCCGTAGATATCCCGTTAACGATAAAAGGGGACGTGCTTCCGTATGTAAGCCGCGGCGGCTTGAAGCTCGAAAAAGCGCTGCAGACATTCGATGTAAGCGTCCAAGATAAAATCGTTTTGGATATCGGGGCATCTACGGGAGGATTTACCGATTGCGCGCTGCAGCATGGCGCGAAGCTATCGTACGCGCTTGACGTCGGCTATAATCAGCTGGCGTGGAAGCTGCGCCAGGACGATCGCGTCGTTGTGATGGAGCGGACGAATTTCCGCTATGTCACGCCCGATTATTTTACGAAAGGGCTTCCACAATTTGCAACGATCGATGTCTCCTTTATTTCATTAAAACTAATATTGCCTGTATTGAAGAAGGTGATTGTTCCCGGAAGCGATGTGGTCGCCCTTGTCAAGCCGCAATTCGAAGCGGGCAGAGAAAAAGTCGGCAAAAAAGGCATCGTTCGCGACCCGAACGTGCATGAAGAGGTGTTGACGTCCATCATCAACTTTGCGCTTAGCGAAGGGTTTGATGCTATGAACTTATCGCATTCCCCGATTACCGGCGGCGATGGAAATATCGAATTTTTGCTTCACCTCCGCTTTGAAGGCGGAAAAGAAACAGGGGAAAACCGCTTGCCAAAATCGGTCAGCGAGGTAGTGAAAGAAGCCCATTTGCAGTTGAAAAGCCGGGAATAACGATGATGGTTATTCCCGTTTTTCCCGTGAAATTACTTGTGCGAGGTGTCGAATTTGAATAAAGGACAAAGGCATATTAAAATTCGCGAAATTATTATGAACCACGAAATTGAGACGCAAGACGAACTTGTCGATATGCTGAAAAAAGCGGGATTTAATGTAACGCAAGCAACCGTTTCAAGAGACATTAAAGAACTGCAGCTCGTCAAAGTGCCGATGGCCAATGGCCGCTATAAATATAGCCTTCCTTCCGATCAGCGCTTTAACCCTACGCAAAAATTAAAACGCGCTTTAATGGATGCGTTTGTCAAACTTGATGGAGCGGGCAATTTGCTCGTTTTAAAAACGTTGCCAGGCAACGCGCACGCCATTGGCGTTTTGCTTGATAATTTAGACTGGAACGAAATCGTTGGAACGATTTGCGGAGATGACACTTGCCTTATTATTTGCCGCACAGCCGAAGATGCCGAAAAGGTTTCCGGGCAATTGTTAGGAATGCTTTAAAAATTGGGGGTGATTCCACTTGCTAGCGGAATTATCCATAAAAAATTTTGCGATTATCGAATCATTGTCGGTTTCGTTTGACAAAGGGCTGACGGTGCTAACCGGGGAAACGGGAGCGGGAAAGTCGATTATTATTGACGCCATCCAGCTGCTAATTGGAGGGCGCGGTTCGGCGGAGTTTGTCCGCTACGGGGAAGAGAAGGCGGAAATAGAAGGGCTTTTTTTATTGGATAATGAGAACCATCCATGTTACGGCAAATGTGCGGAAGTAGGTATCGATATTAGCGAAGGCATGGTTGTTTTGCGCCGCGAAATTTTTGCGAACGGGAAAAGCGTGTGCCGCGTCAATGGAAAATTAGTGACAACGGCTATATTGCGCGATATCGGTTCTACGCTTGTCGATATCCACGGCCAACATGAACACCAAGAATTAATGGATCCGTCACGGCATCTTCCGTTGCTCGATGAATACGGAGGAGCGGAAATTGCGGCCGCGCTTGAAGAATACCGCGCCGTTTATGAGAAATATGAACAATTGCGGAAAAAGTTGGAAAAGCTGAATGAAAATGAGCAGCAAATGGCTCATCGCCTTGATTTATTAACATTTCAGCTCGATGAAATTCAAAAAGCGAATTTGCAGGCAAACGAAGATGAACAATTAATGGAAGAAAAAGTAAAAATTATGAACTTCCAAAAAATTTATGAGGCGCTGAAACATAGTTATGAGGCGTTATCCGGCGAACAACGTGGACTTGATTGGATTGGCCTGGCAATGAGCCATTTAGAAGATGTCACCTCTATCAACCCGTCATTGAAAGAAGCGTACGAAACGATTGCGAATAGTTATTATTTATTGGAGGATATTACGTATAAATTGAGCGATGAACTTGAACAATTAGAGTATGACCCGGCCCGCCTCGATTTTATTGAAAGCCGCCTTAGCGAAATTAACCAATTAAAACGGAAATACGGATCGACCATAGAAGATATTTTGCAATATGCCGAAAAAATTGCCGAGGAAATCGATGAACTTCAACATCGCGAAACCCATATCCATGAACTGCAAAAAGAATTGAAGTCGGTGACAGAAGATTTGTTAATTGAAGCAAAAAATGTGACGAACGTTCGCCAAAAATACGCGAAAATGTTAATTGACCGTATTCATCAAGAATTAAAAGATCTATACATGGAAAAAACGCAATTTGATATCGTATTCACGAAAAGAGAAGGAGCGCTCGATGCGCCGCTGCTTGACGGCGTACCAGTGAGATTTCATGAAGATGGCGTCGATGATGTGGAATTTTACATTTCCACCAACGTGGGCGAACCGCTAAAACCGCTGGCGAAAATTGCTTCCGGCGGCGAATTGTCACGCATCATGCTCGCGTTAAAAAGCATATTTTCGAAACATCAAGGCGTTACATCCATCATTTTTGATGAAGTCGATACAGGCGTCAGCGGCCGGGTTGCGCAGGCGATCGCCGAAAAAATTTACCGCGTCTCGATTGGTTCGCAAGTGCTTTGTATTTCCCATTTGCCGCAAGTAGCGGCGATGGCGGATACGCATTTATTTATTGCGAAGGAAACGGACGGAAATCGGACAAGGACATTAGTAAAAGCATTATCGGACGAAGAAAAAGTAAAAGAAATCGGCCGGATGATTTCCGGGGTGGAAATTACAGAACTAACGAAGCAACATGCAAAAGAGCTGCTTGAGCTAGCAGCGAAAATCAAAGGATGAAACGCTATCCATTATGGGTAGCTTTTTTTATGGGAAAAGCGATTATATTTCCACGGTTTAAGGCAAAATTAAAACTGTAGCCGCTTTTTCGAAGGGTGTAGGTGGGAGCGAGGAGAGTGAAAACGATTGAATACAGAGGCAATCCGGAAAATAATAGGAGTTTTTCTCCTTGTTTCGCTGACGTTTATTAGTATGTCAAAACCGATTAAAGAGTATTTGCAAATTCCAAAACAAATCATGATGTTTGAAGGAGAAGCGATGCGATTTTCTTCTACGGCGCTCCCAGTCCAAACGACGGTGAAAGATGCTTCCAAATCGCTAGAAATTCACAAACATGCTCATTCGTTTTCCGTAAAAGCAAAGCAGCGTGGAGAAAAGCAAATGGTATTGGAAGTTGCCGGAATGCCGGTAAAACAAGTGGATGTGAAAGTGCTGCCAAGTTTAAAGGTCGTCCCCGGAGGGCAATCGATTGGCGTTAAGTTAAATACGGTAGGAGTTCTTGTCGTTGGCTACCATCTGATCGAAACAGAAAACGGAAAAAAATCGCCGGGTGAAATTGCCGGGATTAAAGTGGGAGATATAATTACCGGCATTAACGGGAAAAAAATCGAAAACATGGATGATCTTTCTCCTTTTATTGAAGAGGCAGGAAAAAGAGGAAAACCGCTTCATCTTCAAGTTCTTCGTGACCAGCACTCCTTTACGACGAAATTAGTTCCGTTAAAGGATAAACACGATCACGCTTACCGCATCGGATTGTACATCCGTGATTCTGCTGCCGGCATTGGCACGCTGACGTTTTACGACCCTGTTTCTAAAAAATACGGAGCATTAGGGCACGTCATTTCCGATATGGATACGAAAAAACCAATTGTTGTGCAAAACGGTCAAATTATGAAATCAACCGTTACATCCATTGAAAAAGGAAGCAGTGGCAATCCTGGCGAGAAATTAGCGCGATTTTCAAGCGATAAGGAAGTTATCGGAAACATTACCGATAACAGTCCGTTTGGCATTTTTGGTACGCTCTCCAAACCGATCGACAACGGAATTTTTACAAAACCGATTCCGATTGCGTTATCGAGCCAAGTTAAGGAAGGGCCGGCAAAAATGTTGACTGTTGTGGAAAACGACAAAGTCGAGCCATTTGATATTGAAATTGTAAGCACCATTCCTCAAAAATTTCCAGCCACAAAAGGTCTTGTTATTCGTGTCACTGATCCCCGTTTATTAAAAAAGACGGGCGGAATCGTTCAAGGAATGAGCGGAAGCCCGATTATTCAAAACGGGAAATTAGTCGGCGCAGTTACTCATGTATTTGTCAATGATCCGACATCTGGCTATGGCGTTCATATCGAATGGATGTTACACGAAGCAGGAATTGATATATACGGAAAATCGAACAAAAAGGCGAGCTGATAATGCGGCTCGTCTTTTGAAATTTTATTTACAAAAAATTTCGTGGAAAACATCATAAATTCAGCTTTTTTTGCATAGATATTTGATGAAACATCATATAAAATGAATATGTAAAGATTTTTCGATAAAATTATATTTATATTCCATAAAAAATTGTCAAATTAGGTCGTTTTTTGATATAATTCCAAAAATTATTTGTTTTTTTAATATTTTTTAAAAAAGTGAAAGGATTTTTCATCATGTTGTCGAATTTGTCACAATAGAATTTTCATCTACATAGCAATAGAATTTTGGGAGTAAGGAGGAAGATTTTCTTGAAAATTAAAGTATGTATTGCGGACGATAATCGTGAGTTAGTGAATTTGCTCGAAGAATATATTTCCAGCCAAAACGATATGGAAGTGATCGGGACTGCTTATAATGGTCAAGATTGCTTATATATGCTCGAGGAAAAACAACCGGATGTGTTATTGTTAGACATTATTATGCCTCATTTAGATGGATTGGCCGTATTGGAAAAAATTCGTGCGAAGCGGGAAAAACAACCGAATGTGATCATGTTGACAGCGTTTGGCCAAGAAGATGTGACAAAGAAAGCAGTGGAACTTGGCGCCTCTTATTTTATTTTAAAACCGTTTGACATGGAAAATTTAGTGTATCATATCCGTCAAGTGCATGGAAAAACAGCACCAATGGTGAAAAAAGCAGCGTCTGCCTACCAAACGCGGGATAACAGGCCGAAAAATTTGGATGCAAGCATCACGAGCATCATTCATGAAATCGGCGTTCCGGCCCATATTAAAGGATATTTATATTTACGTGAAGCGATCGCCATGGTATATAACGATATTGAATTGCTCGGGGCAATTACGAAAGTGCTTTACCCAGACATTGCGAAAAAATATAATACGACCGCCAGCCGCGTCGAGCGGGCGATCCGCCATGCGATTGAAGTCGCTTGGAGCCGCGGCAATCTCGAATCCATTTCTTCCTTATTCGGCTACACCGTAAGCATGTCCAAAGCCAAACCGACAAACAGCGAATTCATTGCGATGGTAGCCGATAAGCTAAGATTAGAGCATAAGGCGTCTTAAAGCCGCTAATATCAACGGTTTGAAGGCTTCGGGCAACAAACGTTAGTTACCGATAAATATCGAAACGAAGCCGATAAATATTCATACGTACGCATACGAACGAGAAACGCCTCTTATTTACCGGGGAAAACAACGGTAAGTAGGAGGTGTTTTTATTTTGTCCGACTTTGATATTCAGTTAGATAATTTCATGCTGTATTGTGACGCTAAAAATCTGTCGCGGAAAACGAAAGCGAGTTACGAACAAACTTTACGCCTATTCTTTTTATATCTCGAGGAACAACACAAAATTAAGCAGATCAAGAAAGTAAAGCCTTTTCACATTCGGGCGTATATCAAATATTTACGTGAGCGCGGGAAATATACGGTGGTTTCTAACCTAAATAAGACAAACGTAAATTATCCGACCCATCGTACAGATGACAACAAACCGATCAGCGATACAACCATTTCTAAAAGTGTTTTTCAATTTCTTGTCTAGAGAACGGGAAATAAAAGAAGATCCATGCGAAAATATCGAAAACGTTAAACCGCAGCCTTGCACGGCATGCATAAAGCGCGTCCCTTCGAAACATTTTGTTGTTACATCGGCTTTTTCCAAACATATAGTTCGAAAATAAAGAAACAATCGCGACGGCAATAAGCCCGAAAAATACAATATAAATCCGCCAAGCAAACCGCTTCAACGATATTGTTTCCAGAATTAACAGCGTCGAAACAATGTCGCGACATTGTACGGAAGTGTTTAGCGGGTATAAACGTGATAATGGCGCCAAACAGCGCGTTTGTGAAAAGAAATACGCGACGATATCAAAGTACACTTAACCGCGATGGTTTAACGAAAGGTCAGCGGCTTTGTATCGTGCTGAACCTGTAACAAGGCGAAGGAGCAATTAAAGGCGAAGCAAAGGCAGTCAAGCGGACGAAACAATCAAACATCGTTCTGCACAAATGGTCATAACGAAAGCCTGATGATCCAAAAACAGACCAACGGGAAGGCGGAAACGGCGTAGCATAACTTTCAATACTTAGAAGAATAAAAATAAAAAGCGGCTCGTTGCGTTAACGGGTCGCTTTCGTGTTTTCGAAAATTTTTCAAGAGCACGTGCATTTTTCGAAGATAACTCGAAAAAATTATTAATAAAAGGAGGTTTGATTTTATGGATAATGGACAGAAAGACGTAGATAAATACATAGAGGAACTCAAGGAAAAGGGCGAAAATAGTTCAAATGACACCGAAGTGATCGAAAATATCAAGTCGATGGGTGACATCGATTAGCAAAGCGAGGTCTAACTGCATATGCCCCTGTCAAGTAGACATTGAAAAAAGAGGATATTAAGTTGCGGTCTTGTCTCGATACTCAATCGGAGAAAGGCCGTTTTTTGTGAATCACCGATTGAATTCCCCATTCTCCCATAAGACGCTGTACAAGTTGATCGTTTACCATGGTTCCTTCTCTGGATAATGCCCTTGTTATCCGTTTATATCCGAAGTATGGAGCATTCTTATAAATGGCAAGTAAATGGCAAGTAAATGTTCTTTTAATAAAAGCTCTTCTTCCAGACGGAATGCTTTTTTGGATCGGCTTTTGCGCCATTGTAGTACCGTGCCGTGCTTTAGAAACTTTGGAACAACCATGCAAGTGGGTGCTTTTTCCGCAGCTCATCGATAATGAGAAACTTTTCCGATTTTAAGACAACTCCTTCCCGTATAGATTTGGTGGCGCCTTTTAGGTATTCCACCTGTGCTTTCCAATACGCGTTTTCCTCTGCCAAACTGGAAAAATGTTTGCGATTCCGCACTCTCCGTTGATCTTTCAATGACTCGCCGCGCTGAACTTTCTTGATCCATTTGGGCAATCTGGGCAGCGCTCTTGATTCCAAAATGTTTGCGGAGCTGCCGATCAGGCCAGCCCTCTTTCCAATTTCAAACGAACGACTTCCCGTTTCAGCTCTTCGGAATGGGTGTTAAACGTTTGTTCTTTTTTGCCATCAAAAATCCCCTCCCAAGCAGACTTTT
The DNA here is from genome assembly GCF_022846435.1 of Parageobacillus sp. KH3-4. Taxonomy (NCBI): domain Bacteria; kingdom Bacillati; phylum Bacillota; class Bacilli; order Caryophanales; family Anoxybacillaceae; genus Parageobacillus; species Parageobacillus sp. KH3-4. Next base: position 1,159,282 of record NZ_AP025627.1, read on the forward strand.
AAGAACATCATATCCAATGTCCTCTTTTTTCGCTGTCTACTTGTAGGGGATAATACCATCGACTGATTTTTTATACAATTTTTTCTTTATTGTTGTTCATTTTGCTTTTTTTCTAATTCGAGCAATTTTTGCACTAAAATATGCTGAGGCATATGCATAATTTGTTCGATCGGCATTCCTAGTGCTTTCGCTAATTTTTGCGCCGTTTCGAAAGAAATTTGCAGCGGTCTCATCTTATTATCACCTCGCTTGCTGATAAAAACAGTATAGCAATTTTTTTGTTTTCCCGCATATATTTTTATGATCGCTTTTGCATGAGGTCGACAGAAGGGAGTTAAACAAAACGCATGACGAAAATTTTCGCGCACCGCGGTTCCGCCGGCACACATCCGGAAAATACGATGATCGCCTTTTTGGAAGCGGAGCGAGTCGGGGCGGACGGGATTGAGTTGGATGTGCAGCTAAGCAAAGACGGGCAAATTGTTGTCATTCATGATGAAACGATCGACCGAACGACAGATGGAACTGGCTGGGTAAAAGATTTTACGTATCGCGAATTACAACAATTTAACGCCGCGTATAAATTTGCGGATCAATATGATGGTTGCCGCATCCCTCTGCTCGAGGAAGTGCTGGCATGGATTCGCCCGACATCGTTGCTGTTGAATGTTGAACTAAAAAATGGTTTTGTTGTGTACGAAACATTAGAGCAAAAAGTCATCGATATGATTAAGCACTATCAATTGGAAGAACGCACTGTTTTATCGTCTTTTAACCATAATAGCATGGCGTTTTGCCGCCATCTTGCGCCAAATATAGAGACGGCCATATTATATATGGAGCCTTTATACGATCCATGGAAATACGTTCGAGTGATCGGGGCAGACGGTCTCCATCCTTATCATCGGACAGTGTCAGAACCATTTGTTCGTCAAGCCCGCAATCACCGGGTTGCGGTGCGTCCATTTACGATTAATAAAGAGTCGTTGATGAAAAAAATGTTCCAATATGGAGTGGATGCCATTTTTACGGATTATCCGCTTAAGGCGAAAGAGGTGCGCCAAAACAAAAAAACGCCCTGAACGTAATATTAGGGCGCTTTTTTCTTTTTCTGAAACCGCGGCTGAACTTTGTTTCGTTTCCGGTCACGATGCAAAATAAATCCCCCGATAAATGCCAAGCCAGCCGCAAACAAAAGAAAGCCACCTAAAAATTGCAGTGACGGGGACGGAAATGGGGAATGCAAAATGCCGAATAATGTGTCACGCATCCATTTGATGCCTAATGCGGCTAACAAGCCTGGAATGACTAAAAGGAGAAGAGCGATGATCCGCAGCATCATGATCGAATTCCTTTCGCAAAAAAAAGTCGCTTCATGAACCATCATAACGGTTTGGCACCATTTGTCAAGCAAAGAAAAAACAATTATGATAAAAATGTCTGCAAAAACTTGCGCAATGAAAAGAGCGGTGAATAAGATGAAAAAGGTGTTGATTGTCGGCGCTGGAAATGGGGGCACGGCGCTATTAAAGCTGTTGGATCAAACGGCCATGTTTCAAATTATTGCCGTGGCAGATATTGATGCAAAGGCTCCCGGAATAAAAGTGGCGAAAGAAAGAAGCATTCCAACCGGAACGGACTGGCGTGCTTTCATAAGCGAAGAATTGGACCTTATTATTGAAGCGACGGGAAAGCAGGAAGTGTTAGAGGAGATTCGTGAACGACGCGCTGCAAATACGATCGTCGTTCCGGGAACCGTCGCGCAGATGATGGCCGAGCTTGTCAAAGACAAAGAAACGCTGATTGCGAAATTGAAAAGCGAAACAGCGCGGCGCGGTTTAATTTTTAATTCTGCACATGACGGAATGATTGTCGTCGACGAATTTGCGTACATTACGGATATGAATAATAGCGCTGCGGAAATGATTGAAGTGGATAAAGAGGAAGTCATTGGAAAACATATTTTGGAAGTTATTCCGGAGAGCGGATTGCCGCGAGTGTTAAAAACGAAACAAACCGAATTTCATCAAGAATTAAAATTAGAAAATGGCAAAAAAATTATTACAACACGGATTCCGATGATGGATGAAACGGGAAAACTGATCGGCGCGCTAGCTGTCTTTAAAGATGTTACAGAACTAGTAAAGCTAGCGGAAGAAATCACGGATTTAAAAGAAATGCGCATCATGCTTGAGGCGATTATCCATTCTTCGGAAGAAGCGATTTCGGTCGTCGATGAGCATGGCAACGGCATTTTCATCAATCCCGCTTATACGCGCATTACTGGTCTGTCGGAAGAAGAAGTCATCGGCAAGCCAGCAACTGCTGACATCGCTGAAGGGGAAAGCGTGCATATGCAAGTGCTAAAGACGCGCCGGCCCATTCGTGGCGTGCGCATGAAAGTTGGTCCGAAAAACCGTGATGTGGTGGTGAATGCGGCGCCAATCATTGTTGACGGCGTATTAAAAGGAAGCGTTGGCGTGATTCACGATGTTTCAGAAATTCAACGGCTCACAAACGAATTGAATCGGGCAAGACAAATTATCCGCACGCTGGAAGCAAAATATTCATTTGCCGATATTATTGGGACGTCGGAGGAGATAACGGTAGCGATCGAGCAGGCGAAATTGGCGGCAAAAACGCCGGCCACTATTTTGCTTCGCGGCGAATCTGGCACGGGGAAAGAATTATTCGCCCATGCGATTCATAATGCGAGTGATCGAAAATATAACAAATTTATTCGCGTGAATTGCGCGGCCATTTCTGAAACATTATTAGAGAGCGAATTGTTTGGCTACGAAGAAGGAGCGTTTTCCGGAGCGAAAAGGGGAGGAAAGCGAGGGTTATTTGAAGAAGCGAATAATGGAAGTATTTTCCTCGATGAAATTGGCGAACTTTCCGCTAATACGCAGGCAAAGTTGCTTCGTGTGCTGCAAGAAGGAGAAATCGTTCGCGTCGGCGGTACAAAACCGATTCCGATTAATGTTCGCGTCATTGCGGCAACAAATGTCAATTTAGAGAAAGCCATTGCGGAAGGAACGTTTCGGGAAGACTTATACTACCGGTTAAACCGTATGCCAATTTATATTCCTCCGTTGCGGACGAGAAAAGAAGATATCCCCGCGCTATGCCAGCATTTAATTCAAAAGCTTAACCAAGATTACGGACGCAATGTCGAAGGGGTGACGGCGGCTGCGCTCGATTATTTATTGTCTTACGATTGGCCCGGAAATGTTCGTGAATTAGAAAATGTATTAGGGAGAGCGATGATTTTTATGAAGTTTAATGAAGTGGTGATCGATGTTCATCATATTCCACCGCTTGATATTTCGAGAGAAGCCCCATCTTTTCATAAACATGAGAAGGGCTTGGAAATCCGCTCTCTTCGCGAGATGATGGAGCAATACGAAGCGAAAATCATCGAACAAGCGCTGCGGAAATATAACGACAATAAAACTGCAGCAGCGCGTGCGCTCGGTATTTCGATTCGCAATTTATATTACAAGTTGGAGAAATACGGAATTGCCAAAAAAAGCACGCAATAATTTGCGTGCTATGCAAATTATTGCATGATGAGAATGGTAAATAAAGCGTTTTCATTGTTTTTTTGTTGGCATGTTTTTTGCATTTTAATGAAGTACCTCCATAAATTCCATGAAGAGGTTGGTGCATTAGATGAAGCTGCAATCGTTGATCGATCATACAACAAAATTCCCCGATATGACAGTAGCTGTCGCGGCAGCGGAGGATGAAGAAGTCATCGATGCGGTGGCGATGGCGCTTGATCGCCATTTCGGAAAATTTGTGCTGTATGGGAATCAAGAACAAATTTTGCAACTGTTAAAGCGAAAAAATTATGTAAATTCGGACAGCATACAAATCGTTCATGTCGATTCTGCCGTACAAGCGGCTGAACTTGCCGTCAGAGCCGTTCATTTAAATAAGGCGAACGTGCTTATGAAAGGGAACGTCCCGACCGCCACGTTTTTAAAAGCGGTGTTAAACAAAGAATATGGTTTGCGCATGGGGAAAGTGCTTTCCCATGTTGCGGTATTTGAAATCCCCGGCTATGATCGGTTCATCATTGTAACAGATGCCGCGATGAATATTTCACCTGATTTAGAGCAAAAAGCGCAAATTATTTCGAATGCGGTTGCGGTGGCCCATGCGATTGGCATTGAAACGCCAAAAGTGGCACCGCTTGCGGCGGTGGAAGTAGTGAACCCATCCATGCCAGCAACAATGGATGCTGCGGCATTGACGATGATGCAAAAGCGCGGGCAAATAAAAGGGTGTGTTATTGACGGTCCGCTTGCGCTTGATAACGCTGTTTCGCTCAAGGCAGCCGAGCATAAGCGCATTGACAGCGAAGTCGCAGGGAAAGCAGATATTTTGCTCGTTCCTGACATTGAAGCGGGAAACATGCTGTATAAATCGCTCATTTATTTTGCGAACGCGAAAGTCGGCGCAATCATTGCTGGAGCAAAAGCGCCGATTGTCCTTACGTCGCGCGCTGATTCCGCAGAAAGCAAGCTTTACTCATTGGCCCTTGCTGTTTGCTCCGCATCGAAATAAAAGACTATTGTTGAGGAGGAAGTCACCATGAAACTTTTTAAATATATGGAACAATACGATTATGAACAATTGCTATTTTGCCAGGATAAAGAGTCAGGGCTAAAAGCGATTATCGCAATTCACGATACGACACTCGGACCGGCGTTAGGCGGCACGCGCATGTGGATGTATGAATCGGAAGAAGCGGCAATTGAAGACGCGCTTCGTTTAGCGCGCGGCATGACTTACAAAAACGCTGCAGCAGGACTGAATCTTGGCGGGGGAAAAGCCGTCATTATCGGCGACCCGCGCAAAGACAAAAATGAAGCGATGTTCCGGGCGTTTGGCCGCTTTATTCAAGGGTTAAACGGCCGCTATATTACGGCAGAAGATGTCGGCACGACGGTGGAAGACATGGATATTATTTATCAAGAAACCGATTATGTCACGGGAATTTCTCCTGAATTCGGTTCATCCGGAAATCCATCTCCGGCGACCGCCTATGGCGTTTACCGCGGTATGAAAGCGGCGGTGAAAGAAGCATTTGGCAGCGATTCACTCGAAGGAAAAGTCGTTGCCGTGCAAGGAGTCGGAAGCGTCGCGTACCACTTATGCCGTCATCTTCATGAAGAAGGGGCAAAACTGATCGTTACCGACATCAACAAAGAAGCGGTGCAGCGGGCGGTCGACGAGTTTGGCGCAAAAGCGGTGGACCCGAACGATATTTACGGCGTCGATTGCGATATTTTTGCGCCTTGCGCGCTCGGCGGCATTATTAACGATGAAACGATTCCGCAATTAAAAGCGAAGGTCATTGCTGGTTCAGCGAACAACCAGCTCAAAGAACCAAGACATGGCGACATCATTCATGAAATGGGGATTGTTTACGCGCCAGATTACGTGATTAACGCGGGCGGCGTCATTAACGTCGCGGATGAATTGTACGGTTATAATCGCGAGCGTGCGATGAAAAAAATTGAACAAATTTATGATAATATTGAGAAAGTATTTACGATTGCCAAACGTGACGGTATCCCAACATACAAAGCGGCGGACCGTCTCGCGGAAGAGCGGATTGAAACGATGCGCAAGTCCCGCAGCCAATTTTTGCAAAACGGCCACCACATTTTAAGCCGCCGTCGCGGTTGTTAATGGAAATCTGTTGGAAGCGGAACTCTTTTCCGCTTCCGCAGCCAGAATGGAGGTAACAATCGTTGCAAGCGCGGAAGTTTCGCATTTTAACAATCAATCCTGGATCGACCTCGACAAAAATCGGTGTGTTTGAAAATGAGCGCCCCATTTTGGAAAAAACGATCCGCCATGACTTAGAAACGTTGCAGCAATATCCATCGGTTACCGATCAATATGCATTTCGCAAACAGATGATTTTAGACGCGTTGGACGAAGAAGAGATCAACCTTTCCAAATTAAGTGCTGTCTGCGGTCGCGGCGGCTTGTTGCGCCCGATTGAAGGAGGAACGTACCGCGTCAATAAGCAGATGCTCGAGGATTTGCAAAAAGGCTATTCCGGACAGCACGCTTCCAATCTTGGCGGCATTTTAGCCTATGAAATTGCTTCTGATTTAAATATTCCCGCGTTTATTGTTGATCCTGTCGTTGTCGATGAACTCGAACCAATTGCCCGCATTTCCGGATTTGCGCTCATTGAGCGAAAAAGCATTTTCCACGCGTTAAACCAAAAAGCGGTGGCGCGCCGTGTCGCCAAGCAGCTTGGGAGACGATATGAAGAATTAAATTTGATCGTTGCTCATATGGGAGGCGGAATTACCGTCGGTGCCCATAAAAAAGGGAGAGTGGTGGATGTGAATAACGGGTTGGACGGGGAAGGTCCGTTTAGCCCGGAGCGAGCCGGCACAGTGCCCGCGGGAGATCTCGTTTCATTATGCTTCTCAGGAGAGTATTATCGCGATGAAGTAATGAACATGCTCGTCGGAAAAGGCGGGCTCGTTGGTTATCTTGGCACGAATGATGCGGTAAAAGTCGAAAAAATGATCGAAGCGGGAGATGAAAAGGCAAAGCTTGTCTATAGCGCAATGGCATATCAAGTGGCAAAAGAAATTGGCGCGGCAAGCGCCGTATTGGCAGGAAACGTCGATGCGATCATTTTGACAGGCGGGCTTGCATACGGGAAGCAATTTGTGAAGGAAATTATTGATCGAGTTGACTGGATTGCCGATGTGATCGTTCACCCCGGCGAAAATGAGCTGCAAGCACTTGCCGAAGGAGCGCTGCGTGTTTTGCGCGGAGAGGAAAAAGAGAAAGTATATCCGAACGGAAAATTCGCGACAGCGACCGTTTTGTAATGGAAAGGAGAAACGTTATGGCAAAAGAGTATGACCTCGTCATATTGGGCGGTGGTACGGGCGGCTACGTCGCTGCGATTCGCGCCTCGCAATTAGGGTTGAAAACGGCGGTTGTCGAAAAAGGCAAATTAGGCGGAACTTGCCTTCATGCCGGCTGCATTCCAAGCAAGGCATTGTTGCGCAGTGCCGAGGTATATGCACAAACAAAAAATAGCGAGGCGTTCGGTGTCATTGCGGGCGACGTGCGCCTCGATTTTGCGAAGGTGCAAGCGCGCAAGTTTGCCATTGTTGAACAGCTGCATAAAGGTGTTCAGCATTTGATGAAAAAAGGAAAGATTGATGTATACGCAGGTTTCGGGCGCATTTTAGGCCCGTCGATTTTTTCGCCGATGCCGGGAACGATTTCCGTAGAAATGAACGACGGGACAGAAAATGAAATGCTTGTACCGAAAAACGTCATCATCGCCACAGGTTCGCGCCCGCGGACGTTGCCAGGGTTGGAAATTGACGGAGAGTTTGTCATCACCTCGGATGAAGCGTTGCAAATGGAAACACTTCCTTCTTCCATGATCATCGTCGGCGGCGGTGCCATCGGCATTGAATGGGCATCCATGCTGAATGATTTTGGTGTCGATGTGACGGTATTGGAATATGCGGACCGCATTTTGCCAGCCGAAGACCTTGACGTATCAAAGGAATTAGAAAAACTGCTAAAACGCCGCGGCATTGCGATTGTGACAGAAGCGAAAGTGCTTCCAGAAACATTGGAAAAAGGGAGCAGGGTCACGATTAGAGCAGAACATAAAGGCGAGCAAAAAACGTTTACAGCGGAAAAAATACTCGTTTCCGTCGGGCGCCAAGCAAACATTGAAGGAATCGGCCTGGAAAATACAGATATTGTTATAGAAAATGGGGTTATTCAAACAAACGAATTTTACCAAACGAAAGAGCCGCATATTTATGCGATTGGCGATGTGATCGGCGGTTTGCAGCTGGCGCACGTAGCATCCCATGAAGGAATTGTTGCTGTCGAGCATATTGCCGGCCAAAATCCGTTTCCGATCGACTACACAATGATTGCAAAATGCGTCTACAGCCGTCCGGAAGTTGCCAGTGTCGGCTTGACGGAAGAAGAAGCGAAAGCGAAAGGGTATGAAGTAAAAGTCGGAAAATTTCCGTTTAAAGCGATCGGCAAGGCGCTCGTGTTTGGCGAAGCGGAAGGGTTCGTAAAAATCGTCGCCGATCAAAAAACGAATGACTTGCTCGGCGTTCATATGGTCGGCCCTCATGTTACCGATATGATTTCCGAGGCAGGACTTGCCCGCGTATTGGATGCGACGCCGTGGGAGGTTGCGCATGCGATCCATCCGCATCCGACGTTGTCAGAGGCGATGGCGGAAGCGGCGCTTGCTGTTGATGGAAACGCGATTCATTTTTAAGCGAATAAAGGGAGGTTGTTGCGATGGCGGAAAATCGTCACCAAGCGCTAGGCTTAAGCGATGAAGCGGTATTGCAAATGTATGAAACGATGTTGTTGGCTCGGAAAATCGATGAACGCATGTGGTTATTAAACCGCGCCGGAAAAATTCCGTTCGTTATCTCTTGCCAAGGTCAAGAAGCGGCGCAAGTCGGCGCGGCGTTTGCCCTCGACCGCACGAAAGATTACGTGTTGCCTTACTACCGCGATATGGGCGTTGTTTTAACATTTGGCATGACGCCGAAGGAGCTAATGCTGTCCGCGTTTGCGAAAGCGGAAGATCCAAACTCCGGCGGACGGCAAATGCCAGGTCACTTCGGGAAAAAGAAAAACCGCATCGTCACCGGCTCATCTCCAGTAACGACGCAAGTGCCGCATGCGGTCGGCATCGCGCTGGCGGCGAAAATGGAAAAGAAAGATTTTATCGCGTTTGTCACGTTCGGCGAAGGGTCATCGAACCAAGGAGACTTCCACGAAGGAGCAAACTTTGCCGGCGTTCATAAGCTTCCTGTTATTTTTATGTGCGAAAATAACAAATACGCGATTTCCGTGCCAATTTCTAAACAATTGGCGTGCGAAAAAGTATCGGACCGCGCCATCGGTTACGGCATGCCGGGCTATACGGTGGACGGAAACGATCCGCTTGAAGTATACAAAGTCGTTAAAGAGGCGGCTGACCGTGCCCGCCGCGGCGAAGGGCCGACATTGATTGAAACAGTTTCCTACCGTTTAACTTCGCATTCTTCCGACGACGACCAACGCGCATACCGTTCCGAAGAAGAGCTTGCTGAGGCGCGAGCCAAAGATCCGATTATTTCGTTTGCGAAATATTTAAAAGAAGTCGGCGTGTTGACAGACGAACTAGAAAAAGAAATTCGCGATCGCGTTATGAAACAGGTGGATGAAGCGACCGACTACGCCGAAAAGGCGCCGTACGCGGAACCGGAACAAGCCTTAAAGTACGTATACGCGGAGAAGTGAGGAGGAAGAAACGATGCCAGTAATTTCTTATATTGATGCTGTGACGATGGCGATTCGCGAGGAAATGGAACGCGACCCGCGCGTCTTCATATTAGGAGAAGACGTTGGAAAAAAAGGCGGGGTATTTAAAGCGACGCAAGGATTGTATGAACAGTTCGGCGAAGAGCGCGTCATCGACACCCCGCTGTCGGAATCAGCGATCGTCGGCGTCGGAATCGGTGCGGCGATGTACGGATTGCGTCCGATTGTCGAAATTCAATTCGCTGATTTTATCATGCCTGCGGTCAACCAAATTATTTCGGAGGCGGCGCGCATTCGCTACCGCTCAAACAATGACTGGAACTGCCCGATCGTCATCCGCGCTCCTTACGGCGGCGGCATTCACGGCGCATTATACCATTCGCAATCGGTGGAAGCGATTTTTGCGAACCAGCCAGGTTTAAAAATCGTCATGCCGTCGACGCCATATGATGTCAAAGGATTGTTAAAAGCAGCCATTCGCGACGAAGACCCGGTTCTTTTCTTTGAGCATAAACGCGCGTATCGCTTAATTAAAGGCGAAGTGCCGGAAGACGATTACGTATTGCCGATCGGCAAAGCGGACGTTAAACGCGAAGGTGATGATATTACCGTGATTACGTACGGACTGTGCGTCCATTTCGCTCTCGAGGCGGCAGAACGCGTCGCGCAAGACGGCATCTCCGCGCACATTCTTGATTTGCGCACCGTGTATCCGCTGGATAAGGAAGCGATTATCGAAGCGGCAAGCAAAACAGGAAAAGTGCTGCTTATTACGGAAGATAACAAAGAAGGAAGCGTTATAAGCGAAGTGGCGGCGATTATTGCCGAACATTGCTTGTTTGATTTAGACGCGCCAATTATGCGCCTTGCCGGTCCGGATGTTCCGGCGATGCCATATGCGCCGACGATGGAAAAATTTTTTATGGTCAACCCGGATAAAGTGGAAAAAGCGATGCGCGAGCTAGCGGCATTTTAAGGAATGAACATCGAGGTGGTTATTTTCGTTTTGTCCAGCTACGCTATTTTTCAAACATAGCTTTTACCCGAGAGAATAGGAGGTTATAATGTGGCAATCGAACCAATTACGATGCCTCAGCTAGGTGAAAGCGTCACTGAAGGCACGATTAGCAAATGGCTTGTATCTGCCGGCGATAAAGTAAACAAATACGACCCAATTGCCGAAGTGATGACGGATAAAGTGAACGCGGAAATTCCTTCATCATTTACAGGTGTGATCAAAGAAATTGTCGCCAGCGAAGGCGAAACGCTGCGAGTAGGAGCGGTCATTTGCACGATCGAAGTGGAAGCGTTGGATCAAGAAGCGCAAATAGAGGAAAAACAGGAAGAAGCGCGAAAAGAGGAGCAAGCTGCAGCGTCGGAGCCGAAAAAGCCGACAAAAGCGAAAGGGCGCTATTCTCCGGCGGTGTTGCGCCTGGCCCGAGAATATAGTATTGATCTCGCTCAAGTCCAAGGGACAGGATTGGGCGGACGGATTACGCGCAAAGATTTGTTAAAACTGATCGAATCCGGAAATATCCCGAAAGCGAGTGCTTCCCAGCCTGCGCCGCAGCCGACACTAGCGCAAGAAGCGAAAAAAGCGGAACAAGCGGCTGTTCTGAAACAGCCGGAGGCGTCAAGCGTTCCTGTTCATGCAGGAGATGTCGAAATTCCGGTCACACCGGTGCGCAGAGCGATCGCCGCAAACATGCTCCGCAGCAAGCATGAAGTGCCGCACGCTTGGATGATGGTCGAAGCTGATGTGACGAATTTAGTGGCATACCGCGATGCGATAAAAGATGAGTTTAAAAAACGCGAAGGTTTCAATTTGACGTATTTTGCTTTTTTTGTCAAAGCGGTCGCACAAGCGTTGAAAGAATTCCCGCAGCTTAACTCGATGTGGGCGGGCGATAAAATCGTGCAAAAAAAAGACATCAATATCTCGATCGCGGTCGCAGCGGACGATGCGCTATTTGTGCCTGTCATTAAACATGCCGACGAAAAATCCATTAAAGGCATCGCTCGTGAAATCGCCGAGCTAGCGGCAAAAGCGCGCACCGGCAGGCTCCGTCCGGAAGATATGCAAGGCGGCACATTCACCGTCAACAACACCGGTTCGTTCGGCTCGGTGCAATCGATGGGCATCATCAATTATCCGCAAGCGGCGATTTTGCAAGTCGAATCGATCGTCAAACGCCCGGTTGTCAAAGACGGGATGATCGCCATCCGCGACATGGTCAACTTATGTTTATCGCTTGACCATCGCGTTTTGGACGGCCTTATTTGCGGCCGCTTCCTCGCGCGTGTGAAAGAAATTTTGGAAAACGTATCAAAAGACAATACGCCGATTTATTAATGGCACCTCCGCCGCCATTTTGCATGCGGCGGGGGTGTTTTGCTGTGAATATCTTCCGCAAATCGATCGTTAATTCAGGAAAAACTGTTTTTCCCATTTTCCTTGCTGGATTTAGAAACGGATTCTGTTTTCTTCATTGCTAGAACTATGCAATATATACTACAATAAAAATAAAAATGTCATTAATATTTCTAAAAGTGCAAAAGAAAGCGGTTTCTTGTGGATGGGGGAAAGCGCTGAAAAGGGGGAGAACATAGTGAGTGATATTTCGACGATGAAAAATGTGACGTTTCCCATTCCAAGTTTCACGGAGTGGGAACAGGCAGTCGAGAAGTCGTTAAAAGGAAAGCCATTCGAAAAATTGTATTCGACTACGTATGAAAATATCATCATTAAACCCATTTATACGCGCCGTGACATAGAGTCGCTTGCGCATGTCGAACAGTATCCGGGGTTTCCGGGCTATGTTCGCGGCACCAGACCAAACGGCTATATTCAAGAACCTTGGAAAGTAAGCCAAGAAATTTCCGCAACCAGTCCGCAAGAATGGAACGAGATCGTTAAGCATGACTTGGCAAAAGGACAAACAGAAATCCATATCGTTTTGGATCGGTTAGGGTTTCCAGTGATATCGCTTGATGATATGGAAATCATGTTTTCGGATATTTCTTTGGATCAATATTCGCTTCGCGTCGACGCTGGGGCACAATCGCTTTCCTTTTTTGCACTGTTTGCCGCTTATTTGCAAAAACGGCAAATGCCGTTTGCCGCAGTGCACGGAACGATTGGGATGGATCCTATCGGTACGCTAGCGGAAACAGGGCATCTCTCATTCTCGCTTGCGTCATTGTACGATGTGATGGCAGATGCGGTGCAATGGGCAAAAAATAATATGCCGCACGTAAAAACGATCATCGTCCGCGGTGAGCCGTATCATAACGGCGGAGCGAACGCCATTCAAGAATTAGCCTTCGCGTTTTCGACAGCGGTCGAGTATATAAATGCATGTTTAGACAGAGGCTTGATGATCGATGATATCGCATCGCGAATCCAATTTTCATTCGCGATCGGTTCGAACTTTTTTATGGAGATCGCAAAGCTTCGTGCGGCGAGGCTTGTTTGGTCAAACATCGTGCAGGCGTTCGGAGGCAGTGAGCGAGCGCAAAAAATCGCGATGCATGCACGCACATCTTATTTTACGAAAACAATTTACGATCCGTATGTCAACATGCTTCGCGCGACGGCAGAAGCATTTGCCGCGACGGTTGGCGGCGCCGACAGCCTTCACGTTTCCCCGTTTGACGAGGCGATCGGACCAGCTGATGAATTTTCAAGAAGAATCGCCCGCAACACGCAGCTCATTTTGCTGGAAGAAGCACATATCGCTAATGTCATCGATCCGGCTGGCGGCTCATACTATGTGGAAATGTTGACAGCGAAAGTAGCGGAAGAATCATGGAGGCTGTTTCAGCAAATCGAAGGAAAAGGCGGCATCGTGAAAGCGCTTCAAGACGGGGTTGTGCAAGCGGAAGTAGAAAACGTTGCCAAGCAGCGGAGAGATAATGTGAAAAAGCGAAAAGAAAAAATTGTCGGAACGAACTTTTATGCCAACTTAGCGGAAACACCTATACAAAAAGCGAACGAAAGCGGCGAAAAACCTCTCTCACTTTTAAGAATCGATGAAGAAAACGTTGTCCAACTGCAAGAAGGATTCCGTGAAAAACGATGGATCGCAACAGCGGTTTTTATGGCGGCTCGCCGAGCAACCGCTCGGGAAATTGAAGCGGCGTTAAAAGGCGATGGAACATCGCTAAACGTCGAGCCGATTCCACAATGGAGACTTGCCGAACCGTTCGAACAGCTGCGCAAAGCTGCCGAAGCCCATTTAGAAAAATACGGTGCTCGGCCTACCGTTCATCTTATCAATATCGGAAACATTCCAAACTATAAAGCGCGCGCTGATTTTATCACCGGCTTTTTTGAGGCTGGCGGCGTGGCTGTGTCTAAAAGCGAAGGATACCATACCGCAGAGGAAGCGGTGTCAGGAGCCCTTGAAGCAAACGGCACGCATTATATTATTTGCGGCTCAGATGAAAGCTACACGGACATGGTTCCGGCCATCGCGAAAGCGTTAAAGCAAACGAATTCAAACGTAAAACTATACGTGGCTGGAAAGCAAGCACCAGATGTAGAACAATCTTTCGCGCAAGCTGGCGTGGATGGTTTTCTTCATATCGGTTCAAACTGTTATGAAACGATTGTGTCGTTTATGAAAGAAATGGGGGTGGCCCTTGATGAGTAGAAAAGTCGATTTTACGAACGTCTCGTTGCGCATGACGGAGAAAATGGCGGATGAACAGCAATGGAAGCGGGCGATCGAAGAAAAAGTGCGCGCGTCGATCGATGACCTGTTGTTTCAAACGAATGAGCACATTGCCATTAAGCCGCTTTATACGAAAAAAGATATCGAAGGTTTTGACTTTCTCGATTATATGCCAGGAATCCCGCCGTATTTGCGCGGGCCGTATCCGTCGATGTATGTGAATCGGCCGTGGACGATCCGGCAATATGCGGGATTTTCGACAGCAGAAGAAAGCAATGCGTTTTACCGCCGCAATTTGGCGATGGGGCAAAAAGGGCTGTCCGTCGCCTTTGACCTTGCGACCCACCGCGGCTATGACTCCGATCATCCGCGCGTCGTCGGCGACGTCGGCAAAGCGGGGGTAGCGATCGACTCGGTGTTAGATATGAAAATTTTGTTTGATGGCATTCCGCTTGACCAAATGTCGGTATCGATGACGATGAACGGCGCGGTGCTGCCGATTATGGCGTTTTACATCGTCACGGCGGAAGAGCAAGGTGTTACGCAAGACAAACTTTCCGGGACGATTCAAAACGATATTTTAAAAGAATATATGGTGCGCAACACCTATATTTACCCGCCGGAAACGTCGATGCGCATTATCGCGGATATTTTTGAGTATACGTCTAAATATATGCCGAAATTTAACAGCATCAGCATTTCCGGCTACCATATGCAAGAAGCGGGGGCGCCGGCCGATATTGAATTGGCGTATACGCTCGCTGACGGATTGGAATATGTTCGCACAGGATTGAAGGCGGGCATCGACATTGACTCATTCGCGCCGAGATTATCGTTTTTCTGGGCGATTGGCATGAACTATTTCATGGAAGTCGCGAAACTGCGCGCGGCACGCATCATGTGGGCGAAAATGATGAAAACATTCAACCCGAAAAATCCGAAATCGCTTGCATTGCGGACACATTCGCAAACATCGGGGTGGAGCTTGACCGAGCAGGACCCGTTTAACAATGTCGTGCGCACGCTGATCGAAGCGCACGCTGCTGCGCTCGGCCATACGCAGTCGCTCCATACGAACGCGCTCGATGAAGCGATTGCGCTGCCGACCGATTTTTCAGCACGCATCGCCCGCAATACACAGCTGTATTTGCAAGATGAAACCGGCATCTGCAATGTCATCGACCCGTGGGCTGGCTCCTACTACGTCGAGACGTTAACGAACGAATTAATGAACCGCGCGTGGAAGCATATTGAAGAAATCGAGAGCCTTGGCGGCATGGCGAAAGCGATTGAAACGGGAATCCCGAAGATGCGCATTGAAGAAGCGGCGGCAAGACGCCAAGCGAGAATCGATTCCGGCGCGGAAACGATTATCGGCGTCAATAAATACCGTCCGGAAAAAGAAGAACCGATCGAAATTTTAGAAGTCGACAATACAGCGGTGCGGATGCGCCAGATTGAAAGATTAAAACAGCTGCGCGCCTCGCGCGATGAGCAAAAGGTTCAAGAAGCGCTTGACGCGATTACGAGAGCGACGGAAACGGGAGAAGGAAACTTGCTTGAATTGGCCGTGCAGGCGGCACGCGCCCGCGCGACATTAGGGGAAATTTCTTACGCGATTGAAAAAGTGGCGAAGCGCCATAAAGCGGTAATCCGCTCGATTATCGGCGTGTACAGTTCCGAATTCCAAAACGAAGAGCAATTTAAGCGCGTCAAAAAAATGACCGATGAATTTTATGAATTGGAAGGGCGCCGCCCTCGGATTATGATCGCAAAAATGGGTCAGGACGGCCATGACCGCGGGGCGAAAGTGATCGCGACGGCGTTTGCCGATTTAGGCTTTGACGTTGACATCGGCCCGCTGTTCCAAACGCCGGAAGAAACGGCACGCCAGGCGGTTGAAAACGACGTCCATGTCGTCGGGATCAGCTCGCTCGCCGGCGGGCATAAGACGTTGCTGCCGCAGTTGGTGGAAGAACTGCGCAAGCTTGGCCGCGAAGATATTATCGTTGTCGTCGGAGGAGTCATTCCGCCGCAAGATTATGAGTTTCTATATCGACACGGCGCATCTGCCATTTTCGGGCCGGGAACAGTGATTCCAGCTGCTGCCGAAAAAGTGCTTGAAGAAATTTATAAACGTCTCGGTTACGAGGAAGTGAGCCAATGAACGACGAACGAACGCATCGCCCCGAATGGGTGGAAAAAGAGAAGGAACATGAGTTCGCTACCGCTTATGTGAAAGCTGCCGCATCCGCTTCGCCAAAACGCTGGGTGAAGCGGAAAGAGCGGTCGGTAAAAGAATATGTCGAAGGTGTGTTAAACAATGACCGCACGATTTTGGCGCAGGCAATTACGCTTGTTGAAAGCAATGCGGCAAAGCATATGGACATCGCCCAGCAAGTGTTAAACGAGCTGCTTCCGCATGTCGGAAAGTCGGTCCGCATCGGCATCACCGGTGTGCCGGGAGCAGGGAAGAGCACGTTTATTGAGGCGTTTGGCACGTTTTTATGCGAACGGGGGCACCGCGTCGCCGTCTTAGCCGTCGACCCAAGCAGCTCGTTAACGGGCGGCAGCATTCTCGGGGATAAAACGCGGATGGAAACGCTGGCGCGCCATCCGCGCGCCTTCATCCGGCCATCGCCATCAGGGGGAACGCTCGGCGGTGTGCATCGGAAAACGCGCGAGACGATAATGCTTTGTGAAGCGGCGGGATATGACATTATTTTGGTGGAAA
This sequence comes from Parageobacillus sp. KH3-4, assembly GCF_022846435.1. Lineage (NCBI taxonomy): Bacteria > Bacillati > Bacillota > Bacilli > Caryophanales > Anoxybacillaceae > Parageobacillus > Parageobacillus sp. KH3-4. The sequence continues at coordinate 1,176,049 of NZ_AP025627.1, forward strand.
CGGTCGGCGTCGGGCAAAGCGAGTTTGTCGTGCGCGGCATGGTCGATTTCTTTTTAATGCTGGTGCTGACCGGAGCAGGTGACGAATTGCAAGGAATGAAACGCGGAATTATGGAATTGGCCGATGCGATCGTGATTAACAAAGCGGACGGCGACAATAAGCAGAAAGCATTGGCCGCGCAAAAAGAATACAACCAATTTCTTCATTATTTGCGGCCGGCGACACCGGGATGGAGGACAAAAGCGTATACGTGTTCGGCGCTTTTGGGAGAAGGAATCGAAGAAATTTGGCACGTGATTGAGAAGTTTGTGAAAGCGACAAAACGGTCCGGCGTGTTTGCCATGCGCCGGCGCCACCAGCAAAAAGATTGGATTTACTCGATGATTAAAGATTATTTAGAAGCGAGCTTCTTTTCCCACCCTGTGGTGAAAGAAAAGCTGCCGATCATTGAAAATAACGTCATTTCCGGAACGCAGTCGGTCACTTCAGCAGTTCGAGAGCTTATTAAAGTGTATGAGAGTAGGGAAACGTAAAAAAATGTGATACGATATAAAAGAGGAGGTGTATGCGATGTTCCAATTTCCGCTTTACAATGATATTGTTGAGCAATCGCGCCGCGAAATCGTGGAAGCCGGTTTTGAAGAGTTGCGCACTCCCGAAGAAGTCGACGCCGCATTCAAGCGTCCAGGCACAACGCTTGTGATGATCAATTCGGTATGCGGCTGCGCCGGCGGCATCGCCCGTCCTGCGGCGGCGCATGCGATTCATTATGACAAACGCCCGGACCATCTTGTGACCGTATTTGCCGGGCAAGATAAAGAGGCGACAGCAAGAGCGCGCGAATATTTTGAAGGGCAGCCGCCTTCTTCGCCATCATTCGCGCTTTTAAAAGACGGCAAGCTTTGCACGATGATTCATCGCCACGAAATCGAAGGGCATGAACCGATCGAAGTCGTGCAAAAGCTGCAGGCAGCGTTTGACCAATATTGCGATGAAGTATAACGGAGCTATATTTTCAGCTCCGTTATTTATTTGTTTGTTGTTATTTTTAAAAAATAAAAATGATTTATTTATAATAAAATGGATTGCGTGATGATTGGGATATGTGTTAATATACAAAACATAGAATATATATTCAAAAGCGAATTGCATCTTGCTAATCTTTAACAATTATTTCATAATATTATAAAAATTATTTAATTTTTTAAATACATAGAGAAGGAGAGACATTGTATGAAAAAGCTAGTATCGTTATTTGTTTCTAGCATTCTACTCATTGGCCTGCTTTCCGCCTGTGGAGCAGGGGGCGAAGAAAAGAACGGGAGCGGGGCGCAAAAAAAAGTGCTAAAAATGGGAACTTCCGCCGATTATGCGCCATTTGAGTATATCGACACCGCTAAAGGCAATGAAATTATCGGATTTGACGTTGATTTGGCGAAGATGATTACGAAGGAACTGGGATACGAATTTGAAATTGTCGATATGGACTTTACTGGGTTGATTCCGGCATTGCAGTCGGGAAAAGTCGATTTTGTGTTGGCGGGAATGACACCGACGAAAGATCGCAAGAAAAACGTTGATTTCTCGGATGTGTATTATGTATCACGGAACATGATTGTTTCCAAAAAAGGAAGCGGCATTAAAAAGGTTGAAGACTTAAAAGGAAAAACGGTCGGCGTCCAAACTGGTTCGATTCAGGAAGGGGAAGCGAAAAAAATTGCAAAGACGGTTGATATGAAAATAGAAAGCCGCAACCACATTCCAGAATTAATTCAAGAGATTCAAGCAGGGCGCTTTGATGCGGCAATTATTGAAGATACGGTTGCAAAAGGGTATTTGCAAACGAGCAACGGCAAACTAGAAGGGTACACGATTCCGACAAATGAACAAGAAGCAGGCTCTGCCATTGCCTTCCCGAAAGGCAGCAAGCTTCGCGATGAGTTTAACAAAGTGTTGCGAGAAAAAATCAAAAACGGCGAAGTGGATAAGCTGATTAAAAAATGGTTTGACCAATAATCACCATGCGTTCAAAAAGGAAATCTTCCCTTTTTGAACGTTTTCACTATGTTGCAAGGAAGGATGAGTGCGCGCGTGAATTTAGATTTTTCACAGATCATTCCATCGATACCATTCATATTAGAAGGAGTTATTGTCACATTAAAAATTGTCATTTTCGCGGTATTGCTTGGATTTGCGCTTGGCGTTGTGCTGGCGTTAATGAAAATTGGCAGAATCAAAGTGTTGGCGTGGATTGCTGACGCGTATACCTCCGTATTTCGCGGCACGCCGCTTGTGCTGCAGCTTGTCCTTATTTATTTTGGCATTCCGCAGCTTACTGGAGTGGATATCGGGCCGTTTCCTTCAGCGGTCATCGCATTCGGGTTAAACTCTGCCGCTTATGTTTCGGAAATTATCCGCGCCGGCATTTTGGCTGTCGATAAAGGGCAGCGGGAAGCGGCGCTGGCGCTCGGCATTCCATATAAGCTAATGATGCGGGATATTATTTTGCCGCAAGCGTTGAAAAATATTTTGCCGGCGCTGATGAACGAATTTATTACATTGACGAAAGAATCTGCCGTCGTTACGGTCATTGGAGCGATGGATGTCATGCGGCGCGCGTATATCGTCGGCGGACAAGTGTATCGGTATATTGAGCCGCTGTTGATCGCCGGGCTTATTTATTACGTTTTAGTCATGCTTCTTACGCTGCTTGGCAAAGCGTTGGAAGGGAGATTGAGAAAAAGTGATTAAGGTCGAGGATTTGCATAAATCGTTTGGCAAACTAGAAGTGTTAAAAGGAATTACGACAACAATTCAGCAAGGGGAAGTAGTGGCGATTATCGGCCCGTCCGGGTCTGGAAAATCGACGTTTTTACGCTGTTTAAACTTGCTGGAAGAACCAACAAAGGGAAGAATTTGGATTGGAAACGAGGAGATTACCGACAAAAAAACGAACATTATGAAAGTGCGCCAGCATGTCGGCATGGTGTTTCAACATTTTCATTTGTTTCCGCATATGACTGTGCTCGAAAACGTCACATATGCGCCGATCAAAGTCAAAGGAATGGCAAAAGCCGAAGCGGAAGCGAAAGGAATCGAACTGCTGAAAAAGGTTGGATTGGAACAAAAGGCGAACGAATATCCGAGCCGGCTGTCGGGCGGACAAAAGCAGCGCGTGGCGATCGCAAGGGCGCTTGCCATGTCGCCGGATGTGATGTTGTTTGATGAACCGACGTCAGCGCTTGATCCGGAAATGGTCAAAGAAGTGCTTGAAGTGATGAAGTCGCTCGCGCATACGGGAATGACGATGGCGATTGTTACGCATGAAATGGGCTTTGCCCGCGAAGTTGCCGACCGAGTGCTGTTTTTAGACGGCGGTCGGCTTATCGAGGACGCGCCGCCACAACAATTTTTCGCATCTCCAAAAAGCAAGCGGGCTCAAGAATTTCTTGAAAAAATGTTATAATGAAGTACAATAAAAAGATGGTCTTTGGATCATCTTTTTTAATTTGGATCGGGAGAATGAAAAAGAATGGTAAAAATAGGATACCGAACAGCAAAAACAGCGATCGGCACTGCGCTTTCGATTTTCATCGCTCAGCTAGCAGGATTAAATAATTTTGCCTCTGCCGGCATTATTACGATTTTATGCGTGCAAGTGACGAAAAAAAGATCGTTGAAAGCCGCGTGGGCGCGCTTTGTCGCGTGTGTTGTCGCGATGCTGTTTTCATATATTTTTTTTCAAGGAATAGGGTACTACCCGTTTACCGTCGGGTTAATGCTGCTCTTTTTTATTCCGACGACGGTATGGTTAAAAGTGAATGAAGGGATTGCGACAAGCTCAGTCATTATTCTCCATTTGTACGCAGCAAGGAAGTTTACATGGTCCATTATTTTCAATGAGCTGCTATTGCTTGTCATCGGCATCAGCGTTGCGCTTTTAATGAATATGTACATGCCAAGCGTGGAAAAGCAGCTAAAAGAATATCAGCGCATTGTCGAAGATTTATTCCGCATCATTCTTAAAGAGATTGTTCGTTATTTGCGCACAAATGAAACCGATTGGGATGGGAAAGAATTGATGCTGGCAGGAGACATTTTACAACAGGCAAAGCTGCTTGCGGTGCGAAATGTCGAAAATCATGTGCTGCGAAATGAAGACGGATATTATCATTATTTTCTAATGCGGGAGAAACAACTGGAAATTATCGAACGGGTGCTTCCGCTCGTCACCTCGCTCACGTATACAGTGGAGCAGCGCAACATCGTTGCCGATTTTATCGACAAATTAAGCGATGCCGTCCATCCGGGAAATACGGCGTATCGCTTTCTTCGCGAACTTCAAAATATGAAAAAGCGGTTTGAAACAATGCCTCTGCCAAAAACGCGCGAAGAATTTGAGGAGCGGGCCGCTTTGTTGCACTTAGTGAAGGAACTTGAACAATATTTAATCATTAAAAGCCAATTTCGCGACCCGAAAGAGAAAAAACGGCTTTCTCATGACACATAATCTCCGCCCTTTTGCTTCACACTATAACAAAGAAAAGCAAAGGGTGAGAGTGATGCGATGGATATTGGCAGCAATGCTAATGCTTTCTTCTTTTTTATCCATTCCCGCTTCTGCAGAGGTGGAAACAAAACCGTTCATCATCATCAATAAAGCGGTCAATCAACTTGCCTTTATCAGCAACGGAAAAATCGAAGCCGTCTACCCTGTTGCCACTGGCGTTAATACATTATTAACGCCGGAAGGCCTATTTACAGTAACAGTAAAGGCGAAAAATCCGTATTACCGCAAAAAAAATATCCCGGGCGGTGCGCCGAATAATCCGCTTGGGACGCGGTGGATCGGATTTAACGCGAAAGGCACGGACGGGCGTGTATACGGGATTCATGGAACGAATAACCCATCATCCATTGGAAAATATGTGTCGCAAGGATGTATACGCATGTACAATCACGATGTCGAGCAATTGTATGAAAAAGTTCCGAGTGGCGCGAAAGTGGTTATCGTCCGCAGCAACGAATCGTTTGCTGCGATTGGCAAACGGTATGGCGCGCTATAGTTGAAAGGACAAGCTCCAACTAGATGCTTGTCCTTTTCTTTTTGTACATATAGAGACGTATGGCGCTTCTGGCATTTTTTGGCCCCGATAGGCATTAAAAGGCTTTCGGCGCCTTCCGTTTTTTTATTAAAACCACATGCTAATGCCGGTTAAAATTGTTGTGATTAACATAGAGAGCAACATCAAATAAACGACGAATTTTTGCGTTTTTTTGCGGGACATTGCCGTTCCTCCTTATGGACAAAGTTCCTGTTTAACATTGTATCGTGAGGGAAGCGGGGAGACAAGAGAAAACTTGGCCGCGTTTGCAAGAGAAAAGCAGGATTTTTTGTCGAAATGGCGAAACATACTTAATGTTCGCAACATTTTACAGCAAAGGGGATTAGGCAATGGATGTAAAAAAAGTGGACCATGTTGGAATTGCCGTTACGTCCGTCGAGAAAGCGCTGCCATTTTACGTCGATATATTGCAGCTAAAGCTTCTTGGCATCGAGGAAGTGGAATCGGAAAAAGTAAAGGTCGCCTTTTTGAAAGCGGGAGAAACGAAAATCGAACTGCTTGAACCCACATCGCCGGAAAGCGCGATCGCAAAATTTATTGAAAAACGCGGCGAAGGGATTCATCACGTCGCGCTTGGGGTGGACGATATACAAGAACGGATCAACGAGCTAAAAGAAAAAGGAATTCGCATGATCCAAGACGAGCCAAAACGCGGCGCCGGCGGGGCGCTTGTCGCCTTTATGCATCCGAAATCAACGGGAGGTGTTTTGTATGAACTTTGCGAGAGAAAGGATGCGGAGGTGTAGACGATGGCTGATATGTATGACAAAATTAATGAACTGTATGATCGGCGCCGTGAAATCGAACTGGGAGGCGGCGATGATAAAATTGAAAAACAGCACGCCAAAGGGAAACTGACGGCCCGCGAGCGTATCGATTTGCTTCTCGATGAAGGAACATTTGTCGAGATGAACCCGTTCATCGAACATCGCTGCACCGATTTTGGCCTTGACGGAAAAAAAGGACCAGGAGACGGTGTTGTGACCGGGTACGGGAAAATCAACGGCCGCACCGTATTTGTTTTTTCCCAAGATTTTACCGTATTCGGTGGCGCGCTTGGGGAAATGCATGCGAAGAAAATTGCCAATATTATGGATTTAGCCGCAAAAACTGGAGCGCCAGTCATCGGCTTGAATGATTCGGGAGGCGCGCGCATTCAAGAAGGAGTATTGTCGTTAGACGGATATGGGCATATTTTTTACCGCAATGCCATTTATTCCGGCGTCATTCCGCAAATTTCCGTCATTATGGGGCCATGTGCGGGCGGTGCTGTTTATTCACCGGCGATTACCGATTTTGTATTTATGGTTGAAAAGACGAGCCAAATGTTTATTACTGGGCCGAAAGTGATTGAAACGGTGACGGGAGAAAAAATTAGCGCCGAAGATTTGGGCGGGGCGCGTGTGCATAATACGATCAGCGGCAACGCCCACTTTTCCGGAGCAACCGAGGAAGAGGTGCTTCAACAAGTGCGGAAGCTATTAAGCTATTTGCCGCAAAACAATCAAGAAAAACCGCCGTTTGGACCGGTTCCGGAAGAAGATGATTACCGGCCGGATTTGGCCGACGCAGTTCCAATTGATGCGGTCCGTCCGTATGACGTGCGCAACGTCATTTTGCAAGTCGTCGATGAAGGTTCATTCATGGAAGTGCAAAAAGATTTTGCGAAAAATATTGTCGTCGGTTTTGCCCGCATAAAAGGCGAAGTCGTCGGGCTTGTGTGCAACCAACCAAAATTTATGGCCGGCGGGCTTGACATCGATTCATCGGATAAAGCGGCCCGGTTTATCCGCTTTTGCGACTCGTTTAATATTCCGCTTATTACGTTTGAAGATGTCACCGGCTTTTTTCCGGGCGTCAAGCAGGAGCATGGCGGCATCATCCGCCATGGCGCGAAAATTTTGTACGCATATTCCGAAGCGACTGTCCCGAAAATTACCGTTATATTGCGGAAAGCATACGGAGGCGCGTATGTAGCGCTCAACAGCAAGTCGATTGGCGCCGACGTCGTTTACGCGTGGCCGAATGCGGAAATCGCTGTGATGGGGCCGCAAGGGGCGGCGAACATCATTTTTGCGAGCGAAATCGAAAATAGCCCGAACCCAGAAGAAACGCGGGCGCAAAAAATTGAGGAGTACCGGCAAAAATTCGCGAATCCGTACGTCGCTGCAAAATACGGTATGGTCGATGATGTCATCGATCCGCGCGATACGAGAATCAAGATCATTCAGGCGCTCGATATGCTCCGCCATAAACACGAAGAGCGTCCGAAGAAAAAGCATGGCAATATTCCGCTATAAAGCAGTGACCTCCGCTGCCTATTTGTGGGCGGCGGGTTGATTCATTTGCGAAGAGACCATTTTAGTGGGGAAAATCGAATCATCGTTGGAATGGCTGGCGTTTCGCACATCACCTAAAGCTGACGTGACAGTAAATGTATTGTTCATAAGGCAACCTCTCCCCAACATAATTTAGTTTCATTTTTTATCTTCAAAAACAATTTTTCGCAATCATTGGCAAGATCGGGTATACTTTTAAATGAGTACATAAGCAGGAGGAAGAATGAAAATGGTTAATCAGCAACGCTTAGTCGACGAATTTTTAGAGCTTGTGCAAATCGATTCAGAGACAAAACATGAAGGCGACATCGCCAAAGTGTTAAAACAAAAGTTCGAAGCGCTTGGGCTTCATGTCATTGAAGACGATGCCGCGGCGAAAACCGGGCACGGCGCGGGAAATTTGATTTGCACGTTAGAGGCGACAAAAGAAGGTGTTGACCCGATTTATTTTACGTCCCATATGGATACCGTCGTTCCGGGAAAAGGAGTGAAACCGTCGATTCAAGACGGATACATCGTGACTGATGGAACGACGATTTTAGGAGCGGACGATAAAGCCGGATTAGCGGCGATGTTTGAAGCAATTCGCGTCTTAAAAGAACGAAACATTCCGCACGGCACCATTCAGTTTATTATTACGGTCGGGGAAGAATCCGGACTCGTCGGAGCGAAGGCGCTCGATCCGTCGCTTATTCAAGCGAAATTCGGCTACGCGCTGGACAGCGACGGCAAAGTTGGAAATATTGTCGTCGCCGCGCCGACACAGGCGAAATTGAAAGTCGTTGTTCACGGAAAAACGGCGCATGCCGGCGTGGCCCCGGAAAAAGGGGTTTCCGCGATTACGATCGCCGCCAAAGCGATCGCAAAAATGCCGCTCGGCCGCATTGACGAAGAAACGACAGCAAACATCGGCCGCTTTGAGGGCGGAACGCAAACAAACATCGTTTGCGACCGCGTCGATATTTTAGCGGAAGCGCGCTCGCTAGTGCCGGAAAAAATGGAAGCGCAAGTCGCGAAAATGAAAGAAGCGTTTGAAACAGTTGCTGCAGAAATGGGCGGGCGCGCCGAAGTGGATGTAGAGGTAATGTATCCGGGCTTTAAGTTCGGTGACGGCGATCATGTTGTCGAAGTCGCGAAACGAGCCGCAGCCAAAATTGGGCGTCCGTGCGAATTGCTTCGCAGCGGCGGCGGCAGCGATGCAAACGTCATTGCCGGCTTTGGCATTCCGACAGTAAATTTGGCAGTCGGCTACGAAGATATTCATACGACGAATGAACGCATGCCGATTGCGGAACTTGTGAAATTGACAGAAATGGTTGTAACGATCGTCGAAGAAGTGGCAAAATGATAACGGGGCATCCATGCTTGGATGCTCCCTTTGCATAGAATAGGCGATGAGAGGGGACGGTGGAATGAACAAGTTTGTTGTTTTTCAGTTGGAGCGCGAGCAATACGCATTACCTGTTACACATGTTATCTCTATTGAAAAGATGGCGGACCCGACTGTCGTTCCGCAAATGCCGGATTATATGGTCGGAGTCGTCCGCATTCGCGGCGAATTAGTGCCTGTGCTTGATACGCGAAAACTGTTGTATGGGCGCCCTTTTGAAGAAACGGATAAAACGAGGATTATTGTCACGGCGACCGAAGATATTTCCGTGGCGTTCATTGTCGATGAGGCAAAAGAAATTCTCGATATTCCAGAGGAGTCAGTCAAACAAGTGAATATGCTTGCGTATCGACAAACACCTTATTTTATTGGCATTGCCAGCTTGCCGGAACGGTTGATTACATTAATTGACCCGAATCAATTATTTGAGAATTTAGAAGGAGCAAAAACGATAAAGGAGCATATTCACAATCACCAATGAATGGAGAGCGTCTAATGAATCGTGGTAATTTCTTGTATATGGGCTCTCAAGCGCTACAACAAGCGATATTGATCTTGCTTTTTTAAGAGAACGGACAGAGCAGAGCTGTTTATGATTGTCGGGGAGCTTGCAGCGATTTTGAATGGTGACGTTGACCCCATTGATTGTGAAGGAAGCAACGGCCGTTTTTCAAGCACAATGGTTAGGAATATTGTGATAATGATGAAAAAGCACGATTTGCGATGAGATACGCAGTTAAATGAAGAACTGGCAAAGATTCTTAAAAGAGAACGGTGTATGAGTAACAATGTTATGATGTCGAAGAACATCTGGATGATTTTCGCGATTTATAGGAAGCAAGTGCTGCCACAAGAAGGAAAGGAATAAGACGAGAGGCTGCTGTACGCGGCCTTTTTTGTTTTTATGCATTTAGGTTTTTGCCCATACATTTTCGCCTTCCGCGCATACCCTAGAAAATGAGGAAACCCACTCCATTTGTTTCCTAATCCATGATTACGCGAAATATTAAAGGAGGAATTTGATATGGACGAAAGACAATTTGGAATGTATCCGACTGGCGGATACTACCCGTATCATCATTACCCATATTATCATCATTATCCACATTATCCTTATTACCCGTATTATCATCATTACCACCATCACTTTCCGCACCATCCATACGGCCATCAATACGGCGGATATGGCGGATATTCTTAAAGAGTCCTGGTTTCAGGACTCCTTTTTATTCAAATTAAGCCCATTGGCGATTTTGGCGGGATAATGAGCAACGAATGGGTTGCAACAGGCGTTTGCCATGTTTTGTACGGAAAGGGGAATAAAATGGAACAGTGGCGGAGCGAATTGGGGAAGCGGCAAGGCGGCTTGTTCAAGGAACTGCGATGTCTCGCATAAACCGGTGAAAAAGTTTTTCTTATCTTAAAAATCGATAAGGAAATTTACCGGAACATCGTTGTATATCTTAGAAACTCCTTTCTAATTTGCTGTAAATGTAATTCAAAACTTGATATGGTAAAATAAACTGTGGTATGTTCTTTCATGAACAAACAATAAAGTATAGAAAGGAACGTTTAGCGATGGCAAAACAACAAATTGGCGTCATTGGGTTAGCAGTAATGGGAAAAAACCTTGCGTTAAACATTGAAAGCAAAGGTTATTCAGTTGCCGTGTATAACCGTTCCCGTGAGAAGACGGACGAGTTTTTAAAGGAAGCGAAAGGCAAAAATATCGTCGGTACATATAGCATCGAAGAGTTTGTGAATGCGCTCGAAAAACCGCGGAAAATTTTGTTGATGGTGAAAGCGGGCGCGCCGACGGACGCAACGATTGAACAATTAAAGCCGTATTTAGAAAAAGGTGATATTTTAATCGATGGCGGCAATACGTACTTCAAAGATACGCAGCGCCGCAACAAAGAATTAGCAGAACTTGGCATCCACTTTATCGGCACGGGTGTCTCCGGCGGCGAAGAAGGCGCGCTGAAGGGACCGTCGATCATGCCGGGTGGCCAAAAAGAAGCACATGAGCTTGTGCGCCCGATTTTTGAAGCGATCGCCGCGAAAGTAAACGGAGAGCCGTGCACGACGTACATCGGCCCGGACGGTGCAGGGCATTATGTGAAAATGGTGCATAATGGCATTGAATACGGCGATATGCAGCTCATTGCCGAAGCATATTTCTTATTGAAACATGTGCTTGGCTTGAACGCTCAAGAATTGCACGAAGTGTTTGCTGAATGGAATAAAGGAGAATTAAACAGCTATTTAATCGAAATTACAGCAGATATTTTCACGAAAATTGATGAAGAAACAGGCAAACCGCTTGTCGACGTTATTTTGGACAAAGCGGGGCAAAAAGGAACGGGAAAATGGACAAGCCAAAATGCGCTTGACTTAGGAGTGCCGCTTCCAATCATTACGGAATCGGTGTTTGCCCGCTTTATTTCAGCGATGAAAGACGAACGCGTCAAAGCGAGCAAGCTTCTTTCCGGCCCTGCGGCGAAGCCGTTTGAAGGCGATCGCGCCCACTTTATTGAAGCGGTGCGCCGCGCGCTTTACATGAGCAAAATTTGCTCGTATGCGCAAGGCTTTGCGCAAATGAAAGCAGCGTCCGATGAATATAACTGGAATTTGCAATACGGCAATATCGCGATGATTTTCCGCGGCGGCTGCATCATTCGCGCGCAGTTTTTGCAAAAAATTAAAGAGGCGTACGACCGCGATCCGCAGCTGCCAAACTTATTATTGGACCCTTATTTCAAAGAAATTGTCGAAAATTATCAAGAAGCGTTGCGGGAAATTATTGCGGTCGCCGTCATGCGCGGCATTCCGGTTCCGGCATTCTCAAGCGCGTTGGCGTATTATGACAGCTATCGGATGGAAACATTGCCAGCTAACTTGATCCAAGCGCAGCGCGATTACTTTGGCGCGCACACATATGAACGTGTAGATAAAGAAGGGGTTTTCCATACAGAGTGGTTGAAGAAGTAAAAAAATTCCCCTTATTGCCATGCAATAAGGGGAATTTTTTTATTGCATCTTTTCGAATAAAAGAACGCGCGCCGGCGCGGCGTCTGTGCCGATAAGTTTTAATGGCGCGGCGACCATAAAGTACGAGCCTTCTGGAACGTCTTTTAACCGCAGCCCTTCGATGACAATCACGCCTGCGGAAAACAATGTTTTATGTGTTGGATGTCCCGGCTGGCTCCGTTCGATGCCCAAGGCGTCGATGCCGACGCCGCGAACTTTTTTATCGGCAAGATAGCGTGCCGCATCTTCGGCAACGTAAATAAACTCAAAGTTAAACGCGTCTTCCAGCGAGTTTTTCGTTTTAAACAATACAAAATCATTTTCGCGGATATCTAATGAAGCGATATCATCTTTCGCAATTTTGTCATTGACGTGCGTTAAATCAAACAATTTGCACGGCCCGACGAGGCGGTCGAGAGAAATCGTTTCAAACGTTTCGCCGCCTTTGACCATATGAAGCGGCGCATCGATATGGGTTCCGGTATGCACGTCCATGTCGATGCGGGATTCTGTGACGTAATTGTTTGTCATGCTTGTTAGTTTCGGCTGTTTTTCCGGTTTATTTTTATACACGGGCATTCCTTCAAAAATGGGTGCAGTAACATCATAAAATTTCGTCATACAGTTATCTCCCTTCTTTATTGATGATAATGAATCGGCCACCAACGGAACCCATCTTTTTCAAGCAACGCATCAGAAGCTTTCGGTCCCATCGATCCGGCTTCATAGTTTGGAAAATCAGCCGCTTTTGTGTTTTCCCATACTTCGGAAATAGGATCGACGAATTGCCATGAAGCGGCCACTTCATCCCAATGCGTAAAGTTGGTTGCGTCGCCGCGCATGCAGTCATATAGCAATTTTTCATACGCTTCCGGCGTGTTGATGCCATCGATGCAATTGTTGCAGTAGTCCAATTCAATCGGCGTTGTTTTCATATTTTCGCCGCTTTTTTTGCCGTTTAAATGAAGGGTGATGCCCTCATCCGGCTGAATGTGGATAATCAATAAATTCGGCTGGATTTTTTCGTTTGTTCGATAATATAAGTTCATTGGCACATCTTTAAATTGGACGACGATTTTCGTTGATTTTTCCGTCATGCGTTTGCCTGTGCGAATGTAAAATGGCACGCCGGCCCAGCGAAAATTATCGATCATCAACTTTCCGGCGACAAACGTTTCCGTATTCGAGTTCGGGTCGACGTTATTTTCTTCGCGATAGCCAATGACTTCTTTTCCGTTGATGACCCCTCTGCCGTATTGCCCGCGGACAAAGTATTGATCCACTTCATCGTGAGAGATTGGGCGCAGGGCGCGCAGCACTTTTACTTTTTCGCTGCGGATGTCATCGGTTGTTAATTTAATCGGCGGTTCCATCGCCAAGAGCGCGACCATCTGCAGCATATGATTTTGCACCATATCGCGAAGCGCTCCGGAATGGTCGTAGTAACGTCCGCGGTCTTCGACTCCGAGCGTTTCGCTTGATGTAATTTGAATGTTGGAAATAAACCGGTTGTTCCAAAGCGGTTCAAAAATCGCGTTCGAAAAGCGGATCACTTCGATGTTTTGCACCATTTCCTTGCCAAGATAATGGTCGATCCGGTAAATTTCATGTTCTGAAAACGATTGGCGAATTTCCTCATTTAGCTGTTGCGCGCTTCGGAAGTCATGGCCGAACGGTTTTTCAATGACGAGGCGCTTCCAGCCGTTTGTTGCAGTAAGCCCTTCTGACTTTAAACGGGATGTAATCGTGCCAAAAAATTCCGGTGCCATTGCTAAATAAAAAATGCGGTTCCCATCGGTATGATATGTTTCATCCAATTGTGCAAGCAGCGTTTTTAATTGCTGATAGGACGCAGTGTCCGTGACATCGAATGGATGATAATAAAAATGGGACACGAATGACAAATCGCTTAATTCTTGACGAAGGGCGTTTTCCACTGATTGGCGGACATAATTGCGAAACTCGTCATTGGACAATGGGCGGCGTGCAACGCCGACAACAGCAAATTCTTCGGACAGTTTTCCTTTTTCATACAATTGATAAATAGAAGGAAACAGCTTGCGTTTTGCCAAATCTCCTGTAGCACCAAAAATGACGATTAATGATTTCGGATTCATGTTGTTCACGATATGTACCTCGCTTTAGCCAAAATTGTCTCTTCAAATAATTAATTGTAGAGATTTATGGCGTTGAACGCAAACATTTTAACATTTTATTGTAAAAGAGTATTGAAATACGGCGCGAAACATTGATACGCTAACAACAGACAAAATGTCATCGCTTTTGATAAGGAGTGGGTGCGTTGGAATTATTGTTTTTAGGCACAGGAGCTGGAGTGCCAGCAAAAGAACGAAACGTGTCGTCTATCGCGCTCCAGCTGTTAGAGGAACGCGGGGCAACGTGGCTATTTGATTGCGGAGAGGCGACACAGCATCAAATTTTACATACATCCATCCGTCCGCGGCGGATTGAAAAAATTTTTATCACTCATCTTCATGGTGACCATATTTTTGGATTGCCGGGACTGCTTGGGAGCCGCTCATTCCAGGGAGGGGACACACCGTTAACCGTATATGGGCCGAAAGGGATTCAAACGTTTATTGAAACATCGCTTTCGGTTAGTTCCACGCGGCTGAAATACGATTTACAAGTCGTTGAAATCGAGGAAGGGATTATTTTTGAGGACGAACGATTTTTCGTGATTGCGAAACAGTTGGATCATGGCATTCTTTCTTACGGTTTTCGCGTTGTGGAAAAAGATTTGCCAGGCACTCTTTTAGTAGATAAATTGCAGGCGCTCGGGGTTCGCCCCGGTCCCATTTATCAGCAAATCAAATTAGGGAAAACGGTACAGCTAGAAGACGGAACGGTCATTGATGGACGTGATTTTGTCGGCCCGCCACAAAAAGGGAGAATTGTCGCAATCCTTGGCGATACACGCTATTGCGAGGCAAGCGTCGAGCTCGCGACAGAGGCGGATGTGCTCGTTCATGAAGCGACGTTTGCGGTAGAAGACAGCGCTTTGGCGCACGATTATTTTCATTCTACCACCGCACAAGCGGCGGAAGTGGCGAAGCGCGCCGGAGCGAAAAAGTTGATTTTAACTCATATTAGCTCTCGTTATCAAGGTGAGTTGAGCGAAGAATTGCTGCACGAAGCAAGGGCATTGTTTCCGAATACGGAATTGGCATTTGATTTTTCCTCGTTTATCATCCCAAGAAAAAAATAAAGCTGCCGGTTTCCCGGCAGCTTTAGAAACGCCATCCTCTCTCATATTGCACTGGAGCAGGAATTGTCGTTCCCAACTCTTTTGCGGCGGCGTACGGCCAATATGGATTGCGCAATAGTTCGCGGGCGAGAAACACTAAATCAGCGCGCCCGTTGCGCAAAATTTCTTCTGCCTGCCATCCGGAAGTAATCAAGCCGACCGCTCCAGTAGCGATTTCTGCCTCGTGGCGAATCGTTTCTGCAAACGGAACTTGGTAGCCCGGATATACGCTAATATTTGCTGGAACAACCGCACCGGAACTTACGTCGATAAGGTCGACCCCTTGTTCTTTCATGCGTTTCGCATATGGAACGTAATCTTGGACTGTCAAGCCTTCCGGATGGTGATCAGAAGCGGAAATGCGCACAAAAAGCGGTCCGTCCCATACTTCTTTTACTGCTTCGATCACTTCTCCTAAAAAGCGATAGCGGTTTTCCGGAGAACCGCCATACTCATCTTGCCGCTTGTTCGATAACGGCGACAGAAACTCATTAATTAAATAGCCGTGGGCAGCGTGAATTTCGATGATATCAAAACCTGCTTCTTTAGCGCGGCGCGCACCATTTTGGAACGCTTGAATCGTTTCTTCAATATCTGCTTTCGTCATTTCTTTTGGAGTGCGTGTTTGATCGCTGAACGGAATCGCCGAAGGCGCGATAATTTCTCCGTCCACTTCCGATTTGCGCCCAGCGTGGGCGAGCTGAATGCCGATTTTCGCCCCATGTTCTTTGACGAGCGAGACTAGTTCGCGCAATCCATCGATATGTTCATCGCTCCAAATGCCCAAATCACGCGACGAAATTCTTCCTTGGGCGGTAACAGCAGTCGCTTCCAAAATAATGAGACCAACTTGACCGACAGCACGCGCCGGATAATGAATTTTATGCCAGTTTCGCACTTTCCCATCTTCCGTGTCGCAAGAATACATGCACATCGGAGACATGACAATCCGGTTTTTGAGAGTGACTCCGCGTATCGTGTACGGTGAAAAAAGCATCGCTTCCATTGTCTGTTTTTCCCTCCAAGTAATGTCGTTTTCAATTTGATAATAGCACGTTTACTTGAGAAAGAAAAACGATACGCATTGGCAAGAAAAGAGTTAGCGCGATGGAGCGTCGGCGTGCGAAAAAGCCGCAGAAATAAGTTCTTTGCCCAACTCTTCCGATCGCTCCGTCGCCCGTTTGATGCAAGCAACGACCGCTTCTTGGTAGCGGTAACGCTCCAGCACTTGGATGCCTGCCTCCGTCGTTCCGCCGGGACTGGTCACCTCTTTGCGCAAAATGGAAGGGTGTTTATTTGTCGTTTGCAGCATTTGCGCCGCGCCAATGATCGTTTGCAAAATCAATTTTTTGGCGACGGTGCGGTCAAGCCCGATTTCTTCCGCCGCTGTTTCCATTGCTTCTACTAAATAGTACACATATGCCGGCCCGCTTCCGGAAAGCCCCGTAACGGCATGCAAATCATGTTCTGGAACGACTGCGACAATGCCGACTGTTTCAAACAACGTTTTTGCGATGGTGACATGTGTTTCCGTCGCAAAACGGCCTTGGGAGATGGCGGTGGCAGACTGGCCGATCGCCGCCGACGTGTTTGGCATGGCGCGAACGACTGCGACATTTTTTCCAATGAGCGAGACGATCGTTTCCGTCGTCACGCCAGCGAGCACGGAAATGATTAGCTGGTGTTCGCCAATCGCCGGCGCGATGGAAGCGATGCTTTCTGCCGCATCTTTCGGTTTCATCGCTAAAATGACGACATCTGCTTCTTTTACCGCTTTTTCTTTATTTGTCTCGGTTCGGACTCCGTATGTTTTTTTCATATATTCGAGCCGTTTTTGATTGCAACGGTTTGTTACAATAATTTGTTCAGGCCGGTACAACGTTTTTGTCATTCCGCAAATAAGCGCTTCCGCCATCGAGCCGGCGCCGATAAACGCAATGGTCGTTTCCTGTTTCATGGTGAATTCCTCCTTTTTGGATAAAAAATAAAAAGACCTTGCCTCCTATAAAAAGGACGGAAGGTCTTTGTTTCCGCGGTACCACCTTTTTTGGCTCTTTCGCCAAGAGCCCAGCTCTTCACCGATAACGCCGGTTAGACGTTTAGGTTTGCCTAACAGCTCATGAGGTAGGTTCAACCACGAAGAGGGTAATGAAACCTTGCAGCCCGCGGGTTTCACTCTCTGGATACCGTTCATGGTTTACTGGCCCCACTCATCGCCTGTTTGCGATGTTCATTTTGTTTGCAATTATGCAATGAAAACAAACGTGTTGTCAATAGAAAAAACAATTTTTTCGCGAATTATTCGAAAAAAATGACAAACTGATAAAATCAGTGTAAACTGTAAAATATCACGATTGCCGATTTATTTTATTATCAAATTAATTATAGAAGGAGATTGTCGGTTATGAAGGAGCATGTTTATCGCA
This sequence comes from Parageobacillus sp. KH3-4, assembly GCF_022846435.1. Classification (NCBI taxonomy): domain Bacteria; kingdom Bacillati; phylum Bacillota; class Bacilli; order Caryophanales; family Anoxybacillaceae; genus Parageobacillus; species Parageobacillus sp. KH3-4. Next base: position 1,193,628 of record NZ_AP025627.1, read on the forward strand.
TCGTTGTTCCAACGCCGTTTCCGGTTGGGAATGTAAACATGTACTTGATTAAAGGAGACAGCTTGACTCTGATCGATGCCGGAATAAAAACAGAAGAGGCGTGGCATTCGTTTCAACAGCAGCTTCGTCAAATTGGGTACGCTCCTTCTGACATCGATCAAGTGGTCATCACCCATCACCATCCTGATCATGTCGGCTTGCTCGATTATTTGCCGGATGATTTGCCAGTCGTTGGCCACTGGAAAGCAGACCGCTGGGTTCGCCAAGATGAAACATTTTTTCAACAACATCAACAATTTTTTGGACAGTTTTTATTGGAGTGCGGCGTCGATCGTTCGTTTCTCGCCGAGCTTTCCAATTTGCGCGGTTCGCTCCGCTATGCATGCCGACGTCCGCTTACTGCGACGATCAAAGAAGGCGATTCGCTGCCGGGGTTGCCGCATTGGAAAGTGATTGAAACACCGGGACATGCGCAAAGCCATGTTGTGTTTTACCGCGAAACGGACGGCGCGATGATTGGCGGGGATCATTTGCTTTTACATATTTCTCCAAATCCGATGATGGAGCCGCCTTTTCCAGGGGAGACGGAACGCCCGAAACCGTTGGTGCAGTATAACGCTTCATTGCTTAAAATGCGTGATTACGACGTTTCGTTCGTGATGACTGGGCACGGAGAAGATGTGACGGACGTATTTGCGTTGATTGAAAAACGTCTTCGTAAACAACGGGAGCGCGCCGAGCAAGTGCTCGATATGCTTAAGCAAAAGCCGCATACCGTATTTCAAGTTTGCCAAAAGCTGTTTCCTGCTGTATATCGGCAAGAGTTGATGTTAACGATATCTGAAACGATTGGACAGCTCGATTATTTGGAAGAGAACGGTGCGGTTTGCAAGAAAAAAGTAAATGATTATTACGTATATGAAGCGGTGGAGGGATCTATTTGCGGATAGAAGGCAAACATATCGTCATTACCGGAGCGTCCAGCGGCGTCGGTGAACAAATCGCTTATGAGGCGGCGCGACAAAAAGCGCTCCCAGTGCTGCTTGCCAGAAATGAAGAAAAGCTGAAACAGGTGGCGAGACAAATTGAACGGACCTATCATATTTCGCCGCGTTATTACCGGTTGGACGTGAGCGATACAGATGCGGTGGAAGCGGTGTTTCAACAATTATTCCAGGATGTTCAGGCGGTTGACGTATTGGTGAATAACGCCGGCTTTGGCGTGTTTCGCAATGTGGAAGATATCGATTTTGAGGAAATGAAGGATATGTTTGCTGTGAATGTGTTTGGCTTAATCGCTTGTACAAAAATAGTATATTTACATATGAAAGAAAGGCGAAGCGGTCACATTATTAACATCGCTTCACAAGCGGGAAAGTTAGCGACGCCGAAATCGAGCGTATACGCCGCCACGAAACACGCGGTGCTTGGATTTACGGACAGCTTGCGGATGGAAGCGGAACAACATGGGATTTTTGTTACGGCTGTGAACCCGGGACCGATTCGTACTAATTTTTTTCATGTCGCCGACCAGTCAGGAGAATACGTAAAAAATGTGGAACGATGGATGCTTTCGCCGGAAAAAGTGGCCAAACGGGTTGTTTCGATTATGATGACGCCGGCAAGGGAAGTAAATATGCCGCGCTGGATGAATATCGGCAGTCAACTTCATCGCTTGTTTCCGGCGGTTGTCGAGAGAGTGGGAAAACGCGCGTTTTTCAAAAAATAACATTCCTTGCCTTGGCAGGGAGTGTTATTTCGTTATATATTCATAAATGACATCATTGACAATTTCATACACGTCCATCTCTTCGTCGTTTGTTATTGCGAATAAAATTTTTTCACGCAGTTGTTTCCATTCTGAATCGTTAAGCGGAAGCGATTCCGGATCATATCCATATTGCCGCAAGCAATTGCGAATAAGTTTTGTTAGCCATTTTTCATCCATAGCGTCACTTCCGATCATTACGATTGGGATGGAGTGGCGCGGACAACAGAATGGAATTTTCCTTTATGGGCGCCGTCGCAAAATGGCTTATTGTTGGACAGGCCGCATCGGCAAAGCGAAAACGTTTGTTTTGTCACAAATTTATTTCCTTCCGCATCAATAAGCTCCACGTCGCCAATGACGCGATAGGAGCCGTTGTCGTTCACTTTGATTTGCACTTTTGCCATCATTCATTCCTCCTTTTTATTTTTGACAGCAACTTGCATATGTAGGTACAATAAGAGCGGAAACATGAAGAAAAGGAGCATCATGTAGCGTGAATATTACATTTACGGATAAAGCGATCGAACAGCTTACCCCTATTTTAACGCAAACGGGGAGAATGTTAAAGCTCAAATATGATACAGATGGGTGTGGATGCCTTGTCAACGGTGTCATTGCATTATCGTTAGTCGACGAGGCGGATGATGACGATATTGCGGTTGAAACGAATTTTGTTCCTGTTTTTGTTGAAAAGTCTCGCCTTGTTTTTTATGACGACACGATGACGATTGACGTTGTGGAAGGGATCGGCTGTTTTCAATTGAAAAGCCCCGGGCAAATTTTAAGTCCTCGCATGCCGCTTGTAAAAGTGAGTGAGCAATGTGAACGATAAACTCAAACAAATCACGAACGTAGCGAAGCAAAAAACATGGGTGTCGTTTTTGCATGAAAACGATCCGTACAGTTTGCTGCATTGGTCGATTGCCGGCGTCTATCAAGAGCCAAAGGACGTCTGGCTTTTGCAGAATGAAATGACGTTTGAAACAAAAGAATTTGCCACACTCGATGAAGCGGTAGCGTGGATGGGTAAGCACATGCCAAATATTACAGAAGTGTTATAAAACCGTAACCGCTCGGGTTACGGTTTTATCATTATCGCTTTCTGCAGAACGCGGGCGGCCTTTGGACAAAATGGAAGCTCCTTCCGCTTTTCGTTATTGCGGGGAGTTTTGCCGTTTTGTCGGATGAATCGCTTTTTCTAATTCTTCTTTTGCAATTGTTTGTTTTACTGTATCGGCGCTTTGCTTTCCTTTTTGCGCGTTGCTTTTGGCCATTGTTGCGTTTGCCCCCTTTTATTTGAACGGTTTGTTTTTATCATGCCAGAATGACAATATTTTATGCATGGAGGGGATTTGTGTGGATCTGCGGCAAAAAAATCAAGCAAAACGAACGGACGAATCGTTTACGTTGAAGGACCGCTTAAATGAGGAGTTGTTCGCTAAGCTGAAGGAGAAGAAACGGGAATGGGAGCGGCAAGAACAGCGTCGAAAAGAGGAAGAAGAAGCACGGAAGCGCGAAGAGCGGCGCAAACGCGAAGAACAAAAAACATTTGCAGAGCTGTTGAATGAAAGCGATTTGGATTGGCGGAATTTTAAGTAATTCTCTCCCTTATGTTTTGGATCGTAAAGCTGTGTGCGAAGTTTTTAAGCGTTCTAATTATGTCTTTAGGCCAAGTCCTAATGTTTGTGTAAAATCCGACTCCCAGTCCAGCGAACATATGTCTCCGCAAATAGAACCGCTTTGTGCCCGCTTCGTTTTGCACAAGTTCTTGGGCTTCATCTCTGTTCTTTAGGCAGGCGCTATTAAAGCGGAGAGGAACAAAAGAATGCGTTCTATTCATTCCATTGCTTTAGATGGTGCGGGTGTCTATAAGACTAGTGGTGAATTGGAAAGAAAGGGGATTGTCATGGAAGCACATTCTGCTAGCAAAACGGCGTTGATAATGTCAATCATCAGCGTTATTTTTCTTGCCGCGAACCTTCGCGCGCCGATTACGTCGGTGGGACCGCTTGTGCCATTCATCTGCGAAGATCTCGGACTTTCCAACACGGCCGCTGGCATATTGACGACGGTTCCGTTGCTTGCGTTTGCCGTCTTGTCGCCGTTTGCGTCACGCCTCGCTAGAGCGTTTGGAATGGAAATCGTTTTATTCGTTTCGCTTCTTTTTTTGCTGGCGGGGCATATTTTTCGCCCTCTCGGCGGCGTTTCGCTTGTTTTTATCGGTACGATATTGATCGGCGCCGCGATTGCGGTCGATAATGTATTAATGCCAGCGCTCGTTAAAGAAAAATTTTCTAATTACGTTGGCTGGATGACCGGGGTGTATACGGTCGCTATGAACTTGACGGGAGCGCTCGCGTCAGGGTTAAGCGTTCCGCTGGCGTCGGCGACTGGCTTTGGCTGGAGAGGATCGCTTGGTTGTTGGGCGGTGCTAACGGTGGTCGCATTGGCGTTATGGGCGCTGCAACTCCGCAGCCGGAAAAAAGATTTGTCGCAGCCAACCGGCAGCGAGCGAAGATCGCTATGGAAATCGCGCCTTGCTTGGCAAGTGACGTTGTTTATGGGATTGCAGTCTTTATTGTTTTACACGCTTATTACATGGCTTCCAACGATGTTGCAAAATAAAGGCATGAATCCGGAAACGTCGGGATGGGCGTTGTTTTTATTCCAATTCGCGCAACTGCCGTTTATGTTTATCGTTCCGGTCATTGCCGAAAAAATGAAAACGCAAACGCTGCTTGTATGGGTGACGTTTGTGTTAAAAGCGGCGGGAATTGGCGGCTTTTTGTTCGGAAGTCCAGCGCTCGTTTGGTTGTGGGCGGTGATGTTAGGAATCGGAGCCGGTTTTGCTTTTTCTTTGGCGATGATGCTGTTTGCGCTTCGTTCGCGAAGCGCCATGCAAGCGGCGGATTTGTCGGCGATGGCGCAATCATTCGGATATTTGCTTGCCGCTTTCGGACCGCCGCTGTTTGGATCGCTTTACGATATAACAAAGGGATGGACGTTGCCGCTCTTTTTAGTGTTGCTCGTTTCCGCTTTCCTATTATTGGCTGGCATTGGTGCGGCGAAAGACCGTTATGTGACGGAATCGTAATGGAGGCGAAGAAAGGCCGTCACCGATGCATGTTGTACATCGAAGCTTTCGTATGCTGACGGAGCCATTCATATTCTTCCTTGGTTAAGCGTGGGGCGGAAGCGGCGTTTATGTTCTCAATGAGCTGTTCGATGCTGCTTGCCCCTGGAATGGCAGCGGCGACGACCGGATCATATAAGCAAAACTGCAGCGCCGTTGCCGTAAACGAACGGTGTTCGGCTGTTTTCGCTTTTAACTTTGGAATCAATGTTTTCAATTCTTCGTATGTATAATCAAGATAACCGTTTTCTTTCACAGAAGCGCTTGCCGCCTCTAACGGCCGCTCTGTAAGCAATCCTTTCGCAACAGGTCCGCGGGCGATGACGCTGATGTTATGTTCGCTTAGCAGCGGAAACAATTCTTCCGGACGGCGGTCGAGCAAGCTGTATTGCATCATGACGCTGACAATATTCGACCGTTTTACATATTCACGGATGACGTTCGGACGAATCGAAGAAATGCCGTAATAGCGGATCAACCCTTCTTGTTTTAACTCTTCGAACGCTTCAATCGTTTCGTCGATCGGATCATCAATCGTGCCGCCGTGGAGCTGATATAAGTCGATGTAATCCGTTTGCAGACGGCGCAAACTTTCTTTTACTTCCGATTTAATATATTTTTTGGACGGATCCCAAAACCACCCGTCTTTTCCATCTTCCCAGCGGTTGCCGACTTTTGTCGCAAGTATGACTTGATCGCGCTTTCCTTTGATCGCCTTTCCGACAAACTCTTCATTTAATCCGCGGTCGTAAAGATCGGCCGTGTCTAAATAGTTAATGCCGCGCTCCAGCGCTTCATGAATAATACGGATTGCTTTTTGTTCGTCCGTGCCAAGCGACATGCAGCCGAGCCCGATTTCGCTGACATATAAATCTGACAAACCGATGCGCCGTTTTTGCATGTGTTTTTTCCTCCTTAATGAGAATCGTTTTTTACATTGTACAACGGAAAGTGAAACTTACTCAAATGATATAGTACAATAAAGAAGAACGATAACATTAGATGGGAGAGAAGAAAATGGAACATTTGATCGAAAAAACGATTCGCAAAGAAAAAATATTCAGCGGCAAAGTCGTTCAATTATACGTAGAAGATGTGCAGCTGCCAAACGGAAAGACGAGCAAGCGGGAAGTCATCAAGCATCCAGGCGCAGTGGCGATTATTCCGGTTACAAATGAAGGAAAACTAGTGCTCGTACGGCAATATCGAAAAGCGCTGGAGCGCGTATTAGTAGAAATTCCGGCAGGTAAGTTAGAAAAAGGGGAGGAGCCGCTCGCGACTGCACACCGCGAATTGGAGGAAGAAACAGGCTACCGTGCTCGTTCGCTATACCACATCGCGTCATTTTACACATCCCCAGGATTTGCTGACGAATTAATTCATTTATACGTAGCGGAAGGGTTAATGAAAGTCGAAAACGCTGCATCGCTCGATGAAGACGAATTTGTCGACATATTGGAAGTGACATTGGAGGAGGCGCTCGAAATGTTGGAAAAACGTGAGATTTATGACGCCAAAACAGCATATGCGCTGCAATATTTGCAATGGCGCCGCGCCATGGGAGAAGAAAATGCGTAACTATTATGTCGATTTGCATATTCATCTCGGCCGAACTGCTTCTTTTCGGCCAGTAAAAATCACAGGCGCAAAAACATTAACGCTCGCTAACATTTTACACGAGGCAGCGCATGTCAAAGGATTACATATGGTCGGTATCATCGACTGCCATGTTCCGGAAGTGCTTGATGAATTGGAACGGGGAGTGGAAGAAAAAGGATGGAAAGAGCACGATGGCGGTGGCGTCGCGATCGGTTCTGTGACATTATTGTTAGGAAGCGAAATCGAAGTATATGATGAACATTGCCAAGGACCTATCCACGTGCTGGCGTTTTTGCCGACGATCGAGGCGATGCGCGCGTTTTCGGAATGGTTAAAAGAGCGTGTGAAAAATATTTCCCTTAGTTCGCAGCGCATGTACGGAACCGGACGTGAATTACAGGTGGTTGTAAAACAATTAGGCGGTTTATTTGTTCCAGCACATGCATTCACTCCTTTTAAGAGTTTGTATGGCAAAGGAGTGAAAAAAAGCTTAACGGAAGTGTTTAATCCCGATTTCATAGACGCGATAGAACTAGGATTAAGCGCGGATACAAAAATGGCTGACCAGATTGCCGAGCTGCATCGCTATCCGTACCTTTCCAATTCGGACGCTCATTCACTACGAAAACTGGCGCGCGAATACCAAGTCATCCGCATGAACGCCCCGACGTTTACCGAATTGAAAAAAGCGTTGCGAAAGCAAGAGGGGAGAATGATTGTTGCCAACTACGGCTTAAATCCGAAACTAGGGAAGTACCATCAAACGACGTGCGAACGGTGTTTCAAACCGATGGATCCCCAGGAAAAACGATGCCCATCATGCGGCCACCACCGGCAAATTAAAGGTGTGTTTGACCGCCTTCAAGAGCTAAAAACAGGGGGAACCCCGCCAGAACGACCTCCGTATATTTACCAAGTGCCACTTGAGTTTATTCCAGGGCTTGGCGCAAAAACATATGAAAAATTACTCGCCCGCTTCGGTACGGAGATGCACGTGCTTCATCAGGCGACGGAAGAAGAATTACAAGAGAGCGTAGGCGAAAAACTTGCCAAATTCATCGTGCTCGCGCGCAAAGGAGAGCTTTCCATTCAGGCAGGGGGCGGCGGAAAATACGGAAAAATCGCTTCGGAATAGAAGCGATTTTTTTGTTATTCTTTCTTTCCTTGCAAATAAAGTCATACATCGAAAAATGTCTCATACAATCTACTAAGAGGGTGATAGGGGGAAGAAGATGATGAGAAGACATCCAGTAAAATCAGTGATTGCCGTACATATGCGCGAGCATGCGTCTGTATATTTATTTGTGATTGTGCTATTTTTAATGGGAGTGATTTTTGGCGCGATTGTTGTCAACAGCTTGAACTTCGGCCAAAAGCAAGATTTGTACTATTATTTAACGCAATTTTTTGGACAAGTATCGAAAGGAAATATTGCCGGGGTCCACGATATGTTCCAGCAAAGTTACTTCCATAATTTGAAATATATCGCTTTCATGTGGGTGCTGGGCATTTCGGTGATAGGGCTGCCGATTATTTTCATTTTATTATTTTTAAAAGGAATCGTTGTCGGGTTTACTGTCGGATTTTTAGTGAACCAAATGGGATGGCAAGGGTTTTTGTTATCTTTTGTGTCCGTGATGCCGCAAAATTTAATTATTATTCCAGCGTTTCTGGTGATGGGAGTGGTTTCGATTTCATTTTCCCTGCAAATGGTGCGCAATCAATTTATGAAGCGGGGACATGAGCCAATTTTTCCGATGATTATGCGCTATACGATGGTGATGATATTGATTAGCATAAGCTTACTCGTTTCCTCGTCTCTTGAGGCGTACGTATCCCCGTTATTGATGAAACAGGTCATTGAAATGGTCGGGAGTAAATAATTTATTATATAATAATCATTTTCGTTCTTTTATAATAATGATTTTATTTTGATACTTCCCTCTTTCTTTTGTTATAATGGTAGTTGAATGACGTGGGAGGGAATGAAAGATGGAAGATCGAATCGACCGAATCAAGAAGCAATTGCATACTGCCGGTTATAAATTGACACCGCAGCGGGAAGCGACAGTACGTGTCTTGTTAGAACATGAGGAAGATCATTTAAGCGCAGAAGACGTCTACCTCCTCGTTAAAGAAAAATCTCCAGAAATTGGATTAGCTACTGTATACCGGACGCTCGAACTGTTAACAGAACTAAAAATTGTCGATAAAATCAACTTTGGGGATGGTGTGTCTCGCTACGATCTGCGCAAGGAAGGGGCGGCTCACTTTCACCACCATTTAGTTTGTATTGAATGTGGGTCAGTAGCGGAAATTCAAGAAGATTTATTGGAGGAAGTAGAAGAAATTGTCGAACGGGACTGGAAGTTTAAAATTAAAGACCACCGTCTAACGTTTCATGGAATTTGTTATCGTTGCCAGCAAAAACACGAGGAAGAACAAAATCAAAAAGAATAAAAAGGCGAAAAAACCTTTTCCAATGGGAAAGGTTTTTTTATGGTATAAAAGAAGAAAAACATGGCATATCCTCATAGTAACGATGAAATGAGGAGGAATAGCCATGAAAGCAGTATGGCAGATCATAAAAGTGTTTCTTTTATTTACGGGGTGCACGCTTTTATTTTATTATAGTCTTGTATGGTTCAATCGAGAATACGAGAATTACCACCGCTATGATGAGCCGCATGGATCAGCGGTGGAAGTGTCGACAACGGAAAACCCGTCATTCAAATGGATAGATCGGTTACTATTTTTTTATCGCAATGGGGAGTAGTGGGATGTTGGAACATGAATTGAAAGATTTTCTTCATTATTTGACGGTAGAACGAAATTTGGCGAAAAATACGATTGTTTCTTATGAAAGAGATTTAAAGAAATACGCGCACTATTTGCGCCATGTCGAGCAAATTCAGTCATGGAACGACGTGTCGCGCCTTCATATTATGCAATTTTTAAAGTTTTTGAAAGAAAAAGGAAACTCTCCGAAGACGATTGCGCGCCATATTGCGTCGATTCGCTCGTTTCATCAATTTCTTCTTCGCGAAAAAGTAGCGGAACAAGATCCGTCGGTGCATATCGAATCGCCGCAAATGGAGCGAACGTTGCCGAAAGTGCTGTCTCTGGAAGAAGTGGAGGCGCTTTTAGAAGCGCCGAAAACGAATACGCCGATCGGCATTCGCGACAAAGCGATGATAGAATTGTTGTATGCGACGGGAATGCGCGTCAGTGAACTCGTGAATTTAAATCTTTCCGACGTGCATTTGACGATGGGCTTTGTCCGCTGCTACGGAAAGGGAAATAAGGAGCGGATCGTTCCGGTCGGCAGCATGGCGCTGAACGCGTTAAAAGCATATCTTGAAACAGCGCGGCCAAAATTAATAAATCCGAAAAAGCGGGCAACTGATGCGTTGTTTTTAAACCATTATGGGAATCGCTTAACGAGGCAAGGGTTTTGGAAGATTTTAAAAAAACTCGCAAAAGAAGCAAACATCGAAAAAGAACTGACGCCGCATACGCTGCGGCATTCGTTTGCCACGCATCTGCTTGAAAACGGTGCCGATTTGCGCGCCGTACAAGAACTGTTAGGCCATGCCGATATTTCAACGACGCAAATTTATACTCATGTTACGAAAACGCGCTTGAAAGATGTATATAAGCAATTTCATCCTCGCGCGTAGCTTTGATTGCAAAACTTCCCGCTTGTTGATAAGCGGGTTTTTTATTGATTCTTGGAATGAAAACGTTTTATAATATAGTTGTCAGACTTCTGACGAGTGCAATGTTCGGGTGTTTCGGGAATGATAAAAAGAAAGATCACGTTATGAAGACAGGAGGCATTATGATAATGAGCCATACATACAAACGGGTTTTTTTGATTGTCATGGACTCCGTCGGCATTGGCGCGGCGCCAGATGCCGAAAAATATAATGATCAAGGCGCGGATACGCTTGGCCATATCGCCGAGCATCGCGGCGGGCTGCACATGCCGAATATGGCAAAGCTCGGCTTAAGCAACATTCGCGAAATCAAAGGCATTCCAAAAGCGGAAAAACCGCTTGCCTATTATACGAAAATGCAAGAAGCGTCCGCCGGAAAAGATACGATGACAGGCCACTGGGAAATTATGGGGCTTCGTATTGACAAACCGTTTCGAGTATTTCCAAACGGATTTCCAAAAGAACTGATTGGCGAATTGGAAAAACGAACGGGCCGAAAAGTCATCGGCAACAAACCAGCAAGCGGTACGGCGATTATTGAGGAGCTTGGCAAAGAACATATGGAAACAGGGGCAATCATTGTTTACACTTCGGCTGACTCCGTGTTGCAAATCGCCGCTCATGAAGAAATTGTGCCGCTTGAGGAACTGTACCATATTTGCAAAATCGCCCGCGAATTGACGCTCGATGAAAAATATATGGTCGGCCGCGTCATTGCGCGCCCGTTCATCGGCACGCCGGGCAATTTCCAACGTACGGCGAACCGGCATGACTATGCGCTGAAGCCGTTCGGCCGCACGGTAATGAACGAATTGAAAGACGCCGGCTATGAAGTGATCGCGATCGGAAAAATTTCCGATATTTACGATAATGAAGGAGTTACAAAATCGTTGCGGACAAAATCCAACATGGACGGAATGGACAAATTGGAAGACACATTGAAAATGGACTTTACAGGGCTAAGCTTTGTCAATCTTGTTGACTTTGATGCGATGTATGGGCATCGCCGTGACCCGAAAGGATACGGGGATGCGCTTGAGGAGTTTGACGCCCGACTTTCTGATGTGCTTCCGCTTTTGAAAAATGATGATCTGCTTATCATCACGGCTGACCATGGAAACGACCCGGTTCATCACGGTACGGACCATACGCGCGAATATGTGCCGCTGATTGTCTATAGTCCAAGCATGAGCGGCGGAAAAGCGCTGCCGCTTCGCGAAACATTTGCCGATGTCGGCGCGACGATCGCTGATAATTTCCACGTGAAGATGCCGCCGCACGGAACAAGCTTTTTAGCTGATTTGAAATAGGGGGATCTAATCATGAATAAACAGGCGATAGAAAAAGCAGCTCGTTATTTGCAAGAAAAATTTCCGACACCTCCACGCATTGGTCTAATTCTTGGATCGGGCCTTGGCGTTCTCGCCGATGAAATTGAACAGGCGGTGAAAATTCCGTACGAGCAGATTCCAGGGTTTCCTGTGTCCACGGTCGAAGGACATGCAGGTCGGCTTGTTTACGGCCAGCTTGAAGGTGCGACGGTTGTCGCCATGCAAGGCCGTTTTCATTATTATGAAGGGTACCGCTTGGATCAGGTGACATTCCCAGTCCGCGTCATGAAAGCGATTGGCGTCAAAGAGCTGATCGTAACAAACGCGGCGGGAGGTGTGAATGAACGTTTTCAGCCGGGAGATTTAATGATTATTGCGGACCACATCAATAATATGGGAGGCAACCCGTTAATCGGTCCGAATGATCCTGAACTTGGCGTCCGCTTCCCGGATATGACGGAAGCCTATAGCAGACGTTTGCGCGAGTTAGCGAAACATGTGGCGAAACAGCTTGATATTCCGGTTCAAGAAGGAGTTTATGTGGCCAACAGCGGGCCTTCTTACGAAACACCGGCGGAAATCCGCATGATTCGCGCGATTGGCGGCGACGCGGTCGGCATGTCGACCGTGCCTGAAGTAATTGTCGCGCGCCATGCCCAAATGGAAGTATTAGGTATTTCCTGCATTTCCAATATGGCGGCGGGGATTTCCGATCAGCCGCTTACGCATGATGAAGTGATCGAGACGACAGAAAAAGCAAAAGCAAACTTTTTGCGGCTAGTCAAAGCGATTGTCGCCGAAATGGTGAAAAACTAAAAAAAGGTGATGCGCATGAGAATGGTCGATTTAATTGCAAAAAAGCGGGATGGCTGCGCTCTTACGAATGAGGAAATTGAATTTATCGTTCGCGGCTACACGAATGGGGAAATTCCAGATTATCAAATGAGCGCGTTCGCGATGGCGGTGTTTTTCCGCGGCATGACGGAAGAAGAAACGGCGGCGTTGACGATGGCGATGGCCCGCTCAGGAGATGTCATCGATTTATCGAAAATCGAAGGAATTAAAGTGGACAAGCATTCAACGGGCGGCGTCGGCGATACGACGACGCTTGTGTTAGGTCCGCTCGTTGCTTCCGTCGGCGTGCCTGTCGCGAAAATGTCGGGGCGGGGGCTCGGCCATACCGGCGGGACGATCGATAAACTAGAATCGGTCCCAGGATTTCATGTGGAAATCGATAACGATCAATTCATTGAGCTTGTCAATAAAAACAAAATCGCGATTATCGGACAGACCGGCAATTTAACGCCGGCTGATAAAAAGCTATACGCGCTCCGTGACGTCACGGCGACGGTAGATAGCATTCCGCTCATCGCTTCGTCGATTATGAGCAAAAAAATTGCCGCTGGCGCCGACGCGATTGTCTTGGATGTCAAAACGGGAGCCGGCGCGTTTATGAAAGATTTCGAAGGAGCGAAACGACTCGCAACAGCAATGGTCGAAATCGGTAAGCGCGTCGGCCGGAAAACGATGGCGGTCATTTCCGACATGAGCCAGCCGCTCGGATACGCGGTCGGAAACGCGCTCGAAGTGAAAGAAGCGATCGATACGCTCAAGGGAAAAGGACCAGAAGATTTACAAGAACTATGTTTGACGCTTGGAAGCTACATGGTATATTTGGCGGAAAAAGCGTCTTCATTAGAGGAAGCGCGCGCGTTATTAGAAACGTCGATTCAAGAAGGAAAAGCGCTAGAAACGTTCAAAGTGTTTCTCGGCGCGCAAGGCGGCGACGCATCGGTTGTCGATGACCCAGCGAAACTGCCGCAAGCGAAGTACCAATGGGAGCTCAATGCTCCGGAAGATGGGTATGTCGCGGAAATTGTCGCTGACGAAGTCGGAACGGCTGCGATGCTGCTTGGAGCGGGACGGGCGACAAAAGAAGCGAAGATCGATCTTTCTGTCGGCCTCGTTTTGCACAAAAAAGTCGGCGATGCGGTGAGAAAAGGCGAATCGCTTGTTACGATTTACAGCAATACGGAAAATATTGAAGGAGTCAAACAAAAGCTCGCCAAAAGCATCCGCATCTCCCCAATTCCTGTTGCTAAACCACCGCTTATATACGAAACAATTTCATAAAAGAGATTGACGCACAGGCTGTTTGACCATAAGCGGAGTGCCATAGATATACAGCAGCACAGGAGGGTGTCCCATCATTTTGGGACACCCTCTTTTTTATAGGCAAAATCTGTGGAAATTCATTGTTTCTATTGTATAAAAATATCTCATTTGGAAAAAATGGCATGTATAAAGAATGGAGGTTTGGGTGATGAAGAAGTTATCGATTCGTTTACTCCTTTTTGCATCTGTTTTCCTGTTGACAATCTCCGCCAACGTTCATGCGGAAGAAAAAAAGCCGAAAACGCGCGGGATTGAACTTGCCGATGGGGCAAGGTCTGCCATTTTAATTGAGCGTGATACCGGGGCTGTTTTGTATGAAAAAAACGCCAATGAAAAGCTGCCGCCGGCCAGCATGACAAAAATCATGACAATGCTTCTCATTATGGAGGCGATTGATAAAGGAGAGCTTTCTTATAAGGAAAAAGTACGGGCGAGCGAATATGCTGCATCAATGGGCGGATCGCAGATCTTTTTGGAGCCTGGCGAAGAAATGACAGTGGATGAACTGTTGCGCGGCATTGCGATCGGTTCGGGCAATGACGCGTCAGTTGCCATGGCGGAACGAATCGCCGGATCGGAAGAAGCTTTTGTCGAGATGATGAATAAAAAAGCGAAGGAGCTTGGACTGAAAAACACTTCGTTTCAAAACGCGACAGGGCTACCTGCCAAAGGGCATTATAGCAGCGCGCATGATATGGCGATGATGGCGCGCGAACTGCTAAAATACGAGGATATTACGAAGTATACGGGCAAATACGAGGATTATTTGCGGGAAAACACCGATAAAAAATTTTGGCTTGTGAATACGAATCGGCTCGTTAAATTTTATCCCGGAGTGGACGGTTTAAAAACCGGATTTACAAGCGAAGCGAAATACTGCTTAACAGCGACGGCGAAAAAGAACGGGATGCGCGTCATCGCCGTCGTATTCGGAGCGCCGACGCCAAAGGAACGAAACGCGCAAATTACAAGGATGCTCGATTATGCGTTCAGTCAATATAAAACACATCCAGTCTATAAACGGAACGAAGTGGTTGCCCATGTCAATGTAAGCAAAGGAAAGAAAAAAGCGATTGCGCTTGTTACCTCTGAGCCAATCTCCATATTGACGAAAAAAGGGCAATCGATTGACCAAATGAAAAAAGTGATTAAAGTGAAAGAAAACGTCAAAGCGCCAATTAAAAAAGGAGATGAGCTTGGCACCCTGATTTTAAAACAAGATGGAAAAGAATTGCTTCGTAGCCCAATCGTCGCGAAAGAAAATGTGGCAGAAGCAAGCTGGTGGGATTTGTTTAAACGAACGTTGCAAAATTTTACGAAATCCGCATAAACATGTCAGCTTTTGCAGCCCGCTTTCTACTTTTAGCGAATCGCCACTAGTTTTGTCATCAGGAAGGATTTCCGGCGCATTGTAGCGAAACTTCTCCCTAATCCGAAATGAACAAGGGGGAAAAACGCAGTGAGTCTGATGATGGACTTTGAAGTAAAACAGGATGTATTGATCATCCGGCTTTCCGGCGAACTTGATCATCATACGGCCGAAGAGCTTCGGGAAAAGGCGACGGATGCGCTGGAAAGAGAATCGATTCGCCACATTGTGCTTAATTTAGAACATTTGACGTTTATGGATAGTTCCGGGCTTGGCGTCATTTTAGGACGCTACAAACAAATTAAAAACCTCGGCGGGGAAATGATTGTATGTTCGATTTCGCCAACGGTGAAACGGCTGTTTGACATGTCGGGGCTGTTTAAAATTATTCGTTTAGAAAACGATGAACAATTCGCGCTGAAGACATTGGGGGTGGCGTGATGCGAAACGAAATGCACCTCCAATTTTCCGCGCTTAGCCAAAATGAATCGTTTGCTCGTGTAGCGGTTGCTGCATTCGTGGCACAGCTTGATCCAACGATGGATGAATTAACGGAAATTAAAACCGTTGTCTCTGAAGCGGTCACGAACGCGATTATTCACGGCTATAATAACGATCCAAACGGAATCGTATACATTTCCGTTGTGATCGAAGACGGAGTCGTCCATTTGACGATTAAAGACGAAGGTGTCGGCATTGCTAATATTGAAGAGGCACGCCAACCATTGTTTACAACCAAACCGGAATTGGAGCGATCTGGAATGGGATTCACCATCATGGAAAATTTTATGGATGAAGTCGTCGTTCAGTCGGAAGTGAACAAAGGGACAACCGTTTATTTAAAGAAGTATATAACGAAGAGCAAAGCGTTATGTAACTAAGGGAGACATGCCTATGGATGTCGATGTCAAGCGAGATCAAACGCTGATAAAAGATCACGAGATGAAAGAGCTTATTCGCCGCAGCCAAGAAGGGGATCAACAGGCGCGCGATGAGATTATCAAAAAAAACATGCGCCTCGTTTGGTCGGTCGTCCAGCGCTTTTTAAACCGCGGCTACGAGCCGGACGATTTATTTCAGATTGGTTGCATCGGCTTGCTTAAATCTGTTGATAAGTTTGATTTATCATATGATGTGAAATTTTCCACGTATGCGGTGCCGATGATCATCGGCGAAATTCAGCGATTTATTCGCGATGACGGAACAGTGAAAGTGAGCCGTTCCTTAAAGGAAATGGGCAATAAAATCCGGAAAGCGAGAGACGAGCTTTCGAAAAAATATGGACGAGCGCCAACGGTGACGGAAATCGCTGATTATTTAGAGATTTCTCCGGAAGATGTGGTGCTTGCTCAGGAAGCCGTTCGTTCTCCGGCTTCTATTCACGAGACGGTGTACGAAAATGACGGCGACCCGATCACGCTCTTAGATCAAATCGCCGATGCGGATGAAGCGTCATGGTTTGATAAAATCGCATTAAAAAAAGCGATTGAGGAACTGGATGAGCGGGAACGGCTCATCGTCTATTTGCGTTATTACAAAGACCAAACCCAATCGGAAGTGGCATCTAGATTAGGCATCTCTCAAGTCCAAGTATCCCGGCTTGAAAAAAAAATTTTACAGCAAATAAAGGAGAGAATGGATGGGTAGGCATCCATTCTTTTTTATTTTTATGAAACTACTGGTAAATGCCGTATGATCGCATGATTCCTTTCTTCTCCAACATACTAAATAAAGAAAGACGAAGATCAAGTGAATATACATAAAAACTACAAGCTAAGGTGTGAGGCAGATGGAAAAAACCGTCTTTGTTAAACTACGGCATCGCGTTCAAGTAAAACCGCAAGCAGTTGTTGCGATTGGCGATGTGGCGCAAATCATCGCAAATGATTGCAACATAGCCGAACAATTAAAAACAATTCCGCTATATGCAATTCAACCAAGCGATAAAAATATCGTCATTATTGATGTAATGAAAGTTGTTCGCGCCATGATGGAAACGAATGACGCGTTAGATGTGCAAGTGATTGGGCCAGCGCAAACGATCGTTGAAGTCATTGATCAAAAGCGGAGTTTTTCCACTGCTTATTTTTTGCTTATATGGCTGTTGCTTTTCGTCGGATCGGCAATGGCCATTATGAATTTTCATGAAGATGTCAGCATGCAAAAAGTGCATCAACATCTTTATGAGATAATTACCGGGAAAAAAATCGATAAGCCGTTGCTGCTGCAAATTCCTTATTCGCTCGGATTAGGGATCGGCATGATTTTATTTTTTAACCATGTGTTCCGCAAGCGCATTAACGAGGAGCCAAGCCCTTTGGAAGTCGAAATGTTTAATTATCAGCAATCGCTAGATCAATATGTCATTTTATATGAAAACAAAGAAAGTATGAGAAAAATTGACGACGATTGAGATTTTGGCCGTTATATTCGTCGGCTTTGCGGGAGGGCTGGCTGTCGGAACAGGGTTTGTGGCGTTTTTAGTCGTTCTTGGCGTCATTCCCCGCTTAACGCAATTGACAAAAACAACAAAGCGGATCCATGCATATGAATGGAGTGCGGTAGCCGGCGCGGTGGCGGGGGGATGGATGAGCCTGCGCCACACTGTTTTATATATATCAAAATATTGGCTGATTCCGCTCGGCTTGCTGCATGGGGTATTTATCGGAATGCTTGCCGCCGCGCTGACGGAAGTGCTTAACGTATGGCCGATCTTAGCAAAACGCATCGGCGTTGCCGACAAAATTGTCATTTTATTGATGGCGATCGCATTTGGAAAAATAGTCGGCTCGCTGTTTCACTGGATCTATTTTGCCGATTACTTACGATAAGGGGGAAAAGAAAAGATGAGTTTAAAAGCAAATTATCGTCAGGCGGTGAAAGCGTTCCAGCCTAAGCCTCCATATGTTTTTAACAGCTTGAAAGCGTTTGTCGTCGGCGGCGCGCTTTGCGCGGTTGCGGAGTTATTCGCCAATTCGTACAGCCATTTCTTTTCTGTGCCGTTGCTTTCTGCGCAGCAGCTGGCGGTGATGACAATGATGTTTTTTGCGATTGTCTTCACTGGGGCAGGAAAGTATGACGATTTTAGCCAATTTGCTGGTGCGGGCGCAACGATGACGCTGGCTGGCTTTGCAAATGCATTAGCAAGCGCCGCGCTCGAACATCGAAGTGAAGGATGGACAGCAGGGATCGCCAGCCAAATGTTTAAAGCAGGCGGTGCGGCGATCGTTTATGGCGTTGTCGCTGCTTATCTGCTGGGCATTTTATATTACATCATGTCTTAAGCGGAGAAAGAGGGATTGGTGATGAAGCTCGCCGGAAAGCAAACGTGGGTGTTTGAACATGATATTTACATTCAGGAAACAGGAACGGCGGTCGGGCC
The DNA here is from genome assembly GCF_022846435.1 of Parageobacillus sp. KH3-4. Classification (NCBI taxonomy): domain Bacteria; kingdom Bacillati; phylum Bacillota; class Bacilli; order Caryophanales; family Anoxybacillaceae; genus Parageobacillus; species Parageobacillus sp. KH3-4. The sequence goes on from NZ_AP025627.1 coordinate 1,212,107, forward strand.
GTTAGAAGCGGAAGGTCCGCTTCGCGAAAGCTTTGATATCGTGCACGATGACTTATATTGCGGGGAAAAGACGTGGGAGTTGGCAGAGCGGCGCTTAATGCAAGAGGCGATTGGTGTCTGCCTGCAAAAAGGAAACATTTCCTTCAACGATATCGACATTTTCCTCGCTGGAGATTTACTGAATCAAAACGTCACTGCCAACTATGTTGCCCGGACGGTCCCCGCCCCGTTTTTATGTATGTTTGGAGCGTGCTCTACTTCGATGCAAACGATAGCGGTCGGCGCGGCGTTAATTGACGGCGGATTTGCAAGAACGGTGCTCGCGGCAACAAGCAGTCATAATGCCACGGCGGAGCGGCAATTTCGCTATCCGACCGAATTGGGGGTGCAAAAACCGAAAACGGCGACGTTTACTGTCACAGGTGCGGGAGCAGTAGTCATTGGCCGGAAACGAGGGCGATGGCGCATTACTGCCGCCACCATCGGCAAAGTGATCGATGCGGGAACGGCGAATCCTTTCGATATGGGATCGGCGATGGCGCCGGCTGCGGCAAGCACGATGGAACGACATTTTGCTGATTTAAGAGTTTCTCCCGCAGATTATGACTTAATTGTGACGGGGGATTTATCGAGAGTGGGAAGCGTCATCGTCAGACAGTTGCTGGCGGAATCAGGTTATGATGTGACGGACAATTATAATGACTGCGGCTTAATGATTTACCGGCCGGATCAAAACGTGTTTGCTGGGGGAAGCGGCTGCGCCTGCTGCGCGGTAGTAACGTACGGGCATTTATTAAAAGAAATGGAACGCGGCGCGCTGCAAAAAATTTTCGTTGTCGCCACAGGAGCGCTATTAAGCCCAACGATGATGCAGCAAAAACAGTCAATCCCTGCCATTGCACACGGTGTCGTGATTGAAGCGGTAAAGGAGGAACGATGATGGATTATGTTATGGCATTTATGGTAGGAGGAGCGTTTTGTGCCATCGCCCAACTTGTCATGGATATTGGCAAGTTTTCGCAAATGCATGTAATGTGCTTGCTCGTAGCAGCTGGAGTCATTCTAGGAATCGGCGGAATTTACGACCAACTGATTGCGGTCGCCGGGGCGGGAGCCGTTCTTCCCATTAGTGGCTTCGGCTATTTTCTCGCGAAAGGTGTGCTGGCGCAAAACGAGGCAAATGGATGGCTGGCCATTGGTTCAGGAATGTTTCAATTTACCGGCGCCATTTTGTCATTTGCCATTGTGCTCTCCTTTTTTACCGCTCTTCTATGCAAGCCGAAAGGGTAATCGATTATGAAAAAAGACGAGTCATATCAGTGGCGGACGTCCGATGAGTTTGCGTACCGGACGATTAGCCATTAAACATTCCCTGTTGTCGTTGGAATCGGGGATAATTGGGAAAATGGAATATCGCGATCATATAAAATGCGGCTCACCGATTACAAGGAAGGCGATCGACTTGATCCTTGAAAGGAGTATGTGCCATGGCAGTGAAAGCAAATAACATTCCGATTTCGGAAAAGCTCACTGACAATGAAAAATTTCTGAAAGAAAAAATTGGAGTTGGAACTAGCTTTGATTTAGGGGTCAGGAAAATTCATGTATTAAAGAGGGAAGTACATATTTACTATTGCAACGGTTTATGCGATACGCAATATTTAATTGAATTGTTGAAACAAATCGTCCGCATTAACGATGATGAACGGCAGACGGCGCAAGCAAAGCAAATTATCGAAAACCGTCTCGTTCATCAGCAAGTCAGCCTTGTCCATCACTTGGATGAGGCGGTGGATCGGTTGCTATCAGGGCTAATCGTTATTTTCATCGAAGGAGAGTCGACAGGATTTATCGTCGATGTCCGAAGTTATCCGGGGCGGCAGCCGGAAGAACCGGATACGGAAAAGGTGGTGCGCGGCGCACGTGATGGCTATGTGGAAAATATTATCGTCAATACGGCGCTAACTAGGCGGCGCATTCGCGATGAGCGGCTTCGCTTTGAAATTTTACAAGTGGGGGAGCGTTCAAAAACAGATATTTGCATTGCTTACATTAAAGACGTCGCCGATCCGGGACTTGTTGAGCTTGTAAAACAAGAGCTTCAGCAAATTAATATTGATGGGTTAACAATGGGGGATAAAACGATCGAAGAATTTTTAGTGAAGCAAGGATATAATCCATATCCTCTCGTCCGCTATACGGAACGTCCGGACGTTGCTGCCACTCACTTGCTCGAAGGGCATGTTTTAGTTATGGTAGATACGTCGCCAAGCGTAATTATTACCCCGACAACGTTTTTTCATCATGTGCAGCACGCTGAAGAGTACCGGCAATCTCCAGCAGTTGGCACATTCGTGCGCTGGGTGCGGTTTTTAGGCATTTTGACATCCCTATTTTTACTGCCGCTTTGGGTATTGTTTGTGCTTGAACCATCTTTGCTGCCAGATAAGTGGGCGTTTATCGGCCCGAACAAACAGACGAATATCCCGGTTATCATCCAAATTTTGCTGGCCGACTTTGGCATTGAGTTTCTACGCATGGCAGCGATTCATACGCCGACGCCTCTGTCTACAGCGATGGGCTTAATCGCCGCGGTATTAATCGGACAAATCGCAATCGATGTCGGATTATTTGTGCCTGAAGTGATTTTATACGTATCGGTTGCAGCGATCGGTTCGTTTGCAACACCGAGCTATGAGTTGAGCATTGCCAATAAAATATCGCGATTGCTTCTCGTCATTGCGGTGGCGCTGTTTAAAGTGCCGGGGCTGATGATCGGCACCACTGTTTATTTGCTTTGGCTCATTCGCATTCGATCATTAAACACGCCGTATTTATGGCCGTTTATTCCGTTTGACCCAGCGGCGTTTATGCAAATTATCGTCCGCCGCTCTGCAGCAGGGGCAAAAGTAAGGCCGAGCATCGTCCATCCGCAAAACCGCCGCAGGCAGCCGTCATAAATTTACAAAAAGAAGTTGCAACTTTTTTATAATTATGATATGTTATACGTAATCTTTTTTCTGCAAAAAAGGCAGTTATCTTTTATGTTAACTGCCTTTTTTGCTTTCGGTTATGCATAAAAATTTTCGATGTTGAATAATTTCAGTTTGCAGGAATGAGGGGTTTGCATGTTTTTTCATGGGACAAGCCGTGTAAATGATAAAGGGCATTTAGAAATTGGCGGTGTCGATACGGTTGATTTGGCGAAAGAATACGGAACGCCGTTGTATATTTATGACGTGGCGCTGATCCGTACGCGCGCGCGTGCGTTTAAAGAAGCGTTTCAAAAACATAGAGTTAAAGCTCAAGTTGCTTATGCAAGCAAAGCGTTTTCTTCGATTGCGATGGTTCAGTTGGTGGAGGAAGAAGGTTTGTCGTTGGATGTAGTGTCGGGGGGAGAGCTGTATACGGCGCTGCAAGCGGGATTTCCGCCGGAACGCATCCATTTTCACGGCAATAATAAAAGCCGGGAAGAATTGATGATGGCGCTTGAAAGTGGAATCGGCTGCGTCGTTGTCGATAACTTTTATGAGCTGGAATTGTTGGAACAACTAAGCAAGAAACACGGAAAGACGACGGCGATTTTAATAAGGGTCACCCCTGGTGTCGAGGCGCATACGCACGATTATATTTTAACCGGCCAGGAAGATTCTAAATTCGGATTTGATTTGAATAACGGCCAAGCGGACGAAGCGCTGCGCAAAGCCCTGTCCTCTCCGTTCTTTTCCGTTCTCGGAATTCATTGCCATATCGGTTCGCAAATTTTCGAAACGACAGGATTTGTACTAGCGGCGCAAAAAATTTTCCAAAAAATCGCCAATTGGAAGGCAACGTACGGATTTGTTCCAGCGGTGGTCAATCTTGGCGGCGGATTCGGCATTCGCTATACGAGAGAAGACGATCCGATTCCTGTTTCGGAATATGTCGACAAAATCATAGAGGAAGTAAAAAAACAAGTAAGTGAACAAAATATTCCAATGCCGGAAATTTGGATTGAGCCGGGGCGGTCGATCGTCGGCGATGCCGGAACGACGATTTACTCAATTGGTTCGCAGAAAGAGGTGCCGAATGTCCGCCGTTACGTTGCCGTGGACGGCGGGATGAGCGACAACATCCGTCCGGCGCTGTATGAGGCGAAGTATGAGGCAGTGCTGGCGAACCGCGTGTTGGACGAAAAAAATGAAATTGTTTCGATTGCTGGAAAATGTTGTGAATCAGGGGATATGTTGATTTGGGATTTGCCGCTGCCGAAGGCGAACCCTGGCGATTATTTAGCCGTCTTTTGCACTGGGGCATACGGCTATTCGATGGCGAACAACTATAACCGCATTCCGCGCCCGGCTGTCGTATTCGTGGAAAACGGGGAAGCGCAGCTAGTGGTGAAGCGGGAAACATATGAAGATCTAGTGCGGCTTGATTTGCCGCTTAAAACAAAAGTGAAATAAAAAGTGCCCAGCTGTTTGGCTTGGGCACTTTTTCGTTATTGGTTGTTTTGCGGCTCGGAAGAAGTGAACACTGACTTAATGGCGTTCCAAATTTCTTTTAAAATGTCAACAATGTTTTGAATAAATGTTTTTCCTTCTTCCGATTGCAGGAACGCCGACAATTTATCCTTCGCTTTGCTTAATTGATCATTGACTTGATTCCAATCGATATTCGCGTTTTTCATTTTATTGAATAGCGAAATTAAGCTGTTTATCTCCTCTTCCGTCAACGTAATTCCGAGGTCTTTTGCGACTTTCTCGATAAGCGCACGCAAATCTTCATCCGTTTGCGGCGGATTGTTTGCGATTTCTTCTTTTACTTTCGCAAGAAGAGCAACCGCTTTATCCGGCCCGATCGATTCCCCGAGCTTTGCCGTTTGGACCATTTCCTCTGTGGCGACTTTTTTGACATCGTCAGGAATCACTTTATCGGAAGAAACTTCGTATGCTTTCATTAATCCGGTTAATGCGGCCGTACCGGACACGGCAAACGGAGCGGTGACGTAAATTTTCGCATCTTTCACTCCTGCCGTAATCAGGGCGTTTGTGTACATTTCGTCTGTGACCCATGTGATATTATGAGTTTCGACATCCAACCCGGATCCTTTTGCACCGATCGTAATCATCGATGAGGAGATCGCTCTCGTCCCGATTTGCGCTTTTGGGATAAGGCCGTCAAGATATTTATGTTCTTCTGCGTTGGAAACGGTAATGATTTGCGCGTTGTCCGGGGCGTTCATTTCATTTAATATTTGCTGTTTTTGCTGTTCGGTTAAATTTTCGCCTAACGTAACAATTACATCTCCTTCTGCCGCATCTGCTGCCGCCATAGCTGGAAAGGCAAACAGCAGCGATGCGAGCAGGAAGCCTGTCAACATGCGTTTCACAATGTCAGCCTCCTTTGTAAAGGTGATACCCTTTTTCGGCATATCCTTTATCATTATATTACTTTTTTTATGTGAACAACAATGATATGATAGTGATACGTTATCAATGAAAAAAGGAGTTGTAGATGCATGGCGAAAAAAGGATATATTTTAATGGAAAACGGGGGAAAAATCGAGTTTGAACTGTTCCCGAATGAAGCGCCGATTACGGTGGCCAACTTTGAGAAATTGGCAAATTCAGGCTTTTATAATGGTTTGACGTTTCATCGCGTCATCCCTGGTTTTGTCAGCCAAGGAGGATGCCCGTACGGCAATGGAACAGGGGATGCTGGCTATACGATTCCGTGCGAAACAGATAACAACCCGCATAAACATGTGGCCGGGGCGATTTCGATGGCACACCGCGGCCGCGATACAGGAAGCTGCCAATTTTTTATCGTTCATGAACCACAGCCGCACTTAGATGGGGTACATACCGTATTCGGTCAAGTAACAGCGGGAATGGACGTTGTCAAAGCGATGAAAAACGGCGATGTGATGAAAGAAGTAAAAGTGTTTAACGAGGAATAAAAGCTTAACAGGAGCGCTCTTAAGTCTTTTTATCAAGCGATGAATGCACCCGCTATGGCAAGAGGTGAAAGGATGAAGGGGAAAAATTGGGGATTATTTTTTCTTTTGTTAGGGGCAAGCCTTGTATGGGGGATCATTTATTGGATGTTTATCGCGAAATAACAGAAACAGCGGTTATTCGATCGACCATTTTTGCCTGACGAAAATGGCGGAGAAAGCTAGCGCGGGTAGATGGCGAGCGAGGAAAAATGGACAAACCGCTTTTGTGTGATATAATAATAAAAAATTCCATACTGTTTGCATCCTTCGGGGCAGGGTGAAATTCCCGACCGGCGGTGATGAAGTGGCATCACTTCTCAGCCCGCGAGCCGTATAGGCACGATCCGGTGAAATTCCGGAGCCGACAGTATAGTCTGGATGGGAGAAGGATCACAAGCGCGCATTGCCGTTCCGTACTTAGAGGGTAGTCTCGTTACAGAGCGGCAATGTTTGCCGGGGATTAGCAGCGTGAAGCGGCGAAGCGCTGAGTTTCGCGCCTTTTTTGCCATGCCGATAAATCCGTTTATTCGCTAACGCGTTTGTTTGCGTTTGGCGGAAAAAGCAAATGTCCAAAAACTTCGCTTTGCTTTTCCCCGCTTTACGCATAAGTGCCGTTTTTTTGGTACATAAATGCAATTGTTGTGATTCTATCTATCCTGCCCTAGGACTTTAAACCTAGGGCTTTCTTTATGCGACAAAAGGAGGCGAACGCCGTGCGAAACGATGAACAATATATGCGCCTAGCGATCGAAATGGCCAAAGCGGGGATCGGACAGACGTCTCCTAATCCAATTGTTGGCGCTGTCGTTGTAAAAGATGGGGAAATTGTCGGATTTGGCGCCCATTTGAAAGCGGGGGAGCCGCACGCGGAAGTACATGCCATCCGGATGGCGGGAGAAAAAGCGAAAGGGTCGACCGTTTATGTAACGCTAGAGCCATGCAGCCATTATGGGAAAACGCCCCCTTGCGCCGATTTGTTAATTGAAACAGGCGTTCGGCGCGTTGTCATTGCGACGACAGACCCGAACCCGCTCGTAGCAGGCAAAGGCATCGAAAAGCTAAGGAACGCGGGAATCGATGTAAAGCTTGGGGTGCTGAAAGAAGAAGCGGATGAGTTAAATCGCGTCTTTTTCCATTACATTGCGACGAAAACGCCATTTGTGACGCTGAAATACGCGAGCAGCCTCGATGGCAAAATCGCTACGGCAACGGGGGAGAGCAAATGGATCACATCGGAAGCAGCCAGGGAAGATGTGCATCGTTACCGGGCGGTGCATGATGCGATTCTCGTCGGGGTAAACACCGTTATTGCCGATAACCCAAGCTTAACGGTAAGGCTTCCGGAAGGCGGAAAGAATCCGATACGCATCGTTTTAGATACACATTTGCGCACACCGCTTGATGCAAACATTCTCCATGATGGACAAGCGGAAACGTGGGTGATCGTCGGCAGCGAGGTCAGCGACGAAAAAAAGAAGCGATATGAGAACAAAAACGTGCAAGTAATTTCCATGAGCACGCCGCATATTGACATAGATGAATTGCTGCGCGTGCTTGGCGAGAGACGGATTACTTCCCTTTTTGTCGAAGGCGGGTCACACGTGCATGATAGTTTTGTGCGCGCCAAAGCGGTCAATGAAATCGTTGCGTATTTTGCTCCAAAGCTCATCGGCGGAAAACAAGCACCGACGCCGATCGGAGGAATGGGTTTTGCCAGCATGGCCGACGTGATGCAGCTGCAAATTCGGCGAATCGAAACGATCGGCCCGGATATCAAAATCGTCGCGATACCAAAATAAAAGGGTGAGTACACGAATGTTTACAGGCATTATTGAGGAAATCGGCACGATCGAGCAAATAAGGCAGTCGGGCGAAGCGATTGTGATGACGATCGGAGCGAAAAAAATTTTAGAAGATGTTCATGTTGGGGACAGCATTGCGGTCAACGGGGTTTGTTTGACCGTAACGTCGTTTACGAAACGTTCGTTTACCGTTGATGTCATGCCAGAAACGGTAAGAGCGACGTCGCTGCGCACGCTGACGAGAGGCTCGAAAGTGAATTTAGAGCGGGCGATGTCGGCAAACGGGCGGTTTGGAGGCCACTTCGTCTCTGGACATGTCGACGGTGTTGGTGAAATTATTCGCAAATGGCCAGTGGCGAATGCGGTATATTACGAAGTTCAAATCCCGAAAGAATTGCGCAAATATATGATTTTAAAAGGGTCTGTCGCCGTCGATGGAACGAGTCTGACGATCTTTGGGCTTACCGATGACACGTTTACGATTTCGCTCATTCCGCATACGCGCGCGGCAACGATTTTAGGCGATAAACAGCCGGGGGATATTGTCAATATCGAATGTGATGTCATCGGAAAATACGTCTCCCAATTCATGGAAGGGAAAAAAGAAGAAGCGAAATCGGCGATTACGCTCGAATTTTTGGAACGGCACGGTTATAAGTAAGCGAAAAAGGGGGAACGTTCAATGTTTGATACGATCGAAGAGGCGATTTATGAATTGATGCAAGGGAAAGTAATTATTGTATGCGATGATGAAGATCGCGAAAATGAAGGAGATTTTGTTGCGCTGGCGGAAAAAGCGACTCCAGAAGTGATTAATTTCATGATTAAATACGGCCGCGGCCTTGTTTGCGTTCCGATTACGGAAGAATTGGCCGATAAGCTTGACTTAGCGCCGATGGTGAATCATAACACCGATTCCCACGGCACTGCTTTTACAGTTAGTATTGATTATAAAGCAACGACAACCGGCATTAGCGCTTATGAACGGTCGATGACGATTCAAGCGCTGTTGGATCCGAACGCGAAAGCGAGCGATTTTAAGCGGCCCGGTCACGTGTTTCCGCTTGTCGCGAAAAAAGGCGGCGTATTGCGGCGCGCCGGCCATACGGAAGCGGCCGTCGATTTAGCGCGGCTTTGCGGAGCAAAACCAGCCGGTGTGATTTGCGAAATCATTAAAGAGGATGGCACGATGGCGCGCGTTCCGGATTTGCGGAGAATCGCTGATGAGTTTGATTTGAAAATGATCACGATTAAGGACTTAATCCAATATCGAAGCCGAAAAGAAAAATTAGTGAAACGAGAAGTGGAAGTAACGCTTCCAACAGAGTTTGGCAAGTTTAGAGCGATTGGCTACACCAATGTTGTTGATGGAAAAGAACATGTGGCATTAGTTAAAGGCGAAATTATCCCGGACGAACCGGTTCTTGTCCGCGTTCATTCCGAATGCCTAACAGGGGACGTGTTTGGCTCTTATCGCTGTGATTGCGGACCGCAGCTTCACGCGGCACTCCGTCAAATCGACAAAGAAGGGCGCGGTGTTTTATTATATATGCGTCAGGAAGGGCGCGGCATCGGGCTAATCAACAAATTGCGCGCATATAAACTGCAAGAGCAAGGCTATGATACGGTGGAAGCAAATGAAAAACTTGGATTTCCTGCCGATTTGCGCGACTATGGAATCGGCGCGCAAATTTTAAAGGACCTTGGCGTGACGAAAATGCGACTGTTAACGAATAATCCACGGAAAATCGCCGGATTAAAAGGGCATGGACTTGAAGTAGTGGAGCGTGTTCCACTGGAGATGCCAGTGAAAAAGGAAAATGAAAAATATTTGCGAACAAAGTATGAAAAGCTAGGGCACATGTTGCATTTTTAAAAAAGAGGATCGATATTTTTGCCTTTTTGTATTATGATGAGTATGATGGGCGGAAAAGATGGGAGGATTTGTCATGAACGTAATGGAAGGAAATTTAGTTGGCACAGGATTAAAAATTGCCATCGTCGTTTCCCGTTTTAATGAGTTTATTACGAGCAAGTTATTATCAGGCGCTCTCGACGGCCTCAAGCGGCACGGAGTCAATGAAAACGATGTGACGGTGGCGTGGGTGCCGGGAGCGTTTGAAATTCCGTTGTTAGCGAAAAAATTCGCCGAATCAAAGCAGTATGACGCCGTCATTGCGCTTGGCGCGGTCATTCGCGGGGCGACAAGCCATTACGATTACGTATGCAACGAAGTAGCAAAAGGAGTTTCCCACGCCGCATTGTCAACGGGAACGCCGGTTATCTTTGGCGTATTAACGACAGATACAATCGAGCAGGCGATTGAACGCGCCGGAACAAAGGCGGGAAATAAAGGCTGGGAAGCAGCGGTAAGCGCGATTGAGATGGCGAATCTTCTGCGCGCGTTCGCTTAATTGGTGTAAAAATGTGCGGAATGGTTCACAATAGAATAAAGAATGTTTATAATACGTAATGAGAAAATGACAGAAGCACTTTTCTATTTTAGAAAAGTCTTTGTCAGTAATGAGGGATTTTTTATGCTGATTCGTTATCGAAAAAATTACGAAAAAATTGCGATGGGTCTTCTGTCGTTTATGCCGACAGAGAAGGACTTGAAAAAGCTGCAGCAAACGATTAAGCAGTACGAAACAAACGATGATTGGCAGCTGTTTTTATGGAAGGATGGCGATGACATTATCGGCATTATCGGAGTGCTGTTGCGCGATGCGGACGTCGTTGAAATTCAACATATTAGTGTAAATCCTTCGCACCGCCATCAAGGCGTTGGAAAACAAATGGTAAAAGCGCTAAAGGACATGTATCCTAACCATCAGCTGCAGGCAAATGAATTTACCGCGGCATTTTTGGATAAATGTGAGTTGTAAAAGAGCTGCCGTTTATTGGTTCGGCAGCTCTTTGTTCTTTTTCTTCCGCTCCCGCGCCGCGATCACATCAGAACGGTCGCGCAATTTATGTTTATGAATCAAAAAGACATTGTTCATGTCACTTGCTTTTCCCCAAATCAGCCCGCGTTCGTCGCATATCGCTTGACACGTTTTCCGCAACGTTTCATCGCAAATAGGCAGCTCTATGCTCTCATATGCCCCGTTTTGCTCCATTCGTTCGATATAGCGTTCAAGCTGCTCGGAGAGCCGTTGATCATCTAATCCCAACTCGCGGATGGCTTTTTGTTCTTTGGATAAAAGTGACAACGCCTTTCGCATCATGCGCAGCGCTCCTTGTTGGTTGCCGCGCCGGTGATGGTACAGGGCCACGGCAATTTGAATGAGTAGGACCCATACTTTTTTGTAGCCGGTTTTCTTCCAATGTTCTTCCAATATTTCGTGGCATTCAAAATAATCGCGGTCTGTGTGGAAATGAATTAAATAGCGGATATAAGCGACGGGATACATCGTTTCACGACCTTTCTATTGTTGTATCCGTACTGTGTCAATTGTATCATATTAGACGTAAAAAATTGCTTGGACAACGTTGGCTAATCGTCTATACTTAACGATAGTGTAAGGAAAATGGTGGGATGAACGTGCAATATAATGTGAAAATTGATGCGTTTGAAGGTCCGCTCGACCTTTTGTTACATTTAATCAATCGTTACGAAATCGACATTTACGATATTCCTGTCGCGCAAATTACCGAGCAATATATGGCGTATATTCATGCGATGCAGGAATTGCAGCTCGATATCGCAAGCGAATACTTAGTGATGGCAGCGACGCTTTTGGCGATCAAAAGCAAAATGTTGCTGCCGAAACATGAGGAAGAAATATTGGATGAAGGCGTAGAGCTGCCTGAAAGCGATCCGCGCGAAGAATTAATGCAGCGGTTGTTAGAATACAAAAAATATAAAGAAGCGGCGCAAGCATTGAAAAAAAAGGAAGAAGAGCGGGCGCTTTTATTTACGAAGCCGCCGAGCGATTTAAGTATGTATACAGACGACAAAGAAATGATGAAGCGGCCGCTTGATGTCAACGTGTACGATATGCTTGGAGCGCTTTCGAAATTGTTGCGCCGCAAAAAGCTGCAAAAACCGCTCCATACGAAAATTACCCGTCAAGATATTTCCATTGAAAAGAGGATGGAGGAAATTCTAGAGGAACTAAGACGTACGAAAACGAGAAAAAATTTTTATGATTTATTTCCATATTATGACCGCGGATATATTGTGGTGACGTTTTTAGCAATTTTAGAACTAATGAAGAAAAATGCGGTTATTATTGAGCAAGAGCGAAATTTTGCCGATATTTTCATCTCTCGCAACGAAAGGATGGAGCAGCATGGAGATGAGTGAATATAAAGCGATCGTCGAAGGGCTGTTGTTTGCCGCAGGCGATGAGGGGCTGTCGCTTCAGCAAATCGCCGCGGTGTTGGAAATGGAAGAAGAACAAGCACGGACGATTATTCATATGCTAAAGGACGAGTATGATAAACAAAAGCGTGGCATTCAGCTCGTTGAATTGGCAGGAGTCTTTCAGCTGGCGACAAGAAAAGAACATGCCCCGTATTTAAAAAAGCTTGTTGAATCGCCTAGTTCAACTTCGTTGTCGCAAGCGGCGCTCGAAACGCTGGCGATCATTGCTTATCGCCAGCCGATTACAAGGGCGGAGATTGAAGAAATTCGCGGGGTGAAAAGCGATAAACCGATACAGACGTTAATTGCCAAAGCGCTTATAAAGGAAGTCGGACGTGCGGATGGAACGGGGCGGCCAATTTTGTATGGCACGACGAAGGAGTTTTTGGATTACTTCGGTTTAAAAACGCTAGAGGAGCTGCCGCCGCTTCCGGAATTGCAAGAGGACGACGAGATAGAGAAGGAAGCTGATTTATTTTTTGAAAAATTTGAAGAAAATTTTAACGAATCAACATGATTATGGTAAGATAAGAGTAACTTTATATTGCGTTTTTGGCACAGATAAGGGGGCTATTTGTATGCGGATTTGCCGCTTGCAAGGACATGAGCTGGAAAAATCGAAGCCGAATACGTTTGAAGATTATTTCAACCGATCGGAAGCAACGTTTCGCGAAGACGGAGGTGACAAAACGCTCTACGTCCTATATTTGCGCCATTTTGAGGAATCGATTTCATCGTTTACGCCGTATGAAAAAAATCCGATTTTTACCGTTTCGGGGCGCGATGTTTATTTCCGCGATATCGTCGCTTTCGTATGTTTATTGCAAAATCCGGCTTTCCGGCACCGTAAGCGAGTATATATTAGCGAGGAAAAAGAATTTCGCCGTTATTTTGCGCATATGGAGTTTACGAGGCTTCCAGACGTCTTTGCGGAACTGGAAGCGAAAGGGGAATACCGTTTAACGTCACCGCTTCTTTTTGTTCGCCAGCCATCTTAACTGGTATGGGGGTCTTTGAATTATGGGAAATCCAATGGTTTGGAATCAGACAAAACAAGTAGAAGCGTTTTTGCAAAAAGCTGTTCGGACAATTTCCGATTATTTAAACGAAACAACGTTGTCAAAACTAGTGGAAGAACGGGAAGGAGTGGACAAAGCGTATTGCGAGTTACTGCTTGCGAATTTACGCCGCCTTGTTGTGTTTTGTGAAGAAGGGCTTGAGGAGTGCCGCATCGTCTTGAGCGAGGAGCCGTTTCGCAAAACGGCAGCGGAAAAGGCGCTGTACCGCGTTTATCATTTATGCATTGCCGAATATTTTACCCCGAAAAGCGACGCGTGGTACGAAGATAGCCGCTCCGCTTATACGGGGCGCAATTCGCTGAAATTTCGGCAGACTCCCCCGCCTTCGTTGCAAGCTTTGCTGTTGTCCCTTGAAAGCGAGTTTCAGACGATTCGTGAAGAGCTGGAATTTTATGAAACCGACTATCGCACAAAAATGATCCAGTCCAAATAAACGAAAGCTGTCCCGATGTCCGGGGCAGCTTTTTTGCTGTCCATCACTCTGTCCGAGGTTTTGTCGGGTCGCAGGCTGGCGGATGGATGTCATTCGTCGTTTCCGCTAATTTTTGCAAGTAATAGCATTCTTCCCGAGCCATATGATCGGCCATAAGCGGCGTTAATGCGCCAAGTACCTCTTTGTTTAGTCCCATTTCTTCTAACTCGTGCAGAAAGCTTTGGAAAATCACCATTTCTAATTGAATGTCGCGGTGAAAGCGATGTAAAGCGGGGAAATCGTATACGTTTGTCCGTAAATATCCCGCCATTTCCACCGCTTTTAAATAAAAGTCTTCCCATTCTTTTGCAAACGTGCGGCTTTGTCCTTTTAAGTTTTTTTCACTGTTGTCGAGTCGGTCATGGATGGAGCCAGCGTGCCCGGCTGCATCAAGCAGCCATAATAAATCATGATGAAGCGGGTGAACGTTGGGAGGCCGCTTTCCTCGCACGTAATAGCCGGCAAGGCGCAGCCATTCTTCCAATTCGTTTACCATGTGGTTGAGGAAAGTAGGGGGAAGCGAAAAGCTAATTTTTTCTGTCAAAAGCCGCTTTAACAAATGAAGTTTAAATGTCCGCAGCTGTTCCCCCGCCTCTTTTCCCCGCTGAACAAGAGGCGCCCATGACCATGCCGCCGGTCGACGTGCGTGTTCCAATAATTCATCAAATACGTGAATGAGCCGTTGCGCCTGATCGATTTCCTCCTTTTCTTTTTCTGCTAAAGATTCGAGAATGAATCGGCAATGGTCGCCAAGAATTTGCATCCAAAAGCGCATTTCCCATAGCGCTTCTTGTTCCAATGTTTTTTTCATTTGCTTCTCACCCCGATTTTATATGTATGAACGCAAAGGAATTTGGGTGAATGCGGACAAGAACGATTTTTGGGCAGCTGGCATACGATATATGGGCACAAAGACAGAGGAGGTTTTTCAAAATGAGCGAACAAGAGTTATTTCGGCAATATGTGAAGGAAGTCAGCGAATGGGGAACGCAAGTCGAACAAATTTTGCTGCAAAGGGATGATGGCATGGTCCATCGCGACATTGCGGCATTGCTTTCCTACATCGACAAACACGAAGGGGAATGGACGGAAGCTGACATTTATGATCTTCAGCGCATGGTCGATGAAGCGCATGAAAAAGCGACAGCGATTCTAGCAAACGAGTCATTGGCTGACGAAGGTGAAGAAATCGGTGAGGAAGGAGAGCGGAGCCAAACCTATATAGCAGCGGGCAGGCACGTTCTTCCGCCACTTCCATACAGTTATGACGCGCTCGAGCCGTATATTTCCAAAGAAATAATGCAACTGCACCATACAAAACATCACCAAAGTTATGTAGATGGATTGAATAAAGCGGAAAAAATGATGAAAAAAGCGCGCGAAACAAATAACTATGAATTGCTGAAGCATTGGGAGCGGGAAGCGGCATTTCACGGTTCGGGACATTATTTGCACACCATTTTTTGGAACAATATGCATCCAAAAGGCGGCGGAGAACCGCACGGTGAGCTGCTGGAACAAATAAAGCGCGATTTCGGAAGTTTTGAACGGTTTAAGCGCCACTTTACCGAGGCGGCAAAAAGCGCCGAAGGAGTCGGCTGGGCGTTGCTCGTTTGGTCGCCGCGGTCGCACCGCTTAGAAATTTTGCAGACGGAAAAACATCAATTCATGACACAGTGGGATACGATTCCGCTACTTGTGTTAGACGTTTGGGAGCATGCTTATTATTTGCAATATAAAAGTGACCGCGCTGCGTATATTAACAACTGGTGGAATGTCGTCCATTGGCGCGACGTGGAAGAGAGGTTTGCTCAAGCGCAAAAGCTGCGCTGGAAACCGTTTTGATGAAAGACGAAGGAGATGTTCCTTCGTCTATACTATTGACGGTTGTTTTCTGGTGTTTTTGCAACACTCCGTCAAAGACACATGCTTTGGAGATCGGATGATGTGGACATGACAGCGGTAACTTGTACATTTTACGATCATATCTGTTTGTTTGGCGCATACACTTGTACAAAAGAGCAAAAGGGATGGAGATTACATGAAGCTATGGAAACCAATTGTACTGTTTATCGTAGCGGTGACGATGCTTTTTTCATGTATTCCGGATCGGGCGAAGGCAATGAAGGCAATGGATGGAGTGAGTGCGCAAAGCGCGGTTTTAATGGAACAGCATTCAGGACGCATATTGTTGGAAAAAGACGCGCATACGAAGCGGCGCATTGCCAGCATTACAAAAATTATGACAGCGATTTTGGCGATCGAATCAGGAAAAATGGATGATACGGTGACCGTAAGCGCTCGCGCTGTCCGTGCAGAAGGTTCGTCGATTTATTTAAAGGAAGGGGAAAAAATAAAGCTTCGTGATCTCGTCTATGGGCTGATGCTTCGTTCGGGGAACGATGCAGCAGTGGCGATTGCCGAACATGTCGGCGGCAGCGTGGAAGGGTTTGTGTTGTTAATGAATCAAAAAGCGGCAGAAATCGGCATGCGCAACACCGAGTTTGCCAATCCGCACGGATTGGATGATGCGGAAAACCATTATTCTACGGCTTACGACATGGCGCTTCTTATGCAATATGCGATGAAAAATAAAGAGTTTCGAAAAATTTCCGGAACGAAAGTGTACCGTGCTCCTAACCCTGGAGAAAAAGGGGATCGGGTGTGGCGGAATAAAAATAAGCTGCTCACGAATTTATATGAATATTGCACGGGAGGAAAAACTGGCTATACAAAACGGGCAAATCGGACGCTTGTGACGACCGCTTCCAAAGACGGTCTCGATTTAATCGCGGTGACATTGGACGCACCGGATGATTGGAACGATCATATTGCCATGTACGAATACGGCTTTAAACATTATATCATTGCCAAAGTGGATCGAAAGCGCATGGTAAAGAAAATTCGTGACCCCTTTTACCGCGAAAACATTCAAGCAAGCCGCGCTTTGCGGTATCCCGTGACCGAAGAAGAAATGAAAGATTTGCGTGTGAAAATTCGTCTTCTGCGTCCGAACAAGGAATGGAAGAAAGACGAAAGCCGCATCCCAGCGATCGTTGGGAAAGCGATACTTTACTTGGGGAAGGAAGCGGTCGATGAAGTGCCGCTTTTGTATAAAAAGAGTACAAGCAAGAGAGACCGCTCGATTTGGAGCGCATTTCATTTTTTAGGTGTGGGAAACGATGGTTAATCTTATTTGGGTAGCGATGGCCGTTATTGGCATTGTTTTTGCGATGATGAACGGCACGATGAATGAAGTGAACGAAGCGATTTTTAAAAGCGCGAAAGAAGCGGTCACGATCAGCATCGGCATGATTAGCATTTTGGTGTTTTGGCTTGGATTGATGAAAATTGCTGAAGAAGCCAGCCTTTTGGAGAGGCTTGCTGCTTTTTGCAAACCGCTTGTCCGCCGCCTGTTTCCAGAAGTGCCGCCAAACCATCCCGCGCTCGGCTATATCGTTTCCAACATAATTGCTAATATGTTTGGGCTTGGCAACGCTGCGACCCCAATGGGGATTAAGGCGATGGAAGAATTAAAAAAGCTTAACAGCCATCAAGAGGAAGCAAGTCGTTCGATGATCACGTTTTTGGCGATCAATACATCAAGCATCACCCTTATTCCGACGACGGTCATTTCGATTCGCATGACATACGGGTCGGCGTCGCCGGGGGAAATTATCGGTACGACGCTTGTCGCTTCAACGATCTCAACAATTGGCGCAGTCTGCATTGATCGTTATTATTATTGGAAGAGGACACGGAAAGGCGGGAAACGGTAATGGCGTTCATTCAGCTCCTTTCTACTTGGCTTATTCCCATCACCGTTGCGTTTATTCTTTTATACGGAACCGTAAAAAAAGTGCCAACTTATGAAGCGTTTGTCGAAGGTGGGAAAGAAGGCATTCAAATCGCGTTTTCCGTTATTCCATATTTAGTCGGCATGCTTGTTTCGATTTCGATTTTTCGCGCGTCAGGTGCATTAGATTATATGATGAACGGAATAAAGCCGATTGTTGAGGCGATTGGCCTTCCGGCGGAGGTAGTGCCGCTGGCGGTGGTTCGCACGATTTCCGGTACTGCTGCGCTTGGCATGGCAACCGATTTGATCGCTACATATGGACCGGATTCGTTCATTGGCAGGCTCGCATCTACGATACAAGGCAGTACGGAAACGACATTGTATGTGTTAACGGTTTATTTCGGCGCGGTTGGCATCAAAAAGATGGGAGATGCGCTTAAAGTCGGGATTTTAGCGGATATTCTCAGCTTTATTGTTTCCTTTTTTATTGTGTTGCTTATCTTTGGAAGATAGCTCGCCTATTATCGTTAGGCGGCTTTTTTTGGTTTTGGCTTTTTCCGAAAGAATGGTTTTATATTTGTCGAAAAAAGGCGAGTATGATAAAAATAGTGAGAGAGCATGCTTGTATCTTTTGCATCGAAAGAGTAAGATGATGACAGAGGTGAAACAGTGATGGAACGTTTGCAAAAAGTAATTGCCCGTGCAGGAATCGCATCAAGGCGGAAAGCAGAACAACTCATATTACAAGGAAGAGTAAAGGTGAATGGGAAAATCGTTACCGAACTTGGCGTGAAAGTCGGTCCGCGAGATAAAGTGGAAGTTGATGGGA
Organism: Parageobacillus sp. KH3-4; assembly: GCF_022846435.1. Lineage (NCBI taxonomy): Bacteria > Bacillati > Bacillota > Bacilli > Caryophanales > Anoxybacillaceae > Parageobacillus > Parageobacillus sp. KH3-4. Next base: position 1,230,437 of record NZ_AP025627.1, read on the forward strand.
TACCGGTAGAAAAAGAGGAACCGGTATATTATCTTTTTTATAAGCCGCGCGGGGTGATCTCGAGCGTAAAAGATGATAAAGGCAGGAAAGTTGTTACCGATTTTTTTAAGGATATCGATAAGCGCATTTTCCCAATTGGCCGTCTCGATTACGATACGTCGGGGATTCTTTTGCTCACCAACGATGGGGATTTTGCCAATTTGTTAATGCATCCTCGTTACGAAATCGAAAAAGTATATATCGCAAAGGTGAAAAAAATTCCGACGCGTGGGCAATTAAAACAGCTGGAGAAAGGAATTATGCTCGAAGACGGCATGACTGCGCCGGCAAAAGTAAAATTGCTTTCTCACAATAAACAAAAACAAACCGCCATTATCGAAATTCGCATTCATGAAGGACGGAACCGCCAAGTGCGCCGCATGTTTGAGGCAATTGGCTGTAACGTTATGAAATTGAAGCGGGAGAGATACGCTTTTCTCGATTTGAAAGGGTTAAATCCTGGCGAATACCGCGAACTTACGCCACACGAAGTAAAACAGCTGCGCGCGCTCGCGTTATCGGGCGGTGGAAAATAAAACGGTTACATTGTCACATAACGTTCATATAAGACCAATTTGTACGATAAAAAACACTGTTATAATGGAAAATGGGATATTACGATTTTAAGGGGTTTGAAAGATGAAAAAACAACAGCGGCTTGTCATGAGAACGATAATTTTATTACTGTTATTAGCAGCGGTAGGATATACGATTTATTCCAATTTTTTTACCGATAAAGCAGAGGTAAAAGTTGGCTCAACAGCGCCGGATTTTGTTTTGACCGATTTAAGCGGAAAGCAACATCGTCTTTCCGACTATCGCGGCAAAGGGGTGTTTTTGAACTTCTGGGGAACATGGTGCAAGCCGTGCGAAAAGGAAATGCCATACATCAACCGGCAGTATAGCACATATAAAAACCAAGGTGTCGAAGTCTTGGCGGTGAACGTTGGTGAGACAAAGTTAAGTGTGCAAAGATTTGTCGACCGCTTTGGATTGACGTTTCCAGTCATGATCGACCGGGAAGATCAAGTAATGAACGCCTATGATGTCGATCAACTGCCGGCGACGTTTTTGATTGATAAAAACGGCAAAGTGAAAAAAATCATCACTGGAACGATGACAGAGGAAATGGTCAAGCAGTATATGGAAAGTATTAAACCGTAAGGGGTTTTGCAAAATGGAACATGTAAAGTGCGAATGCGGGCATGTGAATCCGCACGGGACTGCTTTTTGCGAATCATGCGGAAAACCGCTTGAGGAAAACGAAGAGAAAAGGCTCTTGGACATGCGTTATGAAGGAAGCGCGCGCCGTTCGCAAACGTACAATAAAACGATCGTGGATAAAATTTGGGCGTTTTTCTCTTCGGTGAAGGTCGGAGTGGCGCTTATTGTTATTACACTCATCGCCTCAGCGATCGGAACGATTTTTCCGCAGGAAATGTATCTTCCGCCAAATGTCAGCCCCGCTGAATATTACGAGGATCAATACGGCTGGCTAGGAAAGTTGTATTATCAGCTTGGATTTAATGATTTGTACGGGTCATGGTGGTATATGCTTCTTATTGCGTCGATCGGCGTATCGCTTGTCATTTGCAGTTTAGACCGCGTGATACCGCTCTATCGCGCTTTGAAAAAGCAAGGCGTCACAAGGCATCCAAATTTTTTGCGGCGGCAGCGGTTATTTAGCGTTTCGAAAGTTGCTGATGTCGATGATGTATTCAAACAGATGAAAGAGAAATTGGCGCAGCGCCGCTACCATATTCGCGAAGAAAACGGCAATATTTTGGCGGAAAAAGGCCGTTTTTCCCGCTGGGGTCCGTATGTCAACCATATCGGATTAATTATTTTCTTAATTGGGGCAATGCTTCGCTTTGTTCCTGGCATGTATGTCGATGAAGTGTTGTGGATTCGCGAGGGAGAAACGAAAGAAGTCCCTGGAACTCATGGAAAATATTTTTTAAAGAACGAAAAATTTATTTATGAAACATATGAAAAAGGGAAGGAAAATGAAGTGTTTAATGCGGCGATTGATCGCGTCGGCAGCGGCACGGTCGCGAAAAACTACCAAACGAACGTCGTGCTTTATAAACGTGTCGGGCCGATTGTCGCCGGCGAAGAACCGAAACTAAAAAAAGTAAAAGAGTATAAGATTCGTGTCAACGAACCGTTAAAATATGACCATTATGCGCTGTACCAAGTCGATTTTAAACAAAACGAGCCGTATAAAATGGCGTTTCAATTAATGGATAAAACATCGAAAAAATCGTTTGGCACTGTCGCCATCGATTTGCATAACCCAAAACCTTCCTATGACCTTGGCAACGGTTATCGTGTGGAGTTATTAAGTTACTTCCCGGATTTTTATTTTGATGAAGATGGAAATCCGTCTACGAAATCAAAAGTTCCAAACAATCCGGCGTTTGTGTTTAAAATGTTTGCCCCGGACAAGCCAAAAGGGGAAGTGAGCTTTGTCGCCATTCAACAGACGATTGAGCCATTTGGCAACAATAAATATAAAATGGCATTTGCTGGCTTGGAGACGAGAAACGTGTCAGGCCTTACGGTACGCCGCGACTTTACGCTTTGGATTTTAGGCGTTGGCGGAGCGATATTCATGATTGGGGTCGTCCAAGGGATGTATTGGAACCATCGCCGCATCTGGCTGCAGCGCGTCAATGGCGAAGTGTGGCTTGCTGCGCATACGAACAAAAATTGGTTCGGGTTAAAAAATGAAATTCGCCGCGTCATTGAAGGAACGGGATTAGCGATGCCGATCGATCAAGCGGAAGAAGAGAAAACAGCAGCGCAAGGGGGGCAAGTGCATGGCGCAACTAAGTAGCACGTTGTTGTATATCGCGTTTATTCTTTATTTGATCGGAACATTTTTTTTCGGTGGAGCGATTCGCGATAAAAAAGGAAAAGAGAAAAAAGAAAAGGATCGTTGGTCGCAGCTTGGCATTATGACAACGATCATCGGGTTTGTTTCGCAGCTTGGCTACTTTATTACAAGATGGATAGCAGCGGGGCATGCGCCGGTCAGCAATTTGTTTGAATTTACAACATTTTTTGGGATGATGCTTGTTGCTGCTTTTATCGTGATTTATTTTATTTATAAAACAAGCGTTCTTGGTTTGTTCACATTACCGGTCGCTTTATTAGTGATCGCTTACGCCAGCATGTTTCCGCGCGAGATCACCCCGCTGATTCCGGCGTTGCAAAGTGATTGGTTGCACATCCATGTAACTACCGCCGCGGCGGGAGAAGCGATTTTGGCCGTCAGCTTTGCCGCTGGTCTCATTTATTTAGTTCGTGTCGTGGATCAGTCCAAGCCGAGCAAACGCACGTTCTGGCTGGAAGTCGTAATGTTCTGCTTAATTACAACGCTCGGCTTTGTGCTTGTATCGACGTCATTCAGCCTTGCGGATTATGAAGCAAAATTTACATGGGTTGACAAAAATGGACAAACATCAGAAGTCGTTTACGACATGCCGGCATTAGTCGGCCCGCATGAAGGAAAGCTTGTGAAAGAAAGCGCCGACCGTTTTGCACCGTTCGTTTACATGCCGGCAATCATCAACGCAAAAAAATTAAATACGGTTATCTGGTCGATAATCGGGGGCACGGTTTTATATGTGCTGCTCCGTCTTGTGCTGCGGAAGCGGATCGCCGCAGCCTTGCAGCCGCTTGTCAAAAACGTAAACTTGGATTTAACGGATGAAATCAGTTATCGCGCTGTCGCGATCGGCTTCCCGGTATTTACGCTTGGAGCGCTCATTTTTGCGATGATTTGGGCGCAAATTGCGTGGACGCGCTTTTGGGGTTGGGATCCGAAAGAAGTATGGGCGCTTATTACATGGCTGTTTTACGCGGCGTTTTTGCACCTTCGCTTGTCCAAAGGATGGCACGGCGAAAAATCGGCATGGCTTGCGGTTATTGGTTTTGCGATCATCATGTTTAATTTAGTGGCGGTGAACTTAGTAATTGCCGGACTGCATTCCTACGCCGGAACATGATGAATAGATGAATGGCTTTGAACAAGAGGATGCCCCGTTGGCTGGGGCATCCTTTTTTACGATAAAGTAGATAAATGACATTAATTTTTGTACAATAGTGAACAAGGGAGGATGTTCTTATGGATAAACAAGTAAAAATTTTGGTCGTGGATGATGAAGAACGAATTCGGCGCTTGTTGAAAATGTATTTGGAGCGTGAAAATTATATAATTGATGAGGCCGATAACGGCAATGACGCGCTCGAAAAAGCGCTTGGCAACGATTATGACGTCATTTTGCTTGACCTCATGCTGCCAGGGAGGGACGGCATTGAGGTATGCAAAGAAATTCGCGAAAAGAAAGCAACTCCGATTATTATGCTGACGGCAAAAGGGGAAGAATCAAACCGTGTCCAAGGCTTTGAGGCGGGGACGGACGACTATATCGTCAAGCCGTTTAGCCCGCGCGAAGTTGTATTGCGCGTGAAGGCGCTGTTGCGGCGTGCGGCAAATACAATGTATGTCCTTGCTGACACGACCGCGAAAGACGTGCTCGTTTTTCCACATTTAACGATTGATAACGACGCCCACCGCGTCACGGTTGACGGCCAGGAAGTGAATTTGACTCCGAAAGAATACGAGCTGCTTTTATTTTTGGCAAAATCTCCAGATAAAGTGTTTGATCGCGAACAGCTGTTAAAGGAAGTATGGCATTACGAATTTTTTGGCGATTTGCGCACAGTGGACACTCATATTAAGCGATTGCGAGAAAAGTTAAACAAAGTCTCACCGACGGCGGCAAAAATGATTGTAACCGTCTGGGGAGTTGGCTATAAATTTGAGGTAGTGAACGACTAATGTGGCTTTTTCGCAGCGTGGTCGGAAAATTATGGTTCACTATATTATTGCTCGTTTCCTGTGTATTATTTGTCCTTACGGTTCTTTTGTTAAAATTTTTTGAAAATTATTATGTACAAGAAGCGGAAAAAGAATTGACGCAGCTTGCGACAAAAGTATCGGAAGTCATGCGCGACTACGAAGATGAAAAGCTGGCACGTTCGATCGCATGGACGCTTGTCGACCATACGTCCAAAGCGGTCATTATCACTGATTCCTCGCATTACTGGTATTCGCCGACAAACGATGAACTACGCGATTTGCCGCTATCACTGATTGAACAGGATAAAGATTTGCGAAAAGTGTTCACGGAAGGAAAAAGCGTAAAAAAGAAAGCGTATTTGCCAAACGTGCAAATCGGCAAACAATATAGTGATGTGATTATTGTCGGCGTGCCGCTGGAAACGGCGAATGGAAAACAGGGCGGAGTATTTATTTACCAATCGTTGCGGGCCATTGAAGATACGACAAGGCAAACGAAAAAATTGATTTTTCTTGCCGCGTTTATCGCCATCGTGTTGACAACGTTTTTCGCCTTTTTCTTATCGACCCGTATTACCGCGCCTTTGCGAAAAATGCGGCAAGCGGCCTTTGAAGTGGCGCGCGGCAAATTTGACACCAAAGTGCCGATTTTAACGCATGATGAAATCGGTGAATTGGCGATGGCGTTCAACCAGATGGGCAGACGGCTGCAATTTAACATTAATGCGCTGAACCAGGAAAAAGAGCAGCTGGCAAGCATTTTAAGCAGCATGGCCGATGGCGTCATCACCTTTAATCGCGACGGTGAGATATTAATTACGAACCCGCCTGCAGAGCGGTTTTTGCAAGCATGGTATTTTGAACAAGGAAACGATGCGGAAACAATCGCGCCGCTACCTCCGCAGGCAAAAGAGTTATTTATTCGCGTTGTCCGTGAGGAAAAGGAGCAATCGATCGAATTGTCCCTGCAAGGGCGGACATGGGTGATTTTAATGACGCCGCTTTATGGCAAAACGAACGTACGCGGAGCGGTGGCGGTGCTGCGCGATATGACGGAGGAGCGCCGCTTGGATAAACTCCGCAAAGATTTTATCGCCAACGTTTCTCATGAACTGCGCACGCCGATTGCGATGCTTCAAGGGTACAGCGAAGCGATTATTGATGATATTGCCGCAACAGATGAAGAAAAGAAAGAGATGGCGAAAGTCATTTATGACGAATCGCTGCGCATGGGCCGCCTTGTCAACGACTTATTAGATTTGGCGCGCATGGAAGCAGGACACATTACGTTAAATTACGAAACCGTCCAGCTCGCCCCATATATCGGACGGATTATTCGCAAATTCCAAGGGCTAGCAAAAGAAAAACAAATTGATTTGTCGGCGGAGTTTAAAAATGAGGACATCCAAATTACGATTGACCCGGACCGCATTGAACAAGTATTGACGAATTTGATTGATAATGCGATTCGTCATACGGATCAAAACGGAACCGTCAAGATTATTGCCGAACGAAGCGGAGACGGTGTTACGATCCATGTGCAAGATTCCGGATCCGGCATTTCTGAAGAAGATTTGCCGTTTGTGTTTGAGCGCTTCTACAAAGCGGATAAGGCGCGCACGCGCGGCCGTTCAGGAACGGGATTAGGCCTTGCGATTGCGAAAAATATCGTCGAGGCGCATAAAGGGACGATTTTCGTTCATAGCAAGCTTCATGAAGGAACGACATTTACGTTTTATTTGCCAAACGGCCCGCAAAAAATGTAAAATGCCCCTTGCCTGAACAGCGGGGGGCTTGTTTTTTAAACGCGCAATGAAAAGAAAGAACGGCGGCATGTTTGGAGCGCATGTTGTATATTTGCGATTTCCAATATCGGAAGTATGGACCTTGTTATTATAACCAATACGGTGAAAGGCGATGCCCCATTGATGTATCCGAACGTTTGCGTGCCGTTTGCGCCAACGTCGGTCATTATTGGAGCGACCATATTGCATGCCATTTTCGCACAGGCGGTTGCAATGATGGCAGAACAAAGGGGAAAAGCTGCCAATTTGGCTAAGCGGAAATATTCAGGAAGGAAAAGAACATAACAAAAAGCTGAGCCAAAAAACGGCTCTCTTTGCTTGGTGAAAAAATATCTAGTGGTCTAGACAACTAGATGATAGGATGTTAATATAATATATAGAAAGAGGGTGTAATATATTGAAACGATGGCTGTTGAAAAACACTACGATTTATGCGGAAACAGGGAAAATCGAACAAGGATATGTGCTGACAGAAGGGGATAAAGTGAGCGAAGTAGGGCCAATGTCATCATGCCCGGCTTCCATCGAAGCGGAGGTGGTGGAGCTTAACCCAAGTTTCACGGTAATACCGGGATTTATTGATGTCCATATTCATGGCGCAGCAGGGGCGGATGTGATGGATGCAACAAACGAAGCGTTGCGCACGATGGCAGAAGCGCTGCCAAAGGAAGGCACAACAAGTTTTTTAGCGACGACGATGACCGCACCTATTGATCGTATTGAACGCGCTCTCGAAAATGTTGCGCAATATATACGTTGCAGCAATCTTCCTGGGGAAGCCGAGGTGCTTGGCATCCATTTGGAAGGGCCGTTTATTTCCCCAAAACGAGCGGGGGCGCAGCATCCAAACAATATTATCGAGCCGAATATCGAGTTGTTTCAAAAGTGGCAGAACATCGCGAACGGATATATTCGCCTTGTCACGCTGGCGCCGGAAGAAAATAATGGATTAGCGCTCACGGCATACTTAAAAAAAGCTGGAGTGATCGCTTCCATCGGCCATTCCGATGCGGTCTACGAACAAGTAAAAACAGCGATTGACGCAGGGGTAAAGCATGCGACCCACCTGTTTAACGGCATGCGCGGCGTCCATCATCGCGAGCCGGGAGTTGCCGGAGCGGTTCTCATGCATGATGAAGTTGTATGTGAACTAATTGTCGATGGAATTCATGTTGCGCCGGAAATGGTTCGCTTTGCATATAAAATGAAAGGCTGTGAGGGCCTCATATTAATTACGGACGCGATGCGCGCGAAATGTCTCGGCGCCGGTAGATATGAACTTGGCGGCCAAGAAGTCATTGTTCAAGGAGAAAAAGCGACATTGCGGGACGGCACGTTAGCCGGAAGCATCTTAAAATTAGGCGACGCGGTGAAAAATGCCATGTCTTTTACCGGCTGTGCTCTGGAAGACGTGATACGCATGGCCAGCTGGAATCCGGCAAAGCAATTAGGCGTTTTAGATAGAAAAGGAAGCATCCGCGCCGGCAAAGATGCCGATCTTGTCGTGTTGGACGAGCAGCATCATGTTGTGATGACAATATGCCGCGGCAAACTTGCCTATGCAAAATAAAAAAGGGGGACGGACGACGATGAAATTAATCGAAGCAGCAAACTACGAAGAGATGAGTCAAAAAGCGGCTCACATCATTATTTCCCAGGTAAAGGAAAAACCTGATTCTGTTCTTGGTCTTGCCACAGGATCAACCATGCTAGGCGTATATAAGCAATTAGTCGAAGATCATCGGCAAAACGGAACATCGTATCGCAACGTTCACACGGTCAATTTGGATGAATATATTGGCTTGTCGTCCGACCATCCGAACAGCTATCGCTACTATATGAATCAACATTTATTTTTCCATATCGATATCCCGCTTTCGCAAACATACATTCCAAACGGGGCGAGCGATGATGTGGAAGCGGAATGCCAGCGCTATGAACAGCTTATTGAGAGTTTAGGAGGAATTGATTTGCAAATTTTAGGTATTGGAAGAAACGGGCATATTGGCTTTAACGAGCCAGGGACGCCGTTTTCAATTCCGACGCACGTCGTTGAGTTAGCTCCGTCGACGCGGCAAGCGAATGCCCGCTTTTTCCCATCTTTAGAGGATGTGCCGCGCCAAGCGATTACCATGGGAATCGCAACGATCATGAAAAGCCGTCATATATTGCTATTAGCGTCGGGAACAGCGAAAGCGGCAGTGATGGCAAAATTGTTCGAGGGAACCGTGACTACAGATATGCCGGCATCAGTGCTTCATACCCATCCAAACGTCACGGTGATTGCCGACCAAGAGGCATTATCGCTTGTGCCAGATGAAAAACGAAAGGTGTATGGAAAATGATTAACAAACATTCACCGCTTCCTATCTATTATCAATTAGAGCAAGAGATTAAAGAAATGATTGAAAAAAGGCAGCTCAAGCCGGGAGAAATGATTCCGTCCGAGCGGGAACTGGCAGAGACGTATGATATCAGCCGAATGACGGTCCGGCAAGCGATCAATAATCTAGTAAACGATGGATATTTAGTAAGAAAACGCGGCAAAGGGACATTTGTTGCCGCGACAAAAATCGAACAGCCGCTAAAAGGACTGACAAGTTTTTCAGAAGATATGCGCGCGCGCGGCATGGAACCTGGGGCGGAGGTGCTCGATTTCAACATTGTTCCCGCCAGCGTGGCATTAGCTCAGCTGTTGGACGTGCGCGAAGGTGCGGATCTTTACGAAATTCGCCGCGTTCGTCTTGCTAACGGGTTGCCGATGGCGCTAGAAACGTCTTATATTCCATGCTCGATTATTCCTAATTTAACGCGTGAAATTGTAAGCGGTTCCGTTTATGAGTTTATTGAAAAAAATGTCGGTTTATCCATTCATTCCGCCGTGCAGGTGTTAGAGGCCTCTGTTGCCCGCAAAATGGAGGCGGAGCTGCTGCAGGTAAAAGAAGGAGCTCCTGTATTGCTCTTGCAGCGCAGAAGCTATTTGGACGACGGCCGGCCGTTAGAAGTCGTCAAATCGGTTTACCGTGGCGACCGCTACAAATTTACGATTGAGATGGAACGCGCGAAATAATGAAGAGGGGGAGTTTTCTTATGTTAGGATTTTTACAGCGGCTTGGAAAAGCGTTAATGCTTCCAATTGCTGTTTTGCCAGCGGCAGGGTTGTTGCTTCGCTTAGGCCAGCCGGATTTATTGGATATTCCATTTATCGCAGCGACAGGTGATGCCATTTTTTCCAATTTAGCGCTTATTTTTGCGATCGGGGTTGCGGTTGGGTTCGCAAAAGATGGAAATGGCGCTGCGGCATTAGCTGGGGCGATTGGCTACTTTGTATTAACAAAAGGAGCCACTGCCATTGACAAAGATATTAATATGTCCGTACTAGGCGGAATCATTTCTGGTGTGATTGCCGGACTGCTGTATAACCGCTACCATAATATAAAATTACCGGATTGGCTTGGATTTTTCGGAGGGAAGCGATTTGTTCCGATTGTCACTTCTTTTGTGATGCTTGTATTAGCATTAGTTTTTGGATATATATGGCCGCCGATTCAAGATGGAATTAACGCAATCGGCAAATGGATTGTCGGCGCTGGTGCGATCGGAACTGGCATTTTTGGATTGTTAAACCGATTGCTTATTCCGATTGGATTGCATCATGTATTGAACAATTTTGTCTGGTTTGTGTTTGGCGAGTATAACGGAAAAACTGGAGATTTATGGCGGTTCTTCGCGGGGGATCCAGATGCCGGCATTTTTATGGCGGGATTTTTCCCAATTATGATGTTCGGTCTTCCAGCTGCAGCAATTGCCATGATTGCCGCAGCGAAAAAAGAGCGGCGCAAAGCGGTATCCGGCGCTCTTCTTGGAGTCGCGTTCACATCGTTTTTAACGGGAATTACGGAGCCGATTGAGTTTTTATTTATGTTTTTGTCACCTCTGCTTTATGTCGTTCATGCCGTGTTAACCGGTCTTTCGCTGGCAATTGCGACAATGCTTGGCGTTCATCACGGTTTTACTTTCTCAGCCGGTGCGATTGACTTCTTCTTAAACTATGGAATTGCACAAAGACCTTATTTGTTAATTGTTCAAGGAATCATTTATGCGGTGGTCTATTTCGTTGTATTCTATTTCCTTATTACAAAGCTAGATTTGAAAACGCCGGGACGAGAAGAAGATGAGGCAGAAGGCGAATTTGCCAGCAGCGATGCAGCCAAGGCGGGCGCCAAATATGAAAGTCTTGCTGTAAAATATATGGAAGCATTAGGCGGAAAAGAAAATCTTACGCAAATTGACAATTGCGTTACACGCCTGCGCTTAAAAGTGAAAGATATGTCGAAAGTCAATGAGGAGGAACTGAAACGGTTAGGTGCCAAAGGCGTTATCCGCCTCAATCAAACAGATGTGCAAGTCATTGTCGGCACCGATGTCGAGTTTGTCGCCAGTGAACTGAAAAAGCTATAACCAAAAGAAAAGCGTTCCAGCTCTTTTCAGCGAAAGGTGAGAGCTGGAATGCCTATTTCAATAGAAATATCATTGTAAATCAAGGAGGAACATGCAATGAAGCGGTTGCTAGACTGTAGCGCCTCGGATTTTCGCCGTATGGACGGAAAAGAGCTGAAGCAATCGATGCAGGCAGCAGAAGGAAGAACCATTGTCGCGGAAGTGATCGGTTCTGTTGCCCCGCTTTATCCGGAGGTGACGAATGCGGAATTGGCCGCGGCGTTTGGCGCGGATTTAATTTTATTGAACATGTTTGATGTGTTCCAGCCGATGGTAAACGGATTGGATACAAAGGAGCCGGATCAAATGGTGGCACGTCTGAAGCAGTTAACGGGGCGGCCAGTCGGTGTCAATTTGGAGCCGGTTGACCTGAATGCGAAGCAGCTAGAGAATCTTGCTTCTCTTCCAAAAGGAAGAATGGCAACAGAAGAATCATTGCTAGAAGCAAAACGTCTAGGTTTTGATTTTATCTGCCTAACCGGAAATCCGAAAACAGGTGTAACAAATGATGAAATTATCCGCGCGATTGAAACAGCCCGTGCCGTTTTTGGGGAAGAAGGCCTTATTATCGCGGGAAAGATGCACGCAGCAGGTGTCGCCAACGAAACGGGAGCTAGTATTGTATCTGAAGAAGTGGTTGCGCGTTTTGTTCGTGCCGGAGCTGACATCATTCTTATGCCGGCGCCGGGAACTGTGCCGGGAGCGACATTAGAAAGAACAGAACAACTTGTTCGGATTGCCCATGAACATGGGGCATTGGCGATGCTTACGATCGGCACGAGCCAGGAAGGGGCTGACGAGGATACAATCCGGCAAATCGCGCTCGCAAGCAAAATGGCCGGCGCTGACCTGTACCATATCGGTGACGCTGGCTACCACGGCATCGCTGTTCCAGAAAACATTATGACATATTCCATCACCATCCGCGGCAAGCGCCATACATATATTCGCATGGCGAGGTCGCCGTTGCGATAAAATGAACGGCATTTTTATTTCAAGTGGAAACTTGCCGCCTTTTTGTTGCGCATATTTAACAGAAAGGAAAAATGAAAGGAGACCATCACATGTTTTCCTTATCTTCCTTATCTCCAACTTGTTCCGTTTGTGGGAAGCCGATTGAAAAAAATGAGCCTATCTATGTGCGCATGAGATACCCGTCGTACAGAGGAATGGTAGAAATTACTGCTTTCCTCAAGCATGAAGGAACCATTATTTGCGATGGTTGTTTTTTGCAAGAACAGAATAATCATGAAAAATGAAAGAAGCTGCGCGATGTTTGGAAAAATCGCTGCCGATGTGCGCGGGTTAAGCGACATCGGCCGGTCATTAAGCCGGAAAACTACGATAAAGTCGCTGCCGATGATTGCGTGATGCATGAAGAAAGGGGAAAAGGCTTATTTCTTGATTAAGCCGAAGTCGGATGAGTATTGTTTTGCCAATAAAGCGATGATTCATTTGGATGGCACGAGCACAGCAAGAAAAAAGCGCGTATTGCGCTGCAACGATTATTATAAGCGCCCGATTTCCGAGGCATCGCTTGAGACAGCAAGCACGGTTAATTTGGATGTCGAAACTAAATTTAAAATCCGCGCACACGCTTATTCGATTGACGTTCATAAAAAACGTTTAGAAAAACTAAAAGATTTTTATTGAAAATTGCCGAGCTTTGCCATGAAACCGGAAACGAAGCTGGAATATGCGCAGAAAAGCTTGATGTTGACCGCTAACGTATTTGGGCGCATGAAAAGCGGGACAAATCATGTTTTGGCGGATTTCAAAGCGGTAAATGAACTCGCGTTTCAATGGCCCGTCGATGCGAAAACAAAATATACGGTGAAAGACTTCGGCTTTGTGTTGGAGCGCTACATTGACAATTAAGCTTATCGCCGCCTTGCATAAGGCGGCTTTTTTGCCTGTTTGCAAGCGACGTCTTATTTTTTTATTGCAAAACCTTTTTTCTTCCATTAACATTATAACTGTCAACTGCTCGACAATTTTATACAGCAGCGGCAAGGTGCCAAATAGAGCGGTTCGCTCTTCATGGCTTAATAGGGAATCTGGTGAAAGTCCAGAACTGTCCCCGCAACTGTAAATGCGGACGAAATGAGATGACCACTGTACGGTGGAATGGCAAGCGCCGTTTGCCGTATGGGAAGGCTCAGAGTAGGATGAAGCATGAGTCAGTAGACCTGCCTTGTTCGCTTACTGTTTCCTAATCTTCGGGGGGTGAGATGAGGAAACGGCAACGGTGGCTGCTTTCGTGTGCACATTTATTGCCGTTTCTCGCTCATTCCGCGGTAGGAATGGGTTTTTTTATTTTATATAAATAAAGAAGGGGGAACAAAAGATGAAAAAATGGAAACGGTATGTGCTGCTATTTGTATTTGCGCTGGCATTCGGCCTCTTATTCGGATGCAGCGGGGAAAACGCAAGCAAAGAGCCTGCCAAAAAAGAGGAGCCGAAAGCGGAGCAAGCAGCGTTTCCGGTAACGGTGAAAGATGGATCAGGGGAAGAAGTGACGATTAAGTCGGAACCGCGAAAAATCGTTTCTTTAATCCCAAGCAACACGGAAATCGCCTATGCGTTAGGATTAGGCGATAAAATCGTTGGCGTCAGCGATTTTGACAACTATCCGGAAGATGTGAAAAAGAAAGAAAAAATCGGCGGAATGGAGTTTAATGTGGAAAAAATCATTTCGCTGAAGCCAGATTTAGTGCTTGCTCATGCGTCAGGCGCGCATAATTCAAAAGACGGGCTTCAGCAATTGAAAGATGCAGGCATTACTGTATTAGTTGTCAACGATGCGAAATCATTTGCGGACGTATATGATTCCATCGAGCTGATTGGCAAAGCGACTGGAACTGCCGATAAAGCGCAGGAAATCGTGAAAAATATGAAAACAAAATTAGAAGGGATAAAGGAAAAAGCAAAACAAATAAAAGAGGAAGATCAAGCCAAAGTATGGGTGGAAGTATCGCCGCCGCCACAAATTTATACCGCCGGAAAAGGGACATTTATGGATGAGATGCTTCAAGCGATTTCTGCGAAAAACGTTGCCGGTAATTTAGAAGGGTGGCCGATGGTCACAGAAGAAAAGGCGGTCGCGTACAAGCCGGATGTCATCATTACCACATACGGCGGAGCGAAGCAAGTATTGAACCGTCCTGCTTGGAAAGATGTCCCGGCGGTGAAAAACAAACGGGTGTATGATGTAAATACAGATTTAGTAAGCCGTCCGGGCCCACGCTTGATCGAAGGAGTAGAGGAACTTGCAAAAGCAATTTACCCAGATATTTTCCAGTAATATATGGATGTATGCAGTAGCAATAACGATCGTTATCATTTCGCTCTTGCTAGGGATATCGATAGGTTCTCTATCGATTCCCTTTTCTGCTATTATGAAGATCTTTTTATCACAATGGTTTGGATTAACATTGCCGGACGATGTTCCTAGGGATTTTGTGCAAATCGTGATGGCGATCCGCCTTCCCCGCGTGGTTTTGGCGTTTTTCGTAGGCGCTTCGCTCGCCGTCGCGGGAGCGGCGTTTCAAGGATTATTAAAAAACGCGCTTGCCGACCCGTATACGCTCGGCGTGTCGTCAGGCGCTTCTGTCGGCGCGGTTTTTGTCATTTTTTTCAACATTCAATTGCCGCTGTTTGGCACATTTACGCTTCCCGTTGTCAGCATTGTCTTTGGCCTTGCGACGCTCGTGCTTGTTCTTTTGTTTGCGCGGGCGGTGGAACGAAAAATGTCCGTAGAAACGATCATTTTAGTTGGCATTATGTTTGGGGCGTTTTTCAGCGCGCTTATTTCCTTAATGATCGCGCTGACCGGGGAGGAATTGCGGCAAATTATTGCATGGCTGATGGGAAGCGTGGCGATGCGCGGCTGGAAGTATACGATGATGATGCTTCCGTTTTTTCTCGTCGGGGTAATGTTGCTGCTTTTCAATGCGCGCGAACTGAACGCCTTCGCTTTTGGAGAGTCGGCCGCTATGCACATCGGGGTCGATGTGGCGAAGCGAAAAGTGATGGTTTTAACCGGCGCTTCGCTGCTAACCGGCGCGGCGGTGTCGGTTTCTGGGACGATCGGTTTTGTCGGATTGGTCGTTCCCCACATGGTTCGCCTTGTCTGCGGCCCGAACCATCGTCTCCTTTTGCCGCTTTCCTTATTGTACGGCGGCGCGTTTCTCGTTCTTACTGATTTGTTGGCACGCACGATTATTTCGCCGAGAGAACTGCCAATCGGCGTGATTACGTCATTGATTGGCGCTCCTTTATTTGCATTGCTATTTTTTCGAAGAATGAGAAGAAAGACGTGATGAATGTGCTTGAAGTGAACAACGTGTCTTACCGCTATCATCGCAAACGGGTTCTTCATAATGTGACGTTTACCGTAGCGAAAGGTGAAATATTTGGGGTTTTAGGGCCGAACGGAAGCGGGAAAACGACGTTATTGAAGCTATTAAGCAAAGAGCTGCCGTTACAAAGCGGCAGTATTGCGGTGAACGGTCGGCCGCTTCGCTCTTTTTCGCAAAAAGAATGGGCGCGCTTTGCCGCAGTGCTTCCGCAAACAATGGATGCGGCGTTCGGATATACGGTCAAAGAAACGGTGGAACTTGGACGATACGCTCATCAAAGCGGCCTATTTCCAACATGGACGGCAGAAGATGAACAAGCGGTGAAAACGGCAATCGAAGAAGTGGGGCTAACGGAAAAGGCAGAAGAAGGAATTGACCGTTTGAGCGGGGGAGAACGTCAGCGCGTTTATTTAGCAAGGGCGCTTGCGCAGCAGCCCCGGCTTTTGTTGCTGGACGAACCGACGAATCATATGGACATTACCCAACAAATAAAGCTATTGGACCAGCTTGTCCGATGGGCGAAAGAAAAAATGCTCACCGTTGTTGCGATTTTTCATGATATCAACATTGCTAGTTTATATTGTGACAGGCTTTTAATGCTAAAAAGCGGCGAGGTAGTTGCACTAGGGGCACCGGAAGAATTGATGGAGCGTGAACTGTTAAATTCTGTATTCCAAGCGCCGGTAAGCAGGCAAGCGCATCCGACCGTCTCCAAACCGCTCATGGCGTTTTTGCGCGAATGGGAGTTTCCTCGTTTACAACGCGGCGAACTGCGTGAACGATTCATGTGGAAAATGTTGGAGGACTGCGTCGCCATCAGCGCCTCCTCGCCGCTGAAGGTGTTATCATCAGCGCTTGTCGGATCAGGATTTCAATGGGCGACACATTTTGTCAATCGCCAAGTTTCCAAAGATTATGATTGCAAAGATGCGGAAGCAGAGATGAAACATTATTTGCGGCGCCGCGGCTTTCCCGTCCAACAAACGATTGGAATGATGACCGCTGTTTCGGTCGAAGATGCCGTTTGCATGTATGAAAAACACGACGCGTTTTCTGTATGGACCGTCGTGACCGCTGGAGTGGGAAACGCCGTCGATGCCGCACAGGCGTGGAAACGGGCGCGGTTCGATCAAAAAATTGGCACAATCAACATTATCGTATTCATTGACGGGAATTTAACGGAGGCAGCATATGTGCAAGCAGTAATGACGGCGACGGAAGCGAAAACAAAAGCGCTATACGATGAAAAAATTATCGATCCGGAGACAAACACTTATGCAACAGGAACATCGACGGATTGCATCGCGATTGCTGCGACGCAAACAGGGAAAACATTTCCATATGCTGGAACGATCACGCCGCTTGGGAAAGCGATAGGGCGCACCGTTTATGAAGCGACAAAAGAAGCGTTGCGCCGCTATCAACAGCGGAGGGGATCGTCGTGAGCCATCTTTTCGCGATTGCGCTGGCATTGTTGCTTGATGTGCTGATTGGAGACCCTCGTTGGCTCCCGCATCCTGTGCGCGCGATCGGATCGTTGATTGCTTTTTTGGATCAACGACTGAATCAAGGGCGGTATCGGCGCGCAAAAGGAATCGTCGCCGCCGTGGCGGTAACGGGAATCGTCTACGGCCTGTCGTTTTTTGCTGTATATATCAGTTATTCGCTTTCGTCGCTGTTTGGCGTGATCGTCGAAGCGGTCCTGATTTTTACGGCGATCGCCGCGAAAAGCTTGCAGGAAGCTGCCTGGAATGTGCTCATTCCTTTGGAACAGGGAGACATGGAAAAAGCGCGGCGCGAATTAAGCATGATTGTCGGCAGGGATACAGAAAATTTGGGAGAATCGGAAATCGTGCGCGCTTGTGTGGAAACGGTGGCGGAAAATACGAGCGATGGCATTACCGCGCCGCTGTTTTACGCTTTCATCGGCGGTGCGCCGTTGGCGCTTTTTTACCGGGCCGTGAACACATGCGATTCGATGCTCGGTTACAAAAATAATACGTATCGCGAGTTTGGCTGGGCGTCCGCTCGTTTGGACGATGTTGTTAACTACGTGCCGGCTCGCCTGACGGCGATGGTGATGGTATTGGTTCATGGCGGAAGGCGAATGCGCCATTGCTTTCGGGTGCTTTTTCGCGACGCCCGCAAGCATCCAAGCCCAAACAGCGGGTGGCCGGAGGCGGCGATGGCGGCGCTTCTTGGCGTGCAGCTTGGCGGAACGAATACATATAAAGGAATCGTTTCACACCGTCCGACGATCGGCGATCCGCTCATTCCGCTGAAAAAAGATCATATTCGCCAAGCGGTGCGGATCATGCTCGTGACGGTTTTATCGTTTGCGATATTGCTTTTTATAGGGGGGATGATGATTGAATTTGCCAGCGCATGGCGCAAATCCTCAGCAATTGTATAAGCATCTTGGGATTCCGGCTCCGGCGGCGTACGTCGACTTTAGCGTCAACACCAATCCATATGTACTGCCGTTGTCCCTTTGGCCGACACAAACCGATTTTTGCCGCTGGGCGATGGAATATCCGGATCCGGACACCTCGCAATTGGTTGATTTGCTGGCGCGCGCCGAAGGAATTGCCCGCGAGCGAATCTTAATGGCCAACGGCGCTTCGGAATGCATTTATTTGCTAGGACAGTTGTTTTCTCAAAAGCGGATTGGCATCGCCGAACCGGCGTTTTCTGAATATCGCCGTGCTTGTAAAGCGCACGGCTGCAAGATCGTTTCGCTTGTCTCAAATGAAGAGAGAAGCTGGAAATATGAATTAAGCGAGTTAACGATGTTATTAAAGGATGTTGATGCTTTCTTTTTATGCCATCCAAACAATCCAACGGGAACGGTAATGACCGAAGAAGAATTGTATGAATTGCTTATGGCGGCGGAAAAGGCGAAAACGTTTGTCGTCATCGATGAAGCGTTTTACCATTTTTGGGAGGATGGATTTACCGCATTGCAGTGGATCGATCATTTTTCCCATCTGATCGTTCTGCGGTCATTAACGAAGATTCATCATTTGGCAGGGGCGCGCATCGGCTATATGGTTGCCAATGAAGAGATCATCGCGCAAATAAAAGCGCTGCAGCCGCCATGGAGCGTAAGCAAGGTTGCCCAGCAGCTGGCGTTGCATTTTTTGCCAATGGACGAGTTTGTTGCGCAAACAAAACGGATGATTGCCGCTGAACGAGCGCGGATAACGGAGGTTTTGCGGGAGTATGGGTATTACGTTTCGCCGTCCGTCGTCAATTTTTATTTATTGCGGCTGCCGAACCGTTCCACTGAAGCGCTGTTTTATCACTTATTATGGGAAGGAATTGTACCGCGCCATACGATAAATTTCCGCGGCCTTGACGGCAAGTATTTGCGTTTAGCGGTGAAAACGAAGGAAGAAAACGATCAATTGCTGCACGTGCTAAGGCGGTGGGCGCGATGATTGTGTTTATTAGCGGCGGCGTCCGGAGCGGGAAAAGCCGAATTGCTGAAGCTTATGTACAAAAGCTGGCATCGCCGGAAAGTGCTTTACACTATATCGCAACGGCACAGGCAGCTGATGATGAAATGAAACAGCGGATTGCTCATCACCAAAAGCGGCGGCAGAAACAAGCGGTGAAATGGACGACATGGGAACAGCCGGTGCGGCTGGCCAAACTCATTCCTGTTTTCACAAAAAACGATGTCGTCTTGCTTGATTGTGTAACGAACTGGCTTGCCAATGAATTGTTTGCCGATGAAGGCTGGCAAAAGGAAACGGTTTGTTTTCGAAAGGCAAGGCAAATGTGGGCGACGCTGCAGCAATTAGAGAAAGCGAGCAGAGCGCTGATTATCGTTTCCAATGAATTGTTTTCGGGAGGGGTGCCGGATGATTTAGGGACATACCATTTTATGAAAATGCTCGGCTGGCTTCATCAACAAATTGTCGCTAACGCACAAGTTGCCATTTTAGTACAAAACGGCGTCGCCGTTGTAAAAAAAGGAGAATCATGCTTATGAAAGCAATTTGGAGCGGGTTTTTATTGTCTGTTCAATTTTTGACGGTAATCCCGATTCGGAAGCAAATTGATTGGAACGATGCGACAGCACGCTGGTCTGTCCGCACGTTTCCGCTTGTCGGAGCGCTGATTGGCGGCGTTGAAGCGTTGGCGTATTTCGTTTTTTCTTCCTTTTCTTCGTTTTCACCGTTGTTTCTTGCGCTTTCCCTCCTGTGGCTATCTGTTTGGCTTGCGGGAGGGTTGCATGCCGATGGTTGGATGGACGTAAGCGACGCATTTTTTTCGTATCGGGATATAAAGCGCCGCCAAGAAATTATGAGCGATTCGCGCGTCGGGGCGTTTGCTGTATTATCCATTTTATGTTTGCTTTCGTTTCGCTTTTTATTCATATTTGAAACAATACGCTCCCACCTTGACGTGTTTCTCATTGTTGCTATTCCGCTGCTTTCAAGAATCGCAATGACATGGCTGCTTATCTATGGAAAACCCGCGAAACAAACCGGCATGGCGGCAGCCTTTCGGGAACATATCGAACGCCGTGACGCATATGTGGCGGTTGCTATCGGCGGTTGCTTGCTTGCGAGTGTATGCATCGCGGCCGTTTCTGTTTTCGAAACGGTGGTTTTGCTTGTTGGTGGAACGATGTTTGCCGTTTTGGTTGCACGTTTGTTTTTTGAAAAACAGTTTGGCGGCATTACCGGCGATACGCTTGGAGCATTTGTTGAGGGGGTGGAAACGTGGCTATGGTTGATGATTTGGCTATTACGCTAATCCGTCACGGGATGACGCCGGAAAATAAAGAAAAGCGATATATCGGACACATGGACGTGTCGCTTGCCGAACCGGAAAAAACGCGGCTTCTCCAAGCAGACTTGCCGCTTTTTAAGCCTGTCGATTTGCTTGTGTCAAGCGATTTGCTCCGCTGTAGGCAGACGCGCGAGCTTTTATTTAGAAACTATGGCGGTGACAAATATGAAATGGCGCAATGGCGGGAAATGCATTTTGGCGATTGGGAAGGAAAAACGTTTTTAGAGTTGAAAGAAATAAAAGAGTACCAACAATGGCTGAGCTCGCCGCTAGTGATGGCGCCGCCAAACGGAGAAAGCTACCAAGCTTTTTGCCAGCGGGTGGAAGAAGCGCTTGAACAAACGATCCTGCTTGCCGAGCAAGCAAATGCAAATCATGTCGCCGTCGTTACGCATGGCGGCCCGATTCGTTGCGTATTGGAGCGCTACGCTCCGCAAAAGCAGCCGTTTTGGGAATGGATAGTGCCGTTTGGCGGCGGATTTACCTTGCAATCGACACTCGTGAGATGGAAGGAGAAAAAACGATGCATTTCATTGTCGGAGGTGCTTTTCAAGGAAAACGAAAATGGGCGCGCGCTTACTACCGGATAGGAGAACGGAACGATGTCGTTTGGTATAACGGATATGAGCGCGAATATGGCGAGCCAGATGCGAATATAATCGAACGAGTCGTTGTATTGGAAGGATTGGAAGCGGCGATTCGCCGCATTCCAGATGTAACGTATTGGAAGCATATGTTTCAAAAGTGGCATGAGTGGGAACAGCAAGGTGCCGGCCGAACGGTTGTGTGGATTGGCACCGACATTACGCAAGGGGTTGTTCCAGTAGAAAAAGAAAAGCGGTTATGGCGCGATGTAACCGGCTGGTGCTATCAGCAACTGGCGCAGCTCTGCGACCGCGTCGATCGCGTTTGGTGCGGATTAGCAGAACGAATGAAATAAGGGGGAGAAATGATATGAAGCTATATACGAGAACAGGCGATAAAGGGAAAACGAGCTTAATTGGCGGGCGTGTCGATAAGGACCATCTGCGCGTGGAGGCATATGGTACACTAGATGAAGTGAACTCGTTTGTCGGGCAGGCGCTGGCGCTGTTAGATAAGGAAAAATTTCCAGATATTTGTGCGGAATTGCAGAAAATTCAACATGAATTATTTGATTGCGGCGGCGATTTGGCGATTGTAAATGGAAAGCTTCCGTATAAAGTAACGGCGGAGATGGTGACGTTTTTGGAAACGCGCATCGATGAATATGTCAAAGAAGCGCCGCCGCTGGAAAAATTTATTTTGCCCGGCGGCTCCCCGGCTGCAGCGGCGCTCCATGTTGCCCGCACAGTAACAAGAAGAGCGGAACGATGCATCGTTTCATTAAGCAAAGCAGAGCCGATGAACGAAATCGTGCTGCAATACGTGAATCGTTTGTCTGATTACTTTTTTGCGGCCGCCCGCGTCATTAACGCGCGTTTAGGAGTAAAAGACATCGAATATGAACGGAGCGCGATCGTGTTTCGCGACAAGGAAGAGAAAAAATAAATCGAATTGGAGAAGATGACATATGCGTGATGTGCTGTTTTTGCCGCTTTATGATGATACTGAATTAGTAGTAGCGGCGGATGGTTCGGCGGCGGTTGGGGAGAAAGAGATGGATGCCGTAAGCGCTCCGTATGATGTCGTTGCGTATTTTGCCGCGCGCGTTGCGTTTATGGAAGTATTGAGCGTTGGAGCGAAGCCGCACGCAGTGGTGCTGCAAAATTTCGTGAACGACGAGGCATGGGAAACGCTTTGCAACGGCATTCGCCAGACGTGTGATGAATTGCGTATGGATGTTCCGATTGTCGGAAGCAGTGAATCCAACTTTCCGACGTTGCAGTCCGCTGTTGGCATAACGGTTGTTGGTACGATACAAGCGGAGCGGAAACGGGTCGGAATTACCCCGCCGGATGCAAAATTTGCAGTGATTGGGGAGCCGCTTGTCGGCGATGAGGTATTGAAGCGCAAAGAGCGGATGCTTTCTCTCTCTTTGTTTCGGGAACTGTTAAAACAAAATGGCATTTATGAACTTGTGCCGATTGGTTCTAAAGGAATTTATTACGAACTGCAACAATTGCTTCATGCTAACGGCCTTTCCGCTTCACCTTGCTCCTGCGCGTTGCCGCTTTTCGACTCATCAGGCCCAGCGACTTCTCTATTAATCAGTTACCATTCTCATATGGAGGAAGAAATAAAAAAGATCGCAAAAGATTTATTTTTTCCGCTCGAATTGCACTTATAAATGAATACGGAGAAGCAAAAAGGAAGAATATTCCGTAAATATTCTTCCTTTTTTCGCGAAGAAACTTTATGATAGTTGTGACGAAATGATTTGCCAAATCGACAGATGTAAGTAGAATGGGGAGGAGAAAGGATGGACTCCGTCTTTGAGGAGTTGTACGAAAAGTATCATGAGGACATTTTTAATTTTTTATTTTATATGGTGAGAAATCGGGAACAGGCGGAAGATCTCGTTCAGGAAGTATACATAAAAGTATTGCGTTCATATAAGCGCTTTAAAGGGAAAAGCAGCGAAAAGACATGGCTGTTATCCATTGCGCGCCACGTGGCCATCGATTTTTTTCGCAAACAAAAAAGTTGGAGACAGAAAATATCGGAAAAATTTGATTGGAACGATGACCAACTTTGCGACATACAGCCGCTCCCCGAGGAAATTGCGATTCAAAAAGAAGAAATTCGACTTATGTACCGCTGTTTAGAACGTTGCACCGTTGATCAGCAGCTTGTGATTATACTGCGCTTTATCCAGTCTTTATCGATTACAGAAACGGCAGAAACGTTAGGATGGACGGAAAGCAAAGTAAAAACGACACAGCACCGGGCGTTAAAAGTGTTAAAAAGGTACATGGAGGAAGAAGCAGCGAAAGGAGGAAAACAACGTGAAAAAATTTCCATGGAATGACGAGTGCCTCCAGCATACGTTGCAACAAATGCCGATGATAAAAGATCATCGTTCGAAAGAAGAAGTGTATCGACAGTTGGTGAAAGCAAGAAAAATAGCATGGTTGAAAGCGTGGTTTCTTCCATCGCTCGCCTCGGTCGTTGCTGCCATGATCGTTGTTGCTCTTAGTGTGCCAAGCCTCCCGATGAAAAGAGAGTCAGAAGAAAAAGCAGAAAAACCGGATCAACGTATTATCACGTTACAGGCCGAACATCGTTCCAGCGAGAGTCGACCGCTTTTGTCAGCAAATGAACACGACGACATTCCATCACGCATTGTGGAAAAAGAAGCATTGAATGGCCAAGATATCGCGGTAGTAGGGTTGCCTGACGAGCAGTCCCAAGTTATCATTCCGCTTAGTGTTCCGGTAAAAAAATATGAATCAGTAAAGCGGCAGCTTGAAACGGCGAAAACGCAAATTGATGAACAAACATGGGGAGTCTCGAAGCGTTTGCTCAATGGGGTAACGATGGAACCTTCTCGTGAAAGCAAGCAAGTCTGGATTGTTCGCGTTTCCAAACAAAATCCGGTTTTTTTCGAAGGATTAACGAGCGAAACGATGTTTCTATCAAGCATTGAAGAAACGGTACGATGGATGGGCGGAAAGAAAATTCGTTTTTTTACCGAAAATAAGGAAGGAATGGAATTTAGTCACAGAGGTTATGTCAGGTCGATGAAAATTTCCAATAAGAAACGGGCGTATTATTTATATCAGCGAGGCCCGGCGCATCCAATATTTCTTGTTCCGTCGTCGCAACGTTTTCGGACGTTTTTCGAGGCGTTGAAACAAATGAAAAAAGATGTGGATGCATCGATGCGTTCGGCGATTCCGCAAGGGGTTCACATTGAGAGAGTGGACGTGCGGCAAGATAATGTCGTTATTCGATTTGCTTTGGATTCGCAGCTTGACGCCTTTCCGTCGACATACTGGATGGTTGAAGCGATTTTACTTACCGCTAAAGAGTTTGGCTTTCGTTCAGTGACGTTTATGGGCGGGAATGTAAAACGGATCGGTCCATATATATTTGGCAAGAAGATTGCTGTGCCCGTCGGTCCGAATCCGATTGTGGCTATTTCGCCTGCAAAATAAGCGCGGCAAAAATGAAGTTCTATTTGCTTCTTTTTTGACATAATACATATATGGTGGAAAAATAACGAGGAGGATGAATGATGATGGGCGATGTGATGAGACGTTTGCTGGTAGTGGCGGGGATGGCTGCTTGCATCCGGCTGTTATTTATGATCGGGATGACCGGGTGACATTGCGAAAATTCGTGAAAATTGTTGTTCTCTCCCATTTTCGTGCGATATAATGATAGAAAATAGTGGGAGGCGATCATTGATGTTAACAGACTATCATAATCATTTGGAGCGTGGAACATTGACGCTCGGCTATTTGCGCAAATTCACCGATGAAGCGGCGCGCAAAGGAATTCAACATTTCGGCATATCCGAACATGCCTATCATTTTTACCAAACGAAAAATATTTTGTCGAATCCATGGGTGGACGAACGCCGCTATTATGATATGGCAGATTATGTCCGGCTTTTCCATGAAGCGTGGGATGCCGGAATTGATGTGAAAATGTCCATCGAAATGGATTATACGCCGGGAAAACATGAAGAGATGGCGGAATTTATTCAGTCATACGATTTTGATTATGTGATTGGCTCCATCCACTGGGTTGATGATTTCGGCATTGATTTGGCGGAATATCGGAAAGAATGGGAACGCCGGGATTTATACGATACATATCGCAAATATTTTGACCAAGTTGTCACCTTAGCCGAATCGAACTTATTTGATATTATCGGTCATATCGATCTAGTCAAAATTTTTAAATATGTTCCGGAGGATGAAGAATTTTTATTAGAACAATATGACCGCGCTACAACAGCGCTTGCGAATTCAAAAACGTGTGTGGAAATTAGCACCGCCGGATTGCGCAAACCGGTTGGCGAACTTTATCCTGATAAACGTTTATTGCAAATGTGCTATGATAAAGGGATTCCGATCGTCCTTTCATCCGATGCGCACGTTCCTGAACATGTAGGAGCGGATTATGACAAAGCGATTGCGCTGGCGAAAAGCGTTGGTTATACGGAGATCATGACATTTCAAAAAGGCGAAAGAAAAGCGGTGCCGCTTGGATGAAACACACGAAACGCGCCCAATGCAGGGAATATTTAAATCTATTTAGAGGATATTATGTTCAGCATAAGGACATATATCCTCTTTTTTCATACATAATAGATTCATTATGTAGATATTGAAAATATGGTCTATTATGTATATAATGGAACCTTTAAATAAGGAGGAGAACATATCCTACAGCGGGAGAATAAATCTGCATTAAAAAAGTATTTATGTCAGTTAGAGAAACGGTTGTTAGAACCTGAAATTCGCACGACACCAGCAGAACTGGAAAAATTACTTGCAGACGATTTTTTTGAATTCAGAAGTTCAGGGAATGTTTGGTATAAAAAGGATTGTGTTGGAGAAAGTGGACTTAGTGTAAGGAAAATGACTCTTTATGATTTTGATATACACCTTTTATCAGAAGATGTGGTGTTAACGACATATCGTGTAAAAGATGAAACAAGAATGCAACATACTTTACGTAGTTCAATTTGGAAATTTATAGGTGGAAGATGGCAAATGTTTTTCCATCAAGGAACTATAAGTAATCCTATTAAACGAACGGGTTCTTTAGTTTAATAAAAGATAAAAGGAGAACACATATTAGCCATGTATAATATGTGTTCTCCTTTTTATAATTTATTTAGGTCTTGATAACCAGAAATCCGTTTCTTTTTTATGAAATCCGCTACACTTCCACTCTTTTCGCCGTTTCAATATCTTCAATTTCCGTTAATTTTTGAAGTAAAGCATCATCAATCGGTTTATCTAATGAGAGCATCATAATTGCTTTTCCACCAGCTTGTTGGCGTCCGACTTGCATTGTGGCAATGTTCACTTGGTGCTCGCCGAGAATATTTCCGACTTTTCCGATCATTCCTGGACGGTCTTGGTGTTGGATGTAAAGAAGATGTCCTTCAGGCGCAAAATCGATCGTAAATCCGTCAAAATGAACGATACGGTCGCCATAGTTTGGAATATGTGTGCCTTTAATCGTAAACGTTTTGTTTTCCCCATGCACGGTAAGAGAGATGCAGTTTGCATAACCGTGCGTTTCGTCGGAAAATTTTTCCCCGTACGTAATGCCACGTTCTTTTGCGATCATCGCCGCGTTCACTTCGTTGACCGTCGAAGCGACGCGAGGCCGTAAAAATCCAGCAAGCAGGCTGCGCGTGATGTACGTCGTTTCTAAGTCGGCAACCGTTCCCGCATATGTGACGGATAGTTCTTGAACAGGAATATTCATATATTGTGATGCGATGGTTCCCATTTTTTTCGCTAAATTGTAGAACGCTTGAATTTTTTCGTACACGTCTTTTGACAATGTTGGTAGATTAATAGACGATGTCACTGGCTTTCCTTCTAAAAATTGCAATACTTCTTCAGCGACTTGCGTGGCGACGTTCAGTTGCGCCTCGACCGTTGAAGCGCCGAGATGCGGCGTGAAAATCACATTGTCAAACGCAAACAGCGGGTGGTCGCCCGGGGGTTCTTGTTCGAATACGTCAAGAGCTACCCCGGCAACATGGCCGTTTTGCAGAAATGGGATTAATGCTTGTTCATCAATAATGCCGCCGCGGGCACAGTTGATAAGGTATACTCCTTTTTTCGTTTTCGCCAGATTCTTTTCGCCAAGAAGCCCCTTTGTTTCTTTCGTTAATGGAGTATGCACAGTGATAATATCCGAGCAGGCAAGCACTTCGTCGAGTGTATGAATCGATACGCCAAGTTTTTCCGCTTGTTCTTTTGTCAAAAATGGGTCGTATACGTGAATAAACATACCGAACGCGCGTGCGCGTTTGGCAACTTCGGACCCGATGCGGCCAAATCCGATAATTCCTAAATGTTTTCCTTGCAATTCGGTTCCAACAAAAGCAGAGCGATTCCACTCTCGAGATTTCACAGAAATATGCGCTTGCGGAATATGGCGCACAAGTGCGGCCATCATGGCGAATGTGTGTTCAGCAGCGGAAATCGTATTTCCGTTTGGCGCGTTAATGACGATGATTCCACGTTTTGTTGCCGCTTCCACATCAATATTGTCAACCCCCACACCAGCGCGCCCGATGATTTTTAAATTTGGCATTTTAGAAAGGAGTTCTTCGGTTACTTTCGTAGCGCTACGAACAAGTAAGGCATCAAATTCATGAAGTCGATCTTCCACTTCTGTTACCTTTTTTTGTACGATTTCAATTTGTTCGGATTTTCGTAGTGGGGCTAATCCTTCTTCGCTAATTGCGTCGGAAACTAAAATGCGAAACACGATGGTGAGCTCCTTTCTTATCAAGAATTTTAAATTTCTGATAATTTATCATAATAAAGCACAATCTGTCAATGAAATGATAAGAAGTCATACCAATGTAAACGTTTTTACTACGAAATGTTCGGATTTTCCTGAATGAAAAAACGCCCAAGCCGTCGTTCGTTTACTTGGGCGTCTTTCCCGTTATTTATTTTTATTTTCATTGTAGCGGGCAATGCATTCGTCAATGAGTTTGGCGGCAGCTTCCGGACCTTCCCACGCGCCGATTTCCGTCCGTTTTCCTTGCAAATCTTTATAGCGTTCAAAGAAATGAGCAATTTCTTTTAATTTATGTTGCGGAAGATCTTCAATGCTGCGGACTTCATCGAAACGCGGATCTTCGACAGGAACACCGATTAATTTCGCGTCCTCTTCACCGCTGTCAATCATGTTTAAATAACCGATGACGCGTGTATCAATTACGCAGCCAGGGAATGTTGGATTGGTGGTGATGACCAAAATGTCAAGCGGGTCGCCATCTAATGCAAGCGTGTTTTGCAAATATCCGTATTCTGCTGGATAAAACATTGGAGAGTATAAGACGCGGTCTAGTTTGAAAATGCCCCGTTCTTTGTCAAATTCGTACTTGTTTTGGCTTCCTGTCGGAATTTCGATAAATGCTTCGACAACTTTATTTTCGAACGCCACAATCATTTCCTCCTTTTATATGTATATATGCGTTTCTATTATAGAATAGATGGTAAAGTGTAGCAACTATATAAATGCAACTTGATGTTCCGTTCTGGTCGCTTTTAGCGAAAGATGGTCCGGCTTCCGAAAGCGGATTACCAACGGATGACGCGCGAATATGAGGCAACGGATTTTGGCGCAAAACAATCGAGAAGAAACGGGAACATGTTTTTTCATAGGAGCGCTTAGATGGATGAATGCTGCTTATGAAGGTCGAGTCCCAATGATTGTGTAAAATCCATTTCCTGTCCAGCAAACTTGGAATCTGGGGAATGAAACTGCATTGTGCCATTTATTTTTACACAAAGTGTTGGACTTCATCTTTTATAAAAGAAAAGCAGTTTTGAGGGCATAAAGGGCTCATTTAAACATAAATAAATCCCTCTTGCATTTGCATACAAGAGGGCGTTTTTATCAATCAAATTTATTTGGATCACCGTCAAATGGCTCGTCTGCGACTTTGATGGATTCAGTCGGGCATCCTTCGTATGCATCCATCATGTCGTCAATAAGAATTTCCGGCACTTCCACGATTCCTTGGTTGTCGTCAAGTGTTACGTATGCAATGCCATCTTCGTCGTAGTCATAAATATCCGGCGCTGCAGCACCACATGCACCGCATGCAATACATGTTTCTTTATCGACAATCGTATATTTTGGCATAAATAAAAACCTCCTCAAATTCTATTTCAAACGGATGGGTCATCTCCGTGTAATGTACTCGGAAATGAACTTCACTTCTTATAATAAGACGGTTTTTGCAACTTTTCAATATAAAAATGCGATATCGCTATTTCGCACATGACCATTTTTACATTTTCCCATTTTCCATTTTTCTAAACAGAGAAAACTTTATGGGAGAAACTTAGCAGATGTTTTTGTTACAATTACAAATGATATTAACTAAAAGTTTGATAAAGGAGCAGCATGGATGAACGGCGGGTATGCGTTATTTCTGATGTTATTTTGCTTACACCGTTTCAACGGGGAACGGTCTTTATCTGCGATATACCATCTGTTTTCTGGAAAAAAATCATCGCAAACGTTGCAAGATAGCAAATGGTTTCAGTTAGAACGTTTTTTTGGGACATGGAAAGAAGTCACGTTAAACGATATCGAGGCATTAGCCGAGCAATTGCTGGAAAACGGATTGATTTCCCCTGTACAAAACCGTTCCTATATGTTGACGGAAGCAGGAAAAACGCTGCTCAATGAACAGATGTGTCGCGTGTTTTTTCCTGTTCATATCAACGGATGGCGATATCATGCATCGGAAAAATGGTTTTGGTACCGTCTATCTTTGCTTGTCCAAACGTTATCCAACGTGCTTCATCGCACCCGTTTCGAACCGATTCACCGCCATGAGGAAACGTTAATTTGGGTAAAGCGTTATTTATTATCGCAAAGAAAAACGGCGCGGGAATTGGCGCAAACGCTCTATGAAGAAATATATGACATTCTTTCTTCCATGTCGGAAGAAGAAGCAACGGTGTTTGTGTTGCGCTTGACGAGTTTTGAGCGAATCGGCTGGACCAATGAGCAAATCGCTTCTTTATTGCAAAAAGACCCGGTATACGTTCACTTTCAATTTCAAAACGTGCTGCATTATATGATGGCCACAGCGGAAGCAAAACGGCCATCCGTTTTGCATGAATTAATGCATGATTTGTCATTACCTATACCGTTGACGTTTTCAACACGAAAAACGTATGAATGGCTCTTGCGCGGAAAGTCGATTGAAGAAATCGCCCAGTTGCGCCGCTTAAAAAGAAGCACCATTGAAGACCATGTGGTGGAGATTGCGGCAAATATTCCGCAGTTTTCCATTCGCCCGTTTATCAATGAGAAAAAGGCGGAAAAAATTATTGAAACGGTACGAAAGTTGCGAACACGAAAATTAAAAGCGATTCGCGATGCTGTCGCTGACGATGTTAGCTACTTTGAAATTCGCCTCGTGTTGGCAAAGGAAGGAGAAATGTGGTGACATTAGAGCAGTTGCTTCGCGAAAAATTTGGTTATTCCTCTTTTCGCAAAGGACAGCGGGAAATTATTGAAGACATTTTGCGCGGATATGATGT
Source organism: Parageobacillus sp. KH3-4 (assembly GCF_022846435.1). Taxonomy (NCBI): domain Bacteria; kingdom Bacillati; phylum Bacillota; class Bacilli; order Caryophanales; family Anoxybacillaceae; genus Parageobacillus; species Parageobacillus sp. KH3-4. Next base: position 1,261,014 of record NZ_AP025627.1, read on the forward strand.
ATTAGCGATGCTGCCAACAGGTGGAGGCAAATCGCTTTGCTATCAGCTTCCCGCATATGTACTAAAAGGCAGTGTGTTAATTATTTCGCCGCTCGTTTCGCTGATGGAAGACCAAGTGCAGCAGCTTCGGCAACGGGGAGAAAAGAGAGTCATCGCCTTTAATAGTTTTTTAGAAACGGAAGTAAAAAGAAAAGCGATCGAGCGGCTGCATGAATTTCGGTTTATTTACGTTTCCCCGGAGATGCTGCAGTCGGAACGGCTGCTTCATGCGCTGATGAACATCCGCATTTCCTTGTTTGTCGTCGACGAAGCGCATTGCATTTCTCAGTGGGGATATGATTTTCGCCCTGATTTTTTAAAGTTAGGGGAAATTCGCAAGCGCCTCGGCTCTCCAACTTGTTTGGCGTTGACAGCCACTGCGCCGCCTGAGGTGACGGATGATATTGTGCATATTCTGCAGCTTCAGCCGCTGCGCCGGCACATTTACTCTGTTGACAGGCCTAATATCGCGATCAAAGTAGAAAAAACGGAGTTTGTTCAAGAAAAAGTAAAAAAGCTGTTTGATTATGTCAAAATGTTGCAAGGTCCGGGGCTAATTTATTTTTCAAGCCGGCAATGGGCGGAAACAGCGGCGCGGCAGCTACAAAGGGAAGGAATCGAACGAGTCGCCTATTATCACGGAGGAATGGATTCCGAACAGCGGATGCTCGTCCAGCAACAATTTTTGCGCGGCCAATTGGAAATTGTTTGCTGTACGAGCGCATTTGGCATGGGTGTGAATAAGGAAAATATTCGTTTTGTCATTCATTTTCATATGCCTGGTCAAATGGAGGCGTATTTGCAAGAAATTGGAAGGGCAGGGCGCGATGGAAAAAGGAGCATTGCGATTTTACTGTATACCAATGGCGATGAGGACATGGTACAATCTCTTATGGAAACGGAATTGCCGACAGATGCGCAGGTGAAGCGATTATGCGAAAGTTTGCGATTATATGGCGCGGCGCCGAATAGTCTCGAACAGCAAATGAGCGAAAGTTCATTGACAGACGTACAGAAACGGATTTTGACGTATTTTTTGGAAACAGAAGGAGTCGCTTCCTCCCCCCGGCCGCTGACGGAACAAGAAGTTGCGGATTTGTATGAAAAACTAATGAAGAAGATCGAAACACGCAGACAATGGAAGCGAAAGAAGCTGCGAGAAATGATAAAATGGGTTTTTCACCGTTCATGCCGACGGGAGTTCATCGTTCGCGCTTTTCAACAATCATTGACGAACAAGCCGGATTTATGCTGCGACCAGTGCGGATTTCCGCTTGAGGGTTACTTGCGCGTGGAGACAGAGAAAAAGGATTTCCGTTTTCATGGCTGGCAAGCGGAATTAAAGCGAATTTTCTTTTAAAGCGAGGCGTGTCTAGATGAGGCGGCAAAGTGAACAAATCCGCATGATGAGCGACCGCGAAGTACTCATTCATTTATATGTTACCCAGTTATTGTTAATTGTCGTGTCTGCTATTGCCGGGTTTTTTCTTTTTGATATTTCGACATTCCGAAAAATTTGGCATTTTGATGCCGCAACGGTGCTGACGTATGGCGGAGGGAGCGCCGCTATTGTCTTATTCATCGATTTTTTGTCAATGCGCTATTTGCCGGAGCATTGGTATGATGATGGGGGAATTAACGAAAAAATTTTTGAAAATCGGTCGATTCCGCATATCTTTTTTTTATGTTTATTGATCGCATTTAGCGAAGAGCTGCTGTTTCGCGGCGTCATCCAGACGCATTTTGGCTTGTTTGTTGCCAGCATCGTGTTTGCTTTGTTGCACGTGCGCTATTTGGAAAAGCTGTTTTTATTTGCGATGGTCGTCTTGTTAAGCTTTTTTCTCGGATATATTTACCAATTGACAAACAGCCTTTGGGTGACGATTTTTGCCCATTTCCTTATCGATTTTATTTTGGCGGTCGATATTCGCCTTGACTATGTTCGCAACATGAAACAAAAAGACGGGGGCGATTGTGTGTGAATCAGCACGAACAAGCAGAAGGAGTATGGCGAGGGGCAGTGGAACAAAAACATGAGGATGTTCTGTCGCTTCCATCGCGCAGAGAGGTGCATAAACGAAAGAAAGAGAAAAAGCGGGCGAAATGGAAATTAAAATATCCGCTTATCCGTTTGTTGGCGCTGTTTTTTATTTCTCTCCCTGTTTTAATGTTAGTCATTTATTATGCGCATAATGATTCAAAGACTGTGACTGTTATCACGCGCAGCGAGACAGGCAGTTATGAGAAAATCGATATTGCTCCTGACGAGGAAAAAACTGCGCCACCATTAAGCAGACCTAGCACGCAGAAAAAAGAGCGCCCTCAATCAGACGTGCAAAAAGAAGATGGAGCTTCAGGAGGGCAGCCAAAAACGATTACACATACGGTGCAAGAAAATGAAACGCTATACAGCATCGCGATGAAATATTATCAAAGTGATAAAGGAATGGAAATTATCAAAAAATGGAACCATTTAAAAAGCATGCAGCTTCATAAAGGGCAGGTGCTGCAAATTCCAATGGTGGACGTGGAAAAATAAGGGGCAGATCCTCGTTTTTTTGTTCTAATCAAGCAGGCTCGTACATACGTTTATAGCAGAGGCTGCTGAAAAAATGAGGGGATTCGGCCGTGAGCAAAGGATTTTTCGAAGATTTTCACATTGATGAAGTAACGAAGCAAATGCTGTTTGGAGTGATTGAAAAAAAGCAAAAATGGGAACGTTTAAGGAAAAACGTCATTTTTTTGCAAATTGTTACTTTTAGCGGATTTACTGCGTTTTTCATCTACGTTTTATTTAATTTGGTTGTTCCGAGCGGCACATGGGCGGCGTTTGTTCAGGTGTTTTTCGGAAAAACAGCGCATTTGTATATATTATTATTGTTGTTTACGTCGTACTGGGCCGTTTTGCATTACAAACGAAATGCGGACAAAGCAGAAGAAGAATTCCACTCACTTCGCTGCGAAATCATTCAAAAAAGCGCTGATTTATGGAAAGAAGAGCAACAATGGAAAGAAAGGCATAAATTGTTCGAGCTGATGAAAAAGGAGTACGATATTAACCTGTATTACGAAAATAGCTGAATGGTGCTCTCCCATTCAGCTATTTTTCATCAGAAAAATTTCTTCTGGTCGCGCTCTTCTTTTAAAATTTCGACGGCCTCGCGAAAACGCTGGGCGTGAATGATTTCCCGTTCACGTAAAAAACGGAGCCCGTCGTTTAAATCAGGATCATCGCTCATGTTAATAATCCATTGGTATGTTGCCCGTGCTTTTTCCTCTGCTGCAATATCTTCGTACAAATCGGTGATCGGGTCTCCTTTTGCCTGAATGTATGTCGCTGTAAATGGGACACCGGCGGCGTTATGATAAAATAAAGCGCGATCATGATCGACATAATGCGCGTCCAGCCCCGCTTCTTTCAATTGCTCTGGAGTCGCATCTTTCGTTAATTTGTACACCATTGTCGCGATCATTTCCAAATGCGCTAATTCTTCTGTTCCGATATCTGTGAGCAGGCCGATCACTTTATCAGGAATGGTGTAGCGCTGGTTTAAATAGCGGAGCGCAGCAGCAAGTTCTCCGTCTGCCCCGCCATATTGTTCAATTAAATATTTCGCTAATTTCGGATTGCATGTGCTGACGCGGACGGGATATTGCAATTTTTTTTCATAAATCCACACCTTTCATTTCCTCCTTTTCCAGCGCGTTGTTTTTTGTTATACTTGCCAAGGCCAAGGGGCATCATCCCAGTTCCATGGATAGTTGGAATAGCTGTTTCCAAATTGCTGAAGCGGTCCGTAGGCGGATTCAAACTGTTTCTTTAATTGTTTCCGTCTTTGCGCGAGCTGGTTAAATTGTTGGATGGCTTGATAGTCGGTAGGATGGGTGTCGAGGTATAACGTGAGTTCGACGAGGGCAAAATCAACCGTTTGAAGCTGTTCCAAAAGCTCATAATATTCTTTTGACACCTGTTTCATTGTTGATCACCTTTGAATTTCATTTCATGCGGGCCATAATATGGATCATAAAAAATTTTCCAAAGAGTACCTTTTTTTAGCGCTTCATGCAATGGAAATTGCGGCAAGTTTGGCGGCTGAAATCCGACATACAGATTCGGCGCGGTGACATATGTTTTGACGCGAATCGGCGGGCAAGGGTCAAACGGACTTACATAAGGTTCATATTGTTTCCGTGTCGTAAACATAAGAAACCTCCCTTTTGCAGAATTTCAGTCTATATTTATGACCATTACGTTTTATTCATGCCTCCCTTTTTCAGTGAATACATGTAAGAAAAAAGGGAGGAAACAAAATGTTGTTTCATCTGCTTTGCATTGTTGCCGGATTTTTGTGTGGATATCTGATGATTCATTGGATGCCGCCGGTAACCCCGTTTCATTTTGACTATTTTATTACCGAGCTTATTTTCAACCCTCTTCGCTCATTTTTGGCGATGGTTTGCTTTTTGATCGGTTTTTTGGCCAATGCGGCGGTGATTCGCACCATAATGGATGGGATTGTTTTATGGTGGCGGCGAAAGCAAGTGCGATGGGGAGAGTGGCTAATTAGCTGCTGCGGCGCGTCGGGAAGTTTTTATTGGCTGTTTCAATGGGAAGCGAAGCTAACCGCTTTGTTTTTTATTTTCGCTTTTATTTATGGTATGATATCATTGGATTTTCATCGTTCCCGCGATTACAAACGGAATTTATAGGAGGCATTATGTTGGTTTGGATCGTCGTTTTTGTTTTTCTTTGCTTATTGGCCTATATGTGGTGGGAAGCGCATCGAAACCGCGTTGTTCGCATTGAATTGGCATTTCCGCAGTTTCCAAGCAGTTTTCGGGCGTTTTCCATTTTTTTTGTTTCTGATCTTCACAGGAGGACATTGGCGGAAAAAATTGTCAAGGAAATAAAAGGGGAGGCAGATATTGTGCTAGTTGGCGGGGACCTTACGGAAAAAGGGGTGCCCCCCGCACGCGTCAAGGAAAATATCCGCCGTCTAAAAACGATTGGGCCGGTTTATTTTATTTGGGGGAATAATGATTACGAAGCGGAATATGATTTGCACTCACTTTTGCTCGAGGAAGGAGTGCATATATTGGAAAACCGCGCTGCTGTGCTACAATCCGCAAATGGGGAAAAGCTTGCGCTCATCGGGGTGGCAGACATGAGCAAACGAAAGGCGAGGTTGGAAGAAGCGCTTCAAGGAGTAGATGAGAACGCCTTCCGTATTCTCGCCTCGCATAATCCGAAAATCGTTCAGCGCCTTCGCCCCGAGCACCGCATTTCCCTTGTCGTCAGCGGACATACGCATGGAGGACAAATTCGCTTTTTATCGTTCGGGCTGTATGAAAAAGGCGGGTTAAAAAACGTGGACGGAACGGTGGTTTACGTCAGTAACGGGTACGGGACGACGAATATTCCGCTCCGGCTCGGGGCCCCTGCGGAAACGAATTTGATTACGATTCGTTCAGCTGAAGAAGATGGAGAAAAAATGCTTGTCTAAATGGCTGCAAACGATGTAAACTCATTAATAATAACAAACGAACCATTTGCGAATTATTTCATACAATAACCGTAAGAGATGGCTGTGTAGGTAAGGAGGGGTGTTGATGCGTCTTGAGCGCTTAACCCATAATAAAATTAAAATTTTCCTTACGTTTGACGATTTAATGGATCGAGGTTTAACGAAAGAGGATTTATGGAAAGATACATTTAAAGTTCATCAATTGTTTCGTGACATGATTGAGGAGGCAAGCGAGGAACTCGGCTTTGAAGTAAACGGGTCGATCGCGGTGGAAGTATACTCTTTACCGGCACAGGGAATGGTTGTTATCGTAACAAGTGAGGGCGAATATGACGATACGGAGGAAGAGTTCGCAGACGATTATATTGAAATGCAAGTAACGCTCGATGAGAGCGATGACATATTTTATGAATTTCAGACGTTCGAAGATGTCATTCAGCTTGCTCATCGTCTTTACGCGATCGGTTGCTTGGACGGAACTCTCTACTCCTATCAAAACCGCTTTTACTTGCACGTCGCTGAAGAACCGCCGATTCCGCTCGATAATTTTGTCGCTTTGTTGGCGGAATTTGCCAGCCCTTCCACGATAACGATACATCGTGTGCAAGAATATGGAAAAAAACTAATCGAACATCGCGCAATTGAACAACTTGTTCGCTATTTTCCAGCTTCTTAACGTTTCGTCAGACTCCGTCATGTGGACAAGGGGTCTGACTTTTTATTTTTCTCTTTTCGTCCCTAGACTACAAGGAAAACAAATATACAATAAGGAAAAAACTGTTTTTCATATAAAAACAATGTAAATATCCATAAATCGCTTGGCATTTTATTTTTTTCCTTTGCATAAATGAAAAGAAGGTGTATACTATGACATGAAGAAAGGTGACGATATCAACATTAACCATAGCGAGCTTATAGGAGGTTTACGTATGGTAGCCGACAAGCATACCAACGAAGAAAATCTGGAAGAAAAAGAAGAAAAATATGATGTATTAACGGCGACGCAAATCGTTATACATAGAGCATTGGAAAAGCTTGGATACCCAGAAGAAGTATATGAGCTGCTCAAAGAGCCGATTCGCATGTTGACAGTAAGAATTCCTGTGCGTATGGACGACGGTACTGTAAAAATTTTTACCGGCTACCGTGCCCAGCATAATGATGCCGTTGGTCCAACGAAGGGAGGCGTCCGCTTCCATCCAAACGTGACAGAACGCGAGGTGAAAGCGTTATCTATTTGGATGAGCCTGAAATGCGGAATTGTCGATTTGCCATATGGCGGGGGAAAAGGCGGAATCGTCTGTGATCCGCGCACGATGTCATTCCGCGAATTAGAACGGCTGAGCCGCGGCTATGTCCGCGCGATCAGCCAGATTGTCGGTCCGACGAAAGACATTCCCGCGCCAGATGTCTTTACGAACTCGCAAATTATGGCGTGGATGATGGACGAATATAGCCGCATTGACGAGTTTAATTCACCTGGATTCATTACAGGAAAGCCGTTGGTGCTAGGTGGATCGCATGGCCGTGAAACCGCGACGGCAAAAGGGGTTACCATTTGCATCCGCGAAGCAGCGAAAAAACGCGGAATCGATTTGAAAGGTGCCCGTGTGGTCATCCAAGGATTTGGAAACGCAGGAAGCTTTTTGGCCAAATTTATGCACGATGCTGGCGCGAAAGTCATCGGCATTTCCGACGTATACGGGGCGCTTTACGATCCAAACGGTTTAGATATCGACTATTTGTTAGAGCGTCGGGACAGCTTTGGCACAGTGACGAAATTGTTTAAAAACACGATTACAAATAAAGAATTGCTAGAGCTCGATTGCGATATTTTAGTGCCGGCGGCGATTGAAAATCAAATTACGAAAGAAAATGCGCCAAATATTAAAGCGAGCATTGTCGTGGAAGCGGCAAACGGCCCAACAACGCTAGAAGCGACGGAAATTTTAACGAAGCGTGGCATTTTGCTTGTTCCGGACGTATTAGCGAGCGCTGGCGGTGTGACTGTGTCATATTTTGAATGGGTGCAAAACAACCAAGGATATTATTGGACGGAGGAAGAAGTGGAAGAACGTCTGGAAAAAGTAATGGTCAAAGCGTTTAATAACGTGTATGAAATGGCGCAAACACGTCGCGTTGACATGAGGCTGGCTGCTTATATGGTCGGCGTTCGCAAAATGGCAGAAGCGTGCCGTTTCCGCGGCTGGGTATAAAGAGAAAGCAAACATATTTACAACATGCCAAAAAATCCCCTATCATATGATAGGGGATTTTTTGAATTGGCTAAGGAGTGAACCGTGCAATGAAAGAAGAAAAGATCATTATTGTTGGCGGCGGTCCTTGCGGGCTTGCTGCAGCCATTGCTTTGCAAGACGTCGGTTATCGTCCGTTAGTAATAGAGAAAGGAAATATCGTTAATTCGATTTATCATTTTCCGACTCATCAAACGTTTTTTAGCACAAGCGATCGCCTTGAAATTGGCGGAGTTCCGTTTATTACGGAGAATCGGAAACCAAAGCGAAATCAGGCGCTCGCTTATTACCGAGAAGTCGTCACGAGAAAACAAGTGCGTGTGCAAACGTTTGAGAAAGTGGAACAAGTGGAAAAGCAAGATGACGGAACATTTCTCGTGCAGACGACAAAAGGACGATACCGCGCCGAATACGTTATTGTGGCCACCGGCTATTATGACAACCCGAATTATATGAACATACCGGGGGAAAATTTGCCGAAAGTAACGCACTATTTTAAAGAAGCGCATCCGTATTACAATACCGATTGCGTCGTCATCGGCGGAAAAAATTCCAGCGTGGACGCGGCGCTAGAACTCGTCAAGGCGGGCGCGCGCGTCACGGTATTGTATCGGGGAAGCGGATATTCGCCAAGCATCAAGCCTTGGATTTTACCGGAATTTGATTCTCTCGTTCGCAAAGGAATTATTAAAATGGAGTTTAACGCCCATGTAAAAGAGATTACGGAGGATGCCGTCATTTACGAAGTGGGAGGCGAACGCAAAAAAATCAAAAACGATTTTGTGTTCGCTATGACTGGATACCATCCTGACCACGAATTTTTAAAAAAGATGGGAGTTGGGGTCGATCCGGAAACAGGCCGGCCGCTTTATGATCCGGAGACGATGGAAACGAATGTGCGCGGCATTTTTATCGCGGGCGTCATTGCGGCAGGAAATGACGCGAATGAAATTTTTATTGAAAACGGGCGCTTTCATGGCGGGCAAATTGCCGCTTGCATCGCAAAACGAGAAAAGGAGAAATCACAATAACAGAAGGGGGTTTTTCCGCCTCCTTTTTTATTATTTCATGAACATTTCTTGTTCGTGGATCGTTTATTTATCCGCAACGATGATGTTTGTATCGTCATTCATTTATGCTATGATGTTTCCAAAGAGGTGACATGAATGAAAAAAGTAGCACTAATTACTACCGGTGGGACAATAGCAAGCAAAAAGACAGAAGAAGGTAAATATGTTTCAGGTGAAATGACAGGAGAAGAATTAGCGCAAATTTGCAATTTGCCTGATGATATTAAAATAGAAATACACTCTTTATTTCAATTGCCAAGTATGCATATGACATTTGAACACTTATTAATCCTGAAAAATAAAATTGAGGAGATTTATCAAGATAAAACGATCGATGGTATAGTCATTACCCATGGAACCGATACCATGGAGGAAACAGCCTATTTTTTAGACTTAACCATTTCAGATGAGCGCCCAATTGTTTTAACGGGTTCTCAGCGTTCCCCAGAGCAACAAGGAAGTGATGCATATACAAATATTCGCCATGCCGTTTATACGGCTTGTCATGACGATTTAAGAGGCGTTGGCACAGTTGTCGTGTTTAATGAACGCATATTTGTAGCTAGACATGTTAAAAAAGTACATGCTTCTAATTTGCAGGGATTTGCTGTTTTTGGATACGGATATTTAGGTATTATCGATAATGATAAAGTATACGTATATCAAAAACCAATTAGAAGAGAAGTATACAAAATAAAAAATGAAATACCTGAAGTAGATATTATCAAATGCTATTTAGACGCCGATGATAAATTTATAAAAGCAGCGATTCATGCTAATGTAAAAGGGATTGTTTTAGAGGGGGTAGGCCGAGGACAAGTATCGCCAAAAATGATGGATGCAGTAAAAGAAGCCGTATCCAAAGGAATAAAAGTTGTAATTACTACGAGTGCAGAAGAAGGTGAGGTATATACTACTTATGATTATTTAGGCAGTGCTTATGATCTTGTCAAAAATGGGGTTATTTTAGGGAAAGATTTAGATAGCAAAAAAGCAAGAATAAAATTAGCCATATTACTTTCTGCTAATGAAGATAGTTTAGAACAAAAATTTTCTATATGATGCCAATATTCTTGGCGCGTGTCATCATGCCGTTATTCCATCATTGTCCTATGCCCCATCGGCGCCGATTTCCATCGCTCCTGTAATGACAATGGGTATGTCCGTTCACACGTTTAAATTTAAAAAAATATGCTGTTTCTTCCAATGTATCCGTTCCATGCGTAACAACAGAGTCCTTCCATTGTTCATTTGCGGTTGTTTCTTCGATTCGCTTGCGCAATTGCAGCATTTCCCGCGATGTCATATGCGGCGACGGCAAGTGGAGCAGTTCTTCGACGTAAACGTCGGCAATGCTCGCTAACGGCGGGGGCGCATCATGAAAACGGATGCGCTTTGTCAGAAGGAACGGCACCTGTTTTTCGTCTTCTTTCATCGAATGGTGTAGCCTGTATGAATAATAGGAATTTTTTCATCATCCTTTCTCCTCCGAAAAAGTTTTGTTATGATGAGATATTGGAAGATCATTTTCAAATGCCACATTCTCATGTTACCATAGAGAAAACGAATGGAAACGGGGAGTCGTATGTTAACGTTAATCTCTGCTGGCATTGCCCCAGGCATCGCGCTGCTTAGTTATTTTTATTTAAAAGATGAATATGAAACAGAACCGCTTTCCATTGTGTTGCGGACGTTTCTTGTTGGCGCGCTTCTTGTATTTCCCATCATGTTTATTCAATATGTATTTCATGCGGAAGGAATGGCAACATCTGCGGTAACTCGCGCCTTTTTTTTGTCCGGATTGTTAGAAGAGTTTGTGAAATGGTTTATCCTCTATTTTTCTATTTATGATCATCATGAGTTTGATGAGCCGTATGATGGCATCGTCTATAGCGCGAGCGTGTCGCTCGGTTTTGCAACATTGGAAAATATTTTATATTTACTGGCAAATGGTGTGGAATTTGCCATAACAAGAGCGTTTTTGCCTGTTTCAAGCCATGCTTTGTTCGCGGTAATTATGGGCTTTTATTTAGGGAAAGCAAAATTTGCGATGAAGAAGCAGCGCTACTTATTTCTTTCGTTTTTCCTTCCCTTTCTGTTGCACGGGACATATGATTTTATTTTGCTAACACAAGAAAAATGGGGCTACTACATGGTTCCGTTCATGCTGTTGTTATGGTGGTTCGCGCTTCGAAAAGTAAAGCAGGCGAAAGGATTGCATGAACACGAAGGAATCTCTCCAGCAAAAAGCCAAGCGCAATAAGCTTGGCTTTTTGCTTTTTTTTGTATAAAAAGGGAATTTGGAAGGAAAATAGGGGTAAAACGATAGAAGCAATGCGGGAGGTTTCGCATATGGTTAGGAAGATGCAACGGAATTTATCGTTTATCGTATTGGCTGTTTGTTTAGTAATCTGCGGAAAGCCAGCCGAAGAAGTAAAAGCATTTTCAAATCAAGTCATTCAACGCGGGGCGGTTGGAGACGATGTCATCGAATTACAGGCACGATTGCAGTATATCGGGTTTTACAACGGAAAAATTGACGGCGTGTTTGGCTGGAGGACATATTGGGCGGTGCGCAACTTTCAATATGAATACGGGCTTCCAGTAGACGGGCTTGTCGGCGAAAGCACAAAAGCGAAGCTAGTCAAGGCATCGAAATATTATGAGCAATTTGTGAAGGAACAAATTCGCAAAGGCAATTCGTTTACCCATTACGGTGGCGTGCCGTTAAGCCAGCAAGTCAAAGGAAATAAAGGGGGAGGTGCGGCAAACAGGGCGGCGGGAACGACAGCGTCCAATGTACCGAAAGGGTTTTCGCAAAATGATATTCAATTGATGGCAAACGCCGTGTATGGAGAAGCGCGGGGAGAGCCTTATATCGGCCAAGTGGCTGTCGCAGCGGTCATTTTAAACCGCTTGGAGCATCCATCGTTTCCAGATACGATAGCGGGCGTTATTTTCCAGCCTGGGGCGTTTACTGCGGTAGCCGATGGGCAAATTTGGCTGACGCCGAATGAAACGGCGAAAAAAGCCGTGCTTGATGCAATTAACGGCTGGGATCCTACCGGCGGTGCCATTTATTATTTCAACCCGGAAACAGCAACAAACGCATGGATTTGGAGTCGTCCGCAAATTAAACAGATCGGAAAACATATTTTTTGTAAATAGTGCAGGAGGTGAACAGAAATGATACGAAATGTATTAATCGGAGTGCTGTTGCTTGGTATCGCTGGAACAGCATATTGGGGGTATCGAGAACATCAAGAGAAAAACGCGGTATTAATTCATGCTGAAAACAACTACCAGCGCGCTTTCCATGACTTAACGTACCAAATGGATTTATTGCATGATAAAATCGGCACCACGCTTGCGATGAATTCCCGAACATCGCTTTCTCCGGCGTTGGCGGAAGTATGGCGAATCGCCTCAGAGGCCCATTCGGATGTCGGGCAATTGCCGCTTTCATTACTACCGTTTAACAAAACGCAAGAGTTTCTCGCCAAAATAGGAGAGTTCAGCTATCGAACCGCAGTCCGCGATTTAGAGAAAGAACCGCTTACGAAGGAAGAATATCGCACGTTGCAAGCACTTTATAAAAACGCGGCGAACATCCAACAAGAACTTCGCAATGTTCAACATTTGGTCTTAAAAAACAACTTGCGCTGGATGGATGTCGAATTAGCGCTTGCCACAAACGACAGCCCGGGCGATAACATCATTATTGACGGATTTAAAGCGGTAGAGAAAAACGTTGATTCGTTTTCCAAGTCAGCGGAATTTGGCCCAGCATTTGTTGGCTTGGAGAAGAAAGAAAAAGGTTTTGTCCGCGCTATAGGGAAGCCGATTTCCAAAACAGAAGCGAAAAGAATCGCCCGTTCTTTTCTTGAACTAAAAGGAACGGAAAGCATAAAAGTCACTGCAAGCGGAAAAGGGGCGGATGAGCGATTTTACAGTTTGACGATCCGCGATCCAAAGGCGAAGAGCGATATTTATATGGACATTACAGAAAAAGGAGGTTATCCGATTTGGTTAATCAATAGCCGTCCAATCAAAAAGCAAACGATCAGTTTGCATGAAGCGGCAAATAGAGGAATGAAATTTTTGCGGAAGCACAAGTTTAAAAACTTGGAGCTATATGACAGCGCCCAATATGATAACATCGCTTTATTGACGTTTGTGACGAATGAAAATGGAATCCGCATTTATCCGGAAACCATTAAAATGAAAGTGGCTCTCGATGATGGAACGATCGTCGGTTTTTCCGCACGCGATTATTTATCTTCCTCCATTCAGCGTCCGCTTCCGAAACCAACATTGACGGCGGAGCAGGCAAAGAAAAAAGTAAACCCAAATTTAAAAGTGATGGAACAGCGCCAAGCAGTGATCACAAACGATATGAACAAGCAAGTGCTCTGCTATGAATTTTTAGGGACGCTTGGGGAAGACACATATCAAATTTTTATTAACGCGAATACGGGAATGGAGGAAAACGTGGAAAAGCTGCAAAGCGTGGAACAAAATTATAGTTAAAGAATGCGCTGTGAAATTCGCTTCAGGAAAAGCTTGATGTAGGCTTTTCCTTTTTGTTTTAATAAAAATGAGAAGAAAATGAGAGGGAGAGCCGATGTTAAAGATAGGAGATACGTTAATGTTAGAGCCGATAGATGGGGAAGGGGAACAATATAAAAGCAAAGTGGAAGAAATAGGTGACAGCTACATACATATTGACTATCCCATTCACATGAAAACGGGCAAAACGGTATTTTTATTAAATGGAATGCAATTTAAGGCAAGTTTTGCAGGGGAAGATAATGGCATTTATTTATTTGAAACAGAAGTGATTGGAAAAGTGCGCCAGCCGATTCCAATGGTTGTTCTTTCTTATCCGGGAACCGATAAGTTAGTGCGCGTTCAGCGCCGTCAGTATGTAAGAGTGGAAGCGAATACCGATGTAGCCATTCATCCGCTCCAACAAGAATTTGCCCCATTTACGACGATGACGACAGATATTAGCGCTGGCGGGGCTGCGATCGTATTGCCGCAGCCGCAACAAAAACAGCTGTTCCCCGGAATGGTGGTGGAAACATGGTTGGTATTAGCGATGAGATCCGGGGAATATCATTATTTAAAGCTGAAAGCAAAAATCATTCGCATCTTTCAAGCGGAAAACAGCGATATATATAAAGCGTCTTTGCAATTTTTCGATGTATCGCCACAAGACCGGGTGCTGTTGATCCGCTATAGCTTTGAACGGCAGCTGGAAATAAGGAAAAAAGAGGAAAATATCGCGAATAAACCGCAAAAAAGCGTGGAATAATGGCTGTATAAAAACGGAAGGCAGGCTTATGTTCCGAATGAAACGAATGGAATCGATTTTACTGAAGCTTGTCGTGATTCAATTTATTTTTTTAATCATAGCCCAAGCGCTGATTTTGTACACTCCACTCAGCCCTTATTTTGGAAAAATTTATGAGTATGAAGGGATCAGTAAACAAGAAAAAACAAAAACAATCGAAACAATCGTCGACCGCTAGCGGTCGATATGGTAAAATGACATCGTGCACGCAGGAATTTCCTGCTTTTTTCTTTGATAAAAAATTCATGTCGATGATGGTAGGGGGAACTATGAGAAAAAACATCAGCATTGCCATTGATGGACCAGCTGCGGCGGGGAAAAGCACCGTTGCGAAAATGATAGCGAAACGGCTTTCGTATGTTTACATCGACACCGGCGCGATGTACCGGGCGCTAACGTACCGGGCCTTGCGTCAAGGGGTTGCGCTTGATGATGAACAAGCGTTAGTTTCGTTATTAAAAAATACATATATTGAATTAAAGTCGTCAGAGCAAGGACAGCTTGTGTTTGTCAACGGGGAAGACGTTACAAACATTATTCGCAGCGAAGAAGTGACAAATGCGGTATCGCTGGTTGCCAAGCATCCGCTAGTGCGGGAAGAAATGGTGGCGCGTCAACGCGTTCTTGCCAAAAATGGCGGCGTCGTCATGGATGGGCGAGATATTGGCACACACGTTCTTCCGGATGCGGAAGTCAAAATCTTTTTGAAAGCATCCGTTGAAGAAAGAGCGAAGCGCCGCCACGCAGAAAACATTGCCAGAGGATTTCCATCTGACTTGGAAACGCTGAAAAAAGAAATCGCGCGCCGCGATCAAATCGATTCGGAGCGTGAAGTGGCGCCGCTTAAAAAGGCAGAAGATGCGATAGAAATTGATACGACGTCATTGTCGGTGGAAGAAGTGGTAGAACGCATTATGGAAATTGTCAATGAAAGGATTGGGTGATGGTGGACTTTTATTCGTTTGCCAAGGGAGTTGTCAAAAGAATTTTAATCCCTCTTTACCGTATTGAGGTAATAGGAGTGGAGCAGTTTCCAAAAGAAGGTGGAGTACTTCTTTGCGCAAACCATATTAGTAACCTCGATCCGCCAATCCTTGGGATTACCGCTCCAAGGCCGATTCATTTTATGGCGAAAGAAGAATTGTTTCGTGTTCCGCTCTTTAAAAACTTAATTACGATTTTGCATGCGTTTCCAGTAAAACGGGGAATGAGCGATCGCCAAGCGTTGCGAACCGGACTAGACCTGCTAAAACAAGGGCGCGTGTTAGGCATCTTTCCAGAGGGGACGCGAAGCAAAGACGGCAAATTGAAAAAGGGGCTGCCTGGTGTCGGTTTTTTTGCGCTTCGGACAAGCGCCGCTGTTGTTCCGTGCGCCATTATTGGTTCATATCGTCCGTTTGTGCGGCTTAAGGTCGTTTACGGAGCGCCGCTCGATATGGCGCCGCTGCGTGAGCGAAAAGCATCGCCGGAAGAAGCGACGGCTTATATTATGCAGCATATCCAAGCATTATTGGATCAGCATCGATAAGCATTCAGTTACATGTCTATTGAAAAAATATGGTATACTAAATAGAAAAACGGTCCTATTGCACGCCATAACCGATCATAGTCTGGAGTGGTAAGCGATGACGTAGAAGGCGCGTTTTTCTATGGAGCACGGACCGTCAGTCGATTTAAGGAGGGTTTGCAAATGACAGAGGATATGAATTTACAAGTGAACGTATACAAGGTAGGTGATATCGTTCGCGGAAAAGTGGTAAAGTTAGAAGATAAGCAAGTGCTTGTCGATATTGAAGGAAGCAAACAAAGCGGGATTATCCCAATTAGCGAATTATCGAGTTTGCATATTGACAAAACAAGTGACGCCGTTTCTGTCGGCGATGAAGTGACAGCGAAAGTAAAAAAAGTGGAAGAAGGCGAAAATGAAGAAGATGGGTTGCTGATCTTATCAAAGAAAGCAGTGGACGCTGAGCGCGCTTGGGAAGAATTAGAGAGAAAATTTGCTAGCGGGGAAACGTTTGAAGTCGTCGTGAAAGACATCGTTAAAGGCGGACTCGTTGCCGATGTTGGAGTGCGCGGATTTATCCCTGCCTCTCTCGTAGAGCCGCACTATGTCGAGGATTTTTCCGACTACAAAGGCAAGATGCTTGCGGTCAAAGTGGTAGAGCTTGATCGTGAAAAAAATCGCATCATTTTGTCGCATCGTGCCGTCGTGGAAGAAGAGCAAGAGCGCCAGCGCAAGGAAGTATTTAGCCGTTTAGAGCCAGGGCAAGTGCTTGAGGGAATTGTGCGCCGCATCACCGATTTTGGCGTGTTTGTGGATGTTGGCGGCTTTGATGGTCTCGTACATATTTCCCAGCTTTCCCATACGCGCGTCGCACATCCGTCCGATGTCGTGCAAGAAGGGGAAACGGTGAAAGTAAAAGTGCTTTCCGTTGACGAGGAAAACGGTCGTGTCTCCCTTTCTATGAAAGAAGCAATGCCAAGCCCTTGGGAAGGGATTGCCGAAAAAATCGCTCCTGGCGACATCGTCACTGGTAAGGTGAAGCGGCTTGTGCCGTTCGGTGCGTTTGTTGAAATTTTCCCGGGTGTCGAAGGGCTTGTTCATATTTCGCAAATCTCCAATAAGCGCATCGGCACCCCGCATGAAGTGCTAAAAGAAGGGGAAGAAGTAAAAGCAAAAGTGCTTGATGTAAATGAGGACGAACATCGTATCTCGTTAAGTATACGCGATTTAATCGAGGAAGAAGCGGCTTCTGAGGAAGACTATAGTCAATATGCAAATCTGTCAAACGAAGTAAGAGGCTTCCAAATTGGCGAAGTAATTGGTGAGCAGCTGAAAAAATTAAAATAATGAGGATGGATCATGAGTAGGGCAAAGCGAAAAACCGAACATATTCAGCATGCGCTCTCTACTGCCGATCAAGGTACAAGCGGCTTTGATGACATTGCGTTTGTTCATCAAAGTTTACCTGATATACGCATTAGCGATATTCACTTGCATACTACTTTAGGCGAACTTTCGTTAAGTTCGCCTTTCTTTATCAATGCAATGACCGGCGGCGGTGGACAAAAAACGTTAGAAATTAACAAAGGATTAGCGGAGGCGGCAAAACATTGTCAAATAGCGATGGCCGTTGGTTCGCAAATGGCAGCGCTAAAAGATGACAAGCAGCGGGAAACGTTTGAGATTGTGCGAAAAGTAAACGAAAACGGTATTATTTTTGCGAACATAGGAAGCGAAGCAACGGTGGACGACGCGAAGCGTGTTGTCGATATGATTGAAGCGGACGGCCTGCAGATTCATTTAAATGCGGTGCAAGAGCTTGTTATGCCGGAAGGGGATCGCGATTTTACCGGTGCGCTGCTTCGTATTGAACAAATTGTTCAAACCGTTCAAGTCCCTGTGATCGTAAAAGAAGTAGGGTTTGGCATGAGCAGGGAAACGGCTTTGCGTTTAAAGGAAATCGGCGTAAAAATCGTCGATGTTGGCGGTTTTGGCGGCACCAATTTTGCCTGTATTGAAAATAAACGGCGTTCCAACATAATAGCGTATTTTAATGATTGGGGGATTCCAACGGCAGCCTCGATCGTAGAGGTAGTTCAAACTTCTCCTTCCTTAGTCGTGGTCGGCAGCGGCGGTGTCCGTACCGCGTTGGATGCTGTGAAAGCGATCGCGCTGGGGGCATCCGCAGTGGGAATGGCAGTACCGTTTTTACGGACGCTTGTCGAACAAGGAGTGGAAGCGTTAGTCGCCTATATCGAGGAGCTTCACCGCGATTTAACGTTGATTATGGGAGCGTTGGGGGCAAGGACGATCGATAAACTGCAGCGCGTGCCGCTTGTAATTCGCGGCGATACGCATCATTGGTTAACAGAAAGAGGTTTTGACACGAAAATATATAGTTGTCGATAAATTCGCCTCTTCATCCCGATGGCTGAAATCACGGGATGAAGGTTTTTTTTATTTTTTCAGAAAAATCCCTCCTCTAATCATAAAAATGGAAAAATCGAACGGTTGATGGGCATCCATAACGGGAAAAGCCCATTATCGTCTATGATTCTGATCATCTTTTGAATCCGGTTTTTCTTAGAAATGAGAAACCATCCGCTTTACGTTTATAAACTTTATTGTCAGAAAAGGGACTATCGCATGTTAAAAATGGAAAAAATAGAGGTGGAGAACGTCGATCGTTAGAAAGAAGGGAATCATATGTTTTTTTTTAAAGAAAGCAAGAAAGAAAAACAAATAGCGAAGAACCAGCAAGGGAAAAACCAAAATCAGCAACAACCGAACTTTCTTTCTACCGACTTAAATCAAAATCTGCAAGAACTGCAAAACATCTATCAACATTGTATGGATGTTGTTTTTCGCCAATTTAAAATTGGCGGGAAAACAAAAGCTGCTCTTATCTACATCGACGGTTTAGCCAACATCGAAGAAATCGATGCAAGCGTACTTACCCCTTTGATGAAAGAAAATAATACCGATCAGCTGATTCCTGTCAATCATATACTAGAACAAAAATTGACCATTTCCAAGGTAAAGAAAGTACAAACGGTGACAGAATGCATTGAACATATTTCTGGCGGGAACCCAGTTTTGCTTCTCGATCAGCAAAGCGAAGGATTCGCTTTAGGTTTGGCAAATTGGGAAAAACGCTCCATCGAAGAACCGGTCGGGGAATCCGTGATAAGGGGACCGCGGGAAGGATTCACCGAATCATTAGGAACGAACCTTTCTTTATTGCGCAGAAAAATAAGAAGCCCGCAGCTAAAAACAAAATCAATGAAAATTGGAGAGTACACCCAAACCGAAGTAGTCATCTCTTATATTGAGGGAATCGCTGAGCAAACGTTAATCCGAGAAGTAGAGACCCGGCTTAGCCGCATCAAGGTAGACGGCATTTTGGAAACCAGCTACATTGAAGAGTTCATCGAGGACAATCCTTATTCCCTGTTTCCTCAAGTCTTGAATACCGAACGGCCTGACGTGGTGGTGGCGAGTCTGCTTGAAGGACGAGTAGCGATTCTTCAAGATGGCACTCCTTTCGCTTTGGTTGTACCGGTTTCTTTTTATTCCTTGCTGCAAACAGGTGAAGATTACTACCAACGATCTTTAATCAGCACGGCAACCCGCTGGCTGCGTTATCTATTTCTCTTGCTCTCTCTTTTGCTGCCCTCGTTATATGTGGCGATCCTGACTTTTCATCAGGAAATGCTTCCGACTACACTTTTGATAACCATCGCTACTTCCCGGGAGCAGATTCCCTTTCCGGCGCTGGTTGAAGCGTTGCTTATAGAAATTGTATTTGAGGCTTTGCGTGAAGCGGGATTGAGGCTTCCTAAACAAGCGGGTTCTGCGGTTAGTATCGTTGGTGCGCTA